>NZ_JBFUAG010000001.1:0-583929 GCF_056406375.1 Rhodobacter sp. P1_C2
CGCTTCTTCCTCGGTTTGGTGGTCATAGCACGAGCAAAACACCCGATCCCATCCCGAACTCGGCCGTTAAGTGCCGTCGCGCCAATGGTACTCCGTCTTAAGACGTGGGAGAGTAGGTCACCGCCAAACCTAGAAAGAAGCGATATCTCTATAACGATCCAAGCCCAACCAGCGCGGGGTGGAGCAGCCCGGTAGCTCGTCAGGCTCATAACCTGAAGGCCGCAGGTTCAAATCCTGCCCCCGCAACCAAAAACTTGCAGTAACATCAAAGATTTGCACAGCGCCCGATGGGGCGCTTTTTGCATTGCACGTTCCAGGTCAACACCTCACGCCCCGCCTCACCGCGGGGCTTTTTGCTGTCTGAACCTGGGCCGTGACGCTGATATCTCCGCTCCATGGCGCAAGTTATTCCGCCCTTGAACCGCGGCCCTCGCCGAGGACGCGTTTGAGGGCGCGCAGGAGGTCGTCCTTGGCGACCGGCTTCATCAGCTGCACATCCTCGACCCGCAGGCCGTTGCCGTGGATGGCCGCCTCGTTGGGGTAGCCGGACATGAAGATCGCCTTCAGATCGGGGTCGACCGCGCGCAGGGCCTTGACGAGGCCGGTGCCCTGAAGCCCGCCTGGCATCACGATATCGGTCAGGATCAGATCGAAGGGCGCTTCCTCTTCGAAGGCACGGATGGCCATGGCGGCGTTTTCGGCCTCGAAGACGGAATATCCCTCGATCTGCAGCCGGGCCTTCATCACGCGGCGGACGGCGGCTTCATCCTCCACCAGCAGGATCTTGCCGCGCAGAGGGGCGAGGGCCGGGGCTTCCTTCAGCTCGGGCAGGGCCTCATCCACGTTGAAGACGGCGCGGAAATAGACCTTGACCGAGGTGCCGACGCCGACCTCGCTATAGATGCGCACCGTGCCGCCGGACTGCCGGGCAAAGCCGATCACCGAAGACAGGCCGAGACCCGTGCCCTTGCCGACCGGTTTGGTGGTGAAGAAGGGCTCGAACACCCGTTCCAGGTTTTCCGGCGGAATCCCCTCGCCGGTGTCCGAGATGGCGACCATGACATAGCGGCCGGGGTCGATCGCCTCGTCGCGAAACTCGATATATTCCTCAGTCAGACGGATGTTCGCCGTCTCGATCGTGATCTTGCCGCCATGGGGCATCGCGTCGCGGGCGTTGATCACGAGGTTCAGGATCGTGCTTTCGGTGGAGCTGCGGTCGGCGCAGACCTTCCAGAGGCCGCCGGTCAGCGCCGTCTCGATCTCGATATTCTCTGGCAGGGTGCGGCGGATCATCGAATCCATGTTGCGCGCCACATCGTTGAGGTTGAGCGTCACCGGCGCCAGCGGGGCCTTGCGGGCAAAGCTCAAGAGGCTGCGGGTCAGATCGCGGCCGCGCAGGGTGGCTGCGATGGCTTCGCCGACATAGCCGTCCTTCTGGGCGGGATCGGGGTCTTCCTGCAGAAGTTCAAGGTTGCCGAGGATCACCGCCAGCAGGTTGTTGAAATCATGCGCCATGCCGCCGGTCAGACTGCCGATCGCCTCCAGCTTCTGGGTGTGCAGGATGATTTCATGGCTCTTGCGCAGCTCTTCCTCGATCTTGGTCTGGTCGGTGATGTCCAGCACCAGGACCGTCCGCGTCGTCGCCAGGGCCGAGCGGTGCTGCGGAGCGGCCAGAACATGGATGCGTTTGCGCCGGCCGGAAACGGTGGTGATATGCGCCTTGATGTCGAGCGCATCGGCGCTGGTGCCGGACAGCGAGAAGGCCTGTTTCAGGGTTTCCACATCGGCCTCTGCCGCCGTGTTCCAGATCCGCTCCGGCGCCTCCAGGATCTCTGCGGCGGTCAGGCCCCAGATGTCATGACATTTCGGCCCGATATAGGTGAAGATGGTCTGGCCATCGCCCAGTTTGCTGCAGCGGACGATGGCGCCCGGCACGCTTTCGACCAGATCGGCGAAATGCGCTTCGGTTTCGGCCAGCTTCTGCCGCGTGGTGACGACATCGGTGATGTCGCGCAGCGCGCCCACCATGCGCCGGGGGCGACCCGTGGGGTCGGTCTCGATGACCCGGCCCAGACCCTCGACCCAGATGATCGACCCGTCGGACCGGCAAAGCCGGTAGGTGGCCGTATAGGTCGACCCGGTCTCGGCCGCGGCGGAGATCTTTTGCAGCACGCCGCCGATGTCGTCGGGATGGATGAAGAAACTGGCCAGTGGAAAAGGATGGTCGAGAAGCCCGTCATGGATGCCGGCGATCCGGCTGAACACCTCGTTGTGGCTGACGATATTGGTGTCGAGATCCCAGTCCCAGGTGCCCGCGCCGATGGCCGACAGCACGAGGTTCGGCAGTTCCGCTGATTTACGCATTTTGGCACCCTTTGAGCCCACGGCACAGAAATCACTGACCAATTGGCTCAGAAGGGCAAGGCCGTCGTCTGAAGCTATGTCCCGTAACTCCGCCGCAGGATTGCAGACTAACACCATGACGGCGCCAAACAAACTGCTTCCGGTTGACCGGCCCTTCTTTCCGGCAGAGGCGGCCCCGGCCTGCCGCCCCGCGCCGTTTGACGTGAGGAAAGCGCGGGTGATGGCCGTCATGATCGCATCCGCCAACTAGCGGGCAGGGCGGTCAGGCCCTGGGGTTCCAGACTTCGGGGTTGAGCGCGGTTTCCGGCAGGCGGCCGGAGAGGGCGGTCACGACATGGCCCGCCGCCCCCTCGGCCACACGGCGCAGCGCCTCTTCGGTCGTGGCGCCCAGATGCGGGGTGAAGACGACATTGGGAAAGGCTGCGAGCGGGCCAAGCGGGGCATCCTGCCCGTAGACATCCAGTCCGGCCCCGCCGAGACGGCCCTGCGACAGGGCGGCCAGAAGCGCCGCCTCATCGACCAGACCGGCGCGGCCGAAGTTCAGAAGGATCGCCCCGGGTTTCATCGCGGCAAAGGCCGCTTCCCCGATCAGGTGGTGCGATTCCGGCCGCATCGGCGTGTGAAGCGAGATCAGGTCCGCCTCGGCCAGCCCCTCTACCAATGTGGAAACGCGGGTGAAACCCTGCGTCTCCGGCGCGCGCGGCGAGAAGACCAGCACCCGCATCCCCAGCGCCAGATGCAGCATCTGGCCCAGATCGCGGCCGATCGCCCCCCAGCCGACGATCAGCGCGGTCTTGCCCGACAGTTCGGTGAAGCGGGCGGATTCACGAAAGCCCTTCTGGCCCTGCCGTTCCGCACGGTCGGCGGGGGCGATCCCGCGCGCCACCGCAATCGCCAGCCCCAGGGCCAGTTCGGCCACCGACCGGGCATTGGCGCCGGGCGTGTTGGCGACGAGCACGCCTTTGGCAGCCGCCGCCACCTTGTCCACCGCGTCATGGCCGGTGCCGTGGACGACGACGACGCGCAGCCGGTCGGCGGCGGCAAAGGCCTCGGCCTTCAGGCCGGCATCCCGAGTGATCACCGCCGCGCATCCCGCGATATGCGCGGCCACGACCGCCATGTCGGGCGAAGGGCAGAAAACCGGGGTGATCCCGGCGGCGCGCAGGGTCTGAAGGCCGGCGTCATGGATCGGTTGGACGATGAGGCATTTCATGCAGAGAGGCTTTCCAGGGTCTGAAGGCGCTGAAGCCGGGAGGATCGGCCTCCCGGGCTTCGATGCGAGGTTGTAGCTTTGGTCAGGGGGTTTGTCATGGCGGCTTCGCCCGCCTTGGCAGATCACCCCGCCGGATGCTGCCGCAACCCCTCGCATGTCGCGACAAAGGCCCGGATCGCGGCGCTGCGCGGGCCGGAGCGGTTCCACAAGACGCCCATCTGTCGCGCCTCGCTGTCGGGCAGGGCGATGCGTTGCAGCCTGATCCCCTCGGGCCAGGGCGGGGCCCAGTCGGGGACCAGCGCCACGCCAAGCCCCCGGCTGACCAGCGCCGCGATGGAATCCAGCGCGTCAAGCTCCAGCCATTCCTGAACCTTCAGCCCGTGCTGGCGCAGATAGCGGTCGACGATCTGCCCGCCCCATTGGTTGCGGTCATAGCGGATGAAGGGCTGGCTGCGGATCACCTGATGCACCTGTTCCACGTCCAGGCCAAGCGGCGCCAGCAGGACCAGGGGTTCATGCCGCAGGGTCAGCCAGCCGGTGGTCTTGGGCATCGGAAACTGCGGCCTGACGATCAGCGCGGCATCGAGCTCTCCCGCCAAAGCCGCATGATAAAGGTCCACCGACGCGCCGGGCCGCAGGAAATAGTCGATCTGCGGGTTGCGCGCCCGCAGGGTGGCGATGATCTCAGGGATCAGCCCGGTCAGGGCGGTGGCGGTCGCCCCGATCCGCAATTGCCCGGCGGGTAGGTCCGTGGCGGCAATCGCCCGCAGATCGCGCACCCCCTCGATCAGGGCCTTGGCATGGGCCAGCACCGCAAGACCCGACTCCGTCGGCTGCACCCGCCGCCCGACCCGGGCGACCAGCGGATGGCCCAATTCCGCCTCCAGCGCCTGCAGCTGCTGCGCCACGGCGGCGGGCGTGAGGTTCAGCCGCCGCGCCGCCTCGGCAATCGAACCGGCCTCGGCCACGGCGACATAGCTTTCCAGGAAACGCGTGTTCACGAGATAGTTTTCCTGTCTTCTGAAGATGCAATCCCTGATATTTTGTCACTTTATGTCTTGCCCTACAATCCGCCCGTCCCGGGCCTGCCAAAGGCTCCCGAAGGCAGGAGCCGCCATGTCGATCCAAAGCAAATTCAGCCGTCTGGCCACCGACAATGCCCCCGGACAGGAGGGCCGCCAGCAGACCGTCGGGATCGAGACCCTGATGCGCGGCGGGGTGCTGGAGGGGCGGGCGGTCGATTTCTCGCATGGCGACGTGGACGCCTTCCCGCCGCCGCCCGGGTCCTTTGAAATCTTCAGCGCCGGGGTCCGTCTGGGCGCCAGACAGGCCTATACCGAATACCGCGGCGACATGGGCATCCGCGAGATGGTGGCTGCGCGCCTTGCCGCCTTCACCGGCGCGCCGGTCGATGCGCGGGATGGTCTGATCATCACCCCCGGCACGCAAGGCGCGCTGTTTCTGGCGGTGGCCAGCACGGTTTCACGCGGCGACAAGGTGGCCATCGTGCAGCCCGACTATTTCGCCAACCGCAAACTGGTGGAGTTCTTCGAGGGCGAGATCCTGCCGGTTCAGATGGACTATGCCGGAAGCGCGGGCCGCGCCGGGCTGGACCTTGGCCAGTTGGAGGCGGCGTTTCAGGCAGGCGCAAAGCTGTTCCTGTTTTCCAACCCGAACAATCCGGCTGGCGTGATCTATTCCGCCGAAGAGATTGCCGCAATCGCCGCCCTGTCGGCCCGCTATGGTGCCATGGTCATCGTCGACCAGCTTTATGCGCGACAAGTGTTCAGCGACAGCCTTTATACCCATCTGCGGGCCTCGGCGCCGAATGTCATCACCATCATGGGGCCCTCCAAGACGGAATCGCTCAGCGGCTATCGGCTGGGCGTGGCCTTCGGTCCGACAGAGGTGATCGCACGGATGGAGAAGTTGCAGGCCATCGTCTCCCTCCGCGCCGGGGGCTACAGTCAGGCGGTGCTGCGCCAGTGGTTCGATGAGCCGGCGGGCTGGCTGACCGAGCGGATCGCGCAGCATCAGGCGATCCGCGATGATCTGCTGCAGATCCTCCGCGCAGTGCCGGGCGTGACCGCCCGCGCGCCCGAGGCGGGGAGTTACCTCTTCCCCGCCCTGCCGGAGCTGGCGGTCTCCCCTGCCGATTTCGTCCGCCTTCTGCGGTTGCAGGCCGGGGTGATCGTCACACCGGGGACCGAGTTCAGCCCCCATGCCGCATCCAGCCTGCGCCTCAACTTCTCGCAGGATCACCGGGCCGCGGTGCAGGCGGTGGAGCGGCTGGCCGCGCTGGTCGAAAGGTACCGCGCATGACTGCGGTCACGGGGCAGGGCATGCCGGTGCCGCAGGGTCATTATGTGCCCGCGACCCGGCATGGCGCGATGATATTCACCGCGGGCATGACGCCGCGCCGGGCGGGGGTTCTGCTCTTCACCGGACCGGTCAGGGCCGAGGATGATCTGGCCCGCCATCAGCCCGCGGTGGAGCTGGCCTGCGGCAATGCCCTGACCGCCGCGCGCAGCCTGCTGCAGCCGGGGGAGGTGCTGGGCGCGGTCCTGTCGCTGACGGTCTTCATCGCGGCCGAGGCGGGGTTCACCCGGCATTCCGCGCTGGCCGATCTCGCCTCGGCCTTTCTGGTGGCGGAACTTGGGCCCTCCGGCATCGGGGCAAGGGCGGCGGTCGGGGTCGCGACCCTGCCCGGCAATGCGCCGGTGGAAATTCAGCTGGTGGCGGCGGTCCGCACGCTCTGACGCCGCGGCCCAAGGCCCCAAAACCATTGTATAATACTGCACCCTCGCCCGGCGTGGCATTCAGGGCGGGCAAACACGGATGCCCTGCGGCTTCATCAAATTCGCGACCGTCACAGCCTGCGCGCCCCCCGGCCCGCAAACGGAAGCGGTTTGTCCGTGGAAGGCGCTTCGGCCTTCGCCCCGTGACATACGAAAGGAAACGCCATGAAAATCCTGACCGACATGATCCTCTCCCAATCCGCCTATACCGCCGAAATCGACCTGCCTCTGGACAAGATCGACATCGCCGACTGGCTCTTCACCCTGCCCGAGGCGGAATATCTGCGCTGCTGCCCGCCCGATCACATCGGCTCTGGCGTCACCACCACCGATGACGGGCGCCGCATGGTCATCAACGTGGAAATGATCGGCACCGGTCTGGTCATCCAGCATTATGTCGCCGAGGAGGCCACGCCTGCCTATTGCCGGATGAACTCGGTCTCGGATGTGTTCACCGCCGTCGGGCGCACCCAGGTCAACGTGATCTGGGAGCTGAGCGCCGAGGCGATCGAGGGCGGGCGGACGCGCTACACCAACCGGGTGACCTCGCACCCGACCGATGTCTTCCTCGATTTCCTCGCCGCACATGGCCAAAGCTTCGAACAGGCCGCCGCCGCCCGCCAGGAGGCCGGTGGCGATCACAACCGCCGCGAGACGCCGCTTTTCGCCGCCAGCATCGGGCGCCGGGCGATTGCCAAGGCCTGACGGCGTCTAGTCTTCCTGCGGGGTGGCCTGAAAGTTGCGCATGTCATGCGGCGCGAAAAGCTGGGCCACCCAGTCCGAGAAGGCCTTCAGCCGAGGATTGGGAAAGCGGCTGGCGGGATAGACCAGGTGGACGACGTGCGGCTTCGGCTTCCAGTCGGGCAAAAGCTCCACCAGCTCGCCGCTTTCGAACTTCGGGCGGCAGAGGAAGCCGAAGCTTTGCCCGATCCCGAGGCCAGCGCAGAGGCTGCTCAGGTGGGCGGTGCTTTCGTTGACCGCCACGCCCTGGGTCACGGTGATCTCCAGCGTCTCGCCCGCACGGGCAAAGCGCAGCGGAACCCGCTTGCCACTGGAGGCGGAGAAATAGCTGATCACCTGGTGATTGCTCTCGATCTGTGACGGATGATCCGGGCGCGTCCGCCCCTTCAGATAGGAGGGGGCGGCGCACAGCACATAATCCAGCGCGCAAAGCCGCCGCGCGATCAGCGTCGTATCGGCCAGCGCGCCGCCGCGGATCACGCAATCCACCCCATCCTCCACCAGATCGACATGGCGATCGCTGACTCCCAGCAGCAGTTCGATCCCGGGGTAGCGGGCCTGGAACGCCGGCAGGGCGGGGATCAGCAGAAGGTTGGCAAAGACCGAGCCGACATCGACCCTGAGCCGCCCGCGCAGGACCCCGCGGTGCCCGACGATGGCGGCATCCATCTCATCCAGGTCCGACAGAAGCTTCAGCGCGCGTTCGTAATAGGCGGCACCCTCGGCGGTGATGGTGACGGCGCGGGTCGTACGCTCCATCAGCTTGGCGCCGACATGGGCCTCGAGGTCCTGCATCATCTTGCTGACCGAAGAGCGCGGCAGGTTCATCTGGTCGGCGGCCTTGGCGAAAGAGCCCGCCTCGGCGATGCGCGTGAAGGCACGCAGGGCAAGAAGCTGATCCATGATATCCTCCGCAATGCCAGCGCCCAGATATGACGGGGCGGGACCCCTGCCGTCAAGCGTGGCGGGGGCGGGGCGATTTCATCCTTTATCCGCAAGGGCATAGCGCGTAGGCCCCCCGGGCCCGCCCTGCGCAGTGGACCCGGGCACCGGGCCGGGATTATCCATCCCACGGAATAGTAAGTCCAATCTGCGTGACTTCCGGGACGGGCAGGCAGGGCCTAACTTCCTCTCATCAGACGGCAAGGGGGCCACGAACTTCCACCCCCGCGCCCTTCCAGGAGACCACCATGACCCGCCCCGCCCCAACCCGGTTTTCCGGGACCAGCCCCGCTCATCGCAAAGCCTTGCGCTTGGGGACCGGCGTCGCAGGTCCGGCGCGGCCTTCCAGGGCAGACCTGCGCACCGCCTGAACCGAGACAAACCTCATCCGAATGGAGACCATCATGACCAGCAGACTTTCCGGCAAGACCGCCCTCGTCACCGGCGCCACCAGCGGCATCGGCCTCGCCACCGCCAAGGTGCTCGCCTCCGAAGGCGCACATGTCTACATCACCGGCCGCGGCAAGGCCGCGCTGGACCGCGCCGTGGCCGAGATCGGCACCCAGGCCACCGGCATCCAGGCCGATTCTTCCAGGATGGAGGATCTCGACCGCCTGTTCGCCCAGATCCAGGCCGAGAAGGGCCGTCTCGACGTGCTTTTCGTGAATGCCGGCGGCGGCTCGATGCTGCCCCTGGGGCAGATCACCGAAGAACATTTCGACGAGACCTTCGACCGCAACGTGAAGGGCGTGGTCTTCACCGTGCAAAAGGCGCTGTCGGTGCTGCGCAAAGGCTCCTCGGTGATCCTGACCGGGTCGACGGCGGGGACCGAGGGCACGGCGGCCTTCAGCATCTACAGCGCGTCGAAAGCCGCGGTGCGCAACCTCGCCCGTTCCTGGGCGCTGGACCTGAAGGACACCGGCATCCGCGTCAACGTCGTCAGCCCCGGCGCCACCCGCACCCCCGGCCTCGTCGAACTGGCGGGTGACGATCCGCAAAGCCAGCAGGGCCTTCTGGACTACCTCGCCTCGCGCATCCCGCTGGGTCGGGTCGGTGAGGCCGAAGAGATCGGCAAGGCGGTCCTGTTCCTCGCCTCGGACGATTCGAGCTTCGTCAACGGCGCCGAACTCTTCGTGGACGGCGGCCAGGCCCAGGTCTGAACCGGAGCGGCGCAACGCCGCTCCCCCAACCCCCAAAGGAGGATGCGCCATGCGCGCAGTTGTCTATACCAAATATGGCAAGCCCGAAACGGTGCTGAAGACGATCGAGGCCCCGGAGCCCGCCGCGCCCGGACAGGGCGAGGTTCTGGTCCGGGTCCTGCTGCGCCCGGTGCATCACGGCGATCTTCTGGGCATCGCCGGGCGCTATCAGACCGGCGGTGCCGCGACCCCTCCGGCCGGCGGCGTGCGGGTCGGGTTCGAGGGTTACGGCGTGGTCGAGGCCGCTGGCCCCGGCGTGGCCCTGCAGAAGGGCAGCCGCGTCGCCTTCTTTCCCGGCGCGGGCGCCTGGAGCGAGAAAGCCCTGGTCCCGGCGCAGTTCGTCACCGAAATCCCGCCCGGCGTCAGCGATGAGGCCGCCGCACAGCTGCACGTCAACCCTCTGACCGCGGCCCTGCTGCTGCGCGCGGTCGAGGCTTCGGGCGCGCAGCCGGGGCGGGATGTCGTGGCCCTGACCGCGGCAGGCTCGGCAGTGGCGCGGCTGGTGATCAGCCTGCTGCTGGAGCGCGGCTATGACGTGATCGGCATCGTTCGCCGCGCGGCTGGGGCCGATGCGCTGCACCTGGTCTTTCCCGACCTGCCGGTGGTTTCGACCGAGGCGCAGGACTGGCGGGGCCAGGTGCAGACCGCGGTTGCGGGCCAGCCGATCCGCGTTGTGCTGGACCCGGTGGCGGGCGAGACCGCCTCGGCCATGGCGGGGCTTCTGGCGCCGGGTGGCACTCTGGTGTCCTACGGCGATCTGTCCGGCCAGCCCATCGCGGTTCCGGCGCTTTACTTCTCGACCCGCGATCTGAAGATCAGCGGCGTCACCGTGGGCCGCTGGGCCAGCCTGCCGGCCGAGATTCGCCAGCAAGACCTGGAACTCGCGCTCGACCTCGCCGCGCGCAGGCCGGACCTCTTCCCGGTCGAGGCCAGCTATGACCTGAACGAGGCCGGCGCCGCCGCAGCCCGGGTCGAAAGCCTCGGCAAGACCGGTGTCGTGCTGCTCGACTCGCGGTAGCCGCAGCGCGGGGCCGCGGCGTCACCCGTTCTCGGCCCCGATCTGAAACCAGCCGGGCAGCGCCTGGATTCCGGCCCAAAGCCGGGCCGGCAGGCGCAGGCCCGGCACCTTGGCGGGGTCGAGGCGGGTGGCGATCCTCCGCGGCGCCTCTTGCGCCAGCTTGACCCAATCGGGGTTCATCACCAGCGCCTTTCCCAGGGCCACCATCGAAAGACCAAGCGCCAGCGCGGCCTCTGCCTCGGCGGGGGTGCGCACCCCGCCCGCGGCGATCAGGGGCAGGTCACCCACCGCTTGCGCGAAAGCGGTCAGCGCGGCGCGGCCTTCGGGGGCCAGGATGCTTTGAAGCGAGACATGCAGATAGTCGATCTGGCCCTGCAGCCTTTCCCCCAGCGCCACGGCATCGGCAAGCTGCAGCCCGCCCGCCTCGCTTTCGGACGGAGAGATGCGATAGCCCAGAAGGAAGGGGCGCCCGGCCTCTGCGATGACGCGGCGCACCTCGGCCACGACGGCGCGGGGAAAGCGCATCCGTGCCTCGGCGCTGCCACCCCAGCCATCGCGGCGCTGGTTGTACAGGGGCGAGAGGAAATTCTGCAAAAGGAAGCCATGCGCGCCATGCAGTTCGACCCCGTCAAAGCCGGCAGCGATGGCGCGGCGCGTGGCCTGGCCAAAGGCGGCGACGGTGGCCGTGATCTCCTCCTCGGTCATCTCACGCGGGGTCAGGGCAGGGGCAAAGGGCGTGGCGGTGGTGGTCACGGCGCTGGCGCTGACGGCGTCCAGACCGGGCAAGGCCTTGTTTCCGGCGTGAAAGATCTGCAGCACCGCCAGCGCCCCGCCGCTTTTGGCCGCAGAGGCCAGCGCGCGCAGCGAGGGCAGGAAGCGGTCGTCGTGGCAGGCAAATTCATCGGTGAAGCCCTGGCCCTCGGGGGTGACGTGGCTGCAGGCGGTGAGGGCAAGGCCCACGCCGCCGACCCGCGCGCGCATCCAAGTCAGCTCCTCCTCTGAGACCGTGCCGTCGGGATTGCCGGACCATGTGGTCATCGGCGCCAGGGCATAGCGGTTGCGCGGGGTCATTCCGTTGGGAAAGGCAAAGGTGGTCATCGGGGTCTCCTGTCTGATGCGGGCAAGATAGGGGGCTGGGTTTCCCGCGATTAGCCGATATAATCGGCATGGCTTCATGAGAGATTTGCATCAATGAAACGCGATGAGCTGACCGATCTTGCGGCCTTTGCCACGGTGGCCCGGGCGGGCAGCTTTACCCGCGCGGCGCAGGAACTCGGCCTGTCGCAATCCGCGCTGAGCCATGCGATGAAGGCGCTGGAGGCGCGGCTGGGCGTCAGGCTTCTGGCGCGCACCACGCGGTCGGTGGCCACGACCGAGGCGGGAGAGCGGCTGCTGCACAGGCTTTCCCCCGCGCTGGACGAGATCGCCGAAGGGCTTTCCGCCCTGGGCGATCTGCAGGGCAAGCCGACCGGGCCCCTGCGGATCGTGGCGACCAAACATGCGATCGACACCGTCATGCTGCCGCGCCTGCCGGGATTTCTGGCGGATTATCCCGGCATCAGGCTGGACCTGATCAGCGACGACAATCTGACCGATATCGTCGCCGAACGCTTCGACGCCGGCATCCGCTTTGGCGATATCGTGGAAAAGGACATGATCGCGGTCAGGCTCGGCCCCGATATCCAGATGGCGGTGGTGGGGGCACCAAGCTATTTCGCCACCCGATCCGCCCCGCAGACCCCGCAGGACTTGGCCGCGCATCTGTGCCTGAACTATCGGCACATCAAATCCGGCGGGCTCTACGCTTGGGAATTCGTCATGGGCCAACGTCCGGTCAAGGTGCGGGTCGAGGGCGGGCTTGTCTTCAACAACACCGACCTGATGTACAGCGCGGCGCTGGCGGGTCTGGGGCTGGCCTTCGTCTATGCGGACATGGCGGCCGAGGATCTGGCACGCGGCAGGCTGGTCCGCGTGTTGCAGCCCTTCTGTCCGGTCTTTCCCGGCTATCACCTCTACCACCCGAGTCGCCGCCAGACGCCCGCGGCCCTTTCCGCGCTGATCGGCGCGCTGCGCTTTCGCGGCTGAGATGCGCTCTGCCATCGCCGGGCTGGCCGCAACGGCCCGGGCGCGCTAGACTGCCATGACCCGGATCACAGGATCGCCATGGATTTCATGAACCTCCTCCGCTCGGCGGAACTGCTGCTTTACGAGGTGGTCTCCTGGCTCGTGTTCTTCCCACTGACCCTGTGGCGCTGCATCACCCGGCCAACGGCGATGATCGCCTATGCCGAACGGGAGCTGGCACTGCCGCCCGAGGAGCAGTTCTCCGAGGCGCTGAGCCCGCCGATCTTCCTGTTCCTGACCCTGATGATCGCCCATGTGATGCAGACAAGCCTCTTCCACAGCGGCGTGGCCTTCACGGGCCTGCTGGCCGACCAGCGCAACCTGCTGATCCTGCGCGCGGTGGCCTTCAGCCTGTTCCCCCTGCTTTTGGGGATTCAGCATGTCCGGCTGGCGGGTCAACCCCTGAACCGCAAGACGCTGCGGCCGATGTTCTATGCGCAATGCTATGTCACGGTGCCCTTCGTGCTGGCGCTGGATCTGGCGCTGATGCTGTCCGGTTCGGGCCGCGGCTTGGTGGGGCTGGCGGTGTTCGTTGTGGGGCTGATCTGGTACGCGGTGGCCTTGTCGCGCGGCTTCATGGTGCACCGCAACATCGGCCGCACCTCCGCGCTCGTTCAGACTTTGGTGGCGATCCTGCTGGGCTTTATCTGCTTTCTCGCCACCATCTTCCTGTCTTACCTCGGCGCGCAAGCCTCTTAGGCCCGCGTCCCGCCCGGTTCACGGATCGGGGCCGAACTGCGCCTGGCCCAGGGCATAGGCGAAGAGAAACCCGGTCCAGTCGTTCAGGATATGCGCCCCGGCCGAGACCCAGAGATTTCGGGTGGCGATATAGGACAGGGTCAGAAGCACCCGCGCCGTGCCGATCCCCAACAGCGCCTGCCCCCAGTTCCAGTCATAGGTCGGCAGATGCGCCGCGCCGAAAAGCAGGGCCGAGGTCAGCAGGGCCACGGCAATCCCGATCCAGCGCGGCAATCCCAGGCGCGTCACGCAAAGCCAGAGCATGGCAAGGAAGGGCAGGATGCCCAAAAGTTCCTCGCCGATCAGCTGCGGCACGGTCGTTACCAGCAGGCCCGCCAGGGCGCCCGGGCTCATCCGGCCGATCGCCTCCAGCTGCGGGTTCTGGCTGAAGGTGAAGACCTTGCTCAGGATCACGCCGATGGCGACCGACCCGCCCAGCGTCAGCGCGGCGAACAGCACCATCTGCACGACCTGCCAGACCCCGACCCTGCGGAACAGGGCCGTCCAATGCCGCCCGGCCACACCGCGCAGCGCGATCAGCGGAATGGCGAGGAACAGCAGCGCCGGGATCAGGCTTTGCGGAAACCCCTGCAGCGGCAGGCCGACCAGCGCCGCATAGGCCAGCGCGACCGAGGCCATCAGGATCAGCCAGCCGCGCCCATCCACGCCGACCGGCTGATCGGCGTAAAAGGGAAAGTCCGGTCTGTCCGCCATGCGCATCCTGCCTTGTTGCGAAATTCTTCCGGCGCATCGCACCCCGGCCCGACCCATCAACCACAGGGACCCGGTCCCGTCACCCCGTGGGCGAACCCCGTGCGGCAAACTCGCATCTTCTTGCCGCAGGGGACAACCCGATGCTGGCCTATTCGACGTAAAGCGTCAGGGAATAGGCTGCCGTCTCGCCCCGTCGGGCGGCATTGCGCATCAGATAGACGTCGATGACGTAATTGCCGCTGGAGGGGATGGTCACCGTGGTGCCATTGGTGGCCATCGAACTGTTGTACATCGCCTCCGAAGCGCCCGGCGCGGTGATGTTGAAATAAAGGCTGGCATTGCGGGAATCCAGTTGCACGCTCATCTTCTGGCCGGCGGTGACGCCAAGGCTGTACTGGACCGAGCCGTAGCCCTTCACCTTGGAATGGATCGTCGTGCCAGAGGTGCCACGGTCGAAATGCACCGTCTCGTGGCGGATGTCATCCGCTTGGGCGGCGGTCGCGGCCATCATCACGGCAAGGGCGGCAATACGGCTGAAACGAAGCATGGTCATCACAATGATCCTTTCCCGGTTGAAACGGCGGAATGTCCGCCCCGATCAGAGCCGATACATCCCTGCAATGCAAGAACTGGCTTTTTGCAACCCTTGCAGGAGTGGCGCCCAATGCGCCACCCCCGGCCGCTGGGGTCGGTCAGTCGACGCCGTATTCCAGCATCTTCTCCAGCCCTTCGGTCAAAAACTCGCCCACTTCCGGCTGGCCGAGGAGATAACGGCTGACCAGTCCTTCGTGCTGTTGCCGGGCGAGGGCCTTGGTCTCTTCCCACTCTTCCGGCTCGGCATCGCCGCGGCCGATCCAGAACAGGGCGACCAGCGCGTCCTTCTGTTCGTCGTCCATGCTTTCGATCTCTTGCGTGATCTCGTCGCGGCTCAGATCGCCGGAGGATTCCTGCAGGGTCTCGGCCACTTCGTCATCGGTGGCATTGCCGCCGAGGTCAGAAATATCCACCCCCTCCTTCGCCATCACCGCGTTGAAACGCAGGACCAGCTCCTCGATCTCGGATTCGTCAAAAGGCAGTGCGGCCATGAAATGCTCCTGTCGTGCTATCGCCATTGTCGGCAAACCTGTCCGATCCTGCACTGATTCCGATCGGGCGGCATCCCTTTTCTGGCGGGGCGGCGGGACTTAGCTTTTCAGGATCGCGGCGTAGTTCGGGTCGAAGTTGCGGCTGATCGGTTCAGCGGCGGCCCCGGTGGCCACGATCCAGGGATCGCCCCGGCCGATCAGCAGCGGCAGGCGGCGCGGCTGGCTGCCCATCGGGCCGCTTTGCGCGTTCACCCGTGCCGCAAGGGCCTGGATCAGGGCCGGGGGTGCGGTGCCGCAAAGGATCACCGCATCCGGGTCCAGCAGCAGCTGCAGGATACCCGCCAGCCAACCGAGCCTGCGCGCAGCCTCGTCCAGCCAGAGGGTCAGATCCGCGCTCGGCTGGCGCAGCAGCGCCTCGATCTGGCCGAAAAGGGCGGCGTCGGCATGGTCGAGCCCGAAGCGCGCGCAGAAACTGCCAAGCGCCACGGCATGTTCCATCACCGCGCCGGGACCTGCGGCGCCAAGGTCGCGGATCATCCCGATCTCGCCCGCATTGCCGAACCGCCCGTTGAAGAGGTCGCGGTTCAGGATCAGCCCGGCGCCAAGACCATAGCCGAGGTACAGACAGACCCCGTTGCGCAGGCCATGCGCCTTGCCGGTCATCCTTTCCGCCGTGGCGGCGGCAGAGGCGTCGTTCTGCACGTTCACCGCAAGGCCGGTGCGTTCGGCCAGTTGCGCGGCCAGCGGGATGCCCTGCCAACGCGCCATGGTGTAATCCTCCTCGCCCGGATCGCCGGTTTGCGGGCCGAAGGGGCCGGGCATCGCGATGCCAAGGCCCACCGTCCGCGCCGCAGAACCGGGGTGCAGCGCCTCAAGATCGGCCTGGCATCCGGCGACCAGCAGGGCCAGCTGCTCCACCCCCGCCTGGGGATCGGACAGGCCGATCTTCAGGCTGCGGCGCAGCAGCACCTCGCCCACGAGGTTCATCACCACGGCCCGCGCGACATGGCGGTCGATCTGCACCCCGATCGAGAAGGCCCCGGTCGGCGCGAGGTGATAGGGCAGGGCCGGCTTGCCGCGCCCCTCCTTGACCGTCTCGCCGGCGGTGACCAGCCCGTCACGCTCCAGCTCTTCGATGATGTTGGACAGGGTCTGCTTGGTGAGCAGCGTCGCCCGCGCCAGATCGGCCCGCGACAGGGCGCCGTTGCTGCGCAGCGCGTCGATCACGACACGCCGGTTATGGACCGCCGCAGCCCCGGCGCTGGTGCCGGACATGGCCCGGATTTGGCCCTTGATCTGAGCCCGGAGGGGAGAGGGTTTCGCCGTCATGAAAAAGACATTGACATGTCACGGGGCGCGGCGCAATTATTAAGTCCATCAGTTGGACTAAATACCCGCAGAGGAAGGTCCGGCAGATGCGCTCCCACCGATCCAACAGGAGAGACCCATGAAATCCCCCTTGCACGCGCCGCTTCTTGCCGCGACCGCCCTTTTCGGGCTGACCGGTCTGGCCCAGGCCGAGACGACGCTGAACGCGCTCTTCATGGCGCAGGCGGCCTATAGCGAAGATGACATCCGGGCGATGACCGCAGGCTATGAAGCCGCCCATCCGGATGTGAAGGTGCATCTGGAATTCGTCCCCTACGAAGGCCTGCACGACAAGACCGTGCTGTCGCAGGGCGCGGGCGGTGGCTATGACGTCGTGCTGTTCGACGTGATCTGGCCTGCCGAATATGCCACGAACAAGGTGCTGGTCGATGTCACCGACAAGATCACGCCCGAGATGAAATCCGGCGTCCTGCCCGGCGCCTGGACCACGGTCACCTATGACGGCAAGTCCTATGGCATGCCCTGGATTCTCGATACCAAATATCTGTTCTATAACAAGGCCATGCTGAAGAAGGCCGGGATCGACACCCCGCCCAAGACCTGGGCCGAGCTGAAGGCCGATGCGCAGAAGATCAAGGACGCCGGCATCGTCAAGTTCCCGATCGCCTGGAGCTGGTCGCAGGCCGAGGCCGCGATCTGCGATTACACCACGCTCCTCAGCGCCAATGGCGGTGACTTCATCAAGGACGGCAAGCCGGATTTCCAGACTGGCGGCGGGCTTGCCGCGCTGAATTACATGGTCGACAGCTATTCCAGCGGGCTGACCAACCCGAACTCGAAAGAGTTCCTGGAGGAAGACGTCCGCAAGGTCTTCCAGAACGGCGATGCGGCTTTCGCGCTGAACTGGACCTATATGTACAATCTCGCCAATGACCCCAAGGAAAGCAAGGTCGCGGGCGATGTCGGCGTGGTGCCCGCGCCGGGGGTCGAGGGCGTGTCGGAGGTTTCGGCGGTCAACGGCTCGATGGGGCTGGGGGTCACCTCGACCTCGAAGAACCCCGGTGAGGCCTGGGATTACATCACCTACATGACCTCGCAGAAGGTGCAGAACGCCTATGCCAAGCTGAGCCTGCCGATCTGGGCCAGTTCCTACACCGATCCCGAGGTGACCAAGGGCCAGGAAGAGCTGATCGCCGCCGCCAAGACCGGGCTGGCCGCGATGTATCCGCGCCCGATGACGCCGAAGTATCAGGAAATGTCGCTGGCCCTGCAACAGGCCATCCAGGAGGCGCTTCTGGGCAATTCGGCGCCGGAAGAGGCGCTGCAAGGCGCCGCCGAAAACAGCGGGCTCTGACCCTTCGCCTGCGCTGCCTTCGTGCGGCGCAGGCCCTGCCGTGCCACGGGCCGGCCAAGACCTCCTCCCTTCTGACAAGGCCATAGAGATGTCCACGGAACGCCTTTCGCCGCGTGTCTGGTTTCTGATGCTGCCCCTGCTTCTGGTGATGCTGGCCGTCATCGGCTGGCCGCTGATCGACACCGTCCGCCTGTCCTTCAGCGATGCCAAGCTGGTGGGGACCGGCGGCGCCTTTGTGGGTTTTCAGAACTATATCAAGCTTCTGGGCAGCGCGAGCCTGCACACGGCCTTCTTCACCACGCTGAAATTCACCCTGTGGTCGGTCAGCGCCGAACTGGTCCTGGGCGTGCTGGTGGCGCTGCTGCTGAACCAGCAATTCTACGGCCGCACCGTGCTGCGTGCGCTGATGATCCTGCCCTGGGCCCTGCCCACGGTGGTCAATGCGACGCTGTGGCGGCTGATCTACAACCCGGAATATGGCGCGCTGAACGCGGCGCTGACCAGGATGGGGCTGATGAGCGACTACCGGTCCTGGCTGGGCGAGCCGGGCTCGGCCATGGTGGCGCTGATCGTGGCCGATGTCTGGAAGAACTTCCCCTTGGTCGCGCTGATCGCGCTGGCGGCCTTGCAGGCGATCCCGAATGACATCCGCGCAGCGGCGATTTCGGATGGCGCCAATGTCTGGCGGCGGTTCCGCTATGTGACCATGCCCTATCTCGTCGGGCCGCTGCTGGTGGCGCTGGTCTTGCGGACGATCGAGGCGGTCAAGGTGTTTGACCTGATCTGGATCATGACCCGGGGCGGGCCGGCCAACACGACGCGCAGCCTGTCGATCCTGGTCTACCAAGAGGCCTTCGCCTTTCAACGGGCCGGTTCGGGCGCCTCGCTGGCCCTGATGATCACCCTGATGATCACGGTTCTGGCGGTGGCTTACCTCATGCTGATGCGGCGCCTGGCGGGGGAGGGGCGGTGATGGAACGTCAATCGCGTGGTTTCCAAATATTCGTTCACATTATGGCCTTGCTGGTCGCGCTGGTCATCCTCGCCCCGCTGGCCTGGCTTTTCGTGATGAGCATTTCCTCCGCCGCCGACCTCTCGGCCAAGCCGCTGCACTGGTGGCCCGAGGCGCTGGACCTTTCCCGCTATGCCACCCTTCTCAGCCGGGACGAGGGGTCGGCGGGGGCGGCCTTCCTCGCCTCCCTCGGCAACAGCCTGAAGGTGGCGGGCATGGCGACGCTGGCGGCGCTGGCGGTGGGGGTGCCCGCCGGATGGGCGGCCTCGCGCCATCCGCAACTGGGCTGGACGCTGGGCGGGGTGATCGCGACCTATATGCTGCCGCCGGTGGCACTTTCGGTGCCGCTTTACCTGATCCTGTCGAAATTCGGCCTTCTGAACAATGTCTTCGGGCTGGCGCTGGTGTACCTCAGCATCCTCGCGCCCTTCGTCACCTGGCTTTTGAAAGCCGGTTTCGACCCGATCCCGAAGGATCTGGAGCAGGCGGCGGCGATCGACGGCGCGCGGCTGGACCAGATGTTGCGCATCGTGATCCTGCCTTTGGCCATGCCGGTCATCGCCACCGCGCTGATCTTTGCCTTCCTCCTGGCTTGGGATGAGTTCTTCTACGCCCTCCTCTTCACCTCCACCGAACAGGCCAAGACCATCACCGTGGCGATTGCCGACCTCGCCGGGGGCCGCGTCTCCGACTACGGGATGATCGCCGCCGCCGGGGTGATCGCCGCCCTGCCGCCGGTTCTGATCGGCATTCTCATGCAACGCGCCCTGATTTCCGGGCTGACCAACGGAGGTGTCAAAGGATGACAACCCATACCGCAACCCAGAACCTGGTGCTGAACGCGCTTTATGCCGAGATGGCGCGCCAGATGGATGACAGCCGCGACACGATCACCGGGAACACGGACAAGGCCGCCGTCATTGCGGCGACGATCAAAGCGAACAATCGTTTGGTCATGCTCGGCATGGGCGGATCGCATGCCGTGGGCCGCGCCTTGGAGCCGTGCTACCGCGCGCTGGGCATCGACGCCGTGGCCGTGCCGTTGTCCGAACAACTGGACAAACCCCTGCCGCTTGCCGGGTGCAGCGTCATCGTCGCCTCGCAATCGGGGGAAAGCGCCGAGGTCCTGCGCTGGTTCGCCGAGGGTCACGCGCCAAAGGACACCTTTGGTCTGACGATGGAGCCGAACTCCTCGCTCGCCCGGCTGGCGACCTGTCTGGTCGGCGCGGGCGGGTCCGAGATCCCCTTTGCCGCGACCCGCTCGCTGACCGTGACGCTGGCGCTGCATGCGGCGGTGCTGCAGGCGCTGGGCGCTGATCTGGCCGAGACGCTGGCGGTTCTGGCCGCGCCGCAGGTGACCGAGGTTGCCGCTGCCGTCACCGCCCTGGCGGCG
Organism: Rhodobacter sp. P1_C2; assembly: GCF_056406375.1. Classification (NCBI taxonomy): domain Bacteria; kingdom Pseudomonadati; phylum Pseudomonadota; class Alphaproteobacteria; order Rhodobacterales; genus Rhodobacter; species Rhodobacter sp. P1_C2. Next base: position 20,025 of record NZ_JBFUAG010000001.1, read on the forward strand.
GTGCGCACCATCGTCACCTCGGCCCGCGCGCAGCAGGGCGTGGCCGAGGCCATCGCCCTCGGCCTCACCGAACTGTCGCGCCTGCCCTGTTTCAGCCTGGAGGGCGGCCAGCTGCGCCACGGCCCGGTGGAGATGCTGGGGCCGGAGGTTGGCGTGGTGATGTTCCGCGCCGCCGATCCTTCGGCACCCTATGTGACGAGCCTCGCCAGCTTCATCCTCGCCACCAGCGCCTCGCCCCTCGTCATCTTCGACGCCTCGGGCCTGCCGCCGGTGGCGGGGGCGGTGACGGTCGCTTGCAAGCTCTCCTCGGGCCTTGCCGCCTCTTTCGCGCTCTTGCCGGCGGCGCAGCGGTTCATGGTGGATTTTGCAGCCTCCCGCGTCGCCGATGTCGGCACGCCGCTGCGCTGTTCGAAAGTGACGAAGGTCGAATGAAGATGCAGACCCCTCTTGCCACGGTCGGCAATGTGAATGTCGACCTGATCCTCGGGCCGGTGGCGCCCTGGCCCGCGCCGGGTTCGGAAGTGCTGTGCCCGCAGGACGAGCTGCGGGTTGGCGGGGCGGCGGGCAATGTCGCCCTGGCCTGGCAGGCGATGGGCCTGCCCTTCCAATGCGCCGCCAGCACCGGGTCTGACCATTACGGCGACTGGCTGCGCGCGGGCTTTGGCGCCATCGCCAGGGGCTGGACCCGCAGCGCCGCCAAGACCGCGCTGTCGGTCGGCGTGACCCATCCCGATGGCGAGCGGACCTTCCTCAGCACGCTGGGCCATCTGCCGGAATTGACCTGGCCCGAGGTGGAGGGCCAGATCGACTGGGCACGGCTGAAGGGCGGCACGCTGCTGCTTTGCGGCTGTTTCCTGATGAACCGACTGGTGGCGGATTATGACCTTCTGTTCGACCGCGCCGCGGCATCCGGGGTCAAGGTGGCGCTGGATACTGGCTGGCCGGTCGAGGGTTGGACCGATGCGGTGCGCGCCCGGATGCGCGGCTGGGTCGGTCGCAGCGCGATGGTCCTTCTGAACGAGGTCGAGGCGATGAACCTGACCGGCGCCTCCGAGGCGAAGGGCGCGCTGTCGGCCCTCGCCGCCCTGCTGCCAGAAGGCGGGATTGCCGTGGTCAAGCTGGGGCCGAAAGGGGCCATGGCGCAGCAGAACGGCCAGTCCTGTGCGGCAAAGGCCCCACGGGTCACGGTCTGCGACACGATCGGCGCGGGGGATGTGTTCAACGCGGCCTTCCTCGCCGCCCTTGCGCAGGGCGTCCCCCTCGCCCCGGCTCTTGAAAGCGCGGTGGCCACGGCGTCGCGCGCGGTTTCCACCTCTCCCCGGTCCTATACAACGCAGGAAGTCTTGGCATGAGCACGCTTGAACTCAAGGACATCCACAAGACCTTCGGCACGACGCAGGCGCTGAAAGGCATCGACCTGAGCCTCAGTTCGGGCGAGTTCCTTGTTCTGCTCGGCGCTTCGGGCTGCGGCAAGTCCACGCTTCTCAGCATGATCTCCGGTCTGGCCGACACGACCGAGGGGCAGATCCTGCTGGACGGGCGGGTGCTGAACGGGGTGCACCCGAAGGACCGCGACATTGCGATGGTCTTCCAGTCCTATGCGCTTTACCCGAACCTTTCGGTGGCGCGGAACATCGGCTTCGGGCTGGAAATGCGCAATGTCGACAAGGCCAGCCGCGACAAGGCTGTGGCCGAGGCGGCGCGGATGCTGCAGATCGAACATCTTTTGGACCGCAAGCCCGGCGATCTTTCCGGCGGTCAGCGCCAGCGCGTCGCCATCGGCCGGGCCATGGTGCGCCAGCCCAAGCTGTTCCTGTTCGACGAGCCGCTGTCGAACCTCGACGCCAAGCTCCGGATGGAGATGCGGCACGAGATCAAGCGCCTGCACCAGATGCTGAAGGTGACGGTGGTCTATGTCACCCATGACCAGATCGAGGCGATGACCCTTGCCACCCGCATTGCCGTGATGAACGGCGGCCGGATCGAACAGCTGGGCTCCCCGGCCGAGATCTACAACCGCCCCGCCACCCGCTTCGTCGCCGAATTCATCGGCGCGCCGCCGATGAACATGCTGCCCACCACGCCCGTCGCGGGTGGCCTGCGGCTTGGCACCTCGCAGACCGTTCTGCCCTGTGTGGCGCCTGAGACGGAGGTCCTTGTGGGCATCCGGCCCGAGGCCCTGAAGCCGACGCCGATGCCCGGAAGTCTGGCCCTGTCCGGCGGGATCACCATGGTCGAACTGACCGGGCCGGAACAGATCGTGACCCTCGACCTCGCCGGAACGCCGCTGACCGCCACCGTTCCGGCAGAGTTTCCGGCCGAACCGGGGCAGAGCTTGGATCTGTTCGTCATGCCCGACCGTCTCTCGGCCTTCGAGGTGGCAAGCGGGGCGCGGACCGAGGTGCAATTGCTCGACCTTTGAGGCTGCCCCAAAATGAAATGACCCCGCTGCCAAGCATTCACCCTGGCTGCGGGGTCACGCCTGGGGTCGTCAGGTCAGACGAGGGACTTGAGATCGCCCTCGGTCGGGATGCGGCCCTGCGGGGTGAAGCCGTTGACCACCTCGGGCAGCGCCTCTTTCAGGCGCAACAACAGCTCGTCACGCGACAGGCCGGTCTTTTCCGACAGTTCGGTCAGCGTATCGGAGCCGAGGGCATTGGCCAGCTCGTCAGTCGCGATCGGCATGTTGGGCCGGTCTGAAATCCAGCTGTCGGCGGCTGCCGCCGGACCCGCGATCTTGAAACGGTCCATGAGGTCGTTCAAGGCGGTGGAGAGGTGATTGGATTGCAGGAACTGGCCGATATCGGCCAGAAAGCCGCCGCTTTGCGGGGAGGTCTGATAGGCGGGGGCCGCGCCGGCTGTCGCCGCCCTCTGGCGGGCATCAGCCAGCATTCCGCTGATCTTGTCACGGTTCTGGTAGCCTGCGACGGCGGCCAGACCAAGCAGGGCAAGCAAGGAAGGTGTCGATCTTGACATGATGAATCTCCGCTGAAGGGGGGTGACGCCCGGCAAGCCGGGGTCACGCGGGGGGCAGGGGATCAGGCGCGCTTGCGCATCATCCCCCAGACGAGAAGAACGATGACGGCGCCGACGACGGCCCCGATCAGCCCGGCGCCTTCGCCCGGCGCATACCAGCCGAGGCTTTGACCGAGGAAGGTCGCGACGAAAGCGCCGATGATGCCCAGGATGGCGGTCAGGACGAAGCCCGCGGGCTCATTGCTGCCCGGGGTGACGAATTTCGCGATCACACCCGCGACGAAACCGATGATGATGGTCCAGATGATACCCACGTTGGCCTCCTGTTGTTGAAATCTTCGCGGCATCAACGCACCAGTCCGTGACTTGTTCCCTCGCGTCAGCAATTAACCTTTGTCGGGGTCAGTTCTTCTGGTGCTGCAGAAAGAACCGCAGCATTTCGCGCGAGGCGTCGGGGCCTTCGGGGTCGGTATAGCTTCCGGCGGACTTGCCGCCGGCCCAGGCATGGCCCATGCCGTCGATCTCCCAATATTCGGCGAGGCTGCGGCCATCGGCATGGTGATGCCGCGTGGCACGGTAGCGGCGCCCGCCGTCAGAGACATCTTGCCGCGTCGTGGCGCGCAGCGGCGGCATGGCCTGCAAGGCCTGGGTCAGGACCGCGGTGCCGTTGTCGGGATGCACCGTGCTGTCGGAGAGGCCCTGAAACACCACGGTCGGCACGATGGTCTGGTGCGGGCGACCCTTGGCCCCGCCGCGCATCGCGGCGAAGGCGGAAGGCACGTCGCGCGCGCTGCCCGCGGGCAGGCCGGAATGGACGCCGACCGCGCTGAAGATCTCGGGATAGGCCGCGGCCACCACGACCGCCGCCGCCCCGCCCGCCGAGAGGCCGGCCACATAGGTCCGCGCCGGATCGCCCTGGTGGTCGCGCCAGATGTCGCGGGTCAGACCGGCGATCAGCGCCGGCTCGCCCCTGTCGCGGTGCTGATCCTCTGGGCGGTACCAGTTCCAGCATTTCTGCGCATTGGCGCCGGAGGGCTGGGCCGGATAGGCGACGAGGCAGCCGAACTCTTCCGCCAGGGCGTTCATCCCGGTGCCTGCGGCGAAATCCTCGGGGCTTTGCGTGCAGCCATGCAGCATGACGATCAGGGGCATCGGCCCCTTGCCCCGCTTGACCGGGATGTAAAGCCGGTAGCTGCGGCTGCCCTGCGGGCTGGTGTGGGTCAGCGACAGGAATTCTGCCCCCACGGGCAGCGGCCCGGCCCCGCCGAGCGGCCCCCGCACCGGCATGCCGCCCGCAGCAATCTTGCGCAGCGTTTCGGCGAGCGGGGTGGCCAGCGGCCGCGCCTTGCGGGCCTTGGCCTGAGGCGGAGCGGTGTCCGGCCCGACCCGGGTGAAGGTGCCGTCGATCGTGGCATCGTCCCGCGCCGGGTTCGCCTCGGCCTTGCCGCCCGACAGCAGGGCCTGGATCGCCTCGGTCGCCTCTTTCAGCTTGCCGGAGCGGGTGAGTTCGGTGGCCTTGGCCATGCCGCGTTTGAAAGGATTGTTCATCGGAATGCTTTCTTGAAAAGGGGGTCAGCTGATCCGGTCGGCGAGGGCGGCCTTGACCGCCTCGCTGGCCTGCAGCGCGCCAAGGACGCTCAGCGCGCCGATCGTGGCACGCGCCAGTTCGGCGGATATGTCGGGCGCCATGACAGCAAGGCCAAGAACCCTGATGTCCATCATCTCGCCCGCCGCCTCTGCCGCGGTCAGCTCGGCCTTGGTGATGTGACGCACGCCCAGGTCGACGCTTTTGCGGGTGACGAGCTGGCGCACCGTGTCAGCGTGCCGCTCGATCTGGTTGCGGATCGCGGTGCGGATGAAATCGCTGCGGTTGGAGTAGAAGCCTTCCTGCACCAGAAGCTCGATCTGGCCCAGATCGACATAACCGAGGTTGATGGTCAGCTTTTCAGACTCGGGCACCTTGGTCGGTGTGACCAGCATAGGTTTCGGCATGAACCCTCCATGAACCATCTGTATGGATGGTATATGGAGGTTCACCTTTCGATTACAAGGGTTTTCCGGGGGACCTGCGGGCAAATGGCACGCAGAGCAGCGCCGCGATGGTCAGGGAAGCGATCATCAGCCAGGCGTCATTGATCGCGGCGGTCAGCGCGGCCTTTTCCAGAAGGGGCGCCAGAAGGGAAGCGGTCGCGGGGTCGATCGGGCCGGGCGGCATGGCGGCGAAGACCTCGGCCGGGATGCCGACGAACTGCGCCGCGGTTGCGTCTGCCCCCTGCAGCCGCTCCATCAGATCCCTGGCATGGACCGGGGCGCGGGAATAGATCACCGTGTCGATCAGGGCGAGACCGATGGCCCCGCCCAGATTGCGCATCAGATTGAAGAGGCCGCTGGCATCGGGCACCCGGTCGGCCGCGAGATGGCCAAGCGCCAGACGGGTCGGCGGCAGAAGGCAGAACATGATGGCCAGGCCGCGCAGGACCTGCGGCCAGAACATCCCCGCGGCATCGGTCTGCGGCGTCTGAAACCCGCTCAACCCGAGGCCGATTGCGAAGAGGCCAAAGCCGAAGGCAGTCAGCAGCCGCGCATCGCTGCGCTGTTCCAGCGCCACGGCGACCGGCGCCATCAGAAGCTGCGCCACCCCGGTCACCAGCATGATCGTGCCGATCTCGAAGGCGCCATGGCCGCGGACGAAGGCCAGAAACACCGGCATCAGATAGACCGAGCCGAAAAGGCCGATGCCCAGGACGAAGCTGAGGGCGCAGCCCAGGGCAAAGCCGCGGTCGGCAAAGCTGCGCAGATCGACCACCGGGGTCGGCCCCGACAGGCTGCGCCGCACGAAGCCCGCCCCACTGAGGAGGGCCAGCGCCAGCAGCCCCAGGACCAGCCCGGATAGCCAGCCCCTCTGCGGCGCCTCTTTCAGCGCGATCTCCAGCGCGGCGAGGGCGATCGCCAGCAGCGCGAGGGCGAGAAGGTCGACCGAGCGGATCAGCGACAGCCGCGCCGCCGCGCGTGGCAGGATCAACGCGCCGATCAGGACCGCGGCGATGCCGGGAGCCACGTTGATCAGGAACAGCCAGTGCCAGGAATAGGTCTCGGTGATCCAGCCGCCGATGACCGGGCCGACGGTCGGGGCCAGCACAGCCAGCACCCCGGCCAAGGTCGTGGCAATCCCCTGACGCCGTTCGGGAAAGAGCAGAAACACCGCCGCGAAGACCGAAGGGATCAGCGTGCCGCCCGCCAGGCCCTGCAGCACGCGCCAGGCCACCAGAGTCGGAAAGCTCCCCGCCGCCGCACAGCCGACCGAGGCGAGCGTGAACAGCGTCAGCGCCCCGACGAACAGCCCGCGCATCGTCAGCATCCGCATCAGCAGGCCGGTCAGCGGAATGGCGATGACCTCGGCGATCAGATAGGCGGTCTGCACCCAGCTCATCTGGTCGGGGGCGATCTTCAGCGCGGCCTGGATCGTCGGCAACGAGGTGGCGACGATCTGCACATCCAGAATCGCCATGAACATGCCAATGCACATGGCGGCAAAGCCCAGCCAGGTGCCGGGGCGGACCGTGCCCGAGGGCGCGGCCTCAGGCGGTTGCATCGCGCGGCCCGCGGTTCAGCCCGGCGTTTTCGGCCCGGATGCGAATGGCCAGAACCGCCGCATTCAGGGCGCTGAACAACAGCGCCACCCAGGGCAGGCCCAGACACAGGGGCAGGACCGCGATCTCGCCCACCACCACCAGGTAATTCGGATGGTTTACAAGGCGGTAAGGCCCGCGCGCGACCAGGGGGGCACCCGGCAGGACGATGATCCGCGTGGTCCAGCGCGGCCCAAGGGTCGACAGAACCCAGACCCGCAGCACTTGCAGCGCCAGAAACACCGCCAGCCAGAACGGGTCGACCGGCTGGCCCGCCCCGTAAAGCCACAGCACCGCCAGCCAGGCGGCATGCAGCGTCACGATCAGCGGATAATGCCCCGGCGCGACCTCGTAGGCGCCCCGCGCCTTTAGCGCCGCGGTGTTGTGCTGGGCGAGCCAGAGCTCGCCCAGCCGGCCCAGCGTCACCAGCGCCAGAAGAACGGCGGCGGCGGTCATGCTGCGGCCTGCAGGGAGACGCAGCTGGCGGTGAAGCCCGGTCCCATCGCGGTCAGAAGCGTGCGCTGCGGCAGACCGGCCTGCATCAGCCGCTCCAGCACAAAAAGCGCGGTCGGGGCGGACATGTTGCCGTAATCGGCCAGAACCGTGCGTTCGTGGTCCAGCGCCCCCTGCTCCAGCGTCAGGGCGCGTTCCAGGGCGGTGATCACCTTGGCGCCGCCGGGATGGCAGGCGAATCGGTCGATGTCGCCCAGGACAAGCCCGCTGCGGGCCAGGATATCCGTGATCGCCGGGGCGATATTTGCCTCGGCAAAGGGCGGGATGGCGCGGTCGAAGATCACGCCCAGGCCGGTGTCGTCCACATCCCAGCCCATGATATCCAACGTGCCCGGCCAGGTGTGCTGACCCGCCATCTCGACCTCGGCCAGCCCGCCGGTGCCCGCCCGCAGGACGCAGGCCGCAGCGCCATCGCCGAAGAGGGCGGTCGCCACGATGTTCTCCTTGGTCAGCTTGTCCATCCGGAAGGCGACCGAGCAAAGCTCCACCGCCACGACCAGCACCACGCTGCCAGGCCGCGATTGTGCCAGCCTTGCGCCCAGCGCCAGCCCGGTGACCCCACCGGCACAGCCCAGGCCAAAGACCGGCACCCGCTCGATATCGCTGCGAAAGCCGAGGATCTCGGCCGCGCGGGCGTCGATGCCCGGGGTCGCAAGCCCGGTGGAGGAGATGGTCACCACGGTATCCACCGCATGGGCCGAGATCCCGGCCGCGGTCAGCGCCTTGGACGCCGCATCGACGAAGAGGTTGCGCGCGCCCTCCAGAAAGGCCGCGTTGCGCGCCGCCCAGCCGAGCGGCTGCAGATACCAGTCCAGCGGCTGGGTCAGATAGCGTCGCCGGATTCCGGCGCTGTCGAAGACCTGGGCCAGACGGTCGAAATCGTCGAACCGCGCCGAGAAGGACTCGTGCGCGACCTTCGCGGCCTGGTGCTGGGTGATCACATGAGGGGGCACGGCCGAACCGACCGAAAGCAATCTGACCGTCTGGGACACGGGGAAAATCCTTTGCCACCGAGGCGGTTACACTGTCGGCCCGCGGTGGTTCGGACTGATGCCAGTAAACGCCGTGGCCGCATTCGGGTTCCCGTGGCCTGCAAACCGCGCCGCAGGGGCAAACCCTTTCGGCGGCTTGTCGCAAATCCTTGATGAAACTGAAACCCAACCGTCATGGCGGCGCAGTAGGCACGCCCGGTGAGCTGAACCCACCTCGCCTTGGCTGCCGCCTGCCTTCCGCAGGCCCCTGGCGCAGGGATTGCTTGAAAGAACAGGAGTACGACATGTCCACCCAAAAGGGTCTTTTCGCCGGCGCCAGCCTCTTGGCCATGATGGCCGCGGGCCTCGCCCATGCCGATGCGATGGCCGATCTGGAAGCCGCCGCCAAGAAAGAGGGTGCCCTGACCGTCATCGCCCTGCCGCATGACTGGTGCAACTACGGCGCCGTGATCGAGGGCTTCAAGAAGAAGTACCCGGAGATCACCGTCAACGAGCTGAACCCCAATGCCGGTTCGGGCGACGAGATCGAGGCGATCAAGGCCAACAAGGGCAACACCGGCCCGCAGGCGCCCGACGTCATCGACGTGGGTCTGAGCTTTGGCCCCTCGGCCAAGAAGGACGGTCTGATCCAGCCCTACAAGGTCTCGACCTGGGCCGACATTCCGGAGTCGGTCAAGGATGCCGAAGGGTATTGGTACGGCGATTATTACGGCGTGCTGGCGATGGGCGTGAACAAGGATGTCGTCAAGGACGCGCCGAAAAGCTTCGCCGACCTGAAGGATGCGAAGTTCGCGAACTCGGTCGCCATGCCGGGCGACCCGCGCACCGGCAACTCCTCGATGATGACGGTCTATGCCGCCGGTCTGTCGACCGATGGCAAGCTGGCGGGCGCCGATGCGCTGAACGCCGGGATCGGCTTCATGAAGGACCTCAAGGCCTCGGGCAATCTGGTGCCGGTCAATGGTTCGGCGCAGAACCTCGCGCAGGGCACCACCCCGGTCTACTTCGACTGGGATTACAACCTGCTCGCCATGCGCGACAAGCTGGCCGGCAACCCGCCGGTTGACGTGGTGATCCCCTCCGACTCGGTCATCGCCGGTGTTTATGTCCAGGCGATCTCGGCCTATGCGCCGCATGTCAACGCCGCCAAGCTCTGGATGGAATACCTCTATTCCGACGAAGGCCAGAACGGCTGGCTCTCGGGCTATTGCCACCCGATCCGCTTCAACGCGATGGCCAAGGCTGGCACGCTGCCCGCCGAACTGATGGCCAAGCTGCCCCCGGCCGAGGCCTATGCCAAGGCCGTCTTCCCGACGCTGGACGAACAGGGCGCCGCCAAGACCGCGACCGCCGACAACTGGGCCAAGGAGATGGGGGCCAACTGAGCCTCTGCCCGGCCGCAAGGCCGGGCCTCTGCCCTCGACCCGAGGGGGAAGCGGCGCTCCCCCGCTCCCCTTCGGGTTTCGTCCATTCCGCGCCCCAGGCGAAAGAGCCACACCGTGACCCAGACCAGCATGGCCCAGGACGCCCTGCCCACCCGCCGCCTGACCTGGTCCTGGCTGGGGGCTTTGCCGTTTCTGTCCTTCACCTTCCTCTTCCTGATCGCCCCGGTCTCCTACCTGGTGCTGGGCGCCTTTCAGACCCCGGAGGGCGGCTTCACCCTTGCCAATATGGCCGGGCTTGCCGCGCCGACGATCGCCGCCTCTTACTGGCTGTCGATCCGGCTGAGCCTTGCCTCTGCCGCCATAGGCACGGTGGCCGGGCTGATGCTGGCCCATGCGCTGATCCTCGGCGGGATGCCGGTCTGGCTGCGCCGGGCGCTGACGACCTTTTCCGGCGTCGCCTCGAACTTCGCCGGGGTGCCGCTGGCCTTTGCCTTCATCGCCACGCTGGGGCGGCTGGGGCTGGTGACCATGGCGCTGCGCGACATCTTCGGCTTCAACCTTTATGGCACCGGCTTTTCGCTGTTTTCCTTCTGGGGGCTGGCGATCACCTATCTGTATTTCCAGATGCCCCTGATGCTTCTGGTCATCACCCCCGCGCTGGAAGGGCTGAAGCCCGAATGGCGCGAGGCGGCGGAAAGCCTGGGGGCCAGCGACGGGCAATATTGGCGGTTGGTCGGCGCGCCGGTGCTGGCGCCTTCGGTCATGGGGTGTTTTCTTCTGCTCTTTGCCAATGCTTTCGGCACGCTGGCCACGGTCATCGCGCTGACCGGATCGAATTTCTCGGTCGTGCCGATCCTTCTGTTCCAGCAGATCCGCGGCAATGTGCTTTATAACCCGAACCTCGGCTATGCCTTGGCGCTGGGGATGATCCTGATCATGTCGGTGTCGAACCTGCTTTACCTGTTCCTGCGCCAACGTGCCGAGAGGTGGCAGAAATGAAGCCCCGCTTCCGCCTTGGGCCAACGCTCATCACGCTGGCCGCCGTCCTTTACTTCTTCGTGCCGCTTTATGCCGCCTTCCAATTCTCCTTGCAGATGAAGCGGGGGACACTGTCCTTCGCGGCCTACTCCTCTGTCTTCAAGGACGGGGTCTTCCTCCATGCCGTCAGCTTCTCGATCCTCGCCTCGGCGGCGGCCATCGTGGTGGGGGCGCTCTTGGTGGTGCCCACCGCCTATTGGGTGCGCCTGCGCCTGCCGAAACTGCGCCCGGTTATCGAGTTTATCTCGCTGCTGCCGCTGATCATCCCGCCGGTCGTGCTGGTCTTCGGGCAGATCCGGATGTTCGGCTCCAGCTCCTTCCTGCCGCTGACCACTTCGGACTGGGGCACCAATGTGCTTCTGGTGATCGGCTATGTCGTGCTGTCCCTGCCTTACATGTTCCGCGCCGTCGACAACGGCATGGCCGCCATCGACATCGCCACCCTGACCGAGGCGGCGGAAAGCCTTGGCGCCTCGCGGATGCGGATCATCGCCACGGTGATCTTCCCGAACATCCGCGCCGCCGTCGTCTCTGGCGCCTTTCTGACCTTTTCGATCTGCCTTGGCGAATTCGCCATCGCGAGCCTGCTCAACCGTCCGGCCTTCGGCCCCTATATGGTGCAGCTTGGCCAGGACCGTGCCTATGAACCGGCGGCCCTTGCGATCATGAGCTTTGCCCTGACCTGGGTGCTGATGGCGCTGATGCAGGCCTTCGCGCAAATGAAGCCCGGCAAAGGCCTGATGTCCCGCCTGTCGCCCAAGAAGATGAGTCCCACGCCATGAGCCTTCTGAACCTGCGCGCCCTGCAAAAGAGCTTCGGCGCCAATACGGTGGTCAAGAATTTCGACCTGACCCTGCGCGACAGCGAGTTCATCTCGCTGCTCGGGCCCTCGGGCTGCGGCAAGACCACGGTGTTGCGGATGGTGGCCGGGTTCGAGACGCCGACCTCTGGCGCGATCGAGATCGACGGCCAGAACGTCACCGCCCTGCGCCCGAACCAGCGCAAGATCGGCATGATGTTCCAGTCTTACGCGCTGTTTCCGAACCTGACGGTGGCGGGCAACGTGGCCTTTGGCCTGAAGGTCTCCGGCGTGCCCGCAGACGAGACCGCCCGCCGGGTGGACGAGATGCTGGCGATGGTCGGCCTGTCGGGCTTTGGCGCGCGCTATCCCTACCAGCTGTCGGGCGGCCAGCAGCAGCGCGTGGCCCTGGCCCGCGCCATCGCCCCGCGCCCGAAGGTCCTGCTGCTGGACGAGCCCCTGTCGGCGCTGGATGCCAAGATCCGCGTTGCCCTGCGCGGCGAGATCCGCGCCATTCAGCGCGAGCTGGGGATCACCACCCTCTTCGTGACCCATGACCAGGAAGAGGCGATGGCGGTTTCGGACCGCGTGGTGGTGATGAACGGCGGGCGGGCCGAACAGGTCGGCACGCCGGACCAGATCTACAACCGCCCGGCCAGCCGTTTTGTCGCCCAGTTCATCGGCGCCTTGAACATGCTGCCCGCCACCCTGCGCGATGCGCAGACGGGGCAGGTGGAAACCCCGCTCGGCCCGATGTCGCTGGGCCGCGTCGTGCCGCAATCGGTGGGCAGCGCGCTGACCCTGGCCTTCCGGCCGGAATCGCTGCGCCTGATGACCCCGGGCGAGGCGGAAAAGTCGCAGACCTTCGCCGGGCGCCTGCAAACCCGCGAGTTTCTGGGTGCCATCGTCCGCTTTCGGGCCGAGATGGCACAGGATGTCACCCTCGGCATCGACTGTTTCAACCGCACCGGAGAGATCCTGCCCGAGATCGGCCACGAGGTGCGCCTCGGCATTCCGCCGCAAGAGATTCTCGTTCTGGCCTGAGCGCGCGGTCCCTCAGACCGTGGCAGGCTCGGCCAGGGCCAGGGTCCGGGCGATGCCGCGCTGCACCGCGCCGCGCGCCGCCATCGCGGCGTACCAGCGGGCGAGGTAGGGGCGGCCCTCGAACCCGATCCCGGCGAACTCGCGCCGCCAGAACCAGCCGAAATGGGCGATGTCGGCGATCGAGTAATCGGCGCCGGCGAACCAGGTGCTTTGCGCCAGATGCGCGTCGATCAGCGTGGCAAGCCGGTCCGCCTCGGCCTGATAGCGGGCGATGGCGGCGGGGTTCGGCTCGGGCGCCAGCTTCTGCCAGTAGCCCGATTGCCCGAAGGCCGGACCGGTGCCCGATATCTGCACGAAAAGCCACTGGAAGGCCCGCGCCCGCGCCGCCGGATCGGTCGGCAGCAGGCGCCCGGTCTTTTCGGCCAGATGCACCAGGATCGCGCCGGATTCGGCCAGGGTCAGGCCGTTGTCCACCAGGACCGGAACCTTGCCATTCGGGTTGATCGCCAGGAAATCATCGAGGCGCTGTTCCCCCTTGCGAAGGTTCACCGGGCGCAGGTCGTAGTCCAGACCCAGCTCTTCCAGGGCGATCGGGATCTTGACGGAATTGGGGGTGGAAAAGGCGTAAAGCGTCAGCATGGCGAGGTCTCCGCGATCAGGCTTCCAGGGGGTGCTGCAACAGGGCCAGCACGGTGGCAGGGTCGGTCCGCTTGCGGTAATCCGGTTCGATGAAGGCGGCGGCGATGCGGCCGCCCCGGGCGACGACGAAGGTCGCCGGGACCGGCAGGGTCCAGCTGCCATCGCCGTTCTTCTCGGGCAGGAGGTTGCCGGATTTCTCGTACACCGCCCGCAGCGCCTCGGAAAAGGCAAAGCGGATGCCGAGCGCCTGCGCCTGCGCGCCGCCCGCATCCGACAGGACCGGGAAGGCCAGGGCGTTCTTCTCTGCGGTGGTCAGCGCATGGTCCGGCAGCTCTGGCGAGATGGCGACGAGGGTGGCGCCTAGCGCCTTGAGATCGGCCAGCCGCTCCTGCCAAGCGCGCAGTTCGAGGTTGCAATAGGGACACCAGCCGCCGCGGTAGAAGGTGACGACCACCGGCCCCCGCGCCATCAGCGCCGCCAGATCGAAGCCTTTGCCCAGGGCGTCGGTCAGGGGCACCCCGGGCCAGGCATCACCCGCCTTTGCGGCGGTCTCGACCAGTCCCGAGGCGCGCAACGCTTCGATCTGGCCCGCGGCAAAGCGCGCCGCCTCCGGGCCGACCCGCGCCTCCCAGTCGTCGCGAAAGCTGTCGAGGGCGGGTTGCAGCGGGGCAAGGGTCATCATGGCATCCTCGGGCGTGACAGGAGCGGGGCGGGCCGGTGTTTCGGCCCACCCCGATGCGGCTCAGGCGGCCAGCGGCGGGGCGGCGGGGAAGTCGACCGGCACTTTCGTCGTGCTGTGCAGGTAGTTCGAGGTGATCTTGTCGCCAATGCCTACGATGGTATCGACCAGGTTCTCCCTGGTCCAACCCGCGTCGAAAAAGGCCTGCAGCAGGGCTTCGTCGGCCTGGCCGCGCCTTGTGGCGATGTCCTTGACCAGAACCGCCAGCGCATCCAGCTTGGGATCAAAGCTGGCCCGCCCGCTGCGGATTTCAAGGATCTGTGCCGGGGTGAAGCCGACCATGCCGCCGATCATCGTATGAGCGGCCAGGCAATAGGCGCAGCTGTTGACCTGGCTCACCACCAGATTGACCACTTCGCGGGCCTTGCCGGTGATGCTGCTCTTGGCGTTCTGCAGGGCAAGGTAGCTTGCCAGCGCATGTTCGGAATAGGCCATGGTCGCATAGAGGTTGGGCACCATGCCGAGCCCCTTCTTCAGGCTGTCGAACAGGGCCTGATTGGCGGGGCTGACATCGTCACGGGTCGGAACATTGAAGCTTGTCATGGGGATGATCCTTGGATGAAAGGGGGTTACTGCGCGGTGAAGCCGCCATCGACGGTGATGATCTGCCCGGTCAGGAAGCGGGCCTTGTCGCCGGCGAGGAAAAGGATGGTCTGGGCAATCTCCTCCGGCGCGCCGGCGCGGCCGACGGGGAGCGAGGCGAGAAAGCCGCGCTTGGCCTCCTGGTTGCCACCGACGAAACGGTCGAGCATGCCGGTGTCGATCGGGCCGGGGGCCACGGCATTCACCCGCACCCCGGCGGCAGCGCCTTCGAGGGCGGCACTTTTGGTCAGACCCTCCACCGCATGTTTGCTGGCCACATAGACCGAGGCGCCGGGGAAGCCGACCTGACCCGCCACCGAGGACAGGTTGACGATGGCGCCCGACCCCTGCGCCAGCATCACGCGCATTTCGTGTTTCAGGCTGAAGATCGTGCCAAGCACATTGGTGTCGAAGGTGGCGCGATAGGCCGCTTCGGTGGAGGCGGTGACCGGGCCCAGCGTGCCCTCGGTCCCGGCATTGTTGACGGCGACATCCAGCCGCCCGAAGGTGGCAACCACCTGATCGACCAGATCGCACACCTCTTCTTCATGGCGCACATCGGCGCGGAAGAAGGCCGCAGCGACGCCGAGGCCCTGCAATTCGGCGGCCAGCGCCAGCCCCTCCGCCTCGCGCCGGCCCGAGACGGCGATTGTGGCCCCCTCCTGCGCGAAGGCCAGCGCCGTGGCGCGGCCGATCCCGGTCAGCGCGCCGGTGACGAGGACAACGGGTTTGTCGGAATTCATGATCTGCTCCACATGGGGTGTTGTGTGGAGGCCAATCTATTCATTCGGTCTGATTGCAATAGTCGGGAATTATTCCTAACATAAAGTCGCATATGGAATGAATAGGGGGACCGGGATGGACCGTCTGGCGGGGATGCAGGTCTTTGTCCGGGTCGTGGAAAGCGGCAGCTTCTCGGCTGCGGCGCGGGAGACCAACAGCACGCAAAGCACGATCAGCAAGCAGGTCGCGGCGCTGGAGGATCACCTTGGCTGCCTTCTGTTGCAGCGCACCACGCGCAGCCTGACCCTGACCGAGGATGGCCGCAGCTTCTATGACCTGTCGCTGAACGCGCTCGACGCGGTGGCGCAGGCGGAATCGGCGGTGGGGCGGCAGCGCGGGCAGGCGACGGGGCGGCTGCGGCTGGCCTGTGCCGGGGTCTTCGGGCGGCTGCATGTCATCCCGCGGCTGGAGGCCTTCATGACCCGCCATCCCGGCATCGAGATCGACCTCGTGATGCATGACCGGTTCACCGACCTGATCGAAGAGGGGATCGACCTGGCCCTGCGCGTCGGCAAGGTCGAGGATGGCCACCTGATCGCACGGCAGATCGGCCTGTCGCGGCGGGTGGTGGTCGCAACGCCGGCCTATCTCGCGCGTTATGGCACGCCGCTGCAGCCCGCCGATCTGGCCCGGCACCGGTGCATCGTCTATGGCGGGCTGGTCGGCGGGCCGGTCTGGACCTTTGCCGGGCCGGAGGGGCCCTTGTCGCAGCCGATCAGCGGCCCGATCCGGGTGGACAATACCGAGGCGGTTCTGGCTGCTGCCCTGCATGGGCTTGGCATCGCCAATGTGCCGATCTGGCATTTCGTGCAGGGCGAGATCGAAAGCGGCCAGGTCCGCGTCCTGCTGCAGGCCTTCGAACCGGCGCATCACCCGATCAGCGCGGTCTACCCCTCGCGCCGGCACCTTGCACCCAAGGTCCGCGCCGCGATCGACTTCTTCGCGGCAGAGTTCCACATCGACCCCAAGCTCAGCGCAGCAACCATCTGAGGCTGGAAACCCGCGCCGCCACGAGGCTGTCGAGCGCGATTTGCCCCGGCCCGCAGACCAACAGCGCCAGCATGCCGCCGGCGAGGCCGAGGTCCTTCTCGAACTGCAGAACCTCGTTCTGGACGGCGAAATTCGTGTGGATCTGCAAGGCCGTGGCGATGCAGAACAGGCCGAGCCCCGCCGCACCCAGCCGCATGAAAAGCCCGGCGGCGAGCGACATTCCCCCGGCCAGCTGCAACAGGATGGTCAGGATCAGCAGGAAGGGCGGGATGCCCAGCTTGGCGAAGGCGGCGCTGGCCCCGTCGAAATGGGTGGTCAGCGTCACCCCCTCGTGAAGGAAGATCAGGGCCAGCAACAGGCGCGCCAGCAGAAGGCAGGCATCGACCGCGCGCGGGCCGGGCCGCGGGAAAACGGGTGTCATGGATCTCTCCGGGAGGTGGGAAGGGGCGGGCGGTTCTGCGCCCGCCCCCGTGGTCAGTTGCTGGCCGTCTTGGCCTTGAGGGCGGTTTCCAGATCCTCCCGCTCTTCGCAGCCGGACGGGCAAAGCTTGGTCAGCACGGCCAGCTGCTCCCGCGCCTTGGGCAGATCATTGGTCTCGACATAAAGCTCGCCCAGATATTCATGCGCGCCAAGGTGGCCGGGGTCGAGGTCGAGGGCCCGCGTGTAATAGGTCAGCGCGGTCTGAAAATCGCCGGTCTTGCGCAGGGTGAAGCCCAGAAGGTTGTAGACATCGGCCGTCTGGTTGTCCTCGGCCAGATCGCGGAGTTCGGCGAGCGCGGCCTTGTAATCCTCCGCCGCGATCTTGGCGCGGACCGAGGTCAGATCGACGGTCGAATCCCCGTCGATATTGTCCACGGCAAAGGCGGGCAGGGCGCCAAATGGCGTGGCGAGGGTGAGGAGGCACAGCCCGAGCACGGGCAGAAGCTTGCGTTTTGACATGGAAATGTCCTTTCTCTGGGTTCAGCCAAGCTCGGTCGGCATGAAGCCATAGGCAGTGCCGTCCTTGACGAAACGGCCCGAGCCGGGGAAGGGGAAGTGGGTGCCGGTGATCTTGATATTGTCGGCGATCACCCGGTCGATCAGGCGGCGCCGGGTGGTGATGGCGGTGGGGCCGTCCTGGTCATAGCTGCCCTGCCAGTCGGGATGCGGTGCCAGAAGTGCGGGCACATACATCGTATCGGCAGAGATCATCAGCTGTTCGCTGCCGGCATCGATCAGGAAGGCCGAATGGCCCGGCGTATGGCCCGGTGCGGCGAGGATCTTCATGCCGGGCAGAACCTCGGCCCCGTCATCGACCAGGGTCCAGTTCTTCCAGGTCGGGAAGACCGAGGCGATGCGCTTGCCCGCCGGTTTGCGCCCCTCGGGCAGCTGGTCAAGCCGGGCCGGATCGGTCCACCAGTTGTATTCGACCGCATTCACGATCAGTTCGGCATCGGGGAAGACCGGCGCATTGGTGCCCTTCTCCATCAGGCCCCAGACATGGTCGGGGTGGAAATGCGACAGGACGACGGTGGTGATCTTCTTGTAGTCGATCCCGGCGGCGGCCATGTTCTTGGGCAGGTTGGTCGCATTGGCCTGCCACTGGCCGACGCCCGATCCCGCATCCATCATCACCAGCCGGTCGCCCAGCTTCAGCACCAGCACCGTCACCGGGATCGGCATGAAATCGGTCGGCAGATGGGCCGCGGCCAGCGCCGCCTTCACCTCGTCCACCGTCGCATTCTTGATGAAGGCCGGGTCATGCGGCTTGCGCCAGATCCCGTCATAGATCGCGGTCACTTCGACATCGCCGACCTTGTAGCGGTAAAAGCCGGTGGAAGGCTCGTCAGCGGGCGCCGTCTGCGCCGCGGCCGGCATCAGGAACTCCAGCTGGGCCGAAAGCCCGAAGGCAGCAGCAGCGGCAGCCGTACCAAGCACGCCGCGGCGTGTCAGATGTGTCATTTTGGAAACTCCGGTTGAAGGGACGTCGATTTCCGTGAGCCGCACATTTGCGCCCTCACTGACAGGCAAGAGCCTGCGACCCGCCGGTTTATTCCCCGCGGCCGGAAGTTTTTTCAGAATTTCGCGGAAAAGGGCGCTTTTCCGGCCCGAGTGCAGGTTTCGCCCGACGATCACAAAATTATGCGCGGCGCAGGGAATAAACCAAAGGCAAAACCGATCTAGTCTGCAGCGCGCCCCGCTCTGCCGACCGGGGCTGCCGCGATTCTGCTGCGCCGGAGGATGGATGACGCAATCTCTCAACGGGCGGGCCGCTGCGTCCCGTCGCAGGGGCCGGCCATGAGGAATTTCCTCAAACCCGCGCCGCGTGATCCGGCGCAGGACAGGTTCGAGACGACGATCCTGCCGCATCTCGACGCGGCCTATAATTTCGCGCGCTTTCTCAGCCGCGATGCCGATGCGGCGCAAGATATCGTGCAGGAGGCTTTTCTGCGGGCGCATCGCAGCTTTGCCCAGTATCGCGGCGGCGATGCGCGGGCCTGGGTCTTTGCCATCGTGCGCAACTGCTATCGCGGCTGGGCCCGCCACGGACGCGAGCGCGCATTCAAGGAGATGCCGCTGGGCGATACCACCGGGGAGGAGGGCGCAGGATCGCCCGCGCATGACCTGGCTTCAGAGGCCGACACGCCGGAAATGGCGCTGATCCGCCGGTCGGACTCCGCCCGGGTGCAGGCGGTGATCGGCGCCCTGCCAGAGGCGATGCGCGAGGTTCTGGTGCTGCGCGAGTTCGAGGACTTCTCCTACCGCCAGATTGCCGAACTGACCGAGGTGCCGATCGGCACCGTCATGTCGCGGCTGGCAAGGGCGCGGCAGGAATTCAGCCTTGCCTGGACCGCCATGTGCCAAGAAGAAGGAGCAGCCCGATGAGCCAAGCCGCCCGTGAAGCCTGCCCCGATTGGGCCTTGCATCTGCACAGCCTGGTCGATGGCGAGCTCGACGCCCTGAACACCGTCGCGGTGGAACGCCATCTGGAAAGCTGCGAGGCCTGCCGCAGGGAGCTGGACCAGATCCGCGCCTTGCGCCAGGTCCTCGGCCGGGCAGAGCTGCGTCCGCCCATGCCCGATGCCGCCCGCGCCGCGGTGATGGTGGCGCTTGCCGCCGAGCAGGCCCGCGACACGCGCCCGGACCGCGCGGCCAAGGGCGGGGCGCTTCTGGCCCAGGCCCGCGATCATCTGCGCCGCTGGGGTTTTGTGCCGACCTTCGCCGCCTTGGCCGCGGTCGTGGTCCTGTCCTTCAACCCCCTGCGCGGCGATGATCTGCAGCAGGAAATCCTTGCCAGCCACATCCGCTCGATGCTGGCGAGCCATCTGGTCGATGTCGAAACCTCGGACCGCCATACGGTGCGGCCCTGGTTCAATGGCAAGATCGACTTCTCGCCGCCGGTGACCGATCTGGTGGCGCAGGGATTCCCGCTGGTCGGCGGGCGGGTCGATTACTTTGGCGGGCGGGTGGTGGCGGCGCTGGTTTACCGGCGCAACAACCATGTCCTCAACCTTTTCATCGCGCCGGAAACCGACCGCTTTGCCCATCCCGTCGCAAGCAACCTCGACGGCTATAATTTCGTCAGCTGGTCTTCGGGCGGCCTGACCTTCTGGGCCGTGTCGGATGCGACTGCCAGCGAGGTCGGTGATTTTCACGCCCTGTTTTCCGCCGCCACCGGCTATTGAGCGCAGAGGAGGCCGCCCAGACTGGCCCTTCCGCAGAAAATGAACACCAAAGCGTGAGCCGCGTAACACGCAGGCAATTCCCGCGAAGTGCCTTTCCGAGACCGGGATGAACCCCGGCCATCGGGAGGTGCCCTTGGCGACAAGGCATCTGGCCCGGACCCCCCACCGCCCGTCCGGCGCGCCCGTCGCGCCCCGGGCCCCAGCCGGAGACCGAAGCCCATGAAGCTGACCCGTCGTTCCGCCCTGACCTCCCTGACGCTGGGCCTCGCTGGCCTGCGCCTTGCGATCTCGGGCAAGCCCGCCCGGGCGGGCGAAAGCTTTGCCGTAAGCCACAGCGATGCCGAATGGCGCCGCCTGCTCAAGCCCGCGCAATACCGCGTCCTGCGCCAGGAAAGCACCGAACGCCCCTTCACCAGCCCGCTGCTGGACGAACACCGTGCCGGCACCTTTGCCTGTGCGGGCTGCGATCAGTCGCTGTTCTCCGCCGCCACGAAGTTCGACAGCGGCACCGGCTGGCCCAGCTTCTGGCAACCCCTGGCCGGTGCGGTGGGCACCAGCGAGGACCACTCGCTGCTCTCGGTCCGGACCGAGGTGCATTGCAGCCGCTGTGGCGGCCATCTGGGCCATGTCTTCACCGACGGGCCGCAGCCGACCGGGCTGCGCTACTGCATGAACGGGGTCGCCATGACCTTCCACGCCGCCGCCTGACCCGACACGCAAAGGAAATCCCATGCTCTTGCTTCTTCTTGCCTATCTCGGCGGCATCCTGACCATCGTCAGCCCCTGCATCCTGCCCGTGCTGCCCTTCGTCTTTGCGCGCACCGGCCAATCCTTCCTCAAAAGCACCCTGCCGATGCTGGCGGGCATGGCTGCGACCTTCGCCGCCGTCGCCTCGCTTGCGGCCTTCGGCGGTGGCTGGGCGGTGGCGGCCAACCAATACGGCCGCGGCCTCGCGCTGGTGGTTCTGGCAGGTTTCGGCCTGATCCTCTTGTTCCCCGCCCTGTCCGACCGGGCGATGCGCCCCGTGGTGGCGCTGGGCGCGCGCCTGTCAGAGCGGGCCGACCGCGAGACCCGCGAGGGCGGTGCGACCATTGCCGTCTCGCTTCTTCTCGGGGTGGCGACGGGTCTTTTGTGGGCGCCCTGCGCCGGGCCGGTGCTGGGGTTGATCCTGACCGGGGCGGCGTTGAACGGGGCCAATCTGGGGACCAGCCTGCTGCTTCTGGCCTATGCCCTGGGGGCTGCCACCTCGCTGGCGCTGGCGCTTCTGGTCGGGGGGCGGATGTTCCGGGCGATGAAATCATCGCTGGGTGCCGGAATCTGGCTGCGCCGGGGCCTTGGTGCGGCGGTGGTCACGGCCTCGGTCGCGATTGGCCTCGGCGTTGACACCCGCCTGCTGGCGCAGGGGTCCTATGCCAGCACCGCGGGCCTGGAACAGGGTCTGCTCGACCATCTGGCCACCACCCCCGGTGCGATGAACGCCGACCCGAGCGCCGCCGAGGACGCGGCCGCCCCGGCGACGATGCCCCGCCTGATCAACATCCAGGCGCAGAAGGCCGGTTACGATCTGCCGGTCCTGCAGGCCAAGTTCGACCTGCCGGTGCAACCGACCGTGCCTGCCCTCGATGGCGCCGTGCAATGGATCAACTCCGCCCCGCTGACGATGGAGCAGCTGAAGGGCAAGGTCGTGCTGGTCGATTTCTGGACCTTCGGCTGCATCAACTGCCTGCATGCCCTGCCGCATGTGAAGGAATGGGCGGCGAAATATGCCGACAAGGGGCTGGTGGTCATCGGCGTCCATTCGCCCGAGTTCGCCTATGAGAAGGACCCGGCCAATGTGAAGAAGGCGGTGGCCGACCTCGGGATCACCTTCCCGGTGGCGATGGACAACGACTTCAAGATCTGGCGCCAGTTCTCCAACGAATACTGGCCGGCGCATTACTTCATCGACGCCGAGGGCAACGTCCGCTTCCACCATTTCGGCGAAGGCGCCTATGATGTCTCTGAAGAGGTGATCCAGCAATTGCTGGCCGAACGTGACGCGGCCGGCATCTGACGCGCAGCAGCCTGCCGGGCCCCCGGTGGCCCGGCTTCCCCTCCTCCCCTCCTTTGCAGAAAGTTCCGATCATGCTTGCGACCAAAACCTTCCGCTTCCGCCTGGCCCTTGCGGCGCTGACCGCGCTTGGCAGCGGCCTTCTGGCCCAAGCCAGCTTTGCCGGCGAGGGTCTGCGCCTTCCCGCCCCCCAGACCGACGAGGCCGCCCGTTCCGGCACCGAAACCGCACTTTTTGCGGGTGGCTGTTTCTGGGGCGTGCAGGGGGTGTTCCAGCATGTGAAAGGCGTGATCAGCGCCACCTCCGGCTATGCCGGCGGCACCAAGAACAACCCGAGCTATGACGAGGTCTCCACCGGCACCACCGGCCATACCGAGGCGGTCAAGATCGTCTATGACCCGTCCAAGGTAACCTATGGCCATCTGTTGCAGATCTTCTTCTCGGTCGCGGCGGACCCGACGACGCTCAACTACCAGGGGCCGGACCACGGCACGCAGTACCGCTCGGCGATCTTTCCGACAAACGGCGAACAGGCGAGCGTTGCCAAGGCCTATATCGCGCAGCTGGACGCCGCCAAGGTCTTCCACCGCCCGATCGTGACCAGGGTCGAACCCGCCGCGAAATTCTTCCGGGCCGAGGATGCGCATCAGGACTTTCTCGCCCTGCACCCGACCTATGGGTATATTGTGGTGAACGACCTTCCGAAAATTGACGATTTACAAACCTACTTCCCCGGTGACTATCGCGCGAAACCGGTTCTGGTTATGAATTGACCCCTTCGCCGGATTTCTTCGACAAGCACAGCGCCCATGATGCGAGGTCTTCCTTGCGCCCTGGGCATTCCCGAAACGGACCGCGGTCGGCAACGCAGCTGGGTGACCTGTAAACCAATGGAAATGCACCAGATCAAATATTTCCTGGCCGTGTCGCGGACGCTGAACTTCACCCGTGCCGCCGATCAGTGCAATGTGACGCAACCCGCGCTGACCCGGGCCATCCAGAAGCTGGAGGACGAGTTCGGCAGCCCGCTTTTCAACCGGGAACGCGCGCTGACCCATCTGACCGAACTGGGCCGCCGCGTCCTGCCGCATCTGGAGCAGACCTACGAGGCGGCCGAGGCGGCGACCTCGCTGGCCAGCAGCATTGGCCGGGCCGAGGTGGTGCCCCTGGTGATCGGCGTGGCGCATGGCCTCGGCTCGGCGGTGCTGGAAGAGACCCTGGCCGCCGTGGCCCGGATGCTGCCGGCGCTGACCATCGATCTGCGCAACGGCACCAGCGAAGAGCTGGTCGAACAGTCGCTGAAGGGCGGCATCGACCTTCTGATTATCGCCCAGCCCGACAAGCCGCATGAGCGGCTGGAAAGCTGGCCGCTTTACCTGCAGCGTTACGAGATGGCGGTGCGCAGCGGCGATGCCCTGGCCTGTGGCGGGCCGGTCTGCCTGGCCGAGGTGGCGGGCGAGACCTGGATCGACTGCCACGACGACGGCACGGCGCATTGGCGCAATGCCACCGGGATGATGGGCCTCGCCCCCGCCTTCCGCCACCGGGTCGACAGCTGTGCGCAGGCGTTGCGGCTGGTGGCGCTCGGGCTTGGCCCGGCGATCGTGCCGGCGGGCACCTGCGCCCCGGGGGTGACCACGGTCCGCTTCAAGGATTGCGAGCTTTACCTCAAGGTGGTGCTGAGTGCGGTGGCCGGGCGGCGGCGCGGGCCTGCCGCCGATGCTTTCCTGCGCGCCGCAAGGGCGCGCGACTGGCAGGCCGGGCTGGCCGATACCGCCGATCAGGCGGGCTTGCCCATGATCGACAAGGCGACGAGGACATCGGCAGGTTCGGCGCGGTGACGGAAATCCGGGTCGACGAAGGCCAGGTGCACCTGCCGGGCGCGGTCTAGCAGGAAGGTCGCCGGGGCGGGCAGAAAGCCGTTGCTGGTGCCGTAAGCCTCGGCCAGATCGAAGCCGCCATCGAGAAACTCCTGCAACAGCGCGGGGCCGGCCGGGAAGGCCAGCCCATAGCGCAGCGCCACGCCCAGATCGGGATCGCACAGCACGACCACCCCCGGCCCGGCAATCGCGGCCAGGGCCTTCAGCTTGCCGCCGGTTTCGGGCGTCACGATGATCAGCCGCCCGCCCGCCGCCAGAAGGTCGTCGCGATTCTCCGCCCAGGCGCCGATCTCTTCCCGGCAATAGGGGCACCAGCTGCCACGGTTGAAGCTGAGCACCGCCGGCCCTTCGGCCAGAAGGTCGCTGAGCCGGTGCAGCACGCCCTTGGCATCGGGCAGGGCGAAATCCGGGGCCAGATCGCCGACCCGCGGCGCCCCCGCCATCGCATCCGAGCCCTTCAGGCGGGCGATCATCGCATCATAGCTTGCGAGCCATTTGCCGGGGCGATTGCGGCAGACATCGAGGCGCGCGGCGAGGGTGGCTGGGTTTTTCATGCCGCCATCATCGCCGAAATCCCCCGCCACTTAAAGAGCGCGGCTGGTATGGGTTCCATACATCCCCGGCATGGAAGCGTGCCGCGTCATAGCCTGCGGGCATTGAAAGCATTGGCAGGTGGCATTTCCAACTTGGGCCTGGCTCGGTCACCTTCTGGGTAATCGGTCCACTGAAGGATCGGTTCGACCCTGACGGAACCCCGCCAATACCGGCGATGCCCGCAACCTATGGAGACTCCGATGACCCGTTTCATGCTCGCCCTCGCGATGGCCACCGCGCTGACCGCCCCCGCATTTGCCGACACCGCCGCCAAGGACATCAGCTGCAGCGCCTTCAGCAAGCTGAGCCATGACAAGAAGGTCGCCGCCCTCAACACCGCAATGATGATGGGCGATGCGATGATGTCGGCGGATGCGATGAAATCCGGCGATGCGATGAAGACCGATGACGCGATGAAGACTGATGACGCGATGAAGTCGGGCGACGCGATGGCCTCGGGCGACGCGATGAAGACCGATGATGCCATGAAGTCGGGCGATGCCATGGCCTCGGGCGACGCGATGAAGACCGATGACGCGATGAAGTCGGGCGACGCGATGGCCTCGGGCGATGCGATGAAGACCGATGACGCGATGAAGGCCGGCGATGCGATGGCGATGAGCCCGGAAGAATCGATGGCCGCCGTGGTCAAGACCTGCGCCGCCCATCCCAAGATGATGGTCGCCGAGGCTCTGCACCCCAAGAAATGATCCGACGCGGGCACCGGTCCTTGGCCGGTGCCCCCACCCCCTTCACCCTCAACGGGACGGCGCAAATGCAGATCAGCAAACCCATGGACATGCCGACCAAGACCACGCCCGTCGGCGGCGATTTTGTCGAAAGGCACCGGCTTTCGACCCGGCTCTGGCACTGGACGAATGTCGTGACCCTGGTGATCATGCTGATGAGCGGGTTGATGATCTTCAACGCGCATCCCCGGCTTTACTGGGGCAAATACGGCGCCAATCCCGACCATGCCTGGCTGCAGATCGGCGCCACCCAGGATGACACCGGCTACCTGCGCATCGGTTCTGTCACCATCGCCACGACCGGCGTACTGGGGCGCTGGACCGATGCCACGGGGACCGAGCGCAACCGCGCCTTTCCCTATTGGGCGACCCTGCCGCAGACCTATAACCTCGCGATCGCCCGCCGCTGGCATCTGACCTTCGCCTGGGTCTTTGCCGTAGGTATCGCGGCCTACCTCTTGCGCAGCCTCACCAACCGCCACCTGCAGCGCGACCTTCTGCCCACCGCCGAAGAGGTGAAGCCCGCGCATGTCTGGACCGATATCAAGCATCACGCCACGCTGAACTTTCCCAAGGGCGAGGCGGCCCGGCGCTATAACGTGCTGCAGAAATTCGCCTATCTTTCCGTGCTGATCGTGCTGATCCCCGGCATGGTCCTGACCGGTTTCACCATGTCGCCCGGTCTCGATGCCTCGGAATCCTGGCTTCTGGTGCTGTTCGGCGGGCGGCAATCGGCGCGCTCGCTGCACTTCATCTTTGCCTTCGGCATCGTGCTTTTCATTCTGGTCCATCTGCTGATGGTCGTCCTGGCCGGCCCCGTCAACGAGATCCGCTCGATGATCACCGGTCGCTATCGTCTGCCCGAGGAGAAAGAGTGATGGCCCTGCATCTGACCCGCCGCGGCCTGCTGACCGGCCTTGGCTTCACCACGATCATCGGCGGCACGGCGGGGTTGATCCTCAGCCCCTCGTTCCGCGACCTGGTTCTGGGCAGCGGCGAACAGCTGTCCTACCGGACGCATCGCCTGATCGGTCGCCATTCCCTGGCGCCCGAGTTCACCGAGGCCGACATGTCGCCCGATTTCCGCACCAACGGCAACACGATGCCCACCTCGGACGAGTATCAGCGCCATATGGACACCGAATTCGCCAATTGGCAGTTGCAGGTCGATGGGCTGGTCGCCAAGCCGGCCAGCTTCTCGCTCGACGCGCTGAAGGCGATGCCTTCGCGAACCCAGATCACCCGCCACGACTGCGTGGAAGGCTGGAGCGCCATCGGCAAATGGACCGGCGTGCCGCTCGGCGCCCTTCTGGCGCAGGTCAATCTTCTGCCCACCGCGCGCTATCTGGTGCTGCACTGCGCCGACGACTTCGGCGGCGACGCCTATTACGAAAGCATCGACCTGGTGGATGCCTTCCACCCGCAGACGATCCTGGCCTATGCGATGAACGATGCGCCCCTTTCGGTGGGCCACGGCGCGCCCCTGCGGCTGCGGGTCGAACGGCAGCTTGGCTACAAGCAGGCCAAATACATCATGCGGATCGAGGCCCGCGCCGATCTTGCCGGGATCGGCCTTGGCAAGGGCGGCTTCTGGGAGGACCAGATCGGCTACGACTGGTACGCCGGAATCTAGCCCCGCGACCCACCCCCGCCTCACCCCGAATCGAAACGCCCTGCGGCATGCCCGCCGCGGGGCGTTTTTCCATCTTGCCGCATTCCGGGGCAATGAGACCGGTCGCGCCCGCAAATCTGCCCGATTCACAAGCGTTTTCGCCGCCGCGCGATAATTGTATTTGTCCACTAAAATTAGTTGTATTTATCCATCATCCATCCTAGCGTACCCCAACAAAACAAGCGGCCGAGGGTCGCGCCGGCGATGGGAGCCATTCGTGAAACAGCCAAAAGAGGCCGCTTCCGCGGCCACGGCCAGTCATGTCGACCATGTGGATCTGGACGTTCTGGAGAATGTCCTGAGCTTCTACATCCGGGTCATCGACACCTCGGTGTCGCGCGATCTGGATGCTCGGCTGGCCAATCTTGAGGTGGCCAAGGGCAAGGGCAAGATCACCGCTTTGCTTCTGATCGACAGCCACCCGGGCATCCGGCCCTCGGTCGTGGCTGAACTGGCCTTCCGCGACCGTTCGGCGATGGGGCGCATCCTGGATACGCTGGAACATCAGGGCCTGATCTTCCGCAAGACCTCGGTCGAGGACAGCCGCGCGCAGGAGCTTTACATCACCCCCAAGGGCGCCGCGCTGGCGGTCAAGGTGCGCACCATCGCGGTGCAGCAGTCGGAGGATTTCTTCGACAAGATCATCCCGCGCGATGAACAGGCCGTGCTGATCGACATTCTGAAGCGGGCCTATGGCCGCCTGCGCGAGGTGAAATCATGACCGCAAAGCCGGTGGCCCTGATCTCGGGGGCAAGCCGTGGCATTGGGGCTGCGGTGGCGGAATGGCTTGCGGGCCATGGCTGGGATGTCTCGCTGGGGATGCGCCAGCCGGAGCGGCCCGGTTGGGCCGGCGACGCCGTGCATCTGCACCCCTATGACGCAACCGACCCGGCGTCGCAGGATGCCTGGGTCACCGCGGCCATGGCGCGGTTCGGCAGGATCGACGCGGTGGTCGCCAATGCCGGGGTGATGATCCCGAAATCGGTGATCGAGGCCACCGACGCCGATATCCAGACCTTGATGGAGGTGAACGTCATGGCCCCGCGCCGGCTGGCGCAGGCGGCCTGGCCTGCGCTGGTGGCCTCGGGGCAGGGCCGGGTGGTCATCCTCGCCTCGCTGTCGGGCAAAAGGGTGAAGGCTTCGGGCGCGGGCAGCTATTCCCTGTCGAAATTCGCGGCCGTCGCCCTCGCCCATGCCCTGCGCCACGAGGGGTTCGCCCATGGCATCCGCGCCACCGCGATCTGTCCGGGCTTCGTCGCCTCGGACATGAGTGCCGCCCTCACCGACATGCCGCAGGACAGGATGACCGACCCCAAGGACCTGGCCCGGATCATCGCAATGATCCTGGAGCTGCCCAACACATCCAGCGTCGCCGAGTTCGCGGTGAACTGCCAGCTTGAGGAGAGTTTCTGAATGCCCGGCCCCTATGTCGTGCCCGTTCACGGTGATGCCGATCTGCCGCGCGCGGTGGATGTCGTCGTCATCGGCGGCGGGATCATCGGCGCTTCGACCGCATTGGAGCTGGCCGAAAGCGGCCTGCGGGTGGCCTTGTGCGAAAAGGGCGGCATCGGTCACGAACAATCCAGCCGCAACTGGGGCTGGGTCCGCATCTCGCGCCGCGACCCGCGCGAAGTGCCCCTGATGGCCGAGGCTTTGCGGATCTGGTCCGGCCTTGATGCGCGGATCGGGCGGGATACCGGCTACAAGCGCAGCGGCATCATCTTCACCTGCGCCGATGACCTGCAATTTGCCCAGCACGAGACCTGGAACCGCAACCTCGACGGCTATCAGCTGGAAAGCCGGATGCTGAGCGCCAAGGAGTTTGGCGAGAAGTTCCCCAATGCCAACATGAATCTGAAAGGCGCGCTCTACACCGCCGCCGATGGCCGGGCGGAACCGCAAAAGGCCGCCCCCGCCATTGCCGAAGCGGCGCGGGAACGCGGCGCCCATGTGCTGACCCAATGTGCGGTGCGCGGCATCGAAACCTCGGGCGGGGCGATCAGCGGTGTGGTGACCGAACGCGGGCCGATCGCCTGCAAGGCGGTCGTGCTGGCGGGCGGGGCCTGGTCGAGCCTGTTTTCCGGCAACCTCGGGATCAATTTCCCGCAGCTGAAGGTGATGAACTCGGTCATCCGCACCAAGCCACTGGAGGGCGGCCCGGAAGAGGCGATCTGGCACAAGGATTTTGCGATCCGCAAGCGGCAGGACGGCGGCTATACCATCGCCTCGGGGCATGAAAACGTCGTGGACATCGTGCCGCAAAGCTTCCGTCAGGCGCTGGCCTTCCTGCCGGCGCTGCGCAAGGAGTGGCGCTCGCTCAACTTCCGGCTGGGCCTGCGCTTTCTGGATGAGGCGCGTCTGGCGCGGCGCTGGGCTTTGGATGAGCCGAGCCCCTTCGAATACAACCGCGTCCTCGACCCGGTGCCGAGCAAGGCCTTGTCCGACAAGGCGATGCGCGCCGCGATCCAGGCCTTTCCCGCCCTCGCCGCGGCAGAGATCGCGCAGCGCTGGGCCGGTTACATCGACGTCACCCCCGATGCCGTGCCGGTGATTTCCCCCATCGACCGCATCCCCGGCTTTTTCCTCGCCTCGGGCTTTTCCGGCCACGGCTTCGGCATCGGCCCGGCTGCCGGCAGGCTGATGGCCGATCTGGTGACCGGCCGCACACCCTTGGTTGATCCGGCGCATTTCCGGTTCAACCGCTTCTCCGACGGCTCGAAGATCGAGCTGATCAGCGGGTTCTGACCCGAAGGCACGGGCCGGCCTCGCCGGTTCACCTCATCCCCGGACAGCGGCCATCAGAAGCCGCGCCCGGTTCACTCCAGCACAGGGACCACTGACATGATCAAGGATACCGACGGCTTTCAGACCTCGCGCCGCAAGGCTCTGCTTTTGATGGGTGCGGCCGGATTGGCCACGCTTGCCCCCTCGCTGTCGCGGCTTGGCGCCGCACAGGCCAAGGACGCGCCCAAGGGGCAGATTGTGGTGGGCTTCTCGCAAGAGCCGACCGTCTTCAACCCGCATCTTCTGCATATCGAGGTGGACGAGGGCATCCACTACGCCATCTTCGACCCGCTCTTCGACGTGAATGCCAAGGGCGAGTTCTATCCGCTGCTGGCCAAAGAGGTGCCCACGGTCGAAAACGGCGGTATCTCGGCCGATGGTCTGACCTGGAAGGTCACCCTGCGCGACGATGTGAAATGGCATGATGGCACGCCCTTCTCCGCCGAGGATGTGAAATTCACCCTCGATCTTCTGGTCGACAAGGATTTCCGCAGCTGGCGCCGCACCGGGCATGAACATGTCCGCGACCTGACCGTCGTCTCGCCGACCGAGATCACCTGGAAGATGGACAAGGCCTTCGCGCCCTATGCCTCGATCCTCGCCTCCACCTTCATCGTGCCGAAACATGCCTTCGACGGCGTGGCCGACAAGAACGAAGCGCCCTTCAACACCGCCCCCATCGGCACCGGCGCCTTCAAGTGGAAAGAACGGGTCGCGGGTGACCATATCGAGCTTGCGGCCAACACCGATTACTTCGGCGACGGCCCCTATCTGGAGCGGCTGGTCGTCACCTATGTGCCCGACCTCACCGTGCTTTACACCCAGTTCAAGACCGGCGACATCGACGTGGTCGGCCTGCAATGGATCACGCCGGACCATTACGAGGAAGCCAAGACCCTGGACGGCAAGGTGGTCGAGGTCTTCGGCACCGGGACCTTCGAATCGCTGACCTTCAACATGAAGCGCCCGCAGTTCCAGGACCTCAAGGTGCGTCAGGCGCTTTATCATGCGCTGGACAAGCAGGCGATCATCGACGCGCTGTACTACGGTGTGCCGAAGCCGACCGAGACCTACATGCCGCGCGAGAGCTTCTACTTCAACCCTGACCTGCCCAAGCACGAATACAGCCCCGACAAGGCCAAGGCGCTTCTGGACGAGGCGGGCTGGGTTCCCGGCGCCGACGGCATCCGTGCCAAGGATGGCGTGCGGCTTTCCTTCACCAATTCGACCACCGCGGGCAACCACCTGCGCGAGCAGGCGCAGCAGTTCTTCCAGCAATCCTTCAAGGATATCGGCGTCGAGATGACCATCTCGAACCTGCCACCGGCGGTGATGTGGGGCGATTACTGGATGCTGTCGCAATTCGACTCGGTCGTCGTGGGCCTCAATTGCCTGACCGGGCCGGACCCGGACACGTCGGATTACTTCATGTCCACCTCCTCGCCCGCCAGCGGCGGCAACGGGCAGAACACCTGGGTCTACGTCAATCCCGAGGTGGATGCCCTTCTGAAGAAAGGCGGCGAGCTGGTCGATCCCAAGGATCGTCTGCCGGTCTACCAGAAGATCCAGGAGATCATGCGCGCAGACCTGCCTTTCCTGCCGATCTTCCAATACGCGATCATTCCCGGCTGGAAGAAGGGAGTCGAGGGCTACGAGGCCAATATCAACAACCGCATCGACACCTGGAACGTGCGCAGCTGGCGCTGGGCCTGATCCCGGCCCCCGCGTGCCGCTACCTGGCGGCACGCGCCCTTCCTTCCAAACGTCCCCTGATGGAGGTGCAACGTGCTGCGATATCTTCTGCTGCGCTTCTGGCAAAGCATCGTGCTCTTGGCTCTGGTCTCGCTGATCGGCTTCATGGTGCTGAACCTGGCACCAGGCGGGCCCTTGTCGCAATACGCGCTGACCCCGGGCATGACCAAGGAGGCGCTGGACCGCATCTCGGAACAGATGGGGCTGAACCGGCCTCTGCCGATCCAATACCTCGACTGGCTCTGGCACCTTCTGCGCGGCGACTGGGGCAAGTCCTACCGCGATGGGCGCCCGGTCTTGGACATCATCAACGGCCACCTGTTCGCGACCCTGCTTCTGATGGGCAGCTCCACCGTGATTTCGGTGGTGTTGGGCACCTGGATCGGCATCCGGAGTGCGATGCGGCAGGGTTCGACCTTTGACTATGTGACGACCGTCGCGGCCATGGTCGCCCTGTCGATCCCGACCTTCTGGTTCGGCCTGATCGCGATCTTCACCTTCTCGCTCTGGCTGCACTGGCTGCCTGCGGGCAACATGTACACCGTGGGCGACGGGTCGTTTGGCGACTTTGCCATCCACCTCATCATGCCGAGCCTGGTTCTGGCGCTGGTCAACGTCGCGGTGTGGAGCCGCTACATGCGCAGCGCCACGCTGGATGTGATGAGCCAGGATTTCGTGCGCACCGCCAAGGCCAAGGGTCTGGCGCCGCGCCGGGTGCTGATGAAACATATCGTCGGCAACGCGCTGGTGCCGATGATCACGCTGGCGGGGTTGCAGCTGCCGACGCTGCTAGGCGGGGCTCTGGTGACCGAAACGGTCTTCACCTGGCCCGGCATGGGGCGGCTCTTCCTCGATAGCCTGGGCTACAACGATTATCCCGTGGTCATGGGGCTTTTGATGTTCTCGGCCGTGCTGGTGCTGATCGGCAATCTGGCCGCCGACATACTGGTCGCCCTCGTCGACCCTCGCATCCGTCTTGATTGAAGGAAGGTCAGGCATGAACGCCGTTCCCGCTTCGATTCCCGCTGCCTCGCCCGCCCGCTGGTGGCGTTCGCGCACGGTGCGCCGTTTTGCCCGCAACCGTCTGGCGATGGTGGGGGTGGTGCTGATCCTTGCCCTGACGCTGGCCTGCGTGCTGGGCCCGCATCTTCTGCCCTTTGACGACCTCTACATCGACCTGCGCGCCCGCTTTGCGCCGCCCGGCACCGGGGCGCATATCTTCGGCACCGATCCTCTGGGGCGCGACATTGCCGCAAGGCTGTTCAAGGCGGGGCAGATCTCGCTTCTGGTCGGCTTCTTTGCCATGGTCATGTCGACGGTCGTCGGCACCGTGGTCGGCGTCGTGGCGGGCTACCTTGGTGGGCGCACCGGAGCGGTCCTGATGCGGATCGTCGATGCCTTCCTGTCCTTCCCCTCGATCTTCCTGCTTCTGGCGCTGGCCGCCTTCATCAGCCCCAGCCCCCTGATGATCACCGTGATCATCGCCGTCACCAGCTGGATGGAGGTCGCCCGCATCGTCGAAACCGAGGTGCGGTCCCTGCGCGACCGCGATTTCGTGCTGGCGGCCAGGATGGTGGGTCTGCCCACCGCGCAGATCATGTTCCGCGAACTGCTGCCCAATGTCGTGGGTCCGATCATCGTCGCCGCCACCCTGACCGTCGCCCGCGCGATCCTGTTGGAGGCTTACATCAGCTTCCTCGGCTACGGCATCCAGCCGCCCCTGCCCAGTTGGGGCAACATGCTGAACGGCGCGCAGCAATACCTCGACAAGGCGGCCTGGCTCGCCATCGTGCCGGGGGTGGCGATCACCATGGCCGTGGCGGGTTTCAACTTCATCGGCGACGGCTTGCGCGACGCGCTCGACGCCCGTTCGGACCAGAGGTGAGGCGATGACCAAATTCTCGCCCTTCGATGCGACGCTGTGGTTCGCCACCGCCACGCCCGCCATGCCGACCCAACCTTTGCAAGGCGATGTGAGGGCAGATGTCTGCATCGTCGGCGGCGGCTATACCGGGCTGACCACCGCGCTGGAGCTGGCCAAGGCCGGCACCAAAGTCGTGCTGCTGGAGCGTGAGGAGATCGGCTTTGGCGGCTCTGGCCGCAATGCCGGGCATTCCACGCCGACCTTCACCCATTACGGCCTCGACGATCTGCGCCGGATTTTGGGCCAGCCCTGGGCCGAACGGCTGATCCGGCGGCAGACAAGGGCCAATGACCGCGCCGGGCAGATGATCGAAAGCTATCAGATCAGCTGCGAATGGGTGCAGCGCGGCTATGTGATGGGCGCGCTCCACCCCGGGCAGATGAAACTGATGGAGGAGAAGACCCGCAGTTACAACGCGGTGGGGGCCAATACCCGCGTCCTCGACCGTGCCGAGGTGCAGGCGATCACCGGCAGCCCGCGCTTTTACGGCGGCTGGCTGCATGAGGAGGCGGGGCATCTGAACCCCCTTGGCTATGCCCGCGGCCTCGCCCGCGCCGTGATGCAGGAGGGTGGGGTGATCCACACCGGTTCCGCCGTCACTGCTTGCGAGAAGACAGGCACCGGCTGGCAGGTCTCCACCGCCGGGGGCCGCGTGCTGGCCGACAAGGTGATCTTTGCGACCGGGGCCTATACGGTGGGCGGCTGGCCGAAGCTGGACCGCAGCTTCCGCATCCAGCGCGTCTTTGTCGCCGCCACCCAGCCGATGTCTGCCGAAACCCGTGCCCATGTCCTGCCGCGGAATACCACGATCCACGACGGGCGCGGCGACATCTTCGTCTACAAATACAATGCCGAGGGACGCATCGTCGCTTCGATGTTCCCGATGGGGCGGCGCGGACGCGATCTGGCCTATACGAAACAGGTGCTGACCGACCGCCTGCGCTGGCTCCACCCCGCGATGCGCGAGGAGATCCGCTGGGACTATCTCTGGTTCGGCGAGCTCGACATGCAGCAGCGCACCGTGCCGCGGCTTTATGGGCTGGCGCCGGGGGTTGTGGCGCTGACCGGGCTGTCGGGGCGCGGGGTGCCCACTGGGTCGATGCTGGGCGGCATCCTGTCGGACTGGGCGCTGGGCGTGCCCGAGGCGGACCTCGATCTGCGCGTCGAACCCCTGCACCAATCACCGCTCTGGATGGCTTACGCCCCCGCGCTGAAACTGCGCCAGATGCGGTTCACCGACCGTCTTGCCGCCCTGCGCCACGGCGCCGCGCTGCCACCCCATCATTGACCGCGAAAGGAAAACCCGCGTGAGCCTGATCACCCATATCACCGCCGATACCGACCTGACCCCCGGCCTGATGGCCGATGACGGTCAGGCCAAGTCCTTCCGCCGCATGATCTGGGAGGATGCGGGCGCGCCCGAGACCGCCACCAAGGTCGCGGTCTGGATCGCCGAGCCGGGCATCTACAACTATCCGCCGCGCGCCTTGGAAGAGACCTTCGTCGTGCTGGAGGGCGAGGCGATCTGCCGGCTTGGCGATGGCGAGCCGGTCAGGATCGGCCCCGGCGCCATCGTGCGGGTGCCCAAGGGCATCGCCCCCTGGCTGGAGGTGCTGACGCCCTTCCGCAAGCTTGCCACCGTCGTCCCGAAGCCCTGATCCGCCCCGGAGATCGCCATGACCGAACCGCGCCCCGACCCCGTCCTGTCCGTGCAAGGCCTGACCATCAGCCTGCCCAAGGAGATGGAGCGCCCCCATGCGGTCAGCGGAGTCTCCTTCGATTTGCATCGGGGCGAGATCCTCTGCATCATCGGCGAGTCCGGCTCGGGCAAGTCGGTGACGGCCAGCACGGTCATGGGGCTGTTGTCGCCGGCGATGCGGGTCACCGGCGGCAAGATCCTGTTCAACGGCGCCGACCTTCTGGCGATGCCCGAGAAATCCCGCCGGTCGCTGCGCGGCAAGGCGCTGTCGGTGATCTTTCAGGACCCGCTGTCGGCGCTCAACCCGCTGATGACCATCGGCGCACAGATCGACGAGGTTCTGGTGGCGCATGGCTGGGGCGACCGCAGCGCCCGCGCCGCCAAGGTTCTGTCCCTGCTGGGCGAGGTCGGCCTGCCTGATCCCGCACTGCTGCAGCACCAATACCCCTTCCGCCTGTCGGGCGGGCAAAGGCAGCGGGTGATGATCGCCATCGCCCTCGCACTCGACCCCGAGGTGCTGATCGCCGACGAGCCGACCACGGCGCTGGACGTGACGACACAGGCGCAGATCCTCGACCTCATCCGCAGCATCCAGCGCCGCAAGGGGACGAGTGTCATGTTCATCACCCATGATTTCGGCGTCGTGGCCGATATCGCCGACCGGGTGATCGTGATGGAGAAGGGCTTTCTCGTCGAACAGGGCCCGGCCGCGCAGGTGCTGAACGCGCCGGTCCATCCCTACACGAAACGCCTGATCGCCGCCGTCCCCCGCCTGCGCGAGGCCGACCGCGCGCCCGAGGCCGAGACCGCCATCATCCTGCAGGCCGAGGGGCTGGAGAAGACCTACCACACCGCCACCGGCTTCTTCGGCCGCAGGCGCGTGGTTCATGCCGTGCGCAATGTCAGCTTCACCCTGCGCCGCGGCCAAACCCTCGGCGTGGTGGGCGAAAGCGGGTCGGGGAAATCCTCGATGGGGCGGATCCTGATGAAGCTGATCGCGGCGGATGCCGGAAGGATCCTGCTGGACGGTCAGGACATCCTGCCCCTGACCGAGGCCGCGATGCGGCCCTTGCGCCCGCGCATCCAGATGATCTTTCAGGACCCCTATGCCTCGCTCAACCCGCGCCAGACAGTGGGGGCGGCGCTGACGGTCGGGCCGGTGGCGCAGGGGATGGACCGGGCTGCGGCGCGGGCCAAGGCCTTGGACATCCTGGCCCAGGTCGGGTTGGACGGTGCGGCCTATGACCGCTTTCCGCACGAGTTTTCCGGCGGCCAGCGCCAGCGCATCGGCATCGCCCGGGCCTTGATGTTCGACCCCGATGTGATCGTGGCGGATGAGGCGGTCTCGGCGTTGGACGTGTCCATTCAGGCGCAGATCCTGGAACTTCTGGCCCGGGTGCAGAAAGAGCGGCACCTGGCGCTGGTCTTCATCACCCATGATCTGCGGGTGTCGAGCCAGATCTGCGATGAGGTTCTGGTGATGCACCGCGGCGAGGTGGTCGAATCCGGCCCGCCCGCCCGCATCTTCCGCGACCCGCAGCAGCCCTATACCCGCCAGCTGGTCAGTGCCATCCCCGGCAGCCACTGGGAGAGCCGGGCCTGAGCACCCCGTCTCACGCCTCAAACGCTCGGATCACACCTGCCGGGCCACCGCCTCCAGCGCCTCTTGCCAGAGGCTTTCGGTGTCGCGGGCGAGGAGGGCACGCGCGCCGGCCATGTGGCCGTTGTGGCACAGAAGCTCGGCCTGGGCGAGGTGGCCGCGCAGGCGTTGTGCCCCCACCACCGCGGCCAGACCGGCTGCTTCGTGGCAAAGCGCCTGGGTGATCTCCTGCGAGGCCTGGCTTTCCACCGCCTCCATCAGCCGCGTCTTCAGGCTTTCGCCATCTGCCCGGAACCGCGCCACGATGCGCGCCACGCCTTCGGCGCCGAGCGCCTGCCGCAGGTCGCCCAGGCGTTCGGGGTCCAGGACCGCCGAGCCCTGGGGGCGGGCGCTCTCTTCCTGATGGGCGAGGATCGCGCGCAGCCGGCTCAGCGAGATCGGCTTTTCCAGCACCTCGTCCATGCCGGCGGCGCGGAACCTGTCGCGGTCGGCCGGCATCGAATGCGCCGTCACCGCGACGATCCGGCTGTTGCGCGAGGCGCCTTCGGCCCGGATCAGCCCGGTCGCGGTGAGGCCATCCATCACCGGCATCGAGATATCCATCAGAATCACGTCATAGCGCCGCGCCCTTGCGGCATCGGCGCCGCTTTGTCCGTCATTGGCCATCACGACGCGCTGGCCCAGATGCAACAGCATCTCTTCCAGCACGGCCCGGTTGGTCGCGTTATCCTCGACGACCAGCACATCCTGCGCCGGGATCGCATCCGCCGCGCCGGTGTTGGCGGTCGGTGCGACCGCTTCATGCGCCAGCGGCAGGGTCACCCGCAGCCAGAAGCAGCTGCCTTCGCCCGGCTCGCCCTCGACCCCGATCTCGCCGCCGATCGCCTTGGCCAGCCGGCGCGAGATCGCCAGCCCCAGCCCCGCGCCGCCGCCCGGACGCCCGAAAGAGGGGTCCAGCATCACGAATTCCTCGAAGATGCGTTCCTGATCGGCCTCTGCGATGCCCGGCCCGGTGTCGATCACCCGCACCTCGATGGTTCGCAGATCGCCCGCGCTGTCGGCGACCTCGGCCTCGACCGTGATCCCGCCCTCTTCGACGAATTTCAGCGCATTCGACAGGAAGTTCTGCACGATCTGCCCGATGCGGAAGCGGTCGCCATGCAGGGGCGGCAGCGGGCTGAGGAGGTCGAGGTCCACCGAAATGCCCTTGTCCTCGCAGAGCGGGCGGATCGCCTCGACCAGCCCGGTGAGGTGCTGGCCAAGGTCGAAATCCTCGTCATTCAGGCTCAACCCGCCGCTTTCGACACGGCTGATGTCCAGCACGTCATTGGCCAGCCGCAAAAGCTGCGCCGCCGAATCCTGCGCCAGGGCGATGAAGCGCGCCTGATCCGGGTTGGTACATTTGCCGGCGGCGATTTCCAGCGAGGCCGCAACGCCGTTCAGCGGCGTGCGCATCTCGTGGCTCATCACCGCAAGGAAATTGGTCTTGGCGCGTTCGGCCGCCAGCGCCTCGTCACGGGCGGCCATCAGCTGGGTCTGGGCGGCGCGGCGGGCCGAGATGTCGCGGATGAAGGCGATGAAGATGGTGCCATCCTCGCCCTGCGCATCGGAAATCGCCAGCTCGACCGGAAATTCGCGGCCCGATTTGTCCAGCGCGGTGGTCTCGAACCGGCCAGTGTTGACCAGCTTGAAGCTGCCGTCCTTCATGAACCGCGCCATGCCCTCGGCATGGGCCGACCGCATCCGGTGCGGGATGATCAGCTGGGCCAGTTCGCGGCCAAGCACCTCGGTCTGGGCAAAGCCGAAGATGCTTTCGGCGGAGGGGTTGTACTGGATGATCCGGCTTTCGCTGTCGGCCACGATGATCGCATCGAGCGAGGTGTTCACCGTCGCCGAAAGCCGCTGCGAGATGCGGGCGGTGTAGCGCGCTTCGCGGGTGGCCTGGCCGTTCAGCCAGATCACAAGCAGCAGAAGAATGGTCAGCGTCCCGACCGAGGCCGCCAGCGCCAGCGCCATCTGGTGCACCAGATCGCCGAAAGCGGCGCGGCGGATGTCGTTCAGCTTGGCCAGACGCTCGATCATCTTGATCGAGGTCTGGCGCAAATCTTCGCGCAGACCATCGGCCGAGGTGATCATCATCGGCAGGTTGAGGCGCAGCGCGTCGTCCGACACGTCGATCTTCGGCGTTTCGCTTGCCAGATAGCTGCTGAGGAGCGCGCCCATCTGGCTTGCCACATCCTCCAGCCCCGGCGAGGTGAAGCCCTGGCCGCTGATCGCGTTCTGCGCCCGGCTGTAGAACAGATCGAAGCGCTTGCGCAGTTCGCGGACCGGCTCCTTCGGGTCAAGCGAAACGATCCGCATCTCCTCGTCGAA
The DNA here is from genome assembly GCF_056406375.1 of Rhodobacter sp. P1_C2. Classification (NCBI taxonomy): domain Bacteria; kingdom Pseudomonadati; phylum Pseudomonadota; class Alphaproteobacteria; order Rhodobacterales; genus Rhodobacter; species Rhodobacter sp. P1_C2. The sequence goes on from NZ_JBFUAG010000001.1 coordinate 58,876, forward strand.
GCGGACCAGATCGACCTCCAGCTGGGTCAGGTTCCAGTGCAGGTTGTCGGCGGGCTGTTCTTCCAGCTCGGTCAGGGCAGACTGGATGCGGGTGCCCAGAAAGGCCACGAAGACCAGGGCCACGATCAAGAGCGCGACCAGAACCGGGCGAAGGGTTCTGGCCAGACGTTCCAGACGAAGAGAGCCCTGCGACATGGTGTTCCGGTCTTATTCGCTGAAGGTGATTTCGGTCAGCTGCCAGATCGAGCGGGCATAGGTCTCTTCGGTGCGGTAATCCTGGTTCTGGTCATAGGGATAGACCATCCAGACCGGACCCTTCTCGCGCAGGCTCATGGTCTTGTCGTCCATGAGGTACGCCAGAAGCGGCGCATCGGGCTTCACGTCATCGGCGGTGATCGTGATGGCATAGTCATTGGCCGCCTTCAGCGTGATGGTCTTGCCGGTGGCGCCGACGGCCGCGATCAGGTCCTTCAGAAGCACGCCTTTGAAGGTCGGCGTGCCGCTGGTCCAGGTGGTCGAGGTGGTGAAGGCGGTCTGCGGCAGGGCGGCGAGCTGGTCCTGATCAAGCTGCAGCGTGTCGCCGACGTTCTTGGCGGCGATGCTGCCCTTGACGGTCAAGAGGACATCGCCCTTGGGCGCCGCGAAATCGCCGGCCCAGGCCAGCGTGGTCATGCAAAGCGAAAGTCCAAGCGCGAGGATGGACCTGGTGACGGATTTGAACATGCAGATTCTCCTGTATTTCCCGCAGTCCTATCATGGCCTCAGGCGTTTTGCGGAAGGCGATGGAGTAGCCACCCTATCCGGAAGGGGTAGGAACTATACGCGGCCCGGCCCCAGATTAAAGCAGCCTGGCTTAAAGCAGCCCCGCCTCGCGGGCCAGGATCGCGGCATGGGTGCGGTTCTTGGCGCCGATCTTGCGGTAGAGCGTCTTGACATGCAGCTTGACCGTGACCTCCTGCAGGCCAAGCTCGCGGGCGATTTCCTTGTTGGCCATGCCCTGGCACAGCCGGTTGAGCACATCCAGCTCGCGCGCGGTCAGATTGGCGCTGACGAGGTCGGGGGGCGGCGTGTCCTTTTCGGTCTTGAGCGCGAGGGGCGCATAGATCTCGCCCGCCGCCATGAAGCGGACGGCGGCCAGGAGCGACCGGGTCGAGATGGTCTTGGGCAGAAAGCCTGCAGCACCGGCGGCCACGGCCTGTTCGGCCACCACACGGGGGGCAGCACCCGAGATGATGGCGACGGGCACGCCGGGGGCCGCGGCTTTCATCGCCGAAAGCCCGCCCAGCCGGTTCATCCCCGGCATCATGTAATCCAGCAGGATCAGGTCATAGCGTGCCGCGCTGCGCACCGCGGCCAGGGCTGCGGGCAGATCACAGGCGACCTCGACGGTGATATCGGCCTCCTGCCGCAGAAAGGCGGCGATGGTCTCTCTGACCAGTTCCTGATCGTCTGCGAGCAATATGCGCATCTTGTCCTGCCAAAAGGGCGGCGTCGGGTGTGACGCCGCCCTGAAGACAGGCTAACAGCAAGGAGGTCCACCCCGCAACCGCAGAGCGACTGGCCCGGTCAAGGCCGCGATTGGCCGGGCTTTTTCTGGCACAGCAGGTCGCGCAGGCGGCCGTTGGTGACCGAAGGGTCGGCATTTGCCGGATAGGACCCCAGGGCCTGCGCCAGCGCCGTCAGCGTCCGCTTGCCGAAATGGCCGTCCACCGGGCCGGCATCGAACCCGGCCAGCAGCAAAAGCCGCTGGGTGCGCGCCGCCGGCGCCTCGTCGGGAAGACCCTCGACCCAGCAGGGGGCGGGCGCTTGCGGGGCGGGGTTGAACGCGACCTCGGTTGCCGGTTGCGCTGCGGGTTTGGTGGACGGTTTGGCGGAAGGTTTGGCGACCGGTTTGGCGGCGACCTGTGCCGAGGTCCGGGCGACCGCCGGGCCAGAGATCGTCGCAGTCGTCTTCGCCACGGGGGTCGCCACGGCCGCGCCAGACGCGACCTTCACCGCGGGGGCGGCTTTGGTCGCCACGCCGGCAAGGGCCGGGGCGGGCTTTGCCACGACCGGCGCCTTGGTCACGGCCGCCGCAACGGGCTTGGTCGCGGGGCCGGAGATGGTCGCCGTGGTCTTGGCCACGACGGGCGGCATCGGTGCCAGTTTCTTCGGCCGGACCACGGAAGCCACCTCTGCCTGCGGCAGGGCCTTGCGCGCGGCGGGTTTGGAGACGGGATGAGCCAGGGATTTCGGGAACTGATGGGTCAGGCAGCCGCCAATGGCCTTTGCCGCCTCGATCGCCTTCTTCGGGGCGCCGCCCTGGGGCGTGACCTTGCAGGAATGGCCCGCCAGATCACATTCGAAATCCACCCGCCAGCCGCGCATCTTGCCATCCTCGCCCACCGAACCGGAGGCATTGACGAACAGCCGGTAGGTAAAGCCCGAGGCTTTGAGGTTACCCTCCTGCCACATGCCGGGATAGTCGGCGGTGGAGACATTGGCCTGGCCGATCGTGACATTCTCGGTGCCGGGCAGCTGGGCCAGCATGTCCTTGGGCGGGCAAAGCGGGCCGCTCAGCGCGGCGACGGGGGACAGAAGGCCAAGAGCCAGGCCAAGGGTGCAGAGCAGGGTCTTCATTTGGCGGTCCTCACAAGCGGGCCTGCGCTGCGAAAGGCGATGGCGGCCAGGATCATGGAATTGGTGTTTGCGGTGATCGAGGTGTCGGGCTTGCCGGTGGCCTCGTAGATCCCCTCCTGCCAGCCCCGGTCGGGGGTGGCGAGCGGGGCCACGGCGGCGACCAGCTTTTCGGTATAGGCGGTGTCGAAGAGGGCGTTCCAGCCATAGGCGGCCTTGGCCGACAGCACGCGGCGGCTGTCCATCCGCTGGCCGTCAAAGCTCAGCACGGCCCAGTCCTGCCCGCCGCCCCAGACGGTGCCATAGGCAAAATAGGGTTTCACATCCAGATGCCCCTCGCTGACCGCGGTCAGCTTGCCGGTCTGGGCAAAGCGCTCTTCCTGGGCGCGGTAGACCTGCGAGGCAAGCAGCTGCGAGCGGGTGTCGAAGCCGAACTCCAGCCCGTCCAGAAGATAGGGCTCGCTGGTGGTCACGGCGGGGATGCCCTTGGCGTTCAGCCTCGTGTCGGAGGGGACGGCAATCCCGCCGACATCGCGCAGGGTCAGGTTGCCGGTCAGGTCCAGTGCCCGGGTCGCATCGAGGCCGAAGCCCATCAGTGCCTTGGCGGCATATTGTTCATAGCCGACCCGGCCTTCCTGGTTTTCGACCGTCTTGCCATCCTTCACATTGCCGCCGACCAGCTCTCCCCCCTCCACGAGGCGGTCGAGGTCCCACTTGGCGGCCAAACGCTGGACCGCACCCGCAAGCTCGGGATGCGCCTTTTCCGCGGCCATCAGGGCGGCCAGAAGCCGGCCGATGTCCAGTGCCGACCAGCCGATCCCGGTGGCGCTGGGCTTGTTGGTGTAATCGACCATGGCGAGCGAGGTGATGTCATAGGCCTTGTTGGGCAGGCCTTCCTCGGCCATCGGCAGGTCCGACAGGCTTGCCACGACCTTGGCCAGCCGGTCCGAGGCTTCGCCGGCAGTGATCAGGCCCAGACGCTGCGCCGACAGGATCGCCACGACGAAGGACCCGGTCTCCCACATCGTGGTCGAGGGATATTTGTCGACCGAGGCGACCAGCCCGGTGACGGGCGAGGTGTTGTTGGTGAAATAGCGCCAGGCGGTGGCGGCTGCGGCCATCTCGGCGGCGGTGGGCTTTTGCGGGGCGGCAAGCTCCAGCGGCTTGACCTCTGCCAGGGCGTCCATCGGCTGGACGATCGGCGCGCCGTTGCTCGGCAGGCCTTCCAGCGCAAAGACCATGCCAAGGCCGCCCAGCAGGCCTGCGACCATGAAGATGTGGCTGCGCGCCCGGGTCAGGTTTTGGGTGAAGGTGGTCATGATCAAGCTTGTCCTGTCTGTTCGGCGGGGGACCACAGCGCGGCCCGGATTACGGTCATCATGGCGAGGCAGTTGAAGAGGCCCCAGGCGAGGTTGGTGACGACGCCGGTGGTGCTGTAGCCCTCGGTCCCGAGGCGCAGGGCGATCAGCGCCCAGAGCCCAGCCACGAGCGTCAGCACCACCACGGCAATCTGCATCGGCACGAGGTGGAGGAAGCGGCCCGACTGGCGGTCTTTCGGCGTCACCGGGAAGGCGATCTTCTTGCCGCGCAGCACGGTGGCGAGCGCCTTCAGACCCAGCGGGAAGAAGGCGATGTAGCTGGCCTTGCAGGCATGGCTGCCCGCGCCCCAGGTGCCGACCATCATGGCGAGTTCCAGAAGCACCAGGAACGGGATGGCATGCAGGAAGAAGTCGGTCGAATAGGCCGCCACCGGAGAGATCCCGCTGGCAAGGTAAACGATCGGCCCCACCAGAAAGACCAGGTTCCAGATCGAGCCGAGGTAGGACCAGAAGGTCGTCGCATACATCAGCTTCTGCGGCAGGGTCATGCCGGCGCGGAACAGCGGGTTGTCGTTGAACAGGATGTCGAGGCTGCCGCCGGCATATTTGAAACGCTGGATCGACCAGGACAGCAGATCCTGGGGCGAGAGCATCCGGCTTTCGATGGTCGGGTGCAGCATCGACTTCCAGCCGCGCGTCCGGTCCGAATGCAGGAAGATCGAGGTGTAGATGTCTTCCGAGACATGGAAACGGTAGGGCGTCAGCTCCTCGGCGCGCACGGCTTCGCTGCGCAGCGCGTCCAGCAGCTCGGGCGTCACGTCACGCTCCTTGCTGGTGACGGTATATTCCTCTTCGGCGGCCAGAACGCGGGTTTCGACCTTCTGGGCAAAGCTGCGCAGCGCGCCTTCGATCACGGCTTCGCGGCGGTGGACCGAACCTGCACCGCAGCAGAAGGCGGCATTGGCCCAGTTCCGGCGGCGCAGGATCACGTCGTAGAACATCTGCGCATCGTTGACGAAGGGATCGCGGCCGATGACCACTTCGCCCATCACCGTCTCGACCCCGTGGCCGATCCAGCGGCCGACCCGGCCCAGACGCTTGCCCAGCCATTGCGGCAGGGCCTCGCCTTCGGGCAGGTCATAGAACCACTGCGGCGTCTGGACCCAGGCCATCTTCTCGTCGCGGAAATGGCCCATCGTGTGTTCGAGGAAGGTCGGGAACAGCCGGGTGTCGGCGTCGCAGATCACCAGGAAATCGCCCGAGGTCTGTTCCATCCCGTTGCGCAGGTTGCCGGCCTTGTAGCCTTCGTTGGTGGCGCGGGTGATGTAGTTGACGCCTTCCTGATCGCAGATCGCGCGCATCGAGGGGCGGCGGCCATCGTCCAGCACATGAACCAGCATGGTCATCGGATGCGGATAGGTCACGGCCTTGGCGTCCTGGATGCTGAGCCGGACCAGTTCGGGGTCCTCGTTATAGGTGGCGATGAAGATATCGACCGCAATCGGGCGATCCTCCTCCGCCGTGGTGGCAGAGACGTCGCGCAGGGTCATCGGCGGCTTGACGTCGGGCACGGGGGCATCTTTCCACAGGTTGAAGATGAAGAGGATCAGGCCGATGAAGGCCAGGGTTTCGGCAAGGATCAGCGGCAGGGCGAACCACAGCGCCTCGGTGTTGAGCGAGTGCATCCAGCGCCAGGCGATGTAGCGGGCGCCGACCACCAGGGTTGCCACCGCAAGCACCTGCCACAGGGCCTCGCGCTTGGCGCAGTAGCGCAGCGGTTCGGGCGGTTTGCGGTCCTCGAAGGCGCGGAAGTAATCGTCCATCTGACCTTACCCCTGCATCTGCAGCTGGGGCGCCGGACGCCGCGCGGCCTTCCAGGGCAGCTCGCCCAGGCCGATGGTCCAGGCCAGAAGCCGGCTGCGCGAGATCGTCACCGCAAGGGCCAGGGTGAGGGGGGCGACGATCAGGCTCTTGGCGGTCACGATTGCCCAGGGCGCCGGGGTCAGGCCGGCCGATTTCACCGCAACGTCGATCAGGTCGATCACGGCCGGGTGCAGCAGGTAGACGCCGAAGGTATACTGGCTGAGCCTGGACCAGTTCGGGTTCCAGTTCAGATGCTGCGACCCGAGGAAGATCGCGAAAACCGCCATCGGCATCAGGAAGTGGCCGTAGAAGGCCCAGCCTTCGCGGGCGGTGTAAAAGCCGTTCTTCGCGGCGGCGGCATAGAAGGGCAGGCAGGCCAGCAGGGCGATGGCGACGAAGAAGAAACCGCCCTGCCGGATCAGCCGCGATTCGCCGCGGGCAATCCCGTCTTTCCACAGGCCGTAGAGCGAGAAAGCCGCCAGGCCATAGCCGACATAGCCGAGGACCTTGATGCCGCGCAGCAGGTAGTCGCGCGGCAGCCCGTCGATGGGCAGGCTCCAGACCGCGGCCTGCGCCGTCTGCATCGCGCCGAGGCAAACCACGATCGCCAGGCCGAAGAGGGGGAAGCGCTGGCCCAGTTTCATCACCGGAACGAAGAACATCAGCAGGAACAGCGTCGGCAGGAAGTGCAGGTGGTATTGGGCCGAGCCCAGCACGAAATAGGCCAGCCAATTGTGCCAGTCGCCCAGCTGCGCCCAGATCTGCGCGTCATAATGGAAGGCATCGGCCTTGATCAGGCGGAAGAAGGCATAGAACACCGTCCAGACCGCGAAGGGCACCAGCAGCCGGCGCATCTGGTCGGCGATGTTCGCGCCGTAGCCGATGCGCTTGCGGTCCAGCTTCATCGCCAGCAGGAACAGCGAGAAGGTGAAGAACATCTCCGACCCGGAAATCTCGCCGATCGAGCGCAGCAGGACGGGGATGATCCGGTCAGAGGGGGCGGCATCGGCGAAGACGCGGCCAGAGGCGTCGCAGGTGGAGTGGATGATCGTGACGCCGATCGCCGCGCAAACGCGATTGGCGTCGAACCAGATCATGCGGGGTTTTTGGGTCATGCTCATTTGCTGGTCGTGTCCGGGGTTGAAAGGGTTGCAGAGGCAGGGGTGGCGAGAAGCTTTGCGGCGCTTTCGGCCAAGTTTTGGGCGGGCCGGCAGTAGGCGGGGCTGCCCGGGGTCGACTCGCTTTGCGGGCAGGGGGTGCCGTTTTCGATGGCGGGCAGGGTGACAGGCTCTGCCGCGACCGGGGGCAGGCAGCGGCTCTTGCGCAGGCCGGTCCCGGCGAAGGCATTGTCCCAGACCTGCGGCAGGTCGTTGTGGAACTGCAGGATCGGGCCCTGGGCCTTGTACAGAAGGGCGGCGAGGATGATCCCGTTGTTGTTGGCGGTCTCCAGCGGGATGGCGCCGCTGCCGTTTTCATAGACGCCTTCGTAAAAACCCTTGCCGGCAACGCTCTGGTCGGCCACGGCATCGAACAGCAGCTGGCTGTAGGGACGGTCCCACAGCGCCCACATGCCGATGGCCGCCTTGGTGGAAATCGCCGCGCGGTCGGGCTGGTAGACCCCGGTCGGGTCCAGCGTGTTCCAATCGTAGCCATCGGCGAAGATCGTGTCATAGACGAAGTAGGGCGCGCCCTCGACCTGGTGCTCGGACCGGGCGGTCAGGATGCCGGTCGCAGCGAAGCGGCGTTCCTGCACCTGAAAGATCCGGTCGGCGAAATCGGCGCGCCAGCCGTCCGAGGCCTGGCCCGGATTGCCGCTGCGATCCGAGGCGAGGTCCCAGTTCAGCTCCAGCCCCTCCAGCATGTAGCCTTCGGTCACGACATAGTTCTGCGTGCTGAAGACGCGCGGGTCGCGGCCATCGACCGGAACCTCGACATCATTGATCTTCTGGAACTTGTAGGGATCGGCCGAAGAGGCGCGGCTGGTGTCGAATCCCCAGAGCTGAAAGCCCTTGGCGGCATATTCCTCATAGCCGAGGCGGCCTTCCTGCACATAGCGCGGCGCGCCGTCCTTGCCGACCATCGCGCCGTCCAGCTCACCATCGGGGCCGATGACATGGCAGAAGTTCCAGCGCAGCACGACATTGTCGATGCTGCCGCCGAGGTAGGGATAACGCTCTTTCATGATCTTCAGCCAGACCAGCAGGCGGCCGATATCCAGCGCCGAAAAGCCGATCTCGCCGGGCTTGTTGGCATAGTTCACCATCCGGGCATTGGCGGTGTCATAGACCTTGTTGGGCAGCTCGCCGCGAAACAGCGGCAGGTTGCGCAGGGTGGCCAGGACCAGCGTGGCGCGGCGGTCGAATTCCTGCTTGTCGATGATCCCCAGCTCATAGGCCGAAACCAACCCGCTGAGATAGGAAGCCGTGTCCCACATCGTGGTCGAGGCAAAGGCGCCGACCGAGTTCACGAGGCCGGTCTTCTCCTGGTAGGAGGCGACGAAATAGGACCAGGCCACCTCGGCCATCGCCCTTTCGCGCGGCGTCAGGGCGCCATGGCGGCCGAAGGGCGTGGCGAGGTCGGGGTTGCCGGCCGGGACGGCGGCGGCGGTGGCCTTGGGGTCCAGGGCGCGGCTGGCCTGCGGGCCGACCCAGGCGAGGCCTGCAACCACCGCAGCGGCACCCAGCAGAAGTCTTTTGATCTTGAGGGTCATGTCGTTTCAATCCGTTGCTGGGCCGAAGCCGGGCCGTTGCTGGGCCGTGTCGGGGCCGCAGGAGGGCGCGTGTCAAAGTGATCGCCCCCGCATCAGGCCGGGGCGGTCACAAGGTGGGGTGGGCATCTGGGGGTGGCGCGCTGCGGCGCCGGGCCGTGGCGGGCGCCTCAGGCGCCGAAAGCCTCGAGCGCGTCGGTGCTGGTGGTGTGGATCTTGAACAGACCATCCATCCGGGTGATGCGGAACAGCTGCATCACATAGTCGTTCAACCCGCAGAGCGAGACCTGGCCACGGTTGCCGATCCGCTTGAGCAGGGCGACCAGGGCGGTGATCCCCGAGGCATCCACCAGACCCACGGCGCCGAGGTCGATGACCATGCGGTTGTGGCCGGTCTCGACCAGATCCAAAAGATGCTGCTTGAAATTCTGCGCATTGGCCGCCGTCAGCTTGGAGAACTGCGGGGCGATCAGCATGATGCTGTGCGGGGCGTTTTCGGTCTTATACATTCTGCATTCCTGTTCACGATGGGCCCGCTTGGGGTGCTGCGGGCGCACATCCTACGCTGTTGGGTCAATTTCTCTGGACCCTGAATAGCGCGGAACACCCGTTAAGCGTGAACGGTCAAAGGGACAAATCCTCTACCCCAAAGGATAGGGTCCCACCAGTTTGAACCAAATTTTGCAGGTTTTTCAGCGCAGACCGGCTCTGCAGCCTCACCTGCGGGGCGGTCTGCCTTGCCGCCGCGCAAGTCAGAGGTTGGGCGAGACGACCGAGAAGTGCAGCCGCGAGCGGTCTGTCAGGTAGAGCGAGGTGTAATATTCGACCTTCTCGCCCCGGTCATTGGTGCCCACCGATTCGATGCCCAGCAGCGGGCTGCCGACCGGGACCTGCAGCAGTTTCGCCTCTTCCACCCCGGCCTTGGTCGCCTCGATCCAGCGTTCGGCGCGCACCAGCTTGATGCCATATTGCCGCCCGATCGTGTCATAGAGCGAGCGGTTCTCCATCGGCATCTTGTCCAGCCCGGGCACGAAATGTTCCGGCAGGGCGCAGCGGACGATGAAGCGGGGGTGACCATCGACCGACAGGAGCCGGTCCAGAACCACCATCCGGGTCGTCTCCTCGACGCCGAGCAGCTTGCACATCCGCGTCGTGGGCAGGGCGATCTCCTGCCTCAGGTTGCGGTGCGAGACGGTCTTGCTCTTGTCGGCCAGCTCGCCGGAAAAGCTGATCGTGGTGCCGATGAAATCCTGCTCGTCGCGCCGCCCGGCGACAAAGGCGCCCTTGCCCTGCAGCTTGTAGATCAGACGCTCGTTCACCATCTGGGCCAGCGCCTCGCGCACCACGGTGCGCGACACGGCGAATCGCTGGCACAGCTCTGCCTCGGACGGAAGTTGTGCATGCTCGGCCAACTCGCCTTTCAGGATCAGCTGGCACAGCGCGGATTTGACCTGAAGCCAGAGAGGTTCGGTCTTGCTTCGGCTGGTTGGCTGCAAAAGGTCTGCAAGATCCTGCGAATGGGCGGATTCCAAGCTCTTCCCCTTATGAAGGTGGTCAGGCGATAGTCATGCGATGCCGGGCTTGCAAGAGTTTAAGCGTCGCGGCCGTCTCGGCGGCCAGACGCACATCATCCCAATGCAGCAAAGATGCAACAAGACGGGCGAGATTGTGCAATCCCTTTTGCGTGACCACGCCTTCAAAGCCCATCAGCGTGCGGCGCAGCACGATGTCGTCCAGCTTGCAGACCCGCTCGTCGCGGCAGAGAAGGCCGATCTCGGCCCGGCTGTAGCCGTCGATCCCCTCGACCATCGCTGTATCGGCCGCCTCGGCCAGGGCCACGGCGCGGGCGCGGCTGCCATAGCGGGTGGCGAGGGTTTCGCAGCGGGCGCGCGACAGCCCGCTTTGCACCGCAAGATCGGTGCAGAAGGCGGCGCGCTCGGAAGGATCGAAGGGGAAATCGCGTGCGCCGCCGATCACCATGTCCTGCGTGCTGCAGCGCCGCTTGGCGCCAAGCTGGGCCAGGACCGCATCGGCGATCTGCTCGCCGCAGACGCGGTAGGTCGTCCACTTGCCGCCGATCAGCGTGACGAGGGGGAAGGGCCGCTCCGCCGTCGGCGGGTAATGCACCAGCTTGTGGTCGCGGCTGATCGCCCCGGTGGCCCCGGGCTTGGTCAGCGGCAGGGGGCGGACCCCGGCATAGGCAAAGATGATGTCGGCGCGGGTCAGCCTGACCTTGGGCAGCACGACCTGAAGCTCGCGGAAGAGATAGTCGATCTCGGCATCGGTGCAGAACTTGTCATTGGCATCGTCGCTGCGCAGATCGGTGGTGCCCAGAAGCAGCCGATCCTCGCCAATCTGATAGATCAGGCAGGCGCGGTGGTCGCCGGTTTCGAAATACAGCATCTTGCCGGCCAGATCCCGGGTCAGATCCGCGCTTTTGATCACCAGATGCGAGCCGCGCGTGCCGCCGATCATCCGCTCGTGGAACCCCAGCGCTTCCTGCACCCCATCGACCCAGGCGCCCGAGGCATTGACGACCACCTTGGGGCGCACGGTGAAGACCTCACCGGTCAGCACATCGGTCAGCGTCACGCCGCCATCGGCCAATTTCCCCGCGGCAAGATAGGGGATCGCCATGGACTGCGGGCAATCGCGTTCGGCATCCTCGACCAGTTCGGCCACCAGACGTTCGGGGTGGCTGATGCGGGCATCGTAGTATTCCGCCACCGCGCGCAGGCTGGGGGCCAGCACCGGCATTTCCTTCAACGCGGCCGCGGCGCCATACATCTTGTGGTTCGGCATGGTCTGATGCGCCTCGCCGAAACGGTCGTAGAGCATCAGCCCCAGCTTGACCGGCACCCCGCCTTTCGGCCCCGGCGTGCGGGTCAGACGCAAAAACCGCGCCACCGCCATCAGGCTGCCGCGAAACCAACTGTCCAAAGGCACCCAAACCGGTTGCGGATGCACGACATGACAGGCATTCTTCAACAAAAGGTTGCGTTCCGTCAGCGATTCCCGGACCAGGGCCGCCTCGCCGGTTTCCAGATACCGCAGGCCCCCGTGGATCAGACGTGACGGCGCCGAACTCGTTCCCGAGGCGAAGTCACCCGCCTCGACCAGAAGTGACGCCTGCCCCTGCGCTGCCAGATCGCGATATGTGCCGACACCGTTGATGCCGCCGCCGATGATCAGCACCTGCGGACTCTCCCCAGCCCGCAGCCGCGCAAGCAGCTCGTCTCTTGTTTGCATAGCGGCCCCTCCCGACCGGCCAGGCTGCCCTTTTGACAAGGGTCCTACCCGGCAACTGTTAATGACAAGTTATGCAACCTTTGCGGTGATCCGAGAAGCCGATTCTGCGATTTTTTCGCAGAAAGCCTGATTTATGGGCGTAAATGGCGGAATCTGCTTAGTAAAATTGATTTGTTGACAGAACGAAAATCTCGTCTACGGTAACTTATTATAACAAGTCAGACCGCTTCGGAAGAGGAGCCGGGGCGATCTGGCAGGGGGGATCCATGAAGAATTGTGTGATCGGCATCGATGCCGGTGGCACCATGACAAAGGCTGCGCTTTTCGATTTTTCCGGAAAAGAGCTGGCTTGTGCAAGGCGCAAGAATGTCATGGTGTTTCCGCATCCGGGCTGGACGGAACGTGATCCGAACGTGATGTGGGATGCAGCCGTCGGCGCCATCCGCGAGGTGTTGAGCCTGTCGGGGCGTGGGCCCGAGAATGTCGCCGCGGTCAGCGTCGCCGGCTATGGCGGCGGTCTTTACGTCGTCGATGCCGAGGCCAACCCGCAGCGCCCCGGGATCGTGTCGACCGACAGCCGCGCCGCCGGACTGGTTGAGGAATGGACCCAGGCCGGGCTCGCCTCCCGCGTTGAACCGATGATCCAGCAGCGGATCTGGCCGGGCCAGACGCTGGTGCTGCTCGGCTGGATGCAGCGCCATGAGCCGCAGATGATGGCGCCGGGCAACCGGGTGCTGTTCTGCAAGGATTTTCTGCGCGCCAAGCTTTGCGGTGACTTCTCCACCGATCCGTCGGATGGCGGCATTGCCGGGCTGATCGATGTGACCACCTCGGCCTATTCGACCGAGGCGCTGAAGCTTTTGGGGCTGGAGGGCTGGCTGCCCCTCTTGCCGCCGATCGGCCCGTCCTGCGATGTCGTGGGCGGCATCACGGCGGAAACCGCGCGGCTGACCGGCCTTCTGGAAGGCACGCCCGTGGTGCGCGGCGTGGTCGATGTGACGGCGGCGGCGCTGTCCTCGGGCCTGACCCAGCCGGAGGAGATGAGCATCGTCGCCGGTACCTTCAGCATCAATTCGACGCTGCATGCCACCCCGCGCCAGTCCTTCGCGCCCTTCCTGCAGACGCCCTATCCCTTGGGCGGGTATCTTGCGACCGAAGGGGCCGCGACTTCGGCCAGCAATCTTGAATGGATGGTCAAGACCCTGCTGACCCAGGGCGGCGCACTGCCGCCGGAACAGGCGGCGGGCATCTATGACGTGATCAACACCGCCGTCGCGCGCAAACTGGGCAAGCCGCGTGAGGCCCTGTTCTTCCCCTTCCTCTTCGGCGGGCCGAGCGGCGCGCCCGCGGGTCTGGTCGGCATGACCGCCGATTACAGCTTTGACGACATCATGCTGGCGGTTTTCGAAGGCATCGTCTTTGCCCACAAGGTCGATGTGGACCGTCTGCTGTCGGGCAATGATGCGGCGCGGCCGCAGGTGATCCGGCTGGCCGGCGGTGCCTCGCGCAGCCCGCTCTGGTCCGAGATGTTCGCCGATGTGCTGGGCCTGCCGGTCGAAGTGCCGGACGGGTCCGAGCTGGGCGCCCTCGGCGTTGCGATCTGTGCCGCCACCGGGATCGGCGTCTACCCCTCCTTGCGGGCCGCCGTGGCCGCGATGACCAGCATCGCCCGCCGCCATGACGGCGATGCCACCCGCGCCAAGCCTTACCTCGCGAAATATCCCCGATATGTCGGCCTCAGCGCGGCTTTCGCCCAGGCCTGGTCCACTTCAGCTACGACAGGCGTGCAGCATGTTTGAACTTCAGGGCATCTCGCGTGTGGTCAAGGGCCAGACCTGGATCGAGCCCACCTCGCTGGTGCTTGAACGCGCCACGATGAACGTGCTTCTGGGGGCGACGCTGTCGGGCAAGACCTCGCTCATGCGGCTGATGGCGGGGTTGGACAAGCCCACCACTGGCACGCTGAAATGGGATGGCAAGGATGTGACCGGCCTGCCGGTGCAGCAGCGCCGGGTGGCGATGGTCTATCAGCAGTTCATCAATTACCCTTCGATGACCGTCTATGACAACATCGCCTCGCCCCTGAAGCTGATGGGGAAATCGGCGGCCGAGATCGACCGGGCCGTGCGCGAAACCTCCGACATGCTGAAGTTGACGCCCTTGCTGGACCGCAAGCCCTTGGAGCTTTCGGGTGGCCAGCAACAGCGCTGCGCCCTGGCGCGGGCGCTGGTCAAGGATGCGGGGCTGGTGCTCTTCGACGAACCGCTCGCCAACCTCGACTACAAGCTGCGCGAGGAACTCCGCAGCGAGATCCCGAAGATTTTCGAGGCTTCGGGCGCAATCTTTGTCTATGCCACGACCGAACCGGAAGAGGCGCTGCTTCTGGGCGGCAATACCGCCACGCTCTCCAAGGGGCGGATCACCCAGTTCGGGCCGACGCCGCGGGTCTACCGGATGCCGGTGGATGCGACGACGGCGCGGGTCTTTTCCGACCCGCCGATGAATTTCATCGCGGTCGAAAAGCGCGGGGCGCGGCTGAGCTTCGGCACCATGGCCTCGGCCCCGGCGGAGGGGGCTTTCGCAGCCCTGCCCGATGGCCGCTATACCGCGGGCTTCCGCGGCAATCACCTGGCGCTGCACCGGCAAAGCGGCTCTTCGGTGGAGTTTCCCTGCACGGTGGCGGTGACCGAGATCACCGGTTCCGAAAGCTTCCTGCATCTGGACCACGGGCCTGACCGCTGGGTCGGTCTGGTCGAGGGGGTGCATGACCTTCCCTCGGGGCAGCCGGTTTCGGTCTGGCTCGACCCGTCGCATGTCTATCTGTTCTCGCCGGATGGGGCGCTGGCCGCACCCGCCGCCTATGCCTTGGCCAGTTAGGGAAAACGCAATGGCACAGATCACCCTTTCCAACCTTGCCCACAGCTACATCAGCAATCCCAACCGCGACTCGCACTTCGCGCTGAAAGAGATGAACCATGTCTGGCAGGACGGCGGCGCCTATGCGCTGCTGGGCGCCTCGGGCTGCGGCAAGACCACGCTTCTCAACGTCATCTCGGGCCTGATCCGGCCGAGCCAGGGCCGCGTCCTGTTCGGCGACCGCGACGTGACCAATGCGCCGACGGCCGAGCGCAACATCGCCCAGGTCTTCCAGTTCCCGGTGGTCTACGACACGATGACCGTGCGGGAAAACCTCGCCTTCCCGCTGCGCAACCGCGGCATGGATGCGGGCTATATCGCCGGGCGCGTCGACCAGATCGCCCGGATGATCGGGATGGAGGGCAACCTCAACCGCAAGGCGCGGGGCCTGACCGCCGATGCCAAGCAGAAGATCAGCCTTGGCCGCGGCATGGTGCGCGAGGATGTCAACGCGATCCTTTTCGACGAACCGCTGACCGTGATCGACCCCCATATGAAATGGGAGCTGCGCACCCAGCTGAAACAGCTGCACCGCCAGTTCGGCCATACGATGATCTATGTGACCCACGACCAGACCGAGGCTTTGACCTTCGCCGACAAGGTGGTGGTGATGCACGAGGGCCGCGTGGTCCAGATGGGCACGCCGCAAGAGCTGTTCGAGACGCCGGAACACACCTTCGTCGGCTATTTCATCGGCTCGCCGGGGATGAACCTGATGGAGGCCAAGGTCGAGGGCAACATGGCCCGGCTGGGCGATGTCAGCGTGCCCCTGGGTGGCACCTATGCCGCGCCGAAAGGCCGGGTGCAGATCGGTATCCGGCCCGAGTTCGTCAGCCTGACCGATGGCAGCAGCGGCGGTATCCCGATGCGGATCATCCGGATCGAGGATGTCGGCCGCCACCGCATCCTGCGCGCCGAGATCGACGCGGGCGAGGTCAGTGCGATCCTGGATGAAGATGCCAGCGTCGGGGCCGCGATGACCCATCTGAACTTCGACCCCGCCCGCATCAGCGTGTTTGCCGACGATTGGCGCCAAAGCCCGCTGGGGCTGGTTTCTGGAAAGGCCGCGTGATGGAAAAGACAGTCAACCAAAAAGCTTGGTTCCTGGTTCTGCCGGTGTTCCTGCTGGTCGCCTTCTCGGCGGTGATCCCGCTGATGACCGTGGTCAACTACTCGGTCCAGGACACTTTCGGCGACAACGCTTTCTTCTGGGCCGGGCTGGAATGGTTCCAGGAGATGCTGAGCTCCGACCGGCTTTGGGGCGCGCTTGGCCGGCAGATCATCTTCTCGGCGACGATCCTGATCATCGAGGTGCCGCTTGGCATCATCGTGGCGCTGAACATGCCGAAAAAGGGCGGCTGGTCCAGCTTTTGCCTGGTGATGATCGCCCTGCCGCTTCTGATCCCGTGGAACGTGGTCGGCACGATCTGGCAGCTGTTCAGCCGGATGGACATCGGGCTTCTCGGCTCCACCCTTCTGGCGATGGGGATCGAGGTCAACCCGGGCAAGGACTCGATTACCGCCTGGGTTCTGGTCGTGGTGATGGATGTCTGGCACTGGACCTCGCTCGTCGCCCTCCTGTGCTATGCCGGGCTGCAATCCATCCCGCAGGCCTATTATCAGGCCGCCCGCATCGACCAGGCCAGCCGGTGGAGCGTGTTCCGCTATATCGAGCTGCCGAAGATGGGTGGTGTCTTGCTGATCGCGATCCTGCTGCGCTTCATGGACAGTTTCATGATCTACACCGAGCCCTTCGTTCTGACCGGGGGCGGGCCGGGCAGCGCCACCACCTTCCTGTCGATCGACCTGGTGAAGATGGCGATCGGGCAATTCGACCTTGGCCCCGCCGCCGCCTTCTCGATCATGTATTTCCTGGTGATCCTGCTGGTCTGCTGGGTGTTCTACACCGTGATGACCACGCTCGACAAACAAGAGGAGCGCTGAGATGACCATGCAATCCTCCGCCGGAGTTCTTGCCACCACGACCGAGGTCAGCCGTCCGAAGAAGGACTGGGGCCCGACCGTCTCGATCGTGATCATGACGGTCTTCCTGCTCTTCCTGTTCATCCCGATCTACTGGCTCATCAACATGAGCCTGAAGACCAACACCGAGATCCTGACCAGCATCGGCATCGTGCCCAAGCATCTGACCTTCGTGAACTTTCAGAAGATCTTCGGCGACTCGACCTGGTACATGGGCTATGTGAACTCGCTGATCTATGTGGTGATGAACACCGTCATCTCGATCACCGTGGCCTTGCCTGCCGCCTATGCCTTCTCGCGCTACAGCTTTGTCGGCGACAAGCACCTGTTCTTCTGGCTTCTGACCAACCGGATGGCGCCGCCCGCGGTCTTCGCGCTGCCCTTCTTCCAGCTTTATTCCTCGATCGGGCTTTTCGACACCCATATCGCCGTGGCGCTGGCGCATTGCCTCTTCAACATCCCGCTGGCGGTCTGGATCCTGGAAGGTTTCATGCGTGGTGTGCCGCGCGAGATCGACGAGACGGCCTATATCGACGGCTATTCCTTCGGGCGCTTCTTCATCCGGATCTTCCTGCCGCTGATCGCCTCTGGCATCGGGGTGGCCGCCTTCTTCTGCTTCATGTTCTCCTGGGTCGACCTTCTGTTGTCGCGCACCCTGACCTCGGTCAATGTGAAGACCATCGGGGTGGCGATGACGCGGACCTCTTCGGCCACGGGCTTTGACTATGGCCTTCTGGCGGCGGCGGGGGTGCTGACCATCATCCCGGGCGCGCTGGTGATCTACTTTGTCCGCAACTACATCGCCAAGGGCTTCGCCCTGGGGAGGGTGTGATGACCTCGAACCGCTGGCCCGCAATCTATGGCACCACGGGGGCGATCATGCTCGCGGTCTTGGGCGCGCTGATCTGGGCGACCCCGCGCAAGGATGGCGCCATTGCCTGGCTCGACCCGATGATCAAGGGCGGCTGGATGGCCTGGACCTTCCCGGTGGCGCTGTTCTTCTACCTCATTGCCTGCCTCTTGGTGATCTTCACCATCCTGGCGATCCGCTTTCCCGAAACGCCGCGCATCGGGGTGCTGCATATCGAAACCACGCGCGGCGATAGGCTTTTCATCTCGCTTCTGGGCTCGGCCTTCATCTGCCTTGGCTGGCTCGCCCTCATCGGGGATTCCCTCTGGGGCGCCCTGATCGCCTGTCTGATCTATGCCGCGGCGGTGTTTCGCTGGGTCTAGGGCAGAACCGAAACTGCGGGTCCAACCCGCGGGAGACGACACTGCGGACAAAACCCGCAGGAGACCAAACTGCGGGCTCAACCCGCAGGTGCGACAAACTCAACATTCTGGGAGGAATCGAATGAGACTGCGTACAACTTCAACCGCCATGGCCCTTGCGCTGATGGCCTTTGCGATGCCGGCTTTCGCCGACATGGATGCCGCAAAGGCCTTCCTCGACAAGGAAATCGGCGATCTGTCGACGCTGAGCCGCGCCGATCAGGAAAAGGAAATGCAATGGTTCGTCGATGCGGCAAAGCCCTATGCCGGCATGGAAATCAAGGTGGTTTCCGAAACCATCGCCACGCATACCTATGAATCCCAGGTGCTGGCTCCGGCCTTCACCGCCATCACCGGCATCAAGATCACCCATGACCTGATCGGCGAAGGCGATGTGGTCGAAAAGCTGCAAACGCAGATGCAGTCGGGTGAGAACATCTATGACGCCTATATCAACGACTCTGACCTGATCGGCACCCACTGGCGCTATCAGCAGGCCCGCAACCTGACCGACTGGATGGCAGGCGAAGGCAAGGCTGTCACCTCGCCGACGCTGGACCTGCCGGACTTCATCGGCACCAAGTTCACGACCGCCCCGGATGGCAAGCTCTACCAGCTGCCCGACCAGCAGTTCGCGAACCTCTACTGGTTCCGCTACGACTGGTTCAACGATCAGAAAACCAAGGACGATTTCAAGGCCAAGTATGGCTATGAGCTTGGCGTTCCGATCAACTGGTCGGCCTATGAAGACATCGCAGAGTTCTTCACCGGCCGCGACATGTCCTATATCGGCGGGCCGAAGTCGGCCTTCGGCAACATGGACTACGGCAAGAAGGACCCCTCGCTCGGCTGGCGCTACACCGACGCGTGGATGTCGATGGCCGGCATGGGCGACAAGGGCGAGCCGAACGGCCTGCCGGTTGACGAATGGGGCGTCCGCGTGGACGAGAAATCCCGTCCCGTCGGCTCTTGCGTTGCGCGTGGCGGTGCCACCAACGACGCGGCTGCGGTCTATGCCATCACCAAGTCGATCGAATGGCTGCAGAAGTACTCGCCGCCCTCGGCCGCCGGCATGGTCTTCGGCGAGGCGGGTTCGGTTCCGGCCCAGGGCGATATCGCCCAGCAGATGTTCTGGTACACCGCCTTCACCGCCGACATGGTCAAGCCCGGCCTGCCGGTGATGAACGAGGACGGCACGCCGAAGTGGCGCATGGCCCCCTCGCCGCATGGCGCCTACTGGTCGGAAGGCACCAAGGTCGGCTACCAGGACGTGGGTTCGTGGACCCTGATGAAGTCCACCCCGGTGGACCGCGCCCAGGCGGCCTGGCTCTACGCCCAGTTCGTCACCTCCAAGACCGTTGACGTGAAGAAATCGGACGTTGGCCTGACCTTCATCCGGGAATCGACGATCAACAGCCAGCACTTCACCGATCGCGCCCCCAAACTCGGCGGCCTGATCGAATTCTACCGCTCGCCCGCCCGTGTTGCATGGTCGCCCACCGGCACCAACATCCCGGATTACCCGAAGATGGCGCAGCTGTGGTGGCAGAACATCGGCGACGCCATGTCGGGTGAAAAGACCCCGCAACAGGCGCTCGACAGCCTCTGCGCCGAGCAGGAAAAAGTGATGGCGCGGATCGAGAAGTCCGGCGTTCAGGGCGATATCGGCCCGAAGATGAACGAGGAAAAAGATCCGCAGGAATGGCTCGATGCCCCCGGCTCGCCGGTGGCCAAGCTTGAGAACGAGAAGCCGCAGGGCGAAACCATCGCCTATGACGAGCTGATCAAGTCCTGGCAGAAGTAAGCCCGGACCCTGAACCCGAGGCCGACCGCAATGCCGGTCGGCCTCCCCCAAACCTCCCCAAAATTCAAGCCACAACCCACGCCGTTCGCGGCGTCAGGAGAAATCATGACCTCCCCCAAGCAACAGATGGGCCCCAAACAACACATAGGTGATCTCGTCTCGGAGATGCTGGCGCAATACGGTGTCGAACTGGTGTTCGGGATGCCGGGCGGGCAGACGACGGCGCTGCACGACGGGATCTCGCGCCGGAACGACCGGATCAAGCATATCCTGATGCGGGACGAGCGGAACGCGGCCTATGCGGCGGATGCCTATGCGCGGCTGACCGGCAAGCCCGGGGTCTGCGATGTGACCGTGGGGCCGGGGGCGAACCTGCTTCCTGCCGGGTTTCTGGAGGCTTTGAACGCCTCGATCCCGATGATCGCGATCGTGGGGGAACTGCCGCTGGATTGGCTGTCGCTCAAGGAAAAAGGCATTGCGAGCCAGGGGTTTGACCAGCTCGCCTTCTTCAAGACCTGCTCGAAGGAGGCTTTCCTGGTCCCCTCGGTCGCAGCCCTCCCCGACCTGATCCGCGCCGCATTCCGGATTGCGACCTCGCCCCGCCCCGGCCCGGTGGCCCTGATCATCCCGCATGACATTTTCGACGCCGAATGGGACGAAGAAGCGCTGCCCATCGTCATCGATGACCGGGCGAAACAGATCCCCTTCGTCCGCTCCACCGCGCCCGACGAGGATATCGAACGGGCGGTCGCTTTGATCAAGAAGGCCAAGCGCCCGGCCATCGTCTATGGCGGCGGCGTGCACGGCTCGGTCGCGGCGGTGGAGGCGACGGCATTTGCCGACCGGCTCGGCGGCTTGGTCGTCACAAGCCTGTCCGGCAAAGGCTCGGTCCCCGAGACGCGGGCCTATGCGGCGGGCGTGCTCAACCCGCTCGGCTCCTGGGCGGCGATCGAGCTGGTGCAGGAGGCCGACCTGATCATCTGGTGCGGCTCCAAGGTCAGCCAGAACACCGGCATGAACTGGACCCTGCCCAAGGCGAACCAGGCTACGATCACCATCGACTGCGACCCGATGGAACATGGCCGCACCTTCCGCCCGACCGTGCCGCTCTTCGGCGACGTGAGGGAGGTTTTGCGCAGCCTGAACAAGGCCTTGGGCGAAAGCCTCGCCGGCACCCGCCCCGACTGGGACGCCCGGATCGCCGCGGTGAAGGCCGAGGGCGATGCGGCCAAGGCGATCGAGATGGCCTCGGAACAGATCCCCGTCCTGCCGCCCCGCGTGATGCGCGAGATTGCGGCGCGGTTGGGCGAGACCGATGTCGTGGTCTCCGACGCGTCGTTTTCGGCCGGCTGGATCTCCGGCTATATCCCGGCGAAGAAATCCGAACGCCAGTTCCTGTTTGCGCGCGGCCAGGGCGGGCTTGGCTATGCCGTGCCCGGCGCCATCGGCGCGGCGGCCACGCGCCCCGAGGCCCGCATCGTCACCGTGGCGGGCGACGGCGCGTTTTCCTATACGATCGGCGAGCTTGCGACCATGGCGCAGTACAACCAGCGCGTGGTCAATGTGGTGATCAACAACGGAAAACTCGGCTGGATCCAGCTCTGGCAGGAGATCTACTTCGGCAATGTCCAATCCGCCAACCTCGAAAGCCAGACCTCGACGCCCGGCTATGCCGCCGCCGCCGCCGGCCTCGGCCTCCTCGGCATCTATTGCGACAAACCGGACGAGATCGGCCCGGCCCTGGACCGCGCCTTTGCCCATGACGGCCCCTCGGTGGTCGAGGTCCGCATCGACGACCGCGCCACGCCGATCCACTCCTTCAAACGCCGGATGCGCGAGCTGAACGCCACGCCGAAACCGCGCCCCGGCACGGTCTACAAACTCCGCCAGTTCAAGATCTCCCCCGATCTGTGAAAACCACCCTGCGGCAGGCTCAGACCTGCTGCAGGGCGATTCTTGCGAGAACGAGGGTCTTCGCGCTCTGCACCGCTTCGTCCAATGGCCGGGATTCTGCCAGACCGACGACAAGGGCGCTGGCCAAGGTGCAGCCTGTGCCGCGCGCTGATCCCGGCAGCCGCGGCGCCGCAAAGCCGCGCATCGGCTCAGAGGCGCGGTAGAGCCGGTCCTCGCAGATCGCCGGGTCCGGCCCATGCCCGCCCTTGACCAGAACCGCCCCGCAGCCGCGCGCCAGAAGCTGCGCCACGACCTCGCCCTCAGCCGCCTCATGCCCAAGTCCAAGCGCAGCACCCAACACCGCGAGTTCGGGCAAGTTCGGCGTCAGGACGGTGGTGCGTGGCAGCAAGAGCGTCAGCAGCGCCGCAAGCCCGGCGCTGTCGATCAGCGTCCGGCCCGAAGAGGCGCAGATCACCGGGTCCAGAACCAGAGGCACTTCGGGCAAGTGGCGCGCCACCGCCATGACCGTATCCGCCCAGCCGAGCATGCCAATTTTGATCGCCGCCAGGCCAGCTTCAGCGGCAATCATGATCTGATCGGCCACGACCTCGGGCGGCACCTGATGCACCGCGCTGACCCTCTTGTCGCTTTGTGCGGTCACGGCGGTCACCGCGACCCTGTGGCTTGCCCCCAGTTGTGTCGCCGTCGCCGCATCGCGCAACACGCCCGCGCCGCCGCTGGAATCCAGGCCACCGATGAACAGTACCGGAGCGCCGCTCATGGCAGGGCCAGGATGGCCGAGGGATTTTCGCATCTGACGCCGAAGGCCCGCGCCGCCCGCCAGGCCCTCAGCCCGGTTGCACAGCAAAAGACCACACGCCGGCCGGGGGGCGCCGTGTCCAGAAGCCCCGGCGCCATCCGCTGGGCCTGCGGCAGTCCGGCGGCCTCTTCGGGCGGGCGGAGCTCGATCACAAGGTCGTCGGGGCGCAAGTCGGCCTCGGCAATCACCTCGGGGCCGGGAAAATCAGGTTCCGGTGCCGTGTCAAAGCGGAAGGAGGAGATCCGCCAGCTTTTCAGATCGACCGCGATCATCTGCCCCAGCGGCGAGGGGCTCTGACCCAGCAGCACCGCAAGCACCATCTGTGCTTGCAAGGCCGCAAGTGTGGCCACCACGGGCCCCATCACCCCCGCTGTGGCGCAGCTTGCCATCTGCGCCGGCAGGTCGGGAAAGACGCTGCGATAGCCCGGCGCGCCGCCGCAAAAGCCGCTGACATAGCCGGAATGCCCGAGGACCGAGGCGCTGATCATGGGCTTGCCCTGCTTCAGGCACAGGTCCGACAATCCATAGCTCACGGCGAAGGCATCGGCGGCATCGACCACCAGATCGGCCTCGGCAAGCTCCACCCGGGCCAGGGCCGGGTCGAGGCGCTGGACCAAGGGGCTGATCCGGCAATCGGGGTTCAGGGCGGCGAGCGTTTCGGCGGCAACCTCGGCCTTGGGGCGGCCGAGGTCTGTCATGCGGTAGAGTGTCTGGCGGTGCAGGTTGGTCTCGTCCACATGATCCGGGTCGATCACCCGCAGATGGCCAACCCCGGCCCCGGCCAGAAGCGGCAGAAGGGTGGAGCCGAGGCCGCCCGCCCCCACCACCAGAACCCGCGCGGCGTGGAGGCGGGCCTGCCCCTCGGCGCCGACCTCGGGCAGGCAGATCTGACGGTCGTAGCGGGTCATTTCACATATCCTCTGGTGGCGGCGAGCCATTCCTTGCAGCGCGCGCCGGGGTCGGCGGCCTGCTGAATATCGGTCACCACGGCGGCGCTGTCGGCCCCGGCGGCGAAAAGTTCGGGCAGGCGTTGCGGGGTGACGCCGCCGATGCCGACCAGCGGCACGGCGCCGACACGCCGCTTCCAGTCCCGCACCCGGTCGAGGCCCTGGGGGCGCCAGGGCATCTTCTTCAACAGGGTCGGCCAGACCGGGCCGAGGGCGACATAGGCGGGCGACTGCGCCAGGGCGCGGTCCAGTTCGGCCTCGTCATGGGTGGACAGGCCGAAGGACACCCCGGCCCGGCGCAGGGCGGGAAAATCGGCGCTGTCCATGTCCTCTTGGCCGAGGTGGACGAAATCGCAGCCGAGGTCGAGGGCGATCTGCCAGTAATCGTTGACCACAAGCTGCGCGCCATGGGCAGTACATAGGTCGCGGGCCAGCGCGATCTGGCGGCGCAGTTCGGCCTCGGGCAGGTCCTTCAGGCGCAATTGGACCAGACGCACGCCAACAGGCAGCAGCGCGGCCAGACGGGCGACGTGGCCGGTGATCAGGTAGAAGGGGTCGGGCCGGAACATCACGCAAGCTCCGCCAGACCGAGGATCGGGGTCGAGGCCGCTGCCATGTCGCGGCGCGGCATCAGGCCGGCGTCATGGGCGGCCCGGCCCGCTTGCACGGCCTGACCGAAGGCTGCGGCCATCGTCACCGGGTCCAGGGCCTTGGCGACGGCGGTGTTCAGAAGCACCGCGTCAAAGCCCATCTCCATCGCCTGCATCGCCTGTGAGGGCGCGCCGATTCCGGCGTCGATCACCAGGGGGATATCGCGGAAATGGGCGCGCATCGCCCGCAGCCCCTCGATATTGCGCAGACCCTGGCCCGAGCCGATCGGCGCGCCCCAGGGCATCAGGACGCGGCACCCGGCCTCCACCAGCTTTTCGCCGACGATCAGGTCCTCGGTCGTATAGGGGAAGACGGCGAAGCCCTCGGCGCACAGCACGCGGGCGGCTTCGACCAGGGCGAAAGGGTCGGGTTGCAGGCTGTCGGCGTGGCCGATCACCTCCAGCTTGATCCAATCGGTGCCGAAAACCTCGCGCGCCATATGGGCCGTGGTGATCGCCTCGCGCGCGGTATGGCAGCCGGCGGTGTTGGGCAGGATGCGGCGACCGCTGTCCTTCAGGATCTCGCGGAAGGCTTGGCCCGCCTGCCCCTCGCGCCGCAGCGACACGGTGATCACCTCGGCGCCTGAGGCCGCGATGGCCTGGCCCAGCACGGCGGGCGAGGGGTAGCCCGCGGTGCCGAGCATCAGGCGCGAGGAGAGTTGGATGCCGTAGAACATTTCAGCCCCCCTGCATCGGCGAGAGGATTTCGACCTTGGCCCCGTCGCGCAGCGGGGTGGCGGCGCGCAGGGTGCGGGGCACGAAGGTGCCGTCCAGCGCGGTCGCGACCGAGGTCGCCTCGACCCCCTGTTCCTCCAGCAAGGCGGAAAGGGTCGTGGCCGTGGTGGTCAGGCTTTGGCCGTTGAGGTCAATGCGCATCGGCGCGCTCCTTGCAGATGAGGGTGGCCAGATCGCCGGCGAGGACGGGGGCCATCAGGAAGCCGTGGCGATACATGCCGTTGAGGTGGATGCGGTCGCCTTGGGCACGCAGGGCGGGGATATTGTCGGGGAAGGCGGGGCGCAGGCCCGCGCCGGTGGCGATCACTTCGGCCTCGGCAAAGCCGGGGTGGACGGTGAAGGCCGCCGACAGAAGCTCGACCACGGCGCGCACCGTGATGCCGCCCTTGCGCCCGCTTTCCACCATGGTCGCGCCGATCATGTAGCGGTGCTGTCCGCGCGGCACGATGTAGCAGGCAAAGCGCGGGTGGATGAGGCGGATCGGGCGGGTCAGGGTCACATCGGGGGCGGAAACCTCCACCATCTCGCCGCGCACCGGGCGCAGGTCGGGCAGCAGGTCCGCTGCGGCGATGCCACGGCAATCGACGATGCGGCCGAGGGGAGGACCGCTGCGAAAGCCAATCCCTCGCGCGATGAGGGTCTGGCGCAGATGGGCGAGGGCCGCGATGGGGTCCATATGCGCCTCGCTGCGAAAGAAAAGCCCGCGCTGGAAGCGGGCGGAGAGGTCAGGCTCCAGCGTGTCGGGGGTGACGGGTTCATGGCCCTTTGTGGCGCGGGCGAAGCGGTCCAGCTCGCCCTGATCGCGCGGGCTGGCCAGAACCAACGTGCCGCGCTGCACCACGCCGGGGACATGGGCCTGCCACCAGGCCAAGGCCGCCTGCCCGCGGGCCACGATGACCGGCGGCGCGCTTTCCCCCTCGCAGAAGGGGGCGAGCATGCCCCCGGCCAGATGGCTGGCCGGGGCGGGCGCGTCGGGCGGGGCGATGACCTCCACGGCAAGGCCCCGGTCGGCCAGGGCGGTGGCGGCGCAAAGCCCCGCCACGCCTTGCCCCAGAACCGAGATCATTCGGCCGGTTCCTCCACGCTCGCGGTGGGCAGGTACAATGCACCGCCCTCGCGGAACTTTTCCGCCATCCGCGCCATGCCGTCCTGCTTTTCCGCCTCGGCCCGGATGTCATGGCTGATCTTCATCGAGCAGAACTTCGGCCCGCACATCGAACAGAAATGCGCGACCTTGTGCGCCTCTTTCGGCATGGTCTCGTCATGCATGGCGCGGGCGGTGTCGGGGTCGAGGCCGAGGTTGAACTGATCCTCCCAGCGGAACTCGAACCGGGCCCGGGACAGCGCATCGTCGCGGGCTTGCGCGCCGGGGTGGCCCTTGGCCAGATCGGCGGCATGGGCGGCCAGCTTGTAGGTGATGACCCCGGTTTTCACATCGTTGCGGTCGGGCAGGCCAAGGTGTTCCTTGGGCGTGACATAGCAAAGCATCGCCGTGCCGAACCAGCCGATCATCGCGGCGCCAATCGCGCTCGTGATATGGTCATAGCCGGGCGCAATGTCGGTCGTCAGCGGCCCGAGCGTGTAGAAGGGCGCCTCGTGGCAATGCTTCAGCTGCTTGTCCATATTGGCCTTGATCTTGTGCATCGGCACATGGCCCGGCCCTTCGATCATCACCTGGCAATCTTTGGCCCAAGCGATCTTGGTCAGCTCACCCAGCGTCTCCAGCTCGGCAAACTGCGCCTGGTCGTTCGCATCGGCGATCGAACCGGGGCGCAGGCCATCGCCGAGCGAGAAGCTGACGTCATAGGCGCGCATGATGTCGCAGATCTCGTCAAAGCGTTCATAGAGAAAGCTTTCGCGGTGGTGATGCAGGCACCACTTCGCCATGATCGAGCCGCCACGGCTGACGATCCCCGTCACCCGCCGTGCCGTCATCGGGATCATGTGCAGGCGCACCCCGGCGTGGATGGTGAAATAATCCACCCCCTGTTCGGCCTGTTCGATCAGCGTGTCGCGGTAGATTTCCCAGGTCAGATCCTCGGCCACGCCACCGACCTTTTCCAGCGCCTGATAGAGCGGCACCGTGCCGATCGGCACCGGGGCGTTGCGGATGATCCAGTCGCGGATGTTGTGGATGTTGCGCCCGGTGGACAGGTCCATCACCGTGTCGGCGCCCCAGCGGATCGCCCAGACCATCTTTTCCACCTCCTCCTCCATCGAGGAGGTGACGGCGGAATTGCCGATGTTGGCGTTGATCTTCACCAGGAAATTGCGGCCGATGACCATCGGCTCCAGCTCGCGGTGGTTGATGTTGGCGGGGATGATGGCGCGGCCTTCGGCCACTTCGCGGCGGACGAATTCGGGGGTGACGAGGTCGGGCAGTTCGGCACCGAAGGCCTCGCCGTCGCGGGCATAGGCGGCGGAGCGGCCCTCGTTCTCGCGGATCGCCACGAATTCCATTTCCGGCGTGATGATCCCGGCGCGGGCATAGGCGAGTTGCGTCACGGCGCGACCTTCGGTGGCGCGCAGGGGTTCGCGCTGGTGCGGGAAGGCGGGGGTCAGCCTGGCGCCATCCACAAAGCCATTGTCGGCGGGCTGGACGGCGCGGGCCGGATAGGCCGCCACATCGCCGCGCCGCTGCAGCCAAAGGCCGCGGACGTCCGCCAGGCCCTTGGCGATCTCCACCGCAACGGCGGCATCGGTGTAAGGGCCTGAACTGTCATAGACATTCAGGGGCGCCTCCCCCGTCACGGCAATCTGGCGCAGCGGCACGCGGATGTCGTGCAACGTGCCTGCGATATGGATCTTGGACGAGGCGGGCAGGGCGCCGGTCGTGATCTGATGGGCTTCGGTCTGGGAAATGGTCTTGTTCATCTGGTCTCCTCTCGCGAAAAGACCCAAGTGAAACGAAGGCAGAAAGGGGCCATCAGGCCCGGCACGCGACTGCGCAAAGGGCCCAAGTGGCCCGAAAGGACCACCCCGTATGCGATAGGGGAGGGTTTGCCCTTCGGTCTTCCTACGCCAGTGTCAACTGGGTCAGGTTCAAAGGGTCGCTGCACCGGGGTTGCCCCCCATCAGCCTCTCAGTCCCTTGGGTGGGACTCCCCCGACGTGAGGCAAGGATATCCAAGCGCGCTGTGCCGTCAACAGGCAAGTTTGTGCGGCGGGCGGGGGCGGCTTTTGGTCAGGAAATCTTGGCCAGAAGCGCGCGGGCAGTTTCCTCGTCGGTCACCAGGACCGTCGCCAGGCGGGCGCGAATCATGCCGGCGATGGCATCGACCTTGCCCAGGCCGCCACCGACGCAGATCCGCTGCGGCACCCGCATCATCGTTTCGGCCGACATGGTGATGTGGCGGCTGTCGAATTCGGAGGTCACCAGCTGCCCCGAGATGTCGAAGAAATGCCCCGAGGCGAAGCCGACCGCCCCGAGATCGCGGTAGACCGCCAGCTGTTCGGGGGTCATGAAGCCGCCGGTCACCAGAAGCGTCTCGCCGGTCAGCTGCGTCACGCCGAACAGGATCGTCGTGCAATGGCCAAGAAGGTCGAAATGCTCGCGGATGGCGGGCTCGGCCATCAGGATATCCTTGACCGCGGGGCTGGAAACCACCCCCGGCGCATGCAGGTTGACGCAGCGCGCATTGAGCTTTTCGGCGATGTTCGAGGTGCAGAAGACCGGCGAAAAATCCATCGTCGCGGCCGAGCTTCCGGTCAGCTGCGCCACCGTGACATGCGGGCGGTGGAGCGGCGACAGCGCCTCGGACAGGGCGAGAACGGTGCGACCCCAGGCGACGCCGATGATCTCGTCCTCCTTGATCCGGCTTTCCAGCAGCCGGGCCCCCAGATGGCCGATCTGCTGCGACAGAGGTTGGGATGAGGCCCCGGTTGGCAGGAGGAAACACTCCTCCAGCCCGATCTTGTCGCGCAGTTCCAAGGCCAGATTGGCCCGCCCGATGCGCGAGGGGTCGATGGTGATCGTCACCACGCCCTCATCCCGCGCCTTCTGTAACAGGTTGAAAACAGAGGCGCGCGAGATGCCGAGCTGTTCGGCGATCTGCTCCTGCTTCAGGCCTTCCTCGTAATAAAGCCAGGCCGCCCACAGCACCTGATCGGTGCCGAATTGCATCGGCGGCACGCGGCGGGCGCTGGCTGATTTCGGCTCGGTCAGGGCAGTGGGCATCGCGGCTTTGGTCCTTGGCTCAGGGTGGTTCTGTCATCGCAGGAAACCGCGGACAAATCCAGCCGTTCTGCCGTTTGGCAAATTTCAACATAACATGAAAAACGCCATTGACATACGACAAGGTATGGTGAATTTTGCCATACATCGAGAGTCGAGATGCTTTGGGAGGAGCGCATGGACCACGAGGCAAGGGCGCAGAGCGCCGCTTCCAAAGGCAACTGGACCGCTCTGATCGATGAGGTCACCTCGGGCGCCTGGATCGACCCGGACACCGGAAAACCCGCCGATGTGCCCTTCAAGACCATCGTGATCCGCGACACGCTGGCCGGGGATGCGGCCGATCTTCTGGCGCGCACCATGCCCGCCGAAAGCTATGGCGTGGTCTGCGACGAGAACACGGTGGAGGTGATGGGCGCCGCGATTGCCGCGAAGATCGGCCCGAAGGCGCGGCTGATCGTGCTCGATCACCCGCATGCCGATGTGCAGACCGTGCGCGACCTGCAGGACCGCACCAGGGGGGTCGAGGCGCTGGTCGCGGTCGGCTCCGGCACGCTGAACGACCTGTGCAAATTCGCGACCTTCGGCGACGGGCGGTCCTATTCGGTCTTTGGCACCGCGCCGTCGATGAACGGCTATACCTCGTCCACCGCCTCGATCACGCTGGATTCGGGGTTGAAATCCACCCAGAACGCCCATGCCGCCAAGGGCGTCTTCATCGACGTGGCCGAGACCGCCCGCGCCCCGCAATACCTGATCGCGGCGGGCTTTGGCGACAGCCTGTGCCGGCCCACGGCGCAGGTCGACTGGTATTTCTCGCACCGGATGCTGGGCACCTATTACGCGACCGCGCCCTACGTCCTGCAAAACGCCGACGAGGCCGAGATGCTGGCCCGCTCGGCTGGCCTCGGCCGGAAGGATCACGCGGCGGTGGGCTATCTGCACCGCATCCTGACCCTCGGCGGCCTCGGCATCGCCGTGACGCGGATGAGCCATCCCGGCTCGATGGGCGAACACCAGATCTCGCACTGGATCGACAGTTTTGCCGACGCGCGCCACCCGGGCACCGTGCATGGCCAGCAGGTCGGCGTCGCCTCGGTCACCATGGCGCGGCTGCAAGAGCGGATCCTGGCGATGGAAGAGGCGCCCCGCGTCGGCCCGACCTGGTTCGACGAAGCCGCGATCCGCGCCCGTTACCCTGCGGCGGCGGTGGAGGCTTGCCTTAAAGCCAGCCGCGCCAAGGTGATGGATCAGGCGGCGGCCAACCATTTCAACGCCAGCCTTGCGGTCATCTGGCCGGACCTGCGCCGGACCTTGCAGGCGATGATGATCCCCTCGGCCGAGCTTGCCCGGCACTTGCGCGCCGCAGGTGGCGGGGCCAGCCCCGAGGAGATCTGCCTGGACCCCGCGCTTTACGCCGATGCGCTGCGCTACAGCCGCGAGATGCGCGACCGTTATTCCTTCCTCGATCTGGCGGCAGACATGGGGATTCTGGAAGATTTCATCGAGGAAACCCTGTGATGCGCCCCCTGTCCGAGCTTTCGCGCGACGCCCTGTCCCGCTGTATCGCCGTCTTCACCGACATCGACGACACGCTGACCACCGATGGCCAGCTTCCCGCCGAAGCCTATGCCGCGCTGGAGAGGCTCTCGCGGGCCGGTCTGCCCGTGGTGCCGATCACCGGGCGTCCGGCGGGCTGGTGCGATATGATCGCCCGCTTCTGGCCGGTGGCCGGGATCGTGGGGGAAAACGGCGCCTTCTACTTTTCCTACGACCGCGAAGCCCGCAAGATGCGGCAGAAGTTCTT
Organism: Rhodobacter sp. P1_C2; assembly: GCF_056406375.1. NCBI lineage: Bacteria > Pseudomonadati > Pseudomonadota > Alphaproteobacteria > Rhodobacterales > Rhodobacter > Rhodobacter sp. P1_C2. The sequence goes on from NZ_JBFUAG010000001.1 coordinate 89,630, forward strand.
CGCCTCGGATGCCGAACGTCGCAGCAACCGCCAGAAGCTGGAGGGGTTGCGGACCCAGATCCTCGCGGATGTGCCAGGGGCGGGGATCGCCTCGGACCAGCTCTACCGCGAGGCGGATCTGGCGATCGACATCTGCGAGGATGTGGACCCGCTGTCGCCCGAAGATGTGGCCAGGGTCCTGGCGCATTTCGAAAAGGCGGGGGCGGTGGCGAAACTGTCGTCGATCCATGTCAACGGCTGGTTCGGCGCCTATGACAAACTGTCGATGACGCGGATCTTTGCCCGGGACGTGCTGGCGCTGGACATCGACGCCGACCGCGACCGGATCATCTTTGTCGGCGACAGCCCGAATGACGGGCCGATGTTCGGCTTCTTCCCCAATTCCTGCGGTGTTGCCAACGTGCGCGAGTTCGAGGGCAGCGGCTGCGTCCTGCCCGCCTTTGTCGCCAGCCAGAAGGGCGGCGCGGGCTTTGTCGAGATCGCCGAGCGCATCCTTTCCAGCCTTCATGCGGAGGCGCGGTGATGGGCGAGCAGGTCTTCGATCTGGCGATCATCGGCGGCGGCATCAACGGTTGCGGCATCGCGCGGGACGCGGTGGGGCGCGGGCTGAAGGTGTACCTCTGCGAGCAGGGCGATCTGGGCGGCGCGACCTCCTCCGCCTCGACCAAGCTTCTGCATGGCGGCTTGCGCTATCTGGAGCATTACGAGTTTCGCCTGGTCCGCGAGGCGCTGATCGAGCGTGAGGTGCTTTGGGGCATCGCCCCGCATATCGTGCGCCCGCTGCGCTTCGTGCTTCCGCATGCCAAGGGGATGCGCTCTGCCTGGCTTTTGCGGCTTGGCCTGTTCCTTTACGATCATCTGGGTGGCCGCAAGCTGCTGCCAGGCACCGCCCGCGTCGATTTCGCCCGCTCGCCCATCGGGCAGGGGCTTAAGGCCGGGATCGACTTTGGCTATGAATATTCCGATTGCTGGGTCGAGGATAACCGGCTGGTCATCCTCAACGCCCGCGATGCCGAAGAGCGCGGGGCCGAGATTGCTGTCGGCACCCGCTGCATCAGCGCCACGCCAGAGGCGGGTGGCGGCTGGCGGGTCGTCACGCAAGACCTGACCACCGGGGAAGAGCGTAGCCTGCGCGCGCGGGTGCTGGTCAATGCCGCCGGGCCCTGGGCCAATCAGGTGGCGCATGACCTGGTGGGTCGCCCGCCCAAGGGCAAGGTGCGGTTGGTGCAGGGCTCGCACCTCGTCGTGCCGAAGCTCTATGACCACGACCGCTGCTTCATCTTCCAGAACCCGGATGGGCGGATCGTCTTCACCATCCCCTACGAGGGCAAGTTCACCCTGATCGGCACCACCGACCGCGATTACACGGGCGAGCTGGCAAAGGTGACGGCCTCCGAGGCCGAGGTCAGCTATCTTTGCGCGGCGGTCAGCGGCTATTTTCGCAAACCGGTGACGGCGAAGGATGTGGTCTGGACCTATTCCGGCGTCCGCCCGCTGTACGACGACGGCCAGTCCAAGGCGCAGCAGGCGACAAGGGATTATGTGCTGGAGGTGGATACCGCGGCCGATGCGCCGATGCTGTCGGTCTTCGGCGGCAAGATCACCACCTATCGCAGGCTGGCCGAAGCCGCGCTGGACAAGATCCAGCCGCTTCTGCCCGCAGGCGCCGGCATGAAGGGCGAGGCCAGGGGCTGGACCGGGCGTATCCCCCTGCCGGGCGGAGAGTTCCAGCCGCAGGATCTGAACCTGCAGGTCAATGGCCTGATCAAATCCTATGGCTTCCTGACCCGCGACGAGGCGCAGCGCCTGATCCGCCTTTACGGCACCCGCGCCCGCCGGGTTCTGGGCACCGCCACCTGCCGCGCCGATCTGGGGCAGGATTTCGGCGCCGGGCTGACCGCGCGCGAGATCGACTATCTCTGCCGCGAGGAATGGGTGCGCCGCGCCGAGGATATCCTGTTCCGCCGCAGCAAGCTGGGGCTGGTCCTGAGGCCCGCAGAGGCCGCGGCCATCGACGCTTACCTGACCGCAAGGACTGAAACCAGCCCGGCGCTCGCCGCGCAGTAAGACGAGGCCCACGACCACGGACGACAGAAAGCGCAGAACACAAACGGCCTTGGGAGGGGCCGGATTTCGGGGAGGAAATCAATGTATCTGGGACTAGACCTTGGCACCTCGGGCGTGAAAGCCCTGTTGATCGACGACAACCAGACCCTCGTCGGCGAAAGCGCCTCGCGCCCGCTGGAGGTGACGCGGCCGCATCCCGGCTGGTCCGAACAGGACCCCGCGCTCTGGTGGCAGGCGGTCTGCGAGGCGATGGACGGGCTGCAGGCGCGGCACGGCAAGGCCCTGTCGGCGGTGCGCGGCATCGGGCTTTCGGGGCAGATGTATGGCGCCACGGTGCTTGATGCCCAGGACAGGCCGCTCCGCCCGGCGATTCTGTGGAACGACATGCGCACCGCCCGCGAATGCGCCGATCTCGCCGAGGCCTTGCCGCATGGCGAGGTGTTGGCAGGTCGTTCCGCCACGCCGGGGGTGACGGCGGTCAAGCTGGCCTGGCTGGCCCGGCACGAGCCGGAGCTTTTTGCCAAGGTTCGCAGCGTGCTGCTGCCCAAGGATTACATCCGCCTTCTGATGACCGGCGACAAGGCCTCGGACCGGGCGGATTCCAGCGGCACCTACTGGATGGATGTGGCGCGGCGCGACTGGTCGGACGATCTGCTCGGCGCCACCGGCATGCAGCGCGCACAGATGCCCGAGCTTTTCGAGGGCACCGAACCCACGGGCCACCTGCGTGCCGATCTGGCCGCGCGCTGGGGCATGGCGGGCCAGCCGGTCCTTGCTGGCGGGGGTGGTGACAATGCCTGCGGCGCCTGCGGGGTCGGCGCGGTTGGCGACGGGGCGGGAACCGTCTCGCTCGGGACGTCGGGCGTGCTGTTCGTGGCCTCCGACACCCCGCGCCCGACGCGGGGCATCTCGGTCGAGACGCTGTGCCATGCCGTGCCCGGAATGTGGCATCAGATGTCGGTGGTTCTGTCGGCCACCTCGACGCTGAACTGGCTCGCGGCGCGGCTGAAACGTTCGGCCCGCGATCTGGTCACCGGATTGGGCAGCGATCCGCGCCCGGCGACCGACCTTCTGTTCGTGCCCTACCTCGACGGCTGCTGGTCGCCGCGTTTCGACCCGCAGATCCGCGGCGGCTTCTTTGGCCTCGCGCATCAGCATGACGATGCGGCGATGACGCAGGCCGTCTTGCAGGGCGTGGCCTTTGCCTTGGGCGACAGTGCCGATGCCTTCCGCGCCGCGGGCACACGGCTCGACCGGCTGGTGGCGCTGGGCGGCGGGTCGCAGTCCACGCTCTGGCTTTCGATCATCGCTTCGGTGCTGGAGGCCGATCTGGACCTGCCCGAGGCGAGTGAGCTTGGCGCGGCCTTTGGTGCCGCAAGGCTCGCCATGGTCGCCGCCACCAATGCGCGCCCCGAAACGGTGCTGCGCGCGCCGAAACTCCGGGGGGTGGTGCGCCCGCATCCCGCCCATGCCGAAAGTTATGCCAGCGCCTATCAGGCCTGGCAAAGCCTTGTGCCGGTTCTCGGGAGGGTTGCCGCGCGAGGGGCGACAGCCGGCGCATAGGGGCCATCTGGGAGGGTGGTCTTAACCAGTGCCAAGGGCGCGCCACAGGCAGCTGACGGCACACAGAGGAGGAGTGCGAGATGACGGAAGACAACACCCGGGCCGGCTTGAACCGGCGGGCGTTCATGACCTCGGCCGCGGTGGCCGCTGCCACGGCAACCATGGCAAGCTGGCCCAAGGCCCTGCTGGCCCAGGCGGCGGACCGCAAGTTCGCGGCGGCCCTGGGCTGGACGACCTACGATTCCGGCCGCCACCTGCAGGACGGCTTTGCCGCCGCGGTCAAGGAGCTGGGCGGCACGCTGACCACCACCGATGCGGGCTTTGACGCCAGGGTGCAATCCGACCAGATCGACTCGCTCGTGGCCACCAAGCCCGACGCCCTGTTCATCACCCCGGCCGATGCCGTGGCCATCGCCCCCGCCGTTCAGCGCGCGGTCGCCGCCGGCATCCCGGTCTTCTGCGGCGACAGCGCCATTCCCGGCGTGCTGGTCAACACCACCGCCATGTCGAACAACTTCGGCATGGGGCAATATTCCTGCGAGTTCATCTGCAAGGCCCTGAACGGCAAGGGCAAGATTGCCCGGGTCATGCTGCCGCAGAACGAAAGCTGGGATCAGCGGACGCTCGGCATGGAATGGACGCTGCGCCAGTATCCCGATGTGAAGATCGTTGCCGAATGGGCGTTCGCTTTGGCCGGCAATGTCACGCCGCGCCAGGCGGTGGACAACATCCTCACCTCCAACCCCGACATCAACGCGATCTGGTGCGCCTGGGATGGCGCCGCGGTGGAGGGGACTTTGGCTGCCGGTGCGGCGGGGCGCAACGATCTGATCATCACCGGCATCGACGGCGGCTCGCAGGCCTTCAACTACATCGCCGGGAACTCGCCGCTGAAGCTGTCGATGGCGCAAAGCTTCTACGAGATGGCCTTCCTGGATGTCTTTTACGCCCATGAAAAGCTCGCCGGTCGCAACACGCCGCGCCTTGTGGTGACGCCGACCTATGCGGTGACGCAAGACATGCTGAAGGACGCGATCCCGGATGATTTCGACGTGCCGGGCCATGCGCAAAAGCTGGGCTGGGTCCGCGCCGTCTGAGCGCCCTGCGTTCCGGGCCATGGGCGCCGTGCCCGTGGCCCGCTTCCTTCTTCAGCGGCATGAGAGAGGTTTCCGATGGAAGCTGCAACCCTGACGGCCACCGGCATCGCCAAACGCTTCGGCCCCGTCGTGGCGCTGGAGCAGGTGGATTTCACCCTGATGCCGGGCGAAATCCACGCGCTTCTGGGCATCAATGGCGCGGGCAAATCCACCTTCATCAAGATCCTGTCGGGCATCTTCCAGAAGGACGCCGGCACGATCACCGTGGCTGGCCAGGAGGTGCATTTCCGCAGCCCCGAGGACGCCATCCGCGCCGGGGTCGCCACCGTGCAGCAACACCCGGAGCTGGTGGGCGACATGACCGGCTTTGATAACATCTTCCTGGGCCGCGAGACCAAGGGCGGCGGTCTGTTTGGCCGGATCGACCGCGCGGCGCTGGAGGCGCGGGCGGCGGCACTGCTCAAACGCTTTCCCATCGACATCGACCTGTCGCAGCCCCTGGCCCGGATGTCGCCGGTCCAGCGCGAGGCGGTGGCGATCCTGCAGGCGCTCGCCTCGGACGACATCCGCGTGCTGATCCTCGACGAGCCGACCTCGACCCTGACCGAGGTGGAGCGTGCCGATCTGTTCGCGATGATGAACGTGCTGCGCGCGCAGGGGATCTCGATCATCTACATTACCCACCACTTGGAGGAAGTGTTTGAAATCGCTGACACCTTCTCGGTCTTTCGCGGTGGGCGCACGGTGGCGCGGATGAGCGCGGATCAGGCCCGGCGCGAGGGGGTCTCGCTCGCCACCATGATGCTGGGCGAGGCTCTGGGCGGGGTCTTTCCGCCCAAGGCCGAGGCGGCGCCGACCGGCCCCGTGGTCTTCGAGGCCCGTGGCCTTGCCGCCGGACGCGCCTTTCAGGGCGTGAATTTCGATCTGCGCCGGGGCGAGATCCTGGGGATCTTCGGGCTGGTCGGTTCGGGTCTGGACGAGCTGTCCAAGGCGCTGTTCGGAGCGCAGGCCATCTCGGCCGGCCAGATGCAGCTGGAGGGGCAGGAGTTGCGCCCGAAGTCGCCGGCAGCGGCCCTGAAGGCCGGGATGTTCCTGGTCCCCGGCGACCGGCGGGCCGAAGGGCTGACCCTGTCGCGGGATGCGATCTTCAACGTGCCGCTCGCCAATCTGGGCCGCGCCACCGCGGGGCGCTGGATGCTGCAACGCCGCCGCATCCGCCGCGATGCCGGTGATCTGACCCGGCGCGTCGCCCTGCATCCCCCGGTGCTGGACCTGCCCGCCAGTGGCTATTCCGGCGGCAACCAGCAAAAGATCGTGCTGGCCAAGGGGCTTTATGCCGAGGCCAAGGTCTATGTCTTTGTCGAGCCGACCATCGGCGTCGATATCGGCGCGCGGGCCAAGATCTATGCGCTGATCCGCGAACTGGCGCAGACGGCGGCGGTGATCGTCATGTCCTCGGATTGCGACGAGGTGCATGGGATCGCCGACCGCTCCATCGCCCTCTACAAAGGCCGCCAGGTGCCAGCGCCCGCAGAAGCCTATTCCCGCGACGAACTCTTGATGGCCGGAATTCTGGGAGGAGCACAGCCATGACCCTGATCGCAACCCTGCCCAAGGGCGCCGGGCGGTTTCTGGCCTTCGTGGTCCTGGTCCTGCTGATCGGCGGCGCCTTTGCCGTCGCAGAGCCGCGCTTCCTCAGCCAGGCGAGCCTGTCCGGCATCACGCGGCATATGGCGGCCAATGGGCTGGCGGCCTTGGGCCTGACCTTCGTCGTCATCGTGCGGCGCTTCGATCTGTCGCTGGCGGGGGTCGCCTCTTTCTCGGCCATGTCGATGGGTGCTGCGATCGCGGCGGGGTTTCCCCTGTGGATGGCGGTTCTGGCCGGGCTGATGGTGGGCGGCGGCATTGGCCTCGTCAACGGCATCGCGGTCAGCCGCTTTGGCCTGCCCGATATCGTGACCACCATCGCCACCGGCTCGATCGTCTCTGGCATGGCGTTTCTTTACACCGGCGGGCGGTCGATCTTTCAGAACTTCTTCACCAGCGGGATCATCCGGCTGAATGACGCAAGGTTCCTCGGCTTCGGCGCCTCGCTCTGGTTCCTGCTGGCCGCCTATGCGGTGGCCTGGTTCGTGATGCACCGCACCCGCTCTGGCACGGCCTTCTATGCGGCGGGGGAGAATCCGGTTTCGGCCTATTACTCGGGCGTCAACGTCGGGCGCTATACGACGCTGGCCTTCGTGATCTGCGGGCTTTGTGCGGTGCTGGCGGTGACGCTGATCCTGGCGGAATCCGGCAATGCCGAGACGAACAAGGGCGCCAATCTGATGATGCCGGCCTATGCGGGGGTCTTCCTTGGCGCGGCGCTGATGGGGGGGACCTCGGTCCTCGCCTCGCTGGCCGGGATATTCCTGATCACCATGCTGCTGGACGGGTTCTCGCTGCTGGGCGTGCCCTATTACTACAGCGACGGGGTGGTCAGCCTGATCCTGCTGATGGGGGTGCTTCTGTTCAGCGATGCGGTGCGCGACGGGTGGCGGATGATGCTGGCACGTCCGGCGCGGAGGGTGGGACAATGACGATGCAAAGCCTTGAAGGCGCGCGCCCGCTGGCGCAGGGCGGTCTGGCACGGGTGGTGATGAATGGCTGGCTTCTGGCGGTGCTGGCGGTCTTGATCCTCGGGATCTGGAACATCAGCCCGCAGCTTCTGGACCCCGGCAATATCAACACGGTCTTGCGCAGCTTTTCGATCATGGTGGTCATGGTGCTGGGCCTGACCTGGGTGATGGCGGCGGGCAAGATCGACGTGAGCTTCATGCAGATCGCGGCGCTGGCCAACATGACCTTCGCCTGGAGCCTGTCACATGGCTATGGCCTGGGCCTTGGGGTGGCGGCGGGTCTGGGGGTGGGGGTGCTGACCGGGCTGATCAATGGCTGGCTCGTCTGCTACCTGCGGCTGCCCGCGCTGATCGTGACGATTGCGACGGCGGGCATCTGCGCCTCGGCGGCGGCGGCGCTGGGCAAGGGCACGGTGATCCGGATCGGCGAGACGGGGTTCCTCGGCACGGTCCTGAAGACGAGCGTGGGCCCGGTGCCGGTGGTGGTCTTCGGCGTGCTGATCCTCTGCGCGCTCGGCTGGTACATGCAGGAGAAGCTGGCCTTGGGCCGCTACATCTATGCCATCGCCCAGAACGAGGCGGCGGTGCAGGCGGTGGGCGTGCCGGTGCGGCGGCTGGTGCTGACGCTGTTCGTGCTGTCGGGGGCCAGCGCCTCGGTCGCGGGGCTTTTGCTGGCGGCGAACCTCGAATCCGGGCAGCCGATGATCGGCGGGCCATACCTTATCAACGGGCTGACCGTGGTTCTTCTGGGCGGCATGATGATCCATGTCGGCAAGCCCAATATCCTTGGCACCGTCACGGCCACCCTCTTCATCGGCGTCCTGTTCAGCGGGGCGGCCCTGCTGGGCCTGCCGGATTATCAGCGCCAGATCATCCAGGGCGTGCTGCTGGCGCTTGGCCTGATCGTGGCGACCACCGCCAACCGCCGCCTTGGCGCCGGCGAGGGGAGGGCGCGATGACAGGTTCCAGAACCCCGGTCGTCATCGGCCTTGATTGCGGCACCGGCGGCGCGCGGGCTTTGATCAGCGATCTGGCGGGCAAGGTGATCGCCTCGGCCAGTGTCGAATATCCCACCCTTTACCCGCGCCCCGGCTGGGCCACCCAATCGCCGCAGGACTGGTGGCAGGCGGGGACGGAGGCCGTGCGCCGCGCGATGCAGCAGGGTGTGGTGAACCCCGAGGATGTTTTGGCGATCTGCGCCGATGGCACCTCCAGCACCTTTGTGGCGCTTGGGGCGGATCTGCGCCCCGTGGCGCCGGCGATCCTCTGGATGGACAACCGCGCCTCGCCCCAGGCCCGGCGGATCGGCGCCAGCAAGGACCCGGCGCTTGGCCGTTCGAAAGGCGGGGTCAGTGCCGAATTCATGCTGCCGAAGATCCTCTGGTTCAAGGAGAACGAGCCCGCCCTCTTCGACGCCACACGCTGGTTTGTCGAGATGACCGATTACATGGCCCTGCGCCTGTCGGGCGAGCTGACGCTTGGCCTGAACCACACGATCAACCGCTGGTTCCATGACCCAAGCAAGGGCGGCTGGCCCGAGGCCCTGCTGGCCGAGGTCGGCCTGCCCGGCATCACCGCCCGCTTTCCCGCCACCATGCTGCCGCTTGGCGCCCCGATCGGCCCGCTGAGTGCCGAGGCCGCTGCGGCGCTGGGCCTGACGCGTCAAACCCTCGTCGTCTGCGGCGGCACCGATGCCTATGTGGCGATGGTCGGCCTCGACACCCTGCGCGCCGGCGAGACCGCCTTCATCACCGGATCGTCGCATCTGGTCCTGCCGATGACCGACAATGCAACGCAGATCGAAGGGATCTTCGGCCCGCATCCCGATTGCGTCGTGCCGGGGCTTTTCGTGATGGAGGGCGGCCAGGTCTCCAGCGGCTCGGTGATCCGCTGGTGGCGCGACAATATCGCGGCACCTGGCGGGGCGGAGGATTATGCCAGCCTGATGCGCGCGGCCGAGGCGGTGCCCCTCGGTGCCGATGGTCTGGTGGCGCTGGATTTCTGGCAAGGCAACCGCAACCCTTACATCGACTATGACCTGCAAGGCGCGATCTGGGGCCTGACGCTGAAACACTCCCCCGCCCATATGCTGCGCGCCTTCATGGAATCGGTGACCTATGGCACGGCGAATATCCTGAAACGCCTGACCGATCAGGGTGTTGGGGTGCAGTCGATGACCGTGGCGGGCGGGGCGGTGCGCACCCTCTTCTGGTTGCAGATGCATGCCGATGTGGCGGGCCTGCCGATCCACGTGCCCGAGGTGTCCGAGGCGACGGCGCTGGGCGCCGCCATCGTGGCCGCGGTCGGCGCGGGCTGTTTCGCCTCTCTCCCCGAGGCCGCATCCCGGATGGTCCGCCATCACCGCACGGTGGAGCCGGATGCCGCCCGCCACGCCGCCTATCGCGAGGTGTTTGAATTCTACCTCGAAACCCATGCGGCACTCAGCCCGCTGATGCACCGCATGGCCGCCCGCACCAGGGCCAGCCCGCAAGGCTGACCCGTTTCCCCCAAGACTCCGGCCTCAATCTCAGGCCCTCAATCTTCCCGCAGACGCGGTTTGCGGTACGGCTTTGCATTGTTCATGAAAGGAAAGACCATGGCCCATATCGGTGATCTCGTCTCGGAGATGCTGGCGCAATACGGTGTCGAACTGGTGTTCGGGATGCCGGGCGGGCAGACGACGGCGCTGCACGACGGGATCTCGCGCCGGAACGACCGGATCAAGCATATCCTGATGCGGGACGAGCGGAACGCGGCCTATGCGGCGGATGCCTATGCACGGCTGACCGGCAAGCCCGGGGTCTGCGATGTGACCGTGGGGCCGGGGGCGAACCTGTTGCCTGCCGGGTTTCTGGAGGCCTTGAACGCCTCGATCCCGATGATCGCGATCGTGGGGGAACTGCCGCTGGATTGGCTGTCCTTGAAGGAAAAAGGCATTGCGAGCCAGGGGTTTGACCAGCTCGCCTTCTTCAAGACCTGCTCGAAGGAGGCCTTTCTGGTCCCCTCGGTCGCAGCCCTCCCCGACCTCATTCGCGCCGCCTTCCGGATTGCCACCTCACCCCGCCCGGGCCCGGTGGCCCTGATCATCCCGCATGACATTTTCGACGCCGAATGGGATGAGGAGGCGCTGCCCATCGTCATCGACGACCGGGCCAGACAGATCCCCTTCGTCCGCTCCACCGCGCCCGAGGCGGATATCGAACGGGCGGTCGCTTTGATCAAGAAGGCCAAGCGCCCGGCCATCGTCTATGGCGGCGGCGTGCATGGTTCGGTCGCGGCCATCGAGGCGACGGCCTTTGCCGACCGGCTCGGCGGGCTGGTTGTCACAAGCCTTTCCGGCAAAGGCTCGGTCCCCGAGACGCGGGCCTATGCGGCGGGGGTGCTGAACCCGCTCGGCTCCTGGGCGGCGATCGAGCTGGTGCAGGAGGCCGACCTGATCATCTGGTGCGGATCGAAGGTCAGCCAGAATACCGGCATGAACTGGACCCTGCCCAAGGCAACCCAAGCCACCATCACCATCGACTGCGACCCGATGGAACATGGCCGCACCTTCCGCCCGACCGTGCCTTTGTTCGGCGACGTGAGGGAGGTTTTGCGCAGCCTGAACAAGGCCTTAGGCGACAGCCTCGCCGGCACCCGCCCCGACTGGGACGCCCGGATCGCCGCGGTGAAGGCCGAGGGCGATGCCGCCAAGGCGATCGAGATGGCCTCGGAACAGATCCCGGTTCTGCCGCCCCGCGTGATGCGCGAGATTGCGGCGCGGCTGGGGGAGACCGATGTCGTGGTCTCCGACGCGTCCTTCTCGGCGGGCTGGATCTCCGGCTATATCCCGGCGAAGAAATCCGAACGCCAGTTCCTGTTTGCGCGCGGCCAGGGCGGGCTTGGCTATGCGGTGCCCGGCGCCATCGGCGCGGCGGCCACGCGGCCCGAGGCCCGCATCGTCACCGTCGCCGGCGACGGCGCGTTTTCCTACACGATCGGCGAGCTTGCGACCATGGCGCAGTACAACCAGCGCGTGGTCAATGTGGTGATCAACAACGGCAAACTCGGCTGGATCCAGCTTTGGCAGGAGATCTACTTCGGCAATGTCCAATCCGCCAATCTGGAAAGTCAGACCTCGACGCCGGGCTATGCGGCGGCGGCGGCGGGCCTCGGCCTCCTCGGCATCTATTGCGACAAGCCGGACGAGATCGGCCCGGCCCTCGACCGCGCCTTTGCCCACGATGGCCCCTCGGTGGTCGAGGTCCGCATCGACGACCGCGCCACGCCGATCCACTCCTTCAAACGCCGGATGCGCGAGCTGAACGCCACCCCCAAACCGCGCCCCGGCACCGTCTACAAGCTTCGCCAGTTCAAGATCTCTCCCGATCTTTGAGAGGCGAAGCCTAACGCCCGCGAAACACCGGGGCGCGTTTGGCGGAAAAGGCGGCACGCCCCTCGCGGTAATCCTCGCTGGTGGCGGCCGCCGCCGCCAGCGCCTCGGCGACCTCGGGGTCAAAACTGCCAAAGGCCTGACCGTTCAGGATATATTTCGCCCCGGCGATGGTCAGCGGCGCCGAGGTGGCGGCAAGGCCGCGGGCCATCTCCAGTGCTGCGGCCACCGGGTCCGGCGTGATGCGGTCGATCAGGCCGATCCGCAACGCCTCCCCTGCGGCAAAGCGGTCGCCGGTAAAGAGGATGCGCTTGGCCTCGGTCAGCCCGACCAGCGCCAGCAATTTGCGCGTGCCGCCCGCACCATAGACGATGGAAAGCCGCGCCGCCGGGATGCCGAACTGGCCGCTTTCGGGTGCCAGGCGGAAATCGGCGGCCATGGCGACATGCATGCCGCCGCCGAGGGTATAGCCCTTGCAGGCGGCGATCACCGGCTTCGGGCAGGCGGCGATGGCATCGCAGCCCGCGTCCACCGCGGCCTCATAGGCGCGGGCCTGGTCGGCGTCGTCGCGGATCTGGCCGAATTCGGCAATATCGGCGCCGGCGGTGAAATCCGCCCCCGAACCGGTCAGGACCACGGCCTTGATGCCCGGATCGCGCCCGAGATCGGCAAAGATCCCGGCCAGTCCGCGCCACATCGCCAGGGTCAGCGCGTTGCGCTGCTCCGGCCGGTTGAGGGTGACCAGCGCCACCTCTGCCGCAATCTCCACCAGAATATCCGTCATCCTTGCCCGCCTTCGCTGATCGCCACCCGCGCCGTTCCGGGGCAGAGGATCAGGGCAAGGCCTGCCGCCGACAAGGGCAATTCGCGCACCGGATTGTCAGTTGACCCCGTGTCGCAAGAGGCCCAAGGCTGCGCGACAGGGAGGGCGCCGATGATCGACGCAAGACTGGCACCGCTGCAAGCCCGGCTTCTGGCCCCGCTGGCCCGAGGGCTGGTGGCGCGTGGCGTGGCGGCGGACCAGATCTCGCTGACGGGATTCGGCCTTGGGGTGCTGGCGGTGCCGGCGCTGGCCTGGCAGCTTTACGGGCTGGGCTTGGCTCTTTTGGCCGCGAACCGGCTGGCGGATGGGCTGGATGGCGCGGTGGCGCGGCTGACGGGTCCGACGGACCGTGGCGCCTTTCTGGATATCGCGCTGGATTTCGTCTTTTACGCGTTGTTTCCCCTGGGCTTTGCCCTGGCCGATCCGGGCGCCAATGCGCTGCCCGCTGCGGTGCTGATCGCCTCTTTCGTTGGCACCGGGTCCTCCTTTCTGGCCTTCGCCACCCTGGCCGCACAGCGCGGCACCACGGCGGCGGCTTTCCCGACCAAGGGGATCCACTACCTCGGCGGCCTGACCGAAGGCTTTGAGACCATTGTGGTTTTCGCCGCCATGTGCCTCTTCCCTTGCAGCTTTGCGGCCCTGGCCTATGTCTTTGCGGCGGCCTGTGCCGTCACCACCCTGCTGCGCTGGCACCACGGCTGGCGGAGTTTTTCAGAACAGGGCCGCAAGCCCGCTCCGGAGATGCCATGAAGTTTTCCCTCGTTGCCGCCCTGACGCTCGGCCTTGCCAGCCCCGCCTTCGCCGACTGGTCCCAGACCCTGGCCGAGGCGCGGGGCCAGACCGTCTATTTCAACGCCTGGGGCGGGGATGCGCGGACCAATGACTTCATCTCCTGGGTGGGTAGCCAGACCGAGGCGCTTTACGGCGTCAAGGTGACCCAGGTGAAGCTGAGCGACACGGCTGAGGCGGTGACGCGGGTTCTGTCGGAAAAGGCGGCGGGGCAGGATCAGGGGGGCAGCGTCGACCTCATCTGGATCAACGGGCCGAACTTTCTGGCGATGAAGGAAAAGGGTCTGCTGCATGGGCCTTTCGTGGCCGATCTGCCGAATGCGAAATACCTCGACCTGTCACCCGCCGCCCCGGCCTCGGTCGATTTCACCGTGCCGGTGGAGGGGATGGAAAGCCCCTGGCGGCTGGCGAAATTCGTCTTCAGCTATGACAGCGCCCGCCTGCCCGATCCGCCACGCAGCATGGTGGCGCTGGCGGCATGGGCCAAGGCGCATCCCGGGCGCCTGACCCATCCGCAGCCTTCGAACTTCATGGGGGCGACCTTTCTGAAACAGGCGCTGATCGAACTGGCGCCCGATCCTGCGGCCCTGCAAAAGCCGGTGACCGAGGCGGAATTTGCCGCCCAGACCGCCCCGCTCTGGGCCTGGTACGAGGCTTTGCGCCCGAACCTTTGGCACGAGGGCAAGACCTTTCCGGAGAACGAATCCGTCCAGACCCAGCTTCTGAACGATGGTGAGGTCGATATCGCGATGTCCTTCGACCCGGCCTCGACCGCCGCCGCCATCGGCCAGGGGCTTTTGCCCGAAACCGCGCGGGTTTTCGTGCCCGCGGCGGGATCGATCGGCAATGTGAGCTTTGTCGCCATCCCCTATAACGCCGCGCATGGTGCCGGGGCCGAGGTGGTGGCGAATTTCCTTCTGGCGCCGGAAACCCAGGCGCGGATGCAGAATATCGACGTGCTCGGCTCCTTCTCGGTGCTGGACCCGGCGAGGCTTGATGCGGCGGGGCAGGCAGCCTTTGCGGCGCTGCCGACCGCGCCCGCCCTGCCGACCTCGGCCGATCTGGGCCCGACGCTCTTGGAGCCGCATGCCAGCTGGATGACCCGGCTGACCGAGGAATGGGCCAAGCGTACGGCGCAATGAGCGACGAGGGGCGGCTGATCAGAGGGCTGGTTCTGGCCGTGGTGACCTTCGGTCTGATCGCGCCGATCGCGCTTGGCCTGTGGCAGACCGGGCGGGCGGCCTTCGGCATCCTGCCAGCCCTGGGGGCCGAGGGGCCGACGCTGGCGCCCTGGCGGCAGCTCATTGCCCTGCCGGGCTTTGCCGCCAGCCTGCGACTGACCCTTGTCACCGGGCTTGGCGCGACCTTGCTGTCGCTGCTGCTCGCCACCGGGTTCTGCGCCGCGGTTCATGCCCGGATGGGTTCGGGCGCGGGGGAGCGGATGCTGGCGCCGTTTCTGGCGGTGCCCCATGCGGCGATGGCGGTGGGGCTGGCCTTCGTGCTGGCGCCCTCGGGCTGGATCGCCCGCGCGCTGGCCGAGGTGGCGGGGTGGAGCCGGCCGCCGGATCTCGCCACGGTCAACGACGGCTGGGGCCTTGCGCTGATGCTGGGGCTGATGGTCAAGGAGGTGCCCTTCCTGCTTCTGGTGATCCTGTCTGCCCTGTCGCAGATCGCGGTGGGGAAGCAGATGGCGGCGGGGCGGGCGCTTGGCTATGGGCGGGGCATCGTCTGGATCAAGATCGTGATGCCGCAGGTCTGGCCGCTGATCCGGCTGCCGGTCTGGGTCGTGCTGGCCTATGCCATGTCGACGGTGGACATGGCGCTGATCCTTGGCCCGTCCAACCCGCCGACGCTGGCCGTGGCGGTGATGCGCTGGTACGGGGCGGCGGACCTCGCGATGATCCTGCCCGCCTCGGCCGGGGCGCTGCTGCAGGCGGGGCTGGTCCTGGCGGCCATCGCCCTGTTCTGGGCGGGCGAGGGGCTGCTGCGGCGCCTTGGCCTCTGGTGGCTGCGGCGCGGCGGGCGCGGGCTTTCGGCGGAACCGGGGCTTTGGGCGGCCAGCGCCGCGGTGGTGACGCTTCTGACCCTCGGCGCCGTGGCGATGCTGGCGCTGGCGGTCTGGAGCCTGTCCTGGCGCTGGTCCTTCCCGCAGCTTCTGCCGGAAAGCTGGTCGCTCGCCCCCTGGTCCAGCCATTCCGGCGACTGGGGCCGGGCCCTGTCGCACACGCTGACCCTTGCCGCGGCGACCACCGGCCTGTCGCTCGCCCTCGCCATCGCCTGGCTGGAGGGCGAGGACCGCGCCCGCCGCAGCCGCGCCCCCTGGGCCGAGGCGCTGATCTATCTGCCGCTGCTGATTCCGCAGATCGGGTTTCTGTATGGGCTGAACGTGGTCTTCCTGCAGCTGGGCGTGTCGGGCGGCATGGTGGCGGTGATCTGGGCGCAAAGCCTGTTCGTCTTTCCCTATGTGATGATCGCCCTCTCCGACCCCTGGCGGGCGCTCGACCCGCGACTGGAGGCGGCGGCCTCGGCCCTGGGCGCGGGTCCGTGGCGCAGGCTTCTGGCGGTGAAACTGCCGATCCTGCTGCGCCCGCTTCTGACCGCCGCCGCCATCGGCATCGCGGTCTCGGTCGCGCAATATCTGCCGACGCTGTTTGCCGGGGCGGGCCGCATCGCGACCCTGACGACCGAGGCGGTGACCCTTTCCTCAGGCTCCGACCGGCGGGTGACCGGGGTCTATGCCAGCCTGCAGGCCGCGCTGCCCTTCGCGGCCTATCTTCTGGCCTTCCTCTTGCCCGCCCTGATCCACCGCCACCGCCGCGCCCTTTCGGGAGCCCGCCTGTCATGAGCCTTGATCTGCAGGACCTCTGCATCCGCACTGCTTCGGGCGAACCGCTCTTTGCCCCCCTGACCCTGCAGATCGCGCGGGGAGAGGTCGCCACCGTCATGGGCCCCTCCGGCATCGGCAAATCGACGCTGCTGGACGGGATCGGCGGCCATCTGGCGCATGGCTTCCATCTGTCGGGCCGCGTCACGCTGGATGGGCGCGACATGACCCGCCTGCCGGCCGAGGCGCGGCGGATCGGGGTGCTGTTCCAGGACGCGCTTCTGTTTCCGCATCTGTCGGTGGGCGACAACCTCGCCTTCGGCCTGCCCCACGGTCTGAAGGGCCGCGCCCCGCGCCGGGAAGCGGTGGAGGCGGCGCTGGATCAGGCGGGCCTGTCGGGCCTGTATGCCCGCGACCCCGCCACCCTGTCGGGCGGGCAGAAGGCGCGGGCCGCGCTGATGCGCACGCTTCTGGCCGAGCCTCTGGCCCTGCTGCTGGACGAACCCTTCTCGCGCCTCGATGCGAGCCTCAGGGACGAGATCCGCCGCTTCATCTTTGCCCTGGTGCGGGAGAGGGCCATTCCGGCCTTGCTGGTGACGCATGACGCCGAGGATGCGGCGCTGGCCGGTGGGGCCGTGGTGCAGTTGCAAACCCGGCCGGAGGGCTGACATTCCCGCGCCCCCGCCTTGCGGAGGGGGCGGGAAAGGTGGAAGGATTGCCGCATAGACCCTTGCGGCCCCAGCCATTTCAGCCCCGTTGGACCCCATGACCTCTGCAAAGAACGGAGTCTTCCTGCGAAGCCATCGCATGGCCCGGACGCTGGCGGGCCACCGGCGGTCGCGCAAGCGGGACTTCGTGCTGGCCACGGTGCTGGCGGCCATCGCCGGGGCGGCCAATGCGGGTGGCTTCTTCGCGCTTGGCAAATACACCTCGCATATGACGGGCTATATCTCGCAACTGGCCGATGGGGTGGCGGTGCTGGATTTTGCGGTGGCCTTTGTCAGCCTGCTCGCGATCAGCGCCTTCGTCACCGGGGCGGCCTTCAGCACCATCCTGATCAACTGGGCGCGCCAGCATCTGTTGCGCCAGCAATATGCCCTGCCTCTGGCGCTGCAGGGCGTCTTCATGCTGTGCTTTTCCTGGGGCGGGATCTTTTCCAGCGAGGCCGGGCGGCTCTTCTCGCTCGCCTGTCTGTGTTTCATCATGGGGATGCAGAATGCGACGATCACCAAGATTTCCAACGCGCGGATCCGCACCACCCATGCCTCGGGCATGGTGACCGACATCGGGATCGAGTTCGGCCGGGCGATCTTCAGCGGCGTCTTGCGGATGCCGGGGGTCCGGCCCGACTGGGCCAAGCTGCGGATTCTGGTGACCCTCGTCTCGGCCTTCCTTCTGGGCGGGGTGACCGGGGCGGTGGGCTATGGGCATGTCGGCTTCTTCTTCTCGCTGCCGCTGGCGGTGGTGCTGCTGAGCCTGTCGCTGCCCACGCTTCTGTCGCGCCGGGGCGCCTAGAAGGTCCTGCCGCGCAGACCGTTCATCACCGAGACGAGCGCCTCGGAAATGCCCGGTTCCGACAGGGCATGTCCGGCCTGGGCGATCAGCCGCAGCTCGGCCCCGGGCCAGCCCTGGGTCAGCCGCCAGGCCGCTGCGGGCGGGCAGATCATGTCGAGCCTTCCCTGCACCATGGTGACGCCGATCCCCTCAATCCGGTGCCTTTCGCGCAGGATCCAGCCGTCGCCATCCAGAAAGCCGCCGTTCTGGAAATAGTGATTCTCCAGCCGGGCGAAGGCGCGGGCGTAATCGGCGGGGCCCTCGCCCCAGAAGCCGTCATGGCTGACCGAGGCGAGGGCGTTCTCCCAGTTCGACCAGATCCGGCCAAGGCGGATCTCTTCGGAAAGATCGCCCGAGAACAGCCGCCGGTGATAGGCGCCGATCAGATCGCCACGCTCTTCCGGCGGGATCGGGGCGATGAAACGCGCCCAGAGGTCAGGAAAGAACATCCCCGCCCCGCCGCCATAGAACCAGTCAAGCTCGCCCTTGGTCATCAGGAAGATGCCGCGCAGGGTCAGATGGGCGACGCGGGTCGGGTGGGTGATGGCATAGATCAGCGCCAAGGCGGCACCCCAGGAGCCGCCGAAGACGATGAACTTCTCGACTCCCATCGCTTCGCGGATCGCCTCGATATCGGCGACGAGGTGCCAGGTCGTGTTGTGTTCGACGCTGGCATGCGGGCGCGAGCGGCCGCAGCCGCGCTGGTCGAAGAGGATGACGCGGTAATGCGCCGGATCGAAATAGCGCCGCATCGCCGGGCTGCAGCCGCCGCCCGGACCGCCGTGGAGGACGATGACCGGCACCCCATCCGGGTTGCCGCATTGCTCGACATAAAGCCGGTGGCCGTCGCCCACGTCCATCATGCGCTGGTCGAAGGGCTCAACCGGCGGGTAAAGATAGTCGCTTGCGCGTTTTGGGCCTGATCTGTGATCCATCTCGGCCTATATAGCCTGTGCTGCGGTCTGTGACACACGGTTTTTGAAGGAAGAATGACATGCAAACCACCATTGATCCGAGTGAAGTCGCGAAATTCGAGGCGATGGCGGCGGAATGGTGGGATCCGAACGGGAAATTCCGCCCGCTGCACCTGATGAACCCCTGCCGGCTGGATTACATCACCGGGCAGATTGCCGCCGAATATGGCCGTGATCTTGCGCAGCCGAAGCCTTTTGCGGGCCTGCGGATCCTCGACATCGGCTGTGGCGGCGGGCTTTTGTCCGAACCGATGGCGCGTCTCGGGGCCGAGGTGGTGGGGGCGGATGCGGCGCCGCGGAATATTCCGGTGGCGCAGGTTCATGCGGAGCAATCGGGCCTCAGCATCGACTACCGCTTCACCACGGCAGAGGATCTGGCGGCGGCGGGCGAGCGGTTCGACGTGGTTCTGAACATGGAAGTGGTCGAGCATGTCAGCGACCCGCTCGCCTATCTGACCGCCTGCCAGACCCTGTTGAAACCGGGCGGGATCATGCTGTGTTCGACCCTGAACCGGAACCCGAAAAGCTTCCTGATGGCGATCATCGGGGCGGAGTGGGTGATGCGGTGGTTGCCTAAGGGCACGCATGACTGGGCCAAGTTCATCACCCCGGACGAGCTTTACGACCTGATCCGCCGCGCTGGCCTTTCGCCTTTGGACCGCAAGGGCATGGTCTTCAACCCGGTCAGCTGGAGCTGGAGCCTGTCGCCGCGCGATCTGTCGGTCAATTATGTGACGACCAGCCGGAAGTCGGCGTGAAAAGGGCGGGTTTGCACGCGTGCAATCCCGCCTAATGCACTGATTTCGCAGGGTTTCCGAAATTTCGTTAGGGTTTCGTTAACCCCGCCTCGGCCTAGTCCGAGGAGGATTTGGCCCAGAGGTTGATGTCCCGCTCCAGCGAAATCCGGTCGATCTCGGCCAGTTCCGCGGGCGTGAAGCTGAGGTTTTGCAGGGCGCCGACGCAATCCACCACCTGTTCGGGTTTGGAGGCGCCGATCAGGGCCGAGGTCAGCTTGCCATCGCGCAGCACCCAGGCGAGGGCCATCTGCGCCAGCGTCTGGCCGCGCGATCGCGCAAGATCGTTCAGCTTGTTCAGGCTGGCCACGGCCTGATCGCTCAAGACCGAGGGGTCAAGGCTTTTGCCCTGCGCGGCACGGCTGCCCTCGGGGATGCCTTTCAGGTATTTGTTGGTCAACATCCCCTGCGCCAGGGGCACGAAACCGATCGAGCCGATGCCAAGTTCGGACAGGGTGTCCTGCAGCCCCTCCGTCTCGATCCAGCGGTTGAGGATGGAGTAGCTTGGCTGGTGGATCACGCAGGGCGTGCCGAGGTCTTTCAGGATCGCCGCCGCCTCGCGGGTGCGCTGGCTGCCGTAGCTGGAAATCCCGACATACAAAGCCTTGCCCGAGCGGACGATCTGGTCGAGCGCGCCCATCGTCTCTTCCAGCGGCGTTTCGGGGTCGAAACGGTGCGAATAGAAGATGTCGAAATAATCGAGCCCGGTGCGTTTCAGGCTTTGATCGCACGACGCGATCAGGTTCTTGCGGCTTCCCCATTCGCCGTAGGGGCCCTGCCACATCAGGTACCCGGCCTTGGAGGAGATGATCATCTCATCCCGCAGGCCCTTGAAATCATTGCGCATGATCTCGCCAAAGGCCTCTTCGGCGGAACCGGGGGGCGGGCCGTAGTTGTTGGCGATGTCGAAATGGGTGATGCCAAGGTCGAAGGCCTGGCGCAGGATCGCCTGCTTGGTCTGGTGCGGCGTGTCATGGCCGAAATTGTGCCAGAGCCCGAGAGAGATGGCGGGGAGTTTCAGCCCGCTGCGGCCACAGCGGTTGTAGATCATCCGGTCATAGCGGGTTTCGGCGGGGATATAGGGCATGGCAGCCTCCTTGGGTGTTGCAGACTTGTCGTACAGCCGTGCCGGAATTTCCAGCGCTAACCTGCCGAGGGAACCGCAGGGCGTGCAGCCGCATTGCCCTTTGTCGCGACGGCTGCAATAGTCCGTTCACGTTATTGAAAGGTTGCATGTCTCGATGGCGCTTTCGGTCAGAGCAAGGGTCATGGTCGGTGCCGCGGCACTTGCGCTGGGGCTGGTCGCAGCCTTGCCGGGGCAGGCTTTCGATGCGGTGCAATTCACCGTCACCGGGGGCGACAAGGCGCTGGAGAAAAGCCTGCGCGCCGCCTCGGGCCTGACGTCGCCGGCCAAGGATGTGACGGCGCAGGATCTTTTCGCCGATGCGCGGGCCGAATATGGCCGGCTTCTGTCGGCGCTTTATGCGACGGGGCATTACGGCCCGGTGATCCATGTGCTGATCGACGGGCGCGAGGCCTCGAGCATCGCGCCGCTGAACGCGCCGTCCGCCATCGGCACCATCGCGGTGACGGTCGATCCCGGCCCGGTCTTCGCCTTTTCGCAGGCTCAGGTCGCCCCCCTCGCGCCGCGGACCGAGATGCCGGAGGCCTTTGCCGTGGGCAAGCCCGCCGGGGCCGGGGTGATCAAGGGCGCGGTGCAGGCCGGTGTCGATGGCTGGCGCAACCAGGGCAATGCCAAGGCCAAGGTCGCGGGGCAGGATCTGACGGCGGATCATGCGACCTCGACCCTGTCGGCCAAGGTCGCGCTGGCGCCGGGGCCGGTGCTGCGCTTTGGCGCGCTGAAGGTGAACGGGGCAAAGACGATCCGCCCGAACCGGGTGCAGAAGATCGCCGGCGTGCCGACGGGCGAACGGTTCGACCCGGTGCTGGAAAAGCGCGTGGTGGAGCGGCTGCGCCGCTCGGGCGTGTTCTCCTCGGTCACGGTGACCGAGGATGCGGGGATCACCCCGCCGGATTACCTGGGCCTGACCGCCGACCTGGTCGAGGCCAAGCCGCGCCGCTACACCTTTGGCGCCGAGGTCGCCACCGACGACGGGTTGAGCCTGAACGGCAGCTGGCTGCACCGCAACCTTCTGGGCGGCGGCGAGCGGCTGGAGATCACCGGCGCGGTCAGCAACATCGGCGGCAGCACCGGCAGCGGGCTGGATTATTCGCTGGGCGTCACGCTGGACCGGCCGGCGACGCCGGGGGCGGATACCACGCTGAACCTTCTGGCCAATGCCGGCCATCAAAGCGAGGACGATTTCACCGCCGACACCTTCAGCACGGGGGGTGGCTTCACGCATTACTTCTCGGAAGAGCTGACCAGCCATATCGCGCTGACCTACAACTATTCCAACGGTTCGGATGCGGCGGGGAATTTTCTGTACCGCAGCCTCGATCTGCCGATGGGCGTGACCTGGGACCGGCGCGACAGCAAGACCGATGCGACGCGGCTGTTCTACATCGATGTCAGCGCCAAGCCCTTCTTCGGCTTTGGCCAGACCGACAATGGCATCAAGCTGGGCTTTGACGGCAGGGTCTACAAAAGCGTGGGGGCGAAGAAGGGCGTGGTCCTGGCGGCACGGCTGCAGGGCGGGGCGATCCTTGGCGCCTCGGTCCTCGGCGCACCGCGGACGGATCTGTTCTATTCGGGCGGCGGCGGCACGGTGCGCGGCCAGCCCTACCAGTCGCTGGGCGTGACGGTGGACAACAATGGCACGCCTTTGGACATCGGCGGGACGACCTTCCTTGCCACCTCGCTGGAGGCGCGGGTCAAGGTGACCGACAGCATCGGCGTGGTGGGCTTTGTTGATGCGGGCGCGGTCGGCGTCGGCGGGATTTCGGGCGACAACTGGCAGGCGGGCGCGGGTCTGGGCCTGCGCTATGCCACCGGGGTCGGGCCGATCCGGCTGGACGTGGCGATGCCGGTGCATGGCAACACCGGCAAGGGTGTGCAGCTTTATGTGGGTCTGGGGCAGGCGTTCTGATGCGGTTTCTGGCAGCCTTCCTTCTGTTCCTTCTGCCCGCCACGGCCTTTGCCGACGAGGCGGCAGACAAGGATTTCATCACCACCTGGCTGGAGACCAACCTCTCCGGCGCCGGGCGGACCATCACGATCGAGGGGTTCCAGGGCGCCCTGTCCTCGCAGGCGAGCCTGAAGACGCTGACCATCGCCGATGATGCCGGGGTCTGGCTGACGCTGAAGGATGTGACGCTGGACTGGAGCCGCGCCGCGCTGTTCTCGGGCCGGATCGCGGTCAACGAGCTTTCGGCGGGCGAGATCGACCTCGACCGCCTGCCCACCGCCAGTTCGACCGACAGCGCCATCCCCGCGGCCGAGGCCAAGCCCTGGGCGCTGCCGGATCTGCCGGTCTCCATCGCGATCAAGAGCGTTCTGGCCAAGAAGATCATCCTCGGGCCG
Source organism: Rhodobacter sp. P1_C2 (assembly GCF_056406375.1). NCBI lineage: Bacteria > Pseudomonadati > Pseudomonadota > Alphaproteobacteria > Rhodobacterales > Rhodobacter > Rhodobacter sp. P1_C2. Next base: position 112,589 of record NZ_JBFUAG010000001.1, read on the forward strand.
ACCGTCCTTGGCCAGCCGGTCGAGGCGAGCCTGACGGCGGATGCCAACCTTGCCGGCGGCGAGGGCACGCTGCACCTGGCGTTGGAACGCACGGGCGGCGGGCCGCAGGGCAAGCTGACGCTGGCCTCCTCCTTTGCCAATGCGACCCAGGTGCTGGACCTGTCGCTGGAGGCCTCGGAAGGGGCGGGGGGCATCGTGGGCACCCTCTTGCATGTGCCGGGCACCCCGGCGGCCAGCCTGACCATCGCGGGCAAAGGCCCCCTGTCGGATTTCAGCGCCGAGGTGAACCTGTCGACCGATGGCCAGACGCGGCTCGCCGGAAAGCTCACGCAAAAGGACGATGCCGAGGGCAACCGCAGCTTTACCGCCGATCTGGCGGGCGATCCGACGCCGGTTTTCCTGCCCGATTACGCCGCCTTCTTCGGCCCCAATGTCGCCCTGCAGCTGAAGGGCCGGCGCGGCGCGGATGGGGCGCTGGCCATCGACAATTTCGCGGTGCAGTCGCAGGCCCTGAAACTGCAGGGCAACATGGCGCTCGACACCGAGGGGCAGCCGCAGAACCTGCATCTGTCCGGCGTTCTGGGCCTGCCCAATGGTCCGGTGACGCTGCCCGTCGTCTCGACCCTGCCGATCCGGGTGGGCCATGCCGATCTGACGCTGGAATATGACAAGGCGGTCAGCAACCTCTGGAGCTTTGGCGTCACGGCGAGCCAGTTCGACAGCGGTAATACCGCCATCGGCCTGTTGCAGCTGAGGGCCGAGGGCCAGTTGCAGGACGCGCTTTTCAACGGTGCGGCGCGGTTTTCCGCCCTGTCGCTGCTGCCGCGCGATCCGGGGCTGGCCAAGGCGCTGGGCGCAACCGTGACCGGGGCGGCAAGCTTCAGCTGGGATCAGGCCAAATCGGCGCTGCAAGTCTCTGACCTGTCGCTGACGGCGCCGGGCTACCGGATCACCAGCCAGGGCAATATCAGCGGTCTGGCCGAGCTGGAGGGCAAGGTTGCCGGCCATTACGACGACCTTTCCCGGCTGGAAAGCCTGACCGGGCGGCCCCTGAAAGGCGCGGTGCAGTTCGATCTTGCGGGCAAGGGCAGCCCGGTGAGCGGCGCCTTCGACGTGGATGGCACGCTGGAAGGCATCGGCCTTGCCGCCGGTATCGCCCCGCTGGATCATCTGCTGGAGGGGCAGAGCGCGCTGGCCTTCTCGGGCAAGCGGGACGAGACCGGCACGCTGATCCGCGCGCTGAGCCTGAAGGCGAAAAGCCTCGCCGTCGACCTGACCGGCACGCTGACCGGCGAGAACAGCGACCTCAAGGGCACGGTGGATTTCAACGATCTCGCCGCCCTCGGGCCGCAGTATCACGGCAGCCTCAGTGCCAAGGGCAGTTTTGCCGGCACCTTGCAGGCGGGCAAGCTTTCGGTGCTGGCGCAGGGCCAGGATCTGGCGATCGGCCAGCCGCAGGCCGATGCGCTGCTGAAAGGCACCAGCGATCTGGCGCTGGAGACGACCTTTGCCAATGGCGTGGCCACCATCCAGAAGGCGCAGGCCACCACGGCGCATGGGGTGATTGCGGCGACAGGCACCGCCTCGGCTGCGCAGAGCGACCTCAAGGCCACGCTGTCGCTGCCCGATCTTTCGGTGCTGGGCGCGGGTTATCGCGGTGTGGTCGAGGGCGATGCAACGCTGACCGGCACGATGAGTGCCGGGGTCGCGACGCTGGACGTGAAGGCGAGCGATCTGGCGCTGGGTCAGGCGCAGGCCGACACGCTGCTGCGCGGCAGTTCGAGCGTTTCGGTCAAGCTGGCGCTGACGCCGCAGGGCATCCAGATCGACAAGGCCGAGCTGAGCAATGCCCAGCTGCGCGCCAGCATCATCGGTGTGGTGCAGGGTGCCAACCGCAACCTGACGCTGTCGGCCAAGCTGGCCAATCTGGGTCAGCTTTACCCGCAATTCCCCGGGGCCGCGACGCTGACCGGCACCGCGGTGCAGGGTGCCACCGGCACCGTGCTGGATGTCGAGGCCAAGGGGCCGGGGCAGCTGGATGCGCGGATCAAGGGCACGGTCGCGGCGGATTACACCCGCGCCGATCTGGGCATCAGCGGCAGCGCCTCGGCTTCGCTGGCCAATGCGCTGATCGCGCCGCGCTCGATCGACGGGGCGCTGCGCTTTGATCTGCGGCTGAACGGGCCCTTGGCGCTGTCCTCGCTGAGCGGGCCGGTCACGCTGTCGGGCGGGCGGCTGGCCGATCCGTCGCTGGCCTTCGCCTTGCAGGACCTTGCCGCCACGGCCCGGCTGACGGGCGGGCGGGTGCAGATCGATTCCTCCAGCGCGGTTTCGACCGGCGGCAGGCTGACGGTGAAGGGCGGCATCGGGCTGGATGCGCCCTATACGGCGGATCTGGCGATCCAGCTTGCCAGCGTCGTTCTGAAGAACCCCGAGCTTTACGAGACCACGGTCAATGGCGCGGTGACCTTCAAAGGGCCGGCGATGGGCGGGGCGATGATTGCCGGGTCGATCGCGCTGGGCAAGACCGAGCTGCGCATCCCCTCCACCGGGGCGGGGGCCGATGGCAACCTGCCGGGGCTGAAGCATCTGCACGAGCCCGCCGCCGTCAAGGCGACGCGGGTGCGTGCCGGGGTCGGCACCTCGGTCGGGACCGCAAAGCCAAGCCGGGGCTATGGGCTGGACATCCGGATTTCGGCGCCCAATCAGGTGTTCATCCGCGGCCGTGGACTTGATGCCGAACTGGGCGGCAGTCTGGTGCTGCGCGGCACGACGACGAATATCATCCCCTCAGGCGCCTTCAACCTGATCCGCGGCCGGCTGGATATCCTCGGCCGGCGGCTGGTCCTGTCCGAGGCGCAGATCCAGATGCAGGGCGCCTTGGTGCCCTATGTCCGCGTCGTGGCCTCGGTCGACAGCGATGGCGTGACCTCGCAGGTGGTGATCGAGGGCGATGCCACCAACCCGACGGTGACCTTCACCTCGACCCCCTCGCTGCCGCAGGAAGAGGTCATCGCGCGGCTCTTGTTCAACCGTGGCCTGCAGAACATCAGCGCCTTTCAGGCGGCACAGCTGGCCAGCGCCGTGGCGACGCTGGCGGGTGGCGGCGGCGAGGGCATCCTTGGCAAGATCCGCAGCGAGAGCGGGCTCGACAATCTGGATGTGCAGGCCGATGCAACGGGCAATGCCTCGGTCACGGCGGGCAAGTATTTCAGCGACAAGACCTATAGCGAGGTCACGGTGGACCAGAGCGGGAAAAGCACGATCAGCCTGAACTACGACGTGGGCCGCAACGTGACGCTGAAGGCGCATGTCACCTCGGACGGGGCGACGGGCGCGGGGGTCTTCCTGCAGAAGGATTACTAGCGCTTGCGGTGCCGTTCGGCGTCGAAAGCCGCGCCCAGAAGCACGGTATAGGCGCTGACGTAGAGCCAGATCTGCAGGACGACGACCGCCCCGATCGAGCCATAGACCCGGTTGTAAGATGGAAAGTTGGCGAGGTAGAGCATGAAGCCCCGCGCCGCCAGCGCCCAGAGCACCACCGCCACCAGCAGACCCCAGCTGAAGAAGGGCGGGCGGCGCGGGCCGTAGTTCGGGCCATAGCGATAGGCGATCCCGACCGAGACGACGACGAGGATCACCCCCAGCGCCAGGTTGGCGCGGTGCAGGGCGGTCGCGTCATCGACGGGCAGGGGCAGCATGCCGATGATCAGCGGCGCCACGACGGTGACCAGCATCGCGGCCAGCGCCAGCCCCATCAGTGCCAGCGTCAGCAGCATGGCGCGCAACTGGTGGTGGCCGCCGGGCCGGTTGGGCAGCTGGTGGATCGCGTTCAACCCGCGGATCAGCGCCGCCACCCCGGCCCGCGCCGACCAGAGCGCGAAGAGCGTGGACAGCACCGTGGCCCAGCCCAGCTGCGGCCCGCGCACGGCGAGCAAGCCGTTGACCTGCGCATGAACCAGGCTCAACGCATCCGGCGGCAGAAAACCGCGGAGGAGGTCGACCTGGGTCTGGATCACGGAAGGATCATAGACGGCACCCCAGACCGCGATCACCGCGGCGGCGGCCGGAAAGATGGCGAGGAAGCAGAAGAAGCCCACGCCGGCCGAGATCAGCCCCAGCTCGGCCTGTTCCGACCTTCGGTACAGGCGCAAAGCGGCGGCGATGAACTGGGGCGGAAGCGGCAGTCGTCGCAAACCCCAATCCTCCGGCGGTCCTGACACATCACGAATCACTACGGGCACGCCAAAGCGCGCCCGCAATCGAATATTCAAAAGGCCCGTCATTCAACAGGCCAGTGCGGCCGGCCTCAGTTCGTGGTCGACGAGGACGACGAGGAGCTGCCGCCGTTGTTGCCGAGCGCGGCCAGCAGGGCCAGCGGGATCAGCGCCAGGCCAACGGTTGTGGCGGTGACGCCGGTCACAACAACCTGCGCGGTCGGCGGCGGGGTCTTTTTCACCGGCGGGGTCGTCTGCGCGGCAGCGACCGAGGCGACAAAGGCAAGGCTCGTGGCCAAAACGACAATCTTCTTCATAACTGCTCTCCAATGCATATGGGATTGATTTTTCGTATCACGATTCCGTTCAGTTGATAAGACCTTTCTGGCAAACTCAGTCAATGACACGTTGCAGCGTCACCGGTGAAATGCCGGGGGTCATTCTTTGGGCCGACTGCCTCAAACTTCCGCGCCCGTCGAACCAATAGGTGTTGACGAAGGAGTCGTTGGGGGCCTGGCACGATTCGGTCACCTTGCGCGTCGCATAGGACTTGGCCAAGACGGTCACCGTCTCGGACCCGGCCGGGGCAAAATCGCAGTCGTAATCGGTGCTGTAGGTCTGATCGGCGCCGTCGAGATAGTAGTAGATCCGATGGAAGCTGCCCGAGGCGCGGCTGACCTGGGACAGATCAGGTGCGTCGGCGGTCATCAGGTCGGCACCGAAGCCGCGGGTCGCAACCAGGATGCCGTCGTTCAGCGAGACGGTCTCGTAGCTTTGGCTGACCCAGGTCTTGACCGGGCCGTTCTGGCCATAGACGCCCATGAAGGTGAGATAGCCACGGCTCGGGATGCCGACCGCATAGGCCGGCTGGCCCGCAGCCTCCAGCGCGGTGCGGATCGGCGCGGCGGCGGCAGGGTCGAGGCGGGTGAGGTCCGGGGCCGGCTTGCGCGGGCCGAAGAGGTTGGTGGTGAACAGGCTCTTGCCGGCGTTGATCGAGTTGCGGGCATCGACGGCGTCGCCGCCATTGCCGCAGGCGGCAAGCAGCGGCAGGCACAGCGACAACAGGCCGAGAAGGGAGAAGGACCGCATTTTCATTTCCAGACCCGCGCCCATTGTGCATCCAGCTTGGTCGTGTCGTAGCTGTGCAAGACATCGTAAAGACGGTCGTTCACGTTCAGACGCGCGCCACCGTCGCGGCCGATCGGACGGATGACCAGGCTGCGGACCGTGCGGGTCGGCTTGCCAGTGAACCAGGCCAGCGGGATCGACAGGACGATGCCCTTGTCGAAGGAGCCTTCGCCGAAATCCTTGGCCGAGACATTGGTCTTGGTGGCAAAGGCGCCAACCTCCCAGCCGTTCTCGAAGACCCGGGTCAGCTTGATCGTGGCGCCGAAATCGCCGGCCAGGTAGCGGCCGACGTCCACCTGCATGTGGTAGCCGTTCTGGAAGTCGTAATAGCCCGAGACATGGCCGGTCGCGACCCGGTAGTCATACTCGTCAAAGCCAAGCCCGCCATCGGTGTTGCGCTGTGCGACATAGTTCGCCTCGACCCCCAGCGCCCAGTTGCGGGCCTCGGGGCGCCACAGCACCTCGGCCGAGATGCCGCCGAACATCTGTTCCAGATAGCCCGCCGTCACCCGGCCATAAACCGCCGGGGCGATGTTGGTGTACCAGGCGGCGGTCAAAGTCTCGAGGTCGGGGTTGCCCTTGGTCGCGTAAAGCACCGAATCGCTGCGCACATGCTGCAGGCGGCTGGAGCTTTTCCCGACATTCTCGTCGATGCCCTTGATCGACAGTTCGGTGACCGAACCGGAAAGGATGAAGCCGGGCGAGACTTCGATCTGCCCGGTGGCGCGCAGGCCGTAGCTGGCCTGCAGCGGGTTGCGCGGGTTGAAGACATAGGTGCGCACGAAGGGCAGGATCGACCAGTCCACCCGCGGGTAGGCCTTGGAATTGCGCAGCGAATCGGCCATCTGCCCGGTGGCGTCGAGGATATCGGTGCGCACGCGCAGGTCGGGGCCGGCCTCGGGGGCAAATTCCAGCTCTTCCATGTCGAGGCGGCGGATGACGACCTTGGCGGCGGGCACGCCGTGGTCCACCGGGACGATCTCGAACATCTCGACCGAGGCGGGCATCACCTGGCTCATCGCGCGGGCGACGCGGCCCACGGCCTGGGCCGTCGCATCGTATTGGGTGTTGATGAAGCGCACCTGCACCCGTGTCGCGGTCACGCCGATCGATTCGATGGTGATGCCGGTCCGTTCCAGGTTGGCGGTGAGGTTCTCCATCAGGATGGCCTTGGCGTCGGATTGCCGGGTCCAGTCGGTGGACCAGGCGATCGGGTCGCTGGCCCGGGACGGGCGCACCAGCAGCGGTTCGGGCGCCGGGCCGCCCATGCCACCCTGCGGGCGCTGGCCGGGGTTGAGGAAGAGGGTGAGGTTGATGCCCACCTCGCTGCCGTACATGTAATAGCCGCCGACGCTGAACGACGGGTTGGGCCGGTATTCCAGACCGAAGTTGAAGGGGCTCTTGCGGTCGAAGGCGCCGCGGCGCTTGGCCTCTTCGGTATAGGCGTCCGAGGAATATTCCGCCTTGAAGACCAGCTTGTCGCTGAGCTGGTATTCCAGCCCGCCGAAGGCCGCAGCCTTGCCGCGGAACCATTGCTTGAAGTTGAAATTGCCGCCCTTGCCGATGTCGATCTTGGCGCGAGAGCCGAAGGGGCTGCCGAAGGAGCCATAGCTGCCGAGCCGGCCAAAGCCGATGCCGCCGGTGACCTTGAGCCGCGGGCTGACGTTCTTGGTCGCGGCGATATATTCGGCCGAGGACAGGCCGGTGCCGACGAAATCCTGCAGGCCGATGCTGAGGGCGGGCACATAGCGGCCCTCCTTCAGGATCTGGTAGCTGAGGTCGAAGTTGCGGTCGTAATAGGTGGAAAAGGCGTTCGCGCCATCGCAATCGGGCGGGCAGAACTTGTCATTCCACTGGTGGATGCCGATATACCGGAAGGTGCCGGACAGGCGCGGCGTGATCTGGAAGCGCAGCGAGTTGCGCAGGATCGGGCCGAACTTGGAATGGTCGATGGTCAGATAGCCGTCGGGCAGCTGTTCGCCCGAGGGCATGTCGATGATGCCGGTCTGGCCGGACAGGTTCAGGCCAGGCCGAAATTCGGCATGGCCCGGCAGCGCGAGCGTCAGACACGCTGCCGCCGCAAGGATGCGCGAGGCGAACCGTTTCATCGGGTAAGTCACGTGATATGGCCTTTCATGAGCGGGTTCACTCTAGGACATGCCCGGCGGGAGACAAACCGCAATCTTGCGATTTTCCGGGGTTGCGGCAGTGCAGCAACGCTGGGCGGCACCGCTCGACCCTCACCCGTTCGGCAGCGCGCCCTTGGCAAAGACCGGCTCTGCCAGACCCCGATCGGCGGGCCCGGCGAGGTCGCCATAGCCCTCGACATAGGCGGCGGCGACGCTGCGTGCGGCCAAAGCATCCCCGGTCGCCATCGCGATCCGCAGGGCCTGCAGGGCCTTGGCCATGTCAAGCTCGGACAGGCTGTTTTCATGGGCGCGCAGGATCTTGGCATGCGGCGTGGTCAAAAGCCCGGCGCCGATCAGCAGCTCCTCATGCATCTTCTCGCCGGGGCGCAGGCCGATCATCTTGATCTCGATATCGCCATCGGGCCGCGTCTCGTCGCGCACGGTGTAGCCTGCGGCCTGCACCATCTGTTCGGCCAGATCGCGAATCCGCATCGGCTTGCCCATGTCCAGCACGAAGACATCGCCGTTCGACGCCTCGCCAGAGGAAGAGAAGCTGCCGGCCAGAAGCACCAGGTGCACCGCCTCGGAAATGGTCATGAAATAGCGGGTGACGTCTTCATGGGTCAGGGTGATCGGCCCGCCGCGCAGGATCTGTTCCTTGAACAGGGGCACGACCGAGCCGGAGGAGCCCAGCACATTGCCGAAGCGGACCATCGAAAACACCGTCTTGCGCGAGCGTTTCGCCAGATCCTGCACCACCATTTCCGCCAGACGCTTGGAGGCGCCCATCACATTGGTCGGGCGCACCGCCTTGTCGGTGGAGATCAGGATGAACCGTTCCACCCCCGCCTCTTCGGCGGCATCGGCCAGCGTCCTAGTGCCCAAAACGTTGTTGGACATGCCCGCCACCGGGTTCGATTCGACCAGCGGCACATGTTTGTAGGCGGCGGCGTGGATGACGACCTCGACCTCGTGGTCGGACATGGCCGAGCGGGTCGCCCGCGAATCCGTGACCGAGCCGAGGACCGGCACGATCACCGTGTCGCCCAGGTTCTGCCGGGCGCGCAGCTCGCGGTCGATCTCGTAAAGCGCGAGCTCGCTCATCTCGAAGAGGACAAGCCGCTTCGGCCCGAAGGTCAGCAGCTGACGACACAGCTCGGACCCGATCGAGCCACCGGCCCCCGTCACCAGGATCGAGCGGCCGGCATAGGCGGCCACGCCATCCGTCACCTGTTCTTCCACCGACTGGCGGCCGAGGAACTGGTCCGCCGTCACCGGGGCCAGGTTGTCGACCAGCGCCTCTGCCCCGACCAGCTGCGCGAAAGACGGCAGCGCCAGCACATCCACGCCCAGCGATTGCAGGCGCCGGGCGATCTGCATCTGCTTGGGCGCCGAGGCCGAGGGCATGGCGAGCAGCACGCGGTCGATCTCGCGGTCGCGGACGATCTGTTCGATCCGGCTGGGCGCCAGCACCCGCAATCCGGCAATGGTCATCGAATGCAGGCTTTCGTCATCATCCATGAAGGCGACGACGACGATGGAATCATGCGACTTGAGCGCCGCCGCCAGCTGGGTGCCGGTGGTCCCCGCGCCATAGATCAGCACCCGCCAGCGCCTTTGCCCCCAGCGCAGCACCAGAAGGTAGAAGTTGAGCATGGCCAGCCGGACCCCGACCGAGCCGAGGAAGAACAACAGCCCGAAAAGGCTGTATCCCACCGCGGCAAAGGCCTGTCCCGTGACCCGGCAGATGAACCACAGCGCCACCACCAGAAGGCCTGAAAACGCCGCCGTGCGGACCACCGACAGCGATTCGTAAGCCTTGAGCCGCATGTTCGGGATGCCGAGGATCAGCGAGATCAGCGCCGCCGCAATCGGCAGCCAGAAAAACACCTCTGACAGGCGCATGACCGCGCCATAGGGAAACAATGCGGAGGTCAGCAGCATCAAGGTCGCCAGAAGCGCCAGGGGTGCGATCACCACGTCGATCAAGAGAAAAACAAATCGTTTATGGACGCGGTTCAAACGGTCCACCGTAGCGAACAGGCGCGTTCTCAATTCTGACATCTGGTTAGGCTTTGCCTTCATGAAATTGGCGATCGGACGCCAGGACTGGAGCGGAACCCTGCAGCATGGCCTGTGCCAATGGCCTCACGGTACGGCCGTGACGCCTAGCAATCAAGCATTTCGCCATAAACTGCAGGCCAATTTGCGTTCAATTGTTTACATTTAAGGCGCGGACGAGGGTCTGCGCCATCAGGCGAAAGTCATAGATCAAAGTGCGATGCTCTTGGTAAATCAAGTCGATCCGGGCTTTGCGGGGGACGCAGCGCCGTGAGTATACTCTATCAGTTTCTTCAGACGTATGACAGGCCGCCAGCAGTTTTTCTTCGTGGCGGTGATAGACCAGCGTCGCGAGGCCGGTGATTCCCGGGCGGCTTTGCAGGACCCTGGCATAGATCTCGGGGTGGCGTTCGACGTAAAGCCGCAGCGGCGGGCGGGGGCCGACAAAGCTCATGTCGCCCTTCAGCACGTTCCAGAGCTGCGGCACCTCATCCAGACGGCAACGGCGCAGGAAGGCCCCGGTCCGGGTGATCCGCGACCGCTTGTTGCCGCCCGAGACGCCCTGTTCGGGCGGGACCACGCTCATCGTGCGCAGTTTCCACAGGCGGAAGGGCCGGCCCGGCGCGCGCATCCGCTCCGATATGTAGAAGAGCGGCCGCCCCTCCTTGTACCACAGCCACAGCAGCAGAAGACCGAAGGGCAGCGCCAGCACGGCCATCAGGCAGAGGGCCAGAACGATATCCACAAGGCGTTTGCCGAAAGTCATAGGAATCCAGATCTCAAGGCCAGACCGGCTTCAGCCGGTCCAGTTCTGCGATCATGCCTTCGGCCGTGGCCTGCGGCAAGTCAACCAATCCGGCAAGACGGGCGGTCGCGACGGCGACTTTCGGAATGGCCGCGGCGCGGGGCGGCCCGAACTGCCAGGCGGCGCCGGCGGCGGTCAGAAGGTCGCCCATGGCGAGGGCGGGGGGCTGGGCGAGGTTGAGGACCTCGGGCAGATCGGCGCCGCGGAAGGCCCGGGCGATCAGCGCCTCGAGCACGCGGGCCAGGGTCTGCGGCCCGATATAAGAACGTTCCGGCCCGAGGGACTGGCCCGCAATGGGGTCAAGCAGAACCGGACCCGCCCGCGCCGCGCTCAACAGCGCGTCGGCCCCGGCAAGATTGCCCAGGCGGAGAATCGTCAGCCGCCCGGCGGGGGTCTGGGCGCGGGCCTCGACCTCGGCGGCAAGCTTGGCCTGACCATAGGCAGAGGCGGGATCGGGGGGGCAGTCTTCGGCGATCGGGGCCGCGCCGGGCGGGTAAACCGCGACGGAGGACATCAGGAACACATGCCGGGCCTGCACCTTTTGCGCCGTTTTGCCCAAAAACGCGGCACTATGGCGATTTTCCGCCAATGCAGCCGCCTCGCCGCGGGTCTGGCCGGCCAGATGCAGGATCACGCAGCCCTGCGGCAGGTCGGGCGCGGGATCGCTTCCAATATCCCAAGCCAGATCAATGCCTTGCCCGGGCCTGCGCGCCGACCAGAGCACGGGATGCCCCGCGATGCGCCCGCCCAGCACGGCGCGCAGGGCCCGGCCGACCCGCCCCGCCGCCCCGGTCACCACGGTGCAGTGCTGCGATTTTTCAAGGTCTGCTGCCAACTTATCCCCAAAGGTTTATCGGTGCCGCATCCATTCCGGTTGACCCGCCGAGAAGGGACAGTATGTACTGCGGCTCATTCAAGTCCAGCCCGTGCGGGCCGGATCAAGGAGTCCCGCATGACTGTTGTCGCAAGGCCCTTCGGCCCCCTCCTGGCTCTGATCCTGTTGCTGGCGGCCTGTACCCCGCCGCAGGACGTCGCCAATGTGCAGCAAGTGACTGCGGGTGTGGACCGTGCCGATGCGACCTTTGCCGTGCAGATCGTCTCGCGCGCCACGCTGTCGATGCTCCGCACCTGGCCGGACAGCCACCCGCGCGCCAATCCGGGCTGGATCGGCCATCAACGCTCGGGCAGCGATCCGCAGATCCAGCCGGGCGACAAGCTGAGCCTTGCGGTCTGGGACAATGACGAATCCTCGCTGCTGAGCCAGCCGGCGCAGAAGGTCATCCAGCTGCCCGACCTCAAGGTCTCGACCGCGGGGACGATCTTCCTGCCCTATGTCGACGAGGTCTATGTGGCCCGCATGACGCCGGAACAGGCGCGCAAGGCGATCCAGACCAAGCTTTTGTCGATCATCCCCTCGGCCCAGGTGCAGTTGAACTATGCCTCGGGCGTCAACAACTCGGTCGAGGTTCTGTCGGGCCTGTCCAACAACGGCAGCTTCCCGCTGCTGGACCGCAGCACGACGGTCTCCTCGATCCTGGCGCAGGCCGGCGGCGTGCCGGTCGGCATGGTCAACCCGCAGCTGAGCCTGGCACGCGGCGGCAGGGTCTACCGGATTGCGGCCGACACGCTGCTGACCCATCCCGAGCTGGACACCACCCTGCGCGGCGGCGACAAGATCTTCATCCAGCCCGAGGACCGCTATTTCCTGTCGCTGGGGGCTGCGGGCAAGGAGGCTTTGTTCAACTTCCCGCGCGACAACATCACCACGCTGGATGCCCTGTCGATCATCGGCGGCCTCAATGCCAACACGGCCAACCCCAAGGGTGTGCTGATCCTGCGCAACTACCCGGATTCGATGGTGCGCAGCGATGTGCAGCGCGGGCCGCCGAAGAGCCGGATGATCTTTGCCTTCGACATGACCTCGGCCGACGGGTTGTTCAGCGCGGGTGAGTTCAAGATCGAGGACCGCGATCTGGTTCTGGTCACGCAAAGCGCTCTGGTCAACACCCGCACCATCCTTGGCATCGTCAGCGATCTGATGGGCACGACGCGTTCGGTCTCGCGGCTGACGCAATAGGCTAGTCGTTCTCCTCCAGCCGGATGCGCAATTCGCGCAGCACCGGCAGGACGGCGCGGACCCGGTCGACGCCAAGCGCCTTGACCACATCGGCAATCAGCGGCGCCACGGCATGCACGGCGGCGTCGCGCGCCGCCCGTCCCGCGGGGCTGATCGCCACCAGCTTCTGGCGGGCATCGTCCCAATCGGGGCGGATGTGGATATGACCGGCCCATTCCAGCTTGGACAGCGTGTTGGTCATCGCCCCGCGCGTGACGTGAAAGGCCTTGGCCAGCTGGGCGGGGGTCCGTTCCTCTTGCAGGCGGGCGAGGTGGTTCAGGACCGAGAAATGCGACAGTTCCATCCCCTTGGGCAGAACCTTCGAGATGCGGTTGCGCGCCAGCTGATCCGCCGTCAGAAGCTCGCCAAAGAGCGAGACCGCGAGATCCTCGGTGCGTTCGTTCTCGGCCTTGTCGCTCATGGCCCGTCGAGGGGCCCGTGAAAGGGCCGGTCATGGGTCAGCGAGGGCACACGGCGGCGCGCCTCATCGACGCGGGCGAGGTCGAGGTCCACCAGCGTCACGCCCGGTTCGGTGCCGGCATCGGCGAGGATCTCGCCCCAGGGCGCGATGGCGAGGCTGTGGCCGTGGGTGCGGCGGCCCTTGCCATTCGCCTCGGCGTGAAAGCCGGTCTGGGCAGGGGCGAGGACGAAGGCGCCGCTCTCGATCGCGCGGGCACGCAGCAAAACCTCCCAATGCGCGGCACCGGTCAGGTGGTTGAAGGCGGCGGGCACGGTCAGGATGCGGGCGCCGCCCTGGGCCAGACGGCGGTAGAGATGGGGGAAGCGCACGTCATAGCAGACGGTCATCCCGATGGGCGCGAAGGGGGTTTCGGCCAGGATGGCCTTGGCGCCGGGGCGGAAACCGGACGATTCGCGGTAGATCTCGGTCTCGGACACGTTCACGTCGAACATGTGGATCTTGTCATAGCGCGCGGCGATGCTGCCATCCGGCGCGATCAGGAAAGAGCGGTTGGCGAAACGGCCATCCGCATCCTCGGTCAGAAGCGCAAGCGAGCCGATCAGCAGCCAGATGCCCAGCCGCGCCGCCTCGTCGCGCAGGGCGGCGAGGGTTTCATCCTCGCCCTCCAGGCGCAGCAGGGCGCGTTGCGCGGCGCGGTTCGACCAGAGGCCATTGGTGCATTCCGGCGTCAGCACGAATTCAGCGCCGCCCGCCCTGGCCTGCCGCACAAAACCCAAGGTCCCGGCGAGGTTCTGCGCCGGGTCGTCGGTCACGGTCAGCTGGACAAGGCCGGCGCGCAAGGGCTCAGGCCAGAAGCGGGTCGAGCCGCCCCTCGTGGTCCAGCTCGTGCAGGTCGTCGCAGCCGCCGACATGGGTGCCGCCGATGAAGATCTGCGGCACGGTGCGACCGCCATTGGCGCGGCGCATCATCGCGGCGCGCTGGTCGGGGTCACGGCTGACGTCAATCTCGGTATAGGCGGCGCCCTTTTTCGTCAGCAGCCGTTTGGCCGCGGTGCAATAGGGGCAGGTCGGCGTGGTGTAGATTTCGACGGGTTTCATGACAGGGTTCCTTGGCCGCTGTGGCACTATACCTAACTAGTCATCCTTCGCAACGCGTGCCATGACCAGAACGGAAACCCCGATTGCGCCGGCTGCAATGCAGGCCTCGGCCCCGGCGGCCAGGGTCGCGCCCGAGGTCATCACGTCATCGACCAGCAGGATATGCCGCCCCTCGACCCGGGCGGCGCGTTTCGGATGCAGGCAGAGCGCCCCCGACATATTGGCAAAGCGCGCCTCGCGGCCCAGCCCGTCCTGCGAGCCGGTGTTCTGCCGGCGCTGGATCAGGTCGGGGCAATGCTGCAGCCCGGCGAGCTTGGCGACCCGGGCCGAGAGCAGCGCCGCCTGGTTGTAGCGCCGCTTGACCAACCGCAGCCAGTGCAGCGGGATCGGCGCCACCAGCATGTTCGGCACCAGGATGGGCTGGACGGCGCGGTACATCCAGGCAGCCGCCGGTCGTGCCAGATCCAGCCGGTCGCCATGTTTCAGCGCCAGCACCAGATCCTTGGCATTGTCGCGGTAGATCAGCGCCGAACGCCCCGCGCTCCACGGTCGCGCGATTGCCAGGCAATCGTCGCAGCGGACATCCTCCTGCCGATCCTCGCCGAGAAGCGGCACGCCACAGTGATGGCAGACCAGCCCGGTGATGAAGGGCGTCCGCGCCCAGCACGGCCCGCAAAGGCCAAAATCGCTGGTCACCCGCGCCCCGCAGCTGATGCACTGCGGCGGGTAGATCATGTGCAGCAAGGCTTGCATTCCCATCCCGCCCTCCTATGGTCCGGCCATGCAGACACCGCCCCCCCTGACCGACCGCCGCACGCTTTTGCGCCATCGCCAGCGTGCCTCCGCCCTGTTCCTGCAGGACCTCGCCCGTGATGAAGTGCAGGAGAGGCTGAAGGAGGTTAACAGAACCTTTACGCGCCCGCTCGCCGTGACCGGATTTCCGCAAATCTGGCCGGATCTCCCCACGATTCCCGATGAGGAGATGCTGGCGGCAGAGCCGGGCGCACACGATCTTGTGATCAACGCGCTGACGCTGCATTGGGCGAATGACCTCGTGGGGCAGCTGGTGCAATGTCGCCGCGCGCTCCAGCCGGATGGCTGGTTCATCGGGCTGATGTTCGCGGGGCAAACGCTGCACGAGCTGCGCGCCTGTCTGGCCCAGGCCGAGGCCGAGGTGACCGGCGGCCTGTCGCCCCGCATCTTGCCGATGGGCGAGATTCGCGACCTTGGCGCCCTGTTGCAACGCGCCGGTTTCGCCCTGCCGGTGGCCGACAGCTTCTCGACCGAGGTGCGCTATCGCGATGCGTACCACCTGATGCGCGATCTGCGCGCGATGGGGGAGGGGAATGCCCTGGCCGACCGCCTGCGCCGGCCGACCCGTGCGGCGGTCTTCGAACGCGCGGCGAAGATCTACCAGGACAGTTTCGCCGGCTCGGATGGAAGGATTCCCGCGACCTTCGAAATCGTGGTGCTGACCGGCTGGGCGCCGCACGAAAGCCAGCCCAAACCGCTGCGCCCCGGCTCGGCCAAGGCGCGGCTGGCCGAGGCTCTGGCGGTGCCCGAGTTGCGCCTGCCGCGTGATCCGCTTTGACTCACGGCGCGTAACCTCTATCTGTGCCGCAGAAATAAAGGAGACCTGCATGTCTGACGTCAGCCCCGGAACCGGCCGCCTCGCCCATGCGCCATCAGATCACCCTGCGGTGAAAACGGCCAGGATCGGGGTCTTGCTGGCCAATCTGGGCACGCCGGACGGCTATGATTACTGGTCGATGCGGCGCTATCTGAACGAGTTTTTGTCGGACAAGCGGGTGGTCGATATCCCGAACTGGAAGTGGCAGCCGATCCTGCAGGGCATCATCCTGACGATCCGGCCCTCGCGCTCGGGGGCGAATTACAAGTCGATCTGGAACCACGAGCTGAACGAGAGCCCGCTGTTGACCATCACGAAACAGCAGACCGCCGCCATCCGCGACAGCCTAGCCGCGCATTACGGCGAAAGGGTCATGGTGGATTTCTGCATGCGCTACGGCAACCCTTCCACCGCGTCGAAAGTGCGGGCGATGGTTGAGGCGGGCTGCGAGAAGATCCTGTTTTTCCCGCTTTATCCGCATTATGCCGGGGCAACCTCGGCCACGGCCAATGACGCCTTCTTCAAGGCGCTTGGCCGGGAGAAGCGCCAACCCGCGGTGCGCACCGTGGCGGAATATTTCGACCATCCGCTGTATATCTCGGCCCTGGCCCAGTCGGTCGCATCGGCCTATGCCAAGCTCGACCACCGGCCCGATGTGCTGGTGACCAGCTATCACGGCATGCCGAAGCGCTATCTGATGGAGGGCGACCCCTACCATTGCCAGTGCATGAAAACCACACGGCTGTTGCGAGAATCACTGGGCTGGGAGAAGGGGGCGATCGACGTCAGCTTCCAGTCGGTCTTTGGCCGGGAAGAGTGGCTGAAGCCCTATACCGTCGAACATGTGGCGGCGCTGGCCAAGGCAGGCAAGACGCGAATCGCGGTCATGGCGCCGGCTTTTTCGGCCGATTGCATCGAAACGCTGGAAGAGATTCAGGGCGAGATTCGCGAGGCCTTCCTGCATGCCGGCGGCGAAAGCTTCACCTACATCCCCTGCCTGAACGCCGAGCCGGACCATATCACGGCATTGACGACGGTGATTCGCGAGAATCTGTCCGGCTGGATCGTCTGAAGCCCCGGCTCCAAATGAAAAGGACGGCAGAAACCTGCCGTCCTTTTACAAATTCGCGATACGCGGCCGAAAGCGCGATCTTAGTTGCTGGCGACAGCAGCAGCCACAACGATCAGGAGCAGCAGCGGAACCAGGTAACCACCGCCCGAGGACGAGTTGGTGTGGGTTTCTGCGACGACCGGTGCGGGTTCGACGACCGGCTGAGCCATGCCACCAGCGAAAGCGGTGGAAGCGGCCAACGACAGCGCGGCGGCGAGAGCGATTTTTTTCATCTTGATCTCCGTTTTGATTCTTCGGCCGCTTGGTTGGTTAGGAGCGCGGCGGAATTGTTGCTCGTGGCAGGATAAAAGCATTTTGACGGCCCAAATGCAACGGCTCGCCAACGGGTTTGCGCAACTGTTGCCAGATTACCCACCGAAAGCAAAAGAAAAAGACGGTGGGCAGCCCACCGTCTTTTCCAAAGATCCGAAAACCGGACTTAGTTGCTGGCGACAGCAGCGGCCACGACGACCAGCAGCAGCAGCGGGATCAGGTAGCCACCGCCCGAGGAGGACGAGGTGGTTTTTTCGACGACCGTGGGCTGGACAACGGTCGGTTCAACCACGCCACCAGCGAAAGCGGACGAGGCGGCCAGCGAGAGAGCGGCGGCGAGTGCGATTTTCTTCATAGTTATCTCCAGTTAATGCGCCCTGCCGAGTATTCGCAGAGGTGGCGGGCGCGCCCAAGATTGTTCCTCATGAAGCCGTAAAAAGCAGGTCAAAACACGCTTTGCAACAGGGACTATGCTGCAGTGCCACAGGTGGCTGCGGAATCGTCAAATAAGCAACACCTTCCGGCCATCTTTGACCGGGCAATGCTTTTAAGATTGATATCAGATCGCGGCCCGAGCGACACAACGCCGCTTGAGCCGGTTTCGTTCCCATCCGGGGACGGTTTTTTGGCCTAGATCAGAAGAACCTGGGTGCCGACCTTGGCCAGGCCGAAAAGTTCGAGAATCTGTTCGTTGTAAAGCCCGATGCAGCCGTTCGACGAGCGGCGCCCGATCTTGCGGGTGTCATGGGTGCCGTGGATCCGGTAGGCCGGCCAGCCGAGATAGAGCGCGCGCACCCCCAGCGGGTTTTCCGGCGATCCGCCTTCGACGAAGGGCGGCCAGTCGGGGTTGCGCTCCAGCTCGCCCTTGGTGGCGACCCAGCGCGGGTTGACGACCTTCTGGATCACGGTGGTATTGCCGCGCTTGGTCAGCTCTTCGGTCAGCGGCACCGAGGTCGGGTACAGCTTGTAGATCGTCTGATCCTCGGACCAGAAATGCAGGGCGCGCGAGGTGATGTCCACGAGAATGGCGCCGTTCTTGGTATTGGCGAAATGGTCGCGCCAATCGACGGTGCGGAAGCTGGAGATGTTGGCCCGCGGCGTCGCCTCGGTCGTGGGGGTCTCAAATTCGGTGGAATTGGCGAATTCATCCGCCCGGGCCGGCAGGGCCGCGGCACCGAGGCCAGCCGCCGCAGCACTCAGGAACAGACGCCGCCCCAACTTTCCTTTGCTTTCGTCAGACATTCTCTGATCTCCGGTTTCTTGTTCTGCTTGATTGGCCGCACCATACAGCGCGCAGCCGCCAGCCGCAATTCACACGCATGTCACTCGGCCAGCCGCTGCCAAGGGTTTTTCTTGCGCGAAACTTGCGATAAGAGGGCCGGATATGATCCCAGAGGTCCGTTCAGGGCCCGATACAGGTGTTTTGCCATGCAACGACGTTCTGCCCTTTTTCTTGGCGCCGCAGCGGCACTTGCCGCCTGTGCGCCCTCTCAGCCGCCGCCGCCGGTCGGCTCGGATGGCCGTCCGCTGCCCCAGGTCTACCGGATCAAGCCGGGGGACGAATCAGTCATCACCTACCGGATGCTGGATGCCGTCAACGCCCTGCGCCAAAGCAAGGGCGCGCCGCAGCTGACGCTGAACGCCGCCCTGATCGCCGCCTGCGCCGCCCATTCGCGCGACATGGCGGTGCAGAACCGGCCCTGGCACTTCGGCTCGGACGGGTCTTCGCCCCTGGTCCGCGTCCAGCGCGTCGGCTACACCGGCAAGCTTCTGGGCGAGCTGATCTCGGAAACCTATGAGACCGAACTGGTGACCCTGTCCGACTGGATGAACCAGTCCGACACCCGCAGCCTGGTTCTGGACCCGAAAGCCACCGAAATGGGCTTTTCCTGGTTCCAGGAGCCGAGCGGCAAGCTGTGGTGGACAATGCTTCTGGGCGGCGCCAACGTCGCCTGACGGCAAGCCTGAAGAAAATCGGAAGCGGGGGCCTTGCGGGCCCCCTTTTTCATGTCACGGGAAGATGTTGATCGGCGTGCCCGGGTTCACCATCGCATAGATCTCTTCCATCTGCTTGTCGGTCAGCGCGAGGCAGCCGGCGGTCCAGTCGCCCTTGACCTTGGTCCAGCCGGGCTGGCCGTGGATGAAGATGTCGCCGCCCGGCTCCTTGTTCATCGACTTGGCATAGGCGCGGTCCGAATCATTGGGGTAAGAGATGCCCAGCGACAAATGATAGGTCGAATTCGGGTTGCGGTGGGTGATGTAATAGGCGCCTTCCGGCGTCTTGCGGTCGCCTTCGAACTGCTTGGGACCGAAGGGAATGCCACCCAACTGGATGTCGTAGGTCTTGAGCAGTTTGGTGTCGTGCATCAGGTACATCTTGCGGTCGGCCTTGTGCACCTCGATCAGGGTGACGGTCGGGCCGCGATAGGTCCGGAACTTCGAGTGGGTGCAGGCCACCAGCCCAAACAAAACAAGGGTCATCAAGACCGCCCGGAAGAATGCTGTCATCTGTGCCTGCCTCAGGTATTTTTCCCGGCTTTAGCGCAAGATGGCGGGTCTGGCCAGACCGAACTGGTCCGTCACCAAAGCGTGAACTGGGCGGCAAGCTCGACATGGGGCGACCAGCGGAACTGGTCGACGACCTGCACCCAATTCAGGCGATAGCCGCCGGCGATGAGGATTTTCGCATCACGCGCGAAAGTGGCCGGGTTGCAGGAGACCGCCGCGATCACCGGCACTTTCGACCGGGCAAGGGTATGGCTTTGCGCCTCGGCCCCGGCGCGGGGCGGGTCGATGACGACGGCTTCGACGTATTTGAACTCGTCGGGTTCCAGCGGGCGGCGGAACAGGTCGCGCACCTCATGCGTCACGCGTTTCAGCCCCTCGCCCATCCGGAAGCCCTTGTCGAGCGCGGCGAGCATCTTGGCCTCGCCTTCCACGGCATGGACCTCGGCCTTTTCGGCGAGCGGCAGGGCAAAGGTGCCGATGCCAGAGAAGAGGTCGGTGATTCGCTTGGCAGACCCGACCGATTCGGTAACCGCAGCCAGAAGGGCGGCCTCGCCTTCGGCCGTGGCTTGCAGGAAGGCGCCGAAGGGCAGGGGCACATTGGCGCGGCCAAGGCGCAGCATCGGCTGGGCGCGCAGCGCCACGATCTCGCCGTTCCAGGTCAGGCGTGAGAGGCCGTATGCCTCGGTCAGGCGGGCCAGTTCCAGTTGCAGCGCCGCATCCGCCGGTTTGCCGCCGGACACCGCGACATCGGGGCCGGAGGAGGTGCGGGTGACCGCCAAGTCCAACTCCGTCGTGCGCGAGCCGCCGAGCTTGACGATCTCTTCCAGCGCGGGGAAGGCGGCCATCAGGTCGGGGTGCAGAAGCTGGCAATTGGGCACCGGCACCAGAACATCCGAAGCGCGGGCGTGAAAGCCCATCAGGACCCCGCCCTTGGTCCGCCTTGCGGCCAGGGTGGCGCGACGGCGCGAGCGGGGGGGCGAGGTGATGATCGGCCTGAGGTCAGCCTCCAGCCCCTGGGCGGCGAGGGCGGCGCGGACGATGGTGGTCTTCCAGTCGGCCACGAAACCATCGGCGGCGTGCTGCATCATGCAGCCGCCACAGGTGCGGGCATGGGCGCAGGGCGCCTTCACCCGGAAGACGGAAGGTGTCACGATGCGCAGATCGGTCAGCTGATCGCCCTTGACCGTGCCCTCGACCTCTTCGCCGGGCAGGGTCTGCGGCGCAAAGATCGTGCCTTCCGGCCCCTGAATGATCCCGTCACCCAGATGGCCGAGCCGTGCTATGGTGAAAGTCACTCTGCTGCTTCCTTTTCGTCAACGCCGATGAAGCCGCCGCTTTGACGGTTCCAGTAGCGCGCGTAAAGCCCCCCTGCGGCCAAAAGCTCGGCATGAGAGCCGTCTTCGACGATCTGGCCGGCGTCGAGCACGATGATCCGGTCCATTTCGGCGATGGTGGACAGCCGGTGCGCGATGGCGAGCACGGTCTTGCCCTCCATCACCCGGGTCAGGGCGCCTTGGACCGAGGCCTCGACCTCGGAATCAAGCGCCGAGGTCGCCTCGTCCAGCACCAGGATCGGCGCGTCCTTCAGGAAAGCGCGGGCCAGGGCGATGCGCTGACGCTGGCCGCCCGACAGTTTCACCCCGCGTTCGCCGAGGAAGGCGTCATAGCCCTTGCGGCCCTGATGGTCGCGCAGGTTCAGGATGAAGTCATGCGCCTCGGCGGCGCGGGCGGCGGCGTACATCTCCTCCTCGGTGGCGTCGGGGCGACCGTAAAGGATGTTCTCGCGCGCCGAGCGGTTGAACATCGCGGTTTCCTGCGTGACCATGCCGATCTGGCGGCGCAGGCTTTCCTGCGTGACGCTGCGGATGTCGATGCCGTCGATCAGAATCTTGCCGCTTTCGGTGTCATAGAGCCGCAAAAGCAGGGCCACCAGCGTCGATTTCCCCGCGCCCGAGGCGCCGACGATGCCGATCTTCTGCCCCGGCAGCACGGTCAGCGAGACCTCCTGCAGCCCGCCCTTGCGGCGGCCATAGGCGAAGGAGACATGGTCCATCTCGATCCGGCCCGAGACGCGGGGCATCTCGGTCGCATTGGCGGCATCGGTCAGGGAATAGGGCGGGGTCAGGGTGCGCAATCCGTCTTCGACCTCACCCAGGTTGCCGAAGATCGTCATGAGGCTGAAGGAGACCCAGCCCGTCATCTGCGCCAGCCGGAAGCTGACCGCACCTGCGGCGGCGATATCGCCCGAGGTGGCGCCGCCCACGCTCCACAGCCAGACGGTGCCGCCGACCATCAGGACCGGGAGCACTCCTGCCAAGGCCATGAGGGTGAAGCGGAACCAGGAGGAGATCATGCCGTAGTCGATGGCCGCATCGCGGAAGCTGCCGATCGCCTCCAGCGCCACGCGGTCCTCGTGTTCGGTATGGGCGAAAAGCTTGACCGTCTTCATGTTGGTGACGGTGTCGACGATCTGCCCGGTGACATTGGCCCGCGCCGCCGCCCGCCGGGTCGAAGCCCCGCGCACCCGGCGCAGGAAATGGCGGATGAAGAAGACATAGGCCACGACCCAGCCCACCAGCAGCAAAGAGACGGCGCCATTGATCGCCACCATCAGGGCGACCGAACCCACGACCGAGGCGAAGGCGAAGGCCATGGTTTCGACCGAACCCGAGACGACATCCGTCGCCGCCCGCGCCGTCTGCATCTGCTTTTGCGCGATGCGGCCGGCGAAATCATTGTCGAAAAACGTCACCGAATGGCCCAAAGTCCAGCGGTGCAGCCGCGACAGGATCAGCGGGAAGAGGTTGGGTTCAATGGTCAGGGACAGGGCAGAGGTGTTGACGCCGAAGACCAGGGGTCTTGCCACCAGGTAAAACAGCACGAAGCCCGCAAAAAGCGGCCAGTGCAGGGCAAAGACCTCTGCCGGGGTCGAGGTATTGGCCGCGTCGATCACCCGGCCGAGGATCGTGGCCGAAATCGCCTCCAGCGAGCCTGCGGCGGCGGACCAGAAGGTGGCCCAGATCACCCCGGCCCAGGCGCCTTTCAGCGCCCAGAGGAAGAATTGCACCGTCCGTGCCGGGGGCGGAATGTCGGTGGGCCGGAAGGGCGCGATGGTCGGGCCAAGGATCATGGTGCTTGCTCCTCTAAATCGTCGCGCAGGAAGCCGCCGGACTGCCGGGCCCAGAACTGCGCGTAAAGCCCGTTCCTGGCCAGAAGCTCGGCATGGCTGCCCTGTTCCGCGATCTGACCGGCGTCGAGCACGACGATCCGGTCCATGGCGGCAATTGTCGACAGACGGTGGGCAATGGCAATCACCGTCTTGCCCTCCATCACGCCGAACAAGGCCTTTTGAATGGCGGCCTCGGCCTCGCTGTCGAGGGCAGAGGTCGCCTCGTCCAGAATCAGAATCGGCGCGTCCTTCAGGATCACCCGGGCCAGCGCCACGCGCTGCCTTTGCCCGCCCGAAAGCTTGACGCCCCGCTCGCCCACATGGGCGTCATAGCCGCGGCGACCTTGCGGGTCCTCCAAGGTCAGGATGAAGTCATGCGCCTCGGCCCGCTTGGCCGCCGCAATCATCGCGGCGTCGCCGGCATCGGGGCGGGCGTAGAGGATATTCTCGCGGACAGAACGGTGCATCAGGCTCGAATCCTGCTGAACCATGCCGATCTGGGCGCGCAGGCTGTCCTGCGTCACATGTGCGATGTCCTGACCGTCGATCAGGATGCGGCCGGTTTCGGCATCGTAAAACCGCAGGATCAGCTTGACGAGCGTGGTCTTGCCCGCGCCGGAACGGCCGATGAGGCCGATCCTTTCACCGGGGCGCACGGTCAGGCTCAGGTCGCGCAAACCGCCCGAGCCGCGGCCGTAGTGGTGGCTGACGCCCTGCATCTCGATCAGGCCCTCGCGGAAGTCCAAGGGTTTGGCCGCCTTGTCATCGACCAGTTCGATGGGCTGGGTGATGGTCTGCATCCCCTCCATCAGCGTGCCGAGGTTCTGCACCAGGTTGGTGGTGGCCCACATGATCCAGAAGGTCATGCTGTTCAGCCGCAGCACCAGCGCCACGGCCCCGGCCACGATGCCGACCGAGGCAAGGCTATGATACCACAGGTAAAGCGCCCAGCCCGACACACCAAGGATCATCAGCCCGTTGATGACGGTCAGCATGACATCCATCATCGTGACGATGCGCATTTCCTTCTGATAGGTGGTGCGCGAGGCCTCGATCGCTTCTTTGGCATAGTCCAGTTCGCGCGTGTCATGGGCGAAAAGCTTGACCGAATGGATGTTGGTATAGCTGTCCACCACGCGCCCGGTGACTGCCGAGCGCGCCTCGGAGGCGGCGGCAGAGGCGGGGCCGGCGCGGCGGATCGTCCAGCGCATCAGGGCGACGTAGCCGAGGAACCACAGGACCAGCGGGATCAGCAGGCGGGCATCGGAATGGGCCAGCATCAGCGCCGCGCCGATCAGCGTGGTCGAGGCGAAGGCCACGGCGTCGAAGACCTGAAACACCGCCTCGCCCGCCGCCGGGGGCGCCTGCATGATCCGGTTGGCGATCCGCCCGGCGAAATCGCTTTCAAACCAGCCGACCGGCTGGCGCAGCACATGGGCATGGGCACGCCAGCGCATCATGGTGCCGAAATTGGTCAGGATCGTGTTGTGCAGCAGGGCGACATTGCCGCCGCTGACCAGAGGCCGCAGGATCAGGATGGCGGCGGCGACCCACAGGACCTCGGTCCCATGCGCGGCCCAGACCTCCACCGGGGTGCCGTGCGACAGAAGATCGACCATCCGCCCGAGGTACCAGATCATCCCGACCTCGGCCCCGGCGTTCAGCATGGACAGAACCCCGGTCGCCACGAAGACCTTGCGGAAGGCATGGATGTAATCGGCCAGAAACGGCCAGAGCCTGCGGGGCGGCGTATCGGTTTGCGAATAGGGGGCGTAAGGGTCGATGAGACCCTCGAAAAAACGAAACATGGCGGACCTTTGGATTGCCAAAGGCATATAGGGCTTTTCAGGCCGGAGGGAAACCCGAAGGCGCAGAAAGCAGCGCCGCGCGGTCGAGCGTCAGGTCACTGGCCAGCCAGAGCGCCTCAAGCTCCTTCAACCGGGTGCCAAGCGCCGGGCCGCGCAGATCGGGCATAAGATCGACGGCGGTGATCGGAAATTGCGCCTCGGTGCCGCGGTGCAGGTCCTGCTGCCAGTTGGGCGGCAGGGGCGTTTCCAGCATGGCGGCGCGGGCCAGAAGCACATCGCCGCCCGGCGTCTCGCCCAGCTTCCAGCCGAGCGCGGCGGGGCTGAGGCTGCTGCCGATTTCGTCTCTGATCCGGCCGATTTCGGCCTGTTCCTGCCGCGACAGGCGCAGGGGATCGCCCGGATCGGCACCGCCGAGGACGACCAGCCGGCGCTGCCAGCGCGGCGGGATCGCGCCCTCCAGATGGATGAGCGGAGCAAGGGCCTTCGGGTCGGCACCGGGCAGGACCTGGGCCAGAACCCCGGCGCTGGCCATGCTGGCGAGGGCGGGGGCCGGGTCGCGGGCGGCCAGAAGCTTGCGCATTTCGGCGCCAAGACGCTCACGGCTGAGGCCGGCGATGCCCTCGGCCAGCGCGGCGCAGGCGGCGAGGCCCTCGGGGTCGATCCCCTCGGCCGGGTCGCCATAGACCGCGTGAAAGCGGAAGAATCGCAGGATGCGCAGGTAATCCTCGCGGATGCGCAGTTCGGGGTCGCCCACAAAGCGGATGCGCCGGGCGATCAGGTCGGGCAGGCCGCCGAGCGGGTCCACCACCTCGCCCGAGGGTTCGGCGTAAAGCGCGTTCATGGTGAAGTCGCGGCGGGCGGCATCCTCGGCGAGATCGGTCGAAAAGGCCACCGTCGCCCGGCGGCCATCGGTGGCGACATCGCGGCGGAAGGTGGTGATCTCATGCACCACGCCGCCCGCAATGACGGTGACGGTGCCGTGGTCGATGCCGGTGGGGATGACCTTGAATCCGGCGTTTTCGGCAATCTCGGTGACGATCTGCGGCGTGGCATCGGTGGCCAGGTCCAGATCCTGCACCGGCATGTGCAAGAGCGCGTTGCGCACGCAGCCGCCGACGAAGAGGATGCGATGCCCCGCCAGTCCCATCGCCGCACACAGCGCCTGCGTGCCGTGCTGGTTCAGCCAAGCTCCCCCGATCCTCACCCGCCGGCCCTTTCCGCAAGGCCGCGCAGGATGCGGGCCGTGGCGCCCCAGATGTAGTAGGGCCCCCAGGGCACAGCGTAATAGGACCGCCACTGGCCGCGCCACTCCCGCCGTTCGATGGCATAGCGCGCCGGGTCAAGAAGATGCGCCAGAGGCACGGTAAAGACCTCTTCCACCTCACTCGGGTCGCGGCAGGGTGAAAAATTCGCCACTTCGGCAAGAATGGGCGTCACCTGAAAGCCGGTCACCGTCTCGTGGCCGGGCAGGCGACCGATCGGGCGGACCAGGGCTTGCGGCAGGCCGATCTCCTCCTCGGCCTCGCGCAGGGCGGTGGCTTCGGGGCTGGGGTCGCTGTCTTCGGTCTTGCCGCCGGGAAAGGCGATCTGGCCGGGGTGGTGTTTGAGATGCGAGGCGCGCTTGGTCAGGATGACCTCGGCCCCGGTCCTGCCCGCGATGATCCCCACCAGCACCGCGGCGGGGCGCAGGCTGCGCTCCACCGGGGCCAGATCGGGGTTCAGGTCGAAATCCGACGAAGCGCCGCCCGACCGAGCCAGAGCGGCGGTCAGGCGGGCCAGGTCATTGGGCATTGTCGGGCGCCTTTTCGGCATCGAACCCCAGGGTCTTGGGATCGAATTCGTAATGCGCGCCGCAGAACTGGCAGTCGGCGGTGACGATGCCCTCTGCCGTGGTCATATGGGCGATGTCTTTCTTGGAATAGATCGACATGGTCTGACGCACCTTGTCGGCCGAGCAGGAGCAGCCGAAATGCACCGAGGTCGCATCGAACACGCGCGGCTGTTCTTCATGGAACAGGCGGACCAGAAGGTCGGTCGGCGCCACGGTCGGGCCGATCAGCTCCATCTCTTCCACGGTATCCAGCAGCACGTTGACGCGGTTCCAGTTCTCGGCCGGTTCCCCGGCGAGGATGTCGGTATGGCTCAGCAACCCGCCTTCGCCCGAACCACCCTCGGCCGCGACACCTTCGGCGACCGAACCGCCAACCTGCGGCATGTGCTGCAGCATGACCCCGCCGCCGCGCCAATGCGAGGCATGGCCGGGCATCTGGCTTTTCCCGAAGGTCAGCGCAAAGCGGGTCGGCAGCTGTTCGGACTGGGCGAAATAGGTCTGCGCACAGTCGGACAGCGAGTTGCCGGCGATGGGCGTGAAGCCCTGATAGGGGGTCATCCCCTCGCCCTGGTCCAGCATGACGGCGAAATAGCCCTCGCCGATCTGGCTGAAGGGCGTGGCGAGCGGGTCGAGCCTTTCGGCATCGTAGCTGGCATAGGCGCGGATGCGGGCCGGCTGGCCATCATCGGTCGGGCCATAGTAATCGGTGGCGATCAGCCGGGCCGGACCCTTGCCGCGGATCTGCAGCGACAGTTTCCAGCGCAGCTTGATCGACTGGCCGATCAGCGCGGTCAGCAGGGCGGCCTCGGCGACCAGGGCTTCGATCTGGGCCGGGTATTTGTGTTGTTGCAGCACACGGTCCAGCGCGCCGTCCAGACGGACCACGCGGCCGCGGATGTCGCTGGTATCCAGCTGAAAGGGCAGGACGGTATCGTCCCAGGTGATCTGGTTTCCGGAGGACATGAGGTTTCCTTGGGGGGTTTCCTTAAGGTGCCATGCTTGGCATACCGCGCCTATATAGGCAGAGCAACCGGGCCACCAAGGGGCAAGAGATGATCAGACGCTATGGCGAGGCGGTAAAAACGGGTCAGCGCTATCGGCGGCGGCCGGGAATCTACGCCGTGCTGTTGCGCGGGCGCGAGATTCTGCTGACCTTCCAGGAGGCGCCCCTGCCGGAATATCAGCTGCCCGGCGGCGGGATCGACAAGGGCGAGGCGCCGATTGCCGCCCTCCACCGCGAGGTTTTCGAGGAGACCGGCTGGCATATCGACAGCCCGCGCTGGCTTGGCACCTACCGGCGTTTCACCTTCATGCCGGAATATGACATGTGGGCCGAAAAGGTCTGCGCGATCTATGTGGCGCGCCCGACCCTGCGAATCGGCCCGCCGAGCGAGAAGGGCCATACCGCCGTCTGGGCCGATGCCGGCGCGGCGCTGGACCTTCTGGACAATGTCGGCGACCGCGCCCTCTTGTTGCAGGCCTTGCGCGGGCGTTAAGTCGGGGTCATTCCGGGCCGGCATAGTCAAACAGGATGCCCGAGACATCATCGGGAAAGTCGCGCCCGCCGGCATAGACCGACAGGTCCCAGATGATCGCCTCCAGCAGATGGGCGCTGTCGAGATGGGCCGAGCGGTGCAGAAGTGCCACCAGCCCCTCGCTGCCAAGTTCCTGGCCCAGGATGTCGGGGCATTCGGTCACCCCGTCCGAGACGAGGAACAACCGGTCGCCGGGCAGAAGCCGGGTTGAGCAGGCCTGATAGGTTGCCCCGGGGATCAGCCCGATCGGCAGCCCGCCGTCGCCCAAAGTCTCGATCCCGTCGCGCCGCAGCACGATGGGATGCGGATGGCCGGCCTGCACCATCCGGACCAGGCCGCTCATCAGGTCGATCTCGGCATAGGCGAGGGTGAAATATTGTTCGACCTGCACATCCTCGATCATCATCCGGTTCAGCCGGAACGCCACCTCCTCCGGCGGATAGGCGTCGCGGGCCCCTTCGGCATTCAGGCACAGCGCGATGTTCTGATCGGGTGAGCCGCCCGACAGAAGCCCCGCCAGCCGTGCCGTCATCATCGCCGAAGCCACGCCATGGCCCGAGACATCGACCGAATAGACCGCGATCCGCCTGTCGTCGATGACGAAGGAGCCGACCAGATCGCCGCCGACATGGCCGGAAGGTTTCAGCATCAGATAGGCCATGCCCTGGCCGAAATCGCGTTGGCGGTCGCGGATCAGGGACTGTTGCAGCTTTTTCGCCTCGATCAGGTCGCGGTCGAGCGAATCGTAAAGCTTCTGCAGCTGGTCCAGCGTGCTGCCGACCAGACGGTTCTTTTCGACCAGTTCCTGCTGCATCGACACGATCCGCTCCCCCGCGCGCAGGCGGGCGCGGAGTTCGTCGGCATTGACCGGCTTGGTCAGAAAATCGTCGGCGCCGTTTTCCAGCCCGTTCGCAATTTCCGACTTTTCGGATTTCGAGGTGAGGAGGATGAAATAGCCATAGCCTTCACGCGGCAGGGCGCGGAAGGCCTGACAGAGTTCCAGCCCGGTCATGCCGGGCATCACCCAGTCTGACAGGATGATGTCGAAGGTCCGGGCGCGGCAAAGGTCCAGCGCCGCGTCGCCGGTGGCGGCCTCGGTCACCTCATAGCCCCAGCGTTTCAGCTGCACCGCCAGAATCCGCCGCTGCGCCCGGCTGTCATCCACCACCAGCACACGCACGCGGGCCAGGGGGGCCGGCAGGGGTAGGGCTTCGTGCGGTGAAATCATGGATCGTGACATCATTACCTGAGGACCGCGCCCGACGCGGTGACATGTGAGACTGAAATGGGAATAGGCCCGCCTGCCCCCTGTCTGGGCCAGAGGCTTTAAAAGAGGATGAAGCCTAAAATTGTCATCGCTAAACTTGGCGGGATTACCGGTTGTTAAACTTGTCCCTGCAAGCTGGCCCCAGGGAAAGATCAGGGTGGCTCCATGATAGATTGGGACAGGGTGCGCGAATTGCGTGCCGAAATCGGGGCGGAGGATTTTGACGAGGTCGTCTGCCTGTTTCTGGAAGAGGCGGACGAGGCGATTGCCCGCCTTTCGCCCGCCAGGGGGGCCAAGGCGCTGGCCGCCGATCTGCATTACCTGAAGGGCGCGTCCTTGAACCTCGGCTTTGCCACGCTCTCGGCGCTGTGTCAGGAGGGCGAACGCCGGGCCAATGCGGGCGATCTGGCGGTGGATCTGGAGGCTGTCGGCCAAGCCTATGCCGCTTGTCGCGCCGCTTTCGCCGCCGGGGCCGCACAGGCCTTTGCCGCTTGAGGCTTTCGATGTCGATGGTTCTTGTTCCGGGCCGAAAAACTGACTAGACCCCGGTCAGTTTTTGACCCGGGAGCGCCCTATGCCTGCCTTCAAGCCCAAGAAAGTCGTCCTTGCCTATTCCGGCGGCCTGGACACCTCGATCATCCTCAAATGGCTGCAGACAGAATATGGCTGCGAAGTGGTGACCTTCACCGCCGACCTCGGCCAGGGCGAAGAGCTGGAACCGGCGCGCAAGAAGGCGATCCTGATGGGGATCAAGCCGGAGAACATCCATATCGTCGACGTGCGCGAAGAATTCGTGAAGGATTTCGTCTTCCCGATGTTCCGCGCAAATGCGCTTTATGAAGGGCTTTACCTGCTTGGCACCTCGATCGCCCGGCCGCTGATCAGCCAGCATCTGGTGCGCATCGCGCATGAGACCGGCGCCGATGCGGTGGCGCATGGCGCGACCGGCAAAGGCAACGATCAGGTCCGCTTCGAGCTGTCCGCAGCGGCCCTGGACCCGGCGATCAAGGTCATCGCGCCCTGGCGGCTCTGGGATCTGACCTCGCGCACCAAGCTCTTGGAATTCGCCGAGAAAAACCAGATTCCGATCGCCAAGGACAAGCGCGGCGAGGCGCCCTTCTCGGTCGATGCCAACCTGTTGCACACCTCCTCTGAGGGCAAGGTTCTGGAAAACCCGGCCGAGGAAGCGCCGGAGTTCGTCTATCAGCGCGTCGTTCCGGTGGAACAGGCGCCCGATCAGGCCGAATACATCGAAATCGGCTTCGAGCGTGGCGATGCCGTGTCGATCAACGGCGAGGCGCTGAGCCCGGCCACGATCCTGACCCGGTTGAACGAGATCGGCGGCAAGCACGGCGTGGGCCTGCTGGACCTGGTGGAAAACCGCTTCGTCGGCATGAAGAGCCGTGGCCTCTACGAAACCCCCGGCGGCACCATCCTGCTGGAGGCGCACCGCGGCATCGAACAGATCACGCTGGATGCCGGCGCGGGCCACCTGAAGGATTCGATCATGCCGCGCTATGCCGAGCTGATCTACAACGGCTTCTGGTTCTCGCCCGAGCGCGAGATGCTGCAGGCTTTGATCGACAAGAGCCAGGAACATGTCTCGGGCACCGTGCGGGTCAAGCTTTACAAGGGCTCGGCGCGGACCGTGGCGCGCTGGTCGGACTCCTCGCTCTATTCGGAAAAACATGTGACGTTTGAAGAGGATGCCGGCGCCTACGACCAGAAGGACGCCGAGGGTTTCATCCGCCTCAACGCCCTGCGCCTGAAGCTGATCGCGACGCGGAATGCCCGCGTGAAGGGCTGATCCGCGGGCATTTGACCTGCGAAGAAGACAAAGCGGCGCCGGGGAAACCTGGCGCCGCTTTTGCTTTTGCGCCTGGGGCTGCGGGTTCGGTCGGAAATCGGTCCGCTTCGGGCATAAACCTCGGCCCCGGTAATCACCTATTAAACTTGAATCCCTAATCCTGAGGTTGGAACCGAACCAGCGAACAACAATCAGGCCATATCATGAACGAAATCCTCTCTCGCTCCTTTGCGAACCAGGCAAGCGAAAGCTCCGGCGTGGAAGATTCTCTGGCATGGTTTGATCTGCAACCGATCGACCGGGAACAAGCGGCTCTGCTTGGCCCGATCAGTGGTCAGGTTGCGGATGAGATCATCGAAATGTTCTACGATCACATCCTGCGCTTTGACAGTGCGGCGCAGCAATTCTCGTCCGGCGCGCAGATCGCCCGCGTCAAGGCCGGGCAGAAGAAGTACTTCACCGAACTGATCGCCGCCAAGCTTGATGAAGGCTATATCAGCGAAAGGCGCCGGATCGGCCGCATCCACGAGGCGGCGGGGATCACGCCGACGCTGTATATCGGCTCTTACGCCTATTACCTCAACCGGCTGGGCCAGCTCATCCGCGAAAAGATGGCGGATGACCCGGACCGGGCGTTCAACCTCTATCTCTCCTTGCAGAAGATCGCCCATTTCGACATGGCGCTGGCGCTTGAAACCTATGTCGAGGCGCGCGAACACACGATCGAACAGCAACAGCGCGAGATGAGCGAGTTGCCCACCCCGGTGCTGAAGCTGAAGGCCGGGCTGATCCTGATTCCCGTGGTCGGCACGCTGGATGCGGTGCGGGCGCGCAATCTGACCGTGGCCCTGCTGGAGGGGATTCGTCACTATCAGGCCCGGGCGGTCGTGCTGGACATCACCGGCGTCTCCGACATCGACAGCGCGGTCGCCAACCACCTGATCCAGGCCATGCAGGCCGCCCGGCTGATGGGGGCGAAATCGGTCCTGACCGGGGTGTCCTCGGATGTCGCGATGTCTTTGGTGAAGCTGGGCGTCGGCAAGGCGGATCTGCACACCGCCGGCAATCTGGAAAGCGCGATCCAGGAAGCCGAAACCACGTTGGAGCGGTAAGTTATGGCGATAAGGGTCCCGATCCTGAAGCAGGGCACGGTGCTGATCGCCTCCATCCAGGACGCGCTCAGCGACAGCGACCTTCTGGACCTGCAGCGCCGGCTGCTGGCGGAGGTGATCGCCAAAAGCGCCTCTGGCGTCATCATCGACGTCAGCGCGCTGGATGTGCTGGACAGTTTCGGCACCCGGATCCTGTCGGACATCGCCTCCTCGATCCAGTTGCGCGGCGCAAGGACGGTGATCGTGGGCATCCAGCCCGAAGTGGCCCTGTCGATGGTGCTTCTGGGGCTGAGCATGAACAATGTGGCCACCGCGCTCGACCTTGACGCGGGCCTGGCGCTGTTGAGCCGGAGAGGTGCGATTTGAACCTGCCGATCATCTCCAGAACGGCGGGCTGCAAGGTTCTGTCGGATGCAGATGTCGTCGCCGCCCGACAATTGGGCCGGCAGATCGCCGATGACATGGGCTTTGGCCGGCCGGATCAGGCGCTGATCGCGACCGCGATCTCTGAACTGGCGCGCAACATCGTGAATTACGCCAAGGTCGGGCGGATCGAGATTTCCGAACTGACCCGCGGTCGCAAGCACGGGCTGCAGATCATCGCCAGCGACGAAGGCCCCGGCATTGCCGATCTGGAAGCCGCCCTCACCGACGGGTTTTCCACCGGCAAGTCGCTCGGCCTCGGCCTGCCCGGCACGCGGCGGATGGTCGACGAATTCCACATTGCCTCCGAGCCTGGCAAGGGTGTCAAAGTGGCGATCATCAAATGGATGCGATGAAGGCAGGCGGCAGGATCGATCTGGGCCGATGCGGTCTTGCGCTTCAATGGTCGGTGCAGGCCCGCGCCAAACACGATGGCCAGCCGAGCGGGGACGGTTACACGATCCTGCGGCGCGAAGGTTGCTTGGTGTTCGCCGTCGCCGATGGCAGTGGCAGCGGCCATCAGGCCGCGCGGGCGGTCAACCGTTGCCTCACCAGCCTCGAGGCCGCCTCGGACCCGTTCGAGGTCGAGTTTCTGAAATGCCACGAAAGGCTGCGCGGCGGGCGGGGTGCCGCCCTCGCTGCCCTGTCGGTCGAGGTGGACAGCGGCACCATGACCTGGGCCGCGGTCGGTGATGTCGATGGTATCCTGATGCGCGGCGGCCCGGGCAAGCGGGTGCGCCACGCAGCCGTCATGCAGATCGCCGGCACCCTGGGCATCCGGTTCGACCGGATCGTGCCGCAGTCCCATGCCCTGCAGCCGGGCGACATGCTGGTGATGACCACGGATGGCGTCTCGCGCAACCACAGGGTCGGCACCGCCCCTGACCAATCCGCCGAGGAGGTCGCCACCCACACCCTGCAGACCTATGGCAGCCCGCATGACGATTGCCTCGTCATGGCGATCGAAGTGGTGGCCATCGAAGTGGTGGCTGCCTGATGCTGGTGAATTTCATCCCCGATCCACCGCGCAACGCCTCCGACAAAGCGCCGGTGCGGGGCAAGTCCACCCGCGACCGCCGGCATGATCGCCTGCGCGCCCGCTACCGCGCGGGGCTGCGCGCCTTCGTCCGCGACGGCAGCGAAAACAACCTGATGCTCGCCTATGAACTGGCGCGCGAGGCGCTGGCGCGCGGGGTGCAGCTTTCGGAATACCTGGCCTTCCACCTCGGCGCGGTGTCCACCATCGCCAGCGTCCTGCGTCAATCGCCGGATGCCCGCCACCGGGTCGAGACTTTCGTGATGGAGTTCATCTCGGTCTATGACATGGCCTTGCAGGGCTATCAGAACGCCGTACCGCTCTTGCAAAAAGAGATCGCCGACCGCAAGCGCATGGAAGAGGAGTTGCGGGTCAAATCCGCCGAACTCGCCGCCGAGCGTGACAATCTCGACGCCCAGGTCATGGCCCGCACGCAAGAGCTGCAGGCCAAGGCGCGGGATGTGGAAAAGACGCTGGAGCAGCTGCGCCAGACCAACCGCGAACAGGCCGAATTCACCTATGCCATCTCGCATGATCTGAAATCGCCCTCCAACACCATCGCGATGCTGATTCAGGAGTTTCAGATCGGCCATTCCGCGGTTCTGGATGCCGACGGGCTGGAGCTTCTGGATCTGGCCCGCCAGACCACGGCCCGCATGGCGCGGCTGGTCGATGACGTGCTGTCCTACTCGCGCTGCCTCGACAACCAGAACCCTTTCCAACGCGTTGATATCAATGCCCTTATTTCCGAAATCATTGCCGATCTGCGCTATGACATGCTGCAATCCAACGTGGATCTGACGGTGGCCGAAATGCCGCCGGTTCTTGGCGACCCGATGCAGGTCAAGCTTCTGTTCCAGAACCTGATCTCCAACGCCTTCAAGTTCCGCCATCCCGACCGCGCGCCGAAAGTCGTGGTCGCGCGCAAGGCGATTGCCGGTCACCGCGTGCTGATCACCGTGTCGGACAATGGCATCGGCATCGCGGCGGAACATTTCGACCGGATTTTCGGCCTCTTCCAAAGGCTGCACACCCACAACGCCTATCGCGGCAGCGGCATCGGTCTGGCGCTGTGCAAACGCATCGCCGGCAATCTTGGCGGCGACATCCGTGTGAAATCGCAACCCGGTGTCGGCAGCAGCTTCACCGTCATGCTCAACAGGTATCCCGAATGACCCAGACTCCGCCGATCCAGACCGTCATGCTGATCGATGACGAGAGCTTTGATCAGAAACTGTACCAGAGGGTGATCACCCGCTCCGGCCTGGTGGGCGAGGTGATCTCCTTTCTCTATGCGGACGAGGCGCTGGCCTATCTGACCTCTGGCCAGAGCAAGCCGATCGACGTGATCTTCCTCGACATCAACATGCCGCGGATGAACGGGTTTGAATTTCTTGAGGCCGCGACGCGCAGCCTGGGGGAGGAATTTGCCCGCATCGTCGTGGTCATGTTGACGACCTCGCTGGAGCGGAGCGATCGCGACCGCGCCGCCTCTTATTCCGTGGTGCGGCGTTTCATCAACAAGCCGCTGACGCGCGAGCATCTGGTCGAGGTCGCCGAAATTCTGCGCGAGCTGGCGGGATAGCGTCTAGTGCTGTCGGTTCTGCACCAGCCGCGACAGCAGCGACCACATGGCGAGGGCCCGCGCCTCCAGCGCGTCCAGCCCCGGTTCAAGGTCGAAATCGGGGTGGTCCATCTGGGCGCGCAGCTCGCGGATGGCGCGGGACATGGCGGCCATTTCGGGCTGCAGGCTTTCGCGGACCTGGGCGAGGATCGCCTTGACCAGGGCCTGCATCATCTCGCTCTTGCGCTTTTCGCTGCCGCGCATCACGCCGGCCTTCTCGATGGCGCCCACCACGGCCTCTTTCAGGCTTCCGGCGTCGATATGGCTTTTGGCGAGATAGTCCGAACAGCCCAGCCGCATCGCGCGAATGGCCACATCCGGATCGGCCACGCCCGAGACCATGATCGTCGGGCACATCGCGTTCTTGGGATGGGTGCGCACCATTTCCAGCGCCTCGAGCCCGTCGCCGGAGTTCAGCCGGTAGTCGAGCAGGATGACATCGAATTCATCGGCATCCAGCAGGGTGCGCAGCCCCTCGATCGAGGTGACCTCGTCCAGATAGATCGGAAGCCCCGAATCGCGGGTCATCCGGCGGATGCGCTGCCGGTCGAACTTGCTGTCGTCGAGAATCAACGCGTTGATCGGTTGCCCGGTCGCCGCCACCCTGGTCTTCGACGGGTCCATCGCTGACGCTGCACTTTGCATCTCAATCCTCCCAAAGGTTCAGCCCACCCGTCCTGTATGGCCGGACGCGCTTTCGCTTTCGTTAAGGATTTGGGGCGGAACTGCGTTCATTCCTTAAAATGCGTGACCACTTCGGCGGGGAAGCGGCAGAAAACGATAAGAA
The DNA here is from genome assembly GCF_056406375.1 of Rhodobacter sp. P1_C2. Lineage (NCBI taxonomy): Bacteria > Pseudomonadati > Pseudomonadota > Alphaproteobacteria > Rhodobacterales > Rhodobacter > Rhodobacter sp. P1_C2. The sequence goes on from NZ_JBFUAG010000001.1 coordinate 148,485, forward strand.
TTTTCGGCGTTAAGGGGTTCGTAGCACCCTTTGGGCTTAGATGCGGGAAACCAAGCAAGAGGTGATCCGTGAACGTTCATGTAGAACAGGGCATCCCCGCGCAGCCCAGCCTTCCGGAGGGGCCCTCGCGGGATTACGAGAATTTCATCTATATGATCAGCCACGATGTGCGCAATTCGGTGCGGGCCCTGATCGAGGTGCCGCAATGGATTGCCGAGGATCTGGTCGAGGGCGGGCACAGGATCGAAGGCAACCTGGCCGAAAACATCGCCCTGATGAACACGCATACGATGCGGCTGGACCGGATGCTGAACGACCTGCTGATCCATTCGCGGATCGGGCGGATGCAGGATGTCCGCAAGCTGGATCTGGCCGAGGCGATCGATCAGGTCTGCCAGGAACTGACCATCCCGCCCGGCATCCGCATCGACATCGACCTGCAGGCCCCCTCGCTCTGGATGGGGGAGCGGGATCTGCTGACCCTGCTGACGGCGCTCTTTTCCAATGCGTTCCGGCACCGCGATGCGCGGACCAGCCGCATCACCGTGACCTCGCGCAGCGAGGCGGGCACGACGGTTCTGCATTTCGGCGATGACGGGCCGGGGGTGGACCCGATCTACCGCGAGCGGATCTTTCAGGCGATGACGACCCTGCGTTCGCGCGATGAGGTGGAAGGCAGCGGCATGGGCCTCGCCCATCTGCGCAAGATCCTGCAGCTTTATGGCGGCAGCCTGACCTGGGTCGACCGCGCCGATGGCCGTGGCGTCTCCTTCGATCTGCGGTTTCCGGATTAGGTGAAACCCTTAAGACTTAAGCGAATTTTGTGACGTCTCTTGCGTAAAGACCCTGTCGCGGCGGCCAGAAAGTTTACCATTTGGAAGGTGCCTTGTCGCAAGCTGAACCATGCCGCACGACCAGGTAGGAGCAGGTGAGATGAATGATTATTCAACCGAGTGGTCCTCGGGCGTCAGCACGAACTTGCCGGCGATCCGGACTTTGGTGCTGGATGACAGCAGCTTTGACCGCAAGCGGATCCGGCGGATGGGCGACGGGCTGGACCTGAAGCTGAACTTCGAGGAGGCGGGCTCGGTCGCGATGCTGCGGGACTGTCTGGACCGGCAAAGCTTCGACCTTTTCCTGATCGACTACATGCTGCCGGAGGCGGATGGTCTCGCCGCACTGGAGATGATCCGCAACCACCGCGGCCAGGCGGATTCGGTTGCCATCATGATCTCCGGTCAGGCGGACCAGCGGGTGGCGGTTTCGGCGATGAAGAAGGGGTTTCAGGATTTCATCGTGAAATCGGATATTTCGCCGCAATCCCTGCGCGGCGCGGTTCTGGGCGCCCTCAACACTTCGCGCCAGTTTTCCCGCTATTTCGACCGGCCGAAACCGGATCTGGGCCTGGAAGACATGCGCCACCTGTTGCAGCTTGCGGTCGAGGACCCGGTCATCCGAGACATCCTGCGCCGCCCGATGCAAGAGGGGCTGGAGGCGATGGCCCGCATGGTCGGTGTCGGCTGGGGCATGCAGGCCAGCCCGGAGATTGCGCAGTTCCTGATCGAATTCGAACAGGCGGACACGTTCGAGTTCCGCTGAACCCCGCAGGGGGCACCACGGGCGGGGTCGGCCCCCGCCCGCCTTGAGTCACACCGCGACCGAGATCTTGCCCATCGGGTTGGAACAGCAGGCCAGGATATAGCCATCGGCAATATCCTCGTCCGAGATGCCGCCGTTGTGGACCATATGGACCTCGCCCGACAGTTTCTTGACCTTGCAGGTGCCGCAAAGCCCGAAAGTGCAGCCCGAGGGGATGTTGAGGCCGGACCGCTTCGCCACGGCCAGAACGGTATCGGTCTCGCCGCAGGCGGTGACGACGCCGCTCGAGGCAAAGGTGATCTCGGCGGTGGCGCCCTCTTCCGGGACCACGTCATCCATGATCGGCGCATCGGCCTCGGTGGCGACGGCGACGCCGAAACTTTCCTGGTGATAGCGCGTCATGTCATAGCCGATGCTCTGCAGCATCTCGCGCACGGCCTGCATGAAGGGCTCGGGTCCACAGCAGAAGACCTCGCGGTCCAGATAATCCGGCGCCATCAGGCCCAGCATGATCTGGCTGAGACGGCCCTTGTACCCGGGCCAGGCGCGGAACGGATCGGGCTCTTCCACCGTGAAGCGCAGCTGCAAGCCGGGCACGCGGTTGGCGAACTGCTCCAGCCTTTCGCGGAAGATGATCTCCGACGGGCGGCGCGCGGCGTGGACGAACACGATGTCCGGCATCTCGCCCGAATCCCAGGCCCAGGTCGTCATCGACATCATCGGCGTGATGCCCGACCCGGCCGAGATGAAGAGGTACTTCTTCGCCGGATGGCGATGGAAGCTGAAAATCCCCGCCGGACCAAAGGCGCGGATCTTCATCCCCGGCTTCAGATGGTCCAGCATCCAGCGCGTCCCGATCGAGGTGCTTTGCGCCTTCACCGTGATCGAAATCGACAGGGGCCGCGAGGGCGAGGAGGAGATCGTATAGGTCCGCTGCACATTGCCAGCGGGCCCTTTCTTGGGGTCCACTGGCAGATCCAGCGTGATGAACTGTCCCGGCTGATAGTCGAACCACGCGCCCGAAGGCGCGCGGAAGGTGAAGGACGCGGTGTCGTCATTCTCTGGCACGATCATCGCGCATTCCAGAAGCTCGGAATCGTTCCAGGGTTCGACGGACCAGTTCAGACGCGACTTGGCCATGATTTACTCCGCAGCCAGGGCAGGTTTCGGCGCCAGACGGTCGCCCATCACGCCACAATACCAATCGACGAACTGGATGACACCTTCTTCCTGAACGGCGGAATAGGGGCCGGGCTCGTAGGCGGGCGACAGGATGCCCTTCTGGTTTTCCTCGACCACGACGCGGTCTTCGTCATTGGTGTTGATCCAGACCTCGGTCAGGTTCTTCAGGTCGTAATCCACGCCTTCTTCCGCATCCTTGGGCACCAGCCAGAAAGTGGTGACCTGGGTCTCGGTGGCGGAGATCGGCAGCACCCGGAAGGTGATGGCGTGATCGGCCAGGAAGTGGTTCCAGGTGTTGGGATAGTGGAAGAACAACAGGCTGCCGGCGTCGTTGAAGGGCATCTTGCCCATTTTCTTCGACACGGCGGCCTTGGTGTCCATCGTGTAGCTTTCGGCGTTGTTCAGAAGCGGGATCCGCGCCAGGCGCCATTGCATGTCGGGATGGTTGACGAAGCGCGAGGGCAGACCCGCCGCCTCGCAGCGCGTCCAGTGGGCGAGGATGTCGGGCGAGGCCGAATCCGGCCCTTCCATCGCCGTCATCCGCGGATTGTCGGAATAGGTCCGGCAGAGCGAGGGGTGCGAGCCGCCGCAGTGATAGCACTCGCGGTTGTTTTCCAGCACCAGTTTCCAGTTGCCCTTTTCGACGATGGTCGAGGAATAGGCCACCTTGGCATCCTTCAGCCCCGAGGGCGCAAGGTAGGTCATCATCACCTTGGCCAGATCGGCGATCGGCGGCGGCACCTGGGCGAGGCAAATGAAGATCATCCCGCCCAGATCGACGCAATGCACCTTCTTCAGGCCATGGGCAGCGGGGTCGAAGCCTTCCTGCATGTCGCGGGCGTAAAGCAGTTTGCCGTCAAGGTCATAGGTCCATTGGTGATAGGGGCAGACCAGCTTCGGCGAGCTGCCGTTTTCCTTGGCGCAGAGCCGCTGGCCACGGTGGCGGCAGACGTTGTGAAAGGCGCGGACCATGCCGTCGTTGCCCCGGGTGATCACCACCGGATAGGCCCCGACCTGCAGCGTCGCAAAGGCGCCGGTCTTGGCCACTTCGGCAGAGGGCACGGCGAACAGCCATTCGCGGTAAAAGATCTGCTCCAGATCGGCCTCATAAACCCCCTCGTCGCAGTAAAGCGCGCGGGTCAGCGAGTAATTGGGGCGGCGCGCATCAAGTTCGGCGCGGATTTCGGCGGTCTTCAGCATGTTGCACCTATGTGGTCCGCGCCTCCCCGCGCGGAACGATTGTGGAAGTGGACCGACCGGCAACGCGTCCTCCCGCGTCGCCAATCGCCCCGGGGCGTGACGTCTGGTGCAAGGCTGGTTTCCGGGCTGCGGATCAGGACCTTGCAGTCCCGGCGCGACACCTTCCCGAAGCGAGCTTCAGTGGCCTCCCGTCACGCCGCTTTTTCCGTCACCGTTGCGGGGGCAGCGCCGGCTTTTCACCGGCTTCCCAATTCTCCACCGTCGCCGATGGCACCTTACCCGGCCTATAGAGCATGTCGCAAGCGGACCGGATAGATCATTTGCGACATGCCAAGGCGCGGCGGAGACGCGGGGCGCGGGCGCGCTCAAATTGCGGGCGGCCAGACCTGCTGGCCCCGGCTGATCACGCGCAGTATCCGGCAGGCCTGCGGGTCATGGGCGAGGGCGGCAGGGTCGCCCTCGACGAGAATCAGGTCGGCGGGGGCGCCGGGGGCCAGGTTTCGGCCTTCGGTATAGGCAGCCAGCGCCGCGCTCAGCGGTATGCGCTGGTCCAGCACGCCCGCGGACCAGGGCTGGCGCGACAGGGCGCAATGGAGAGCATGGAAGGGCGACAGGGGCGAGACCGGCCAATCGGTGCCGAAGACCAGCTTGACCCCCTGCGCCGCGATCGCCTTCCAGGCGAAGGTATCGCCCCAGCGCTCGGGCGACATGATGGAAATGGTCGGCTCCAGCGGCAGCCCGGCCAGCCCCGGCGGATGCACCGGCTGCATCGAGGCGGTGACACCCAGAGCCGCCAGCCGGGGCAGGTCGTCGGGGTGGATCATGTCGATATGTTCGATCTGGTGACGGATGCGGCTGCGATTGGTCCGGATCGCCGCCTCATAGCCATCCAGCGCCGCGCGCACCGCACCATCGCCCACCGCATGGGTGGCGATGCTGAGGCCAAGCGCATCAGCCTCGATGCAGTTGCGGGCAAATTCCTCGGGCGTGAAAAGCGGGGCAGAGCGGAAGCCGGGGCGGTCGGGGTAATCGTCGGTGCGAAAGGCGGTCCAGGTGTCGAAAACCCCGTCCATGAACATCTTGACCCGGCCGAAGCTGAGCCGTCCGACCGGCGCACGCCCGGCACAGGTCAGCAGCGCGCGACGGCGTTCGTCGCTTTGCCCCGGCACCAAAGTCATCGGCAGGCTGATGTCCAGCGGCAGACCCTCGTCCGCCATCTCGCTCAGCAGATCGGCAAGATAAAGGTTGCCGTCCATGTTGACGACCGAGGTGATGCCGTGGCGCAGGCATTCCGCGATGGCGCGCCTCAGCGTTTCCTTGTCGCGCGCCCGTTGCGCCTGGGTGACCGCCTCCGGTTCCAACCCCGACAGGGCCAGGCTTTCCCGCCCGCCCGAGGGCCCGAGGTTGCGCACCAGGTTCATCGCGGCAAACTCGCGCAGCTCGCCGGTGGCAAGCCCGTCGGGTCCCATCACCACCTCCGACCCCGGCCCGGCATCGGCCCCCGCGAGGATGCCGGCCAGCCGCAGGGCGGCGGTATTGGCCCAGGCGCAGTGAAAATCGGTCGCGGCGATGCAAAGCGGCTGGTCGGGCAGGATCGCATCCAATGCGTGACGGTCGGGGCGCTGGGCGCCGAGCAGGTCGTAGTTGGCGGCATAGGCACAGATCAGCTCGCCCGCCGGGGTGGCACTGGCCCGCGGCAGCAGGGCGGCCCGCAGCGCCTCGGCGTCGTGGATATGGGCGAGGTTGACCTGCTCCAGCGTCACGCCGCCAGGGAAGAGATGCAGGTGGCCGTCGCGGAAGGCGGGCAGGGCAAGGGTGCCCGCGCCCTCGGCAGGGGTGACGGCGGTGATCAGACCGTCCCGAAAGGTCAGATCATGGCTGCCCTCCTGCCCGAAGAAGCGCAGGCCGCGCAGGATATGTGGCTCTGACATGGCCTAATCCTCCAATCTGGTGACTTCGCGACGGAAGGGCATCGCGTCGCCGATGTCGGCCTCATCCAGCTCGCGGGCATAGCGGTGGCCGGCGAACGTGGCCCAGGCGATGGGCGCCGGCGCCGCCGCGTCGCCGATCACCTTGACGGAACGGATGCCGGCATCAGCCCAATCCGACTCGCGGGCCTTCAGTGCCAGATACAGCGCATCTTCGGACAGGCGCGAGGTCACCAGCACCACCGCGTCGCAGTCCACCGTTCCGGGCGCGCCGGTATAGGTGCAATTCGTCGCCACCCCGCCCGCCTGCAGAGACGTCACCCCGGTGTTGAGCACGATCCTGACGCCAAGCCCCGCCAGCCGCCGATGGATCGCGGCCTGCTCCAGCGTGTTGGCCGTCCAGTCCGAGACAAAGGCCGAGGGCGTGATCAGCGTCACCTGACAGCCGGCCTGCGCGCAAAGTTCGGCCAGCACGCCGCCCATGTAATAATGGTCATCGTCAAAGATCACGACCCTTCCCTTGGGCAGGCGGCCCGCCATCAGGTCGTCGGGGGTGAAGACCGGCATGGCTTCATCCATCGGCATCGGCACGACATGCTGGCGCGCCACGCCATCGGCGCGCCAGGTTGACCCGGTGGCGACGCAGACATGCTGGAATCCGAACTCCAGCACCTCTTCGGCGGTGAGGCGCGAGCCGGGGTAAAGCTGCACATTCTGTCTCTGTTTCAGCTGAAACAGCCGGTAATCCGCCACCCGCCCCCAGGCCGACAGGCCCGGCAGCAGACGCTCGCGCGCCACCCTGCCGCCGAAATCCTCGCGCGCCTCGGCCACCGCGACCTCATAGCCGCGCAGCGCCGCCGCCCGCGCCGCCTCCAGCCCGGCGGGACCGGAGCCGATGATCAGAACCGTCTCGCTGGCGCCTTTGGTCGCGATCTTTTCCGGATGCCAGCCGCGGCGCCATTCCTCCATCCAGGTCGGGTTTTGCGTGCAGCGCCCCATGCCTTGCGTCATGTCGCCGGTGATACAGATGTTGCAGCCGATGCATTCGCGGATATCCTCGACCCGGCCCTCGTCGATCTTCTTCGGGATGAAGGGATCGGCGATCGAGGGGCGGGCGCAGCCGATGAAATCCAGCCGCCCCGATTTGATCATCCGCGCCATCACATCGGGCGAGGTGAAGCGGCCGACCCCCACCACCGGGCGAGGGGAAAGGTCGCGGATGCCGGTCACCCAGGCCTCTTGCGCGGCTTCTTCCTTGAAGCGGGAGGGGCCGGAGCAATCCTCCCATGTCCCCATCGCCAGATCCCAAAGATCGGGCAATTCGGCGTTCATAGAGACGAAATCGCGCACCTCGGCATTGGAGAATCCAAGCTGGCCAATCGTCTCGTCCAGCGAAACGCGCAGGGTCAGCGCCATGGTATCCCCCACCGCATCCCGCATGTCGGCAATCACCTCGCGCGCGAAACGCGAGCGGTTTTCCAGGCTGCCGCCGTATTCGTCCGACCTCTGGTTGGTGGCGCGGCTGAGGAAATGCTGAAAGATGCCGAAACCATGCGCGCCGTACAGGCAGATCAGGTCGAACCCGGCCAGCTTGCTGCGCTTGGCGGCGTTCACGAACCAGCGGCGCAGGTTCCTGATGTCGGTCTTGTCCATCGCGCGGGCCTGCACCGGGTCATTGGTGAAGGTGCGGATCGGCAGGGCGGAGGGGGCGAGCGGCACCTCCTTGGTGTACATGTTCGGGCCGTTGATGCCGGAATAGGCCAGCTGGATGCCCGCCAGCGCCCCGTGAGTCTTCATCGCCGCAGCCATCTTGGCGATGGAGGGGATGTCCTTGTCCTCCCACAGGCGCAGTTCGATGAAGGGGGTGATTTCCGAGGTGTGGTGCATTTCGGTCTGTTCGGTGAAGATCACGCCCCAGCCACCCTCGGCCTTGATGCCGCGCATGGCGGCGGCGGCGGAAGGGTCGCGGTAGCCGCCGCCGTTGCAATGCGGCACCTGGTAAAAGCGGTTCGGCGCGGTCAGCGGGCCGATGGCCAAAGGCTGGAACAGGATGTCATAGCGAGGGTCGCGCATGGGGTTTCCTAACGCAGGATCAGATCGGGCAGGAGGCTCTGCAAGGCGGTTTCGGCATGGTCGATGAAGGCGCGGATGGTCAGCGAGGCGCGGCTGCCCGGTGCGCAAAGAAGGCCCATCCGCATCGGCTGCACCTTGCCGGTCAACGGCACGAAGGCGAGTTTCTTGCCATCGGGGGCGAGGTTGGTCAGCGGGCGGAAGTTGAGGATCGAATAGCCGAAGTCATTGGCGACCAGCGATTGCACCACGGCCATGTCGCGGCTCCGCTCCACAATCCGCGGTCTTAGAGACGCTTTTTCGAAGAAGGACAGGAAGTATTCGCCCGACAACGGCAGGTCGAGGAGGACGAAGGGCAGCTCTGCCAGATCGGCGACGGAGAGGGATTTCGCCTGAGCCAGAGGGTGGCTGGCGGGCAGCATGACGAAGGGCGGCAGGGTGGCGAGGGAGACGAACTCCAGATCCGCGGGTAGGGCGAGGTCATAGGTCAGGGCCACGTCAAGGCGCGCGTCGCGCAGGCCTTCGATCAGGGCGGCCTGGTGGGTTTCAGTCTGGTGGAACGCCACGGCAGGATAGCGGTCGATGAAGCTGCGGCGCAGTTGCGGCAGCAGGATCTGGGCAAAGGTCAGCAGGCAGCCGACGTTGAGCCGCCCCATCACCGTGCCGCGGTACTGCGCGGCAAGCTCGGTCAGGCGGGCGGCGGCGGCGAGGGTCGCTGCCGCCTCGCGGATCATCTCGCGCCCGGCCTGGCTGGGCGACATGCCATGGGCATGTTTGCGCACGAAGAGGGGCAGGCCGAACTCCGCCTCCAGCTGGGCGATGGCGGTGGAGATCGACGGGGCCGAGACGCTGAGCCTTTCGGCCGCAAGGGTGATCGACCCCGCCTGACCCACGGCCACGAGGTATTCCAGCTGGCGCAGGGTCAGGCGGAGGGCCACTATGTCTCGCCCGGCACGCCGTAGGAGGGGGCCGCGCGCGGGTCGAGGGCGCGGGTCTGGTAGGCCTCCATCTGCGGTTTGTAGACCGCCCAGGCGCGGGCGATATGGGCGATGGGATCACCCTCCTCCCAATCGCAGCGCAGTTCTGCGAGGGGCCAGGGGTGTTTGCCCACGATCAGAAGGCCGGCGGAGTGGACCGGCCCAGCCTCACCCCCGAGCGCAAGGGCGGCCTGCATCGCGGCCAGAAGCCGGTCACCGATATGGCCCTTGGTGGCGGCAAAAACAGTCACCATTTCGGCGGGAATCGCCTTGTCGGCGAGAAGATTGCCCCCCGCCGCCACGCCCGCACCCTCGGCAGCGCCCCAGATGCCAAGAGCCTTGTCGCCCGACCAGGTGGCGGTGCGACCCTCGGCATCGACGCAGAGAAGTTGGCGGTATTCCGGGAACTTCTCCTGCCGGACAGCTTCGGCCACCGCCTCCGGTGCCGAAAGGCCGGAGGCGAGCAGGTCCAGCATCAGATCCCCCAATGCGGGGTTGGTGATGTTCTGGCTCGCCGCCGCGCCCACCCCGGCGCGCGCATAGGCGCAGCGCGCCGCCACCGCGGGAGAGGAGGAGGAGATGGCCATGCCGAAGAGCCCGGTTTCAGCGCAATGCGCGACGATGGAGAAGGTCATCTCAATCCGGGATCACAGCGGTGGCGTCGATCTCGACCAGCCAATCGGGCCGGGCCAGCGCCACGACGGTCAGGCCGGTGCAGACCGGGTGGACGCCTTTGATATACTCGCCCATCGTCCGATAGACCGGCTCGCGGTGGCGGACATCGGTCAGATAGACGACCAGCTTGACCAGATGCTCCATCTTGCCGCCGGCTTCCTCGATCACCTGCTTGATGTTCTGCATCACCTTGTGGGTCTGTTCGGCCGGATCGTGACTGCCGAGGTTGACCGCGGTGTCCAGATCCTGCGGGCAGGCGCCGCGGAACCAGACGGTGCGGCCGCCGCGGGTGACCACGGCATGGGCGAGGTCATTGTCGAGGTTCTGTTCGGGATAGGTGACTTTGGTGTTGAAGGGGCGGATGCGCTGGTGGGCCATGTTTCTCTCCGAAGGGCTTTAGGCGGTGACGGGCTTGCCCGGGCCTTTATAGGCCAGATAGCCGTGCTGTTTGGCAATATGGTCGGCGACATGCTTGGCATCGTGCCAGACGCCCCAGATGAAGGACGACCCGCGCCGCGACTGGTAGGGCAGGCCGAGGAAGTAGATCCCCGGCTCCGACGACACGCCGCGCTGGTGGCGGGGCTTGCCGTTCGGGTGGAAGGCATCGACCTCGAGCCAGCTGAAATCCTGGGTAAAGCCGGTGGCCCAGATGATCGCGGTGATCCCGGCCTGCTTCAGATCCAGCGCGCGGATCGGATGGGTCAGACACTCCGGATCGGGCCCGATGACGCGGGCCTCGGGCTCCAGCGGCAGGTCAAGGCCGTTGCGAGTGGCGAAGGCATCGGCCTCGTCCAGTACCGAAAGATAGTCGGCATCGCCCTTGGCGACATTGGCGGCAAGGTCGGAGCCGAAGGTCAGGGTGCCGTCCTTATATGTCTCTGCACGGCCCAAAAGGGTCATTCCACCCGCCGCAAGCTTGCGGAAATCGACGGTGCGACCACCATTGGCGCCGCTGACCGCGATGGTCACATGATCCGATCCGGGGACATATTCCAGATCCCACTTGTTCAGCACGCCAAGCCACCAGACGAAATCGCGGCCGCGGTAGCTGCGCGGCGGGCGGCCATGCGGGCCGACCGAGAGATAGACCTTGCGCCCGGCCTCCTGCAGTTCGGCGGCGATCTGCGCGCCGGAGGAGCCCGCGCCGACCACCAGCACCGCGCCCTCGGGCAACTGGCCGGGGTTGCGATAGGCGCTGGAATGCAGCTGCATCAGGCCGGCCTGGGCGGGCACCAGATCGGGCATCACCGGATGCTGAAAGGCGCCGGTGGCGGCCACGACATATTCCGCCTCGACCACGCCTGCCGAGGTTTCGACGCGAAAGCCGGGGCGACCTTGCAGCCTTGTGACCCGGTTCACCGCCACGCCACAGCGGATCGGGGCGGCGATCTTTTCGGCATAGGCCACGAAATAATCGGCGACCTGTTCCTTGCCCGGAAAGGCATCGGGGGCGGTTTCGGCATAGTCCATGCCCGGAAAGCGGTCATGCCAGGCCGGGCCATTGGCGACCAGCGAATCCCAGCGTTCCGAGCGCCAGCGTTCGGCAATGCGGCTCCGTTCCAGCACAAGATGGCCGATGCCGCAGCGCGAGAGATGCTCGCTCATCGCCACACCGGCCTGACCTGCGCCGACCACCAGCGCCTCCACCTTTTCAACAGCCATATCCTGGTCCCGTCCTCGTACCCCGCGTTTCGGACAGAATGTCGCAGCGCTTGCTTAAAGGAAAGAACAGAAAATCTCAGCCTTGATTAGGCGTGGGCTAAGGCCCAATCGGCGATCGCTTGCGGATCGCCGGGGAGTGCTTCGGCCAGATCGCCGGCAAAGCTCAGCAGTTCCGGCAGGTTCAGGGTATTGACGCCGATCAGCACCGGCACGCCCTTTTCCAGCGCGTCCGAGATCAGCGGCACATAGCCGCGACCGGAGGATTCGAGCTTGCCGAACTTGTTGACCACCAGCACCTGCGCGCCCTCGGTCCGCGCCGCCACCTCCATCACCGCCTGTTCCAGCGCGCCGCCGTCCAACCGGCAGCCCCGTGCCGCGCGGCCGAGGTTCTGGTTGATCCGGATCACCGGGCCATCGGGCAGGATCTGCAACTGCATGTCGCAGGCCGGGTCATCGGATTCCAGCGCGAAAGTCCCGGCAAGCCGCAGGCCCGCGGCCTGCATCAGCCGCACGGCGGCGGTCAGGCAGGCATCGGTCTGGCCGCGACCGGCCAAGCTGACATAGCGAAGGGCCACGGGGGAACTCCGGTTTTTGGGGGAGCGGGACTAGCCGCCCTGCATGAAGGGCATGAGGACGACCTCGGAGTCCGGTTTGATCTCTTGAAACCAGGCTTCGCGGTAGATCACCCCGTCGAGTGACATCGAGACCCCGCGCCGGATTTGCGGCGCGAGGCCGGGGTAGGTTTCGGTCAGGCGGTCAAGCAGTTGCTTGAAGGTCGTGGCCTCCACCTCGACAACGGATTGCCCGTCGGTCCAGTGGCGCAGCGACCCCCATAGCTTGACCTTGACCATGCCAGCCCCTTTTACTTTCGCGTGTCAGGCAAAAGCGGTTTCCCCCTTTGCCTGACCCGTTTCAGCCCTTGATCGCCTTCAAAATCCGCGGCGGCGACATCGGCAGTTCCGTCAGGCGCACGCCCGCCGCGCGGGAGACCGCGTTGGCGATGGCGGCCAGGGGTGGGACGATCGGGGTTTCGCCCACACCGCGGACGCCGTAGGGGTGGCCGGGGTTCGGGATTTCCAGGATCACCGTCTCGATCCGGGGCAGGTCCGAGGCGACCGGGATGCGGTAATCGAGGAAGCCCGGGTTCTGCAGACGCCCGTCCTTGCCGTAGATATATTCCTCGTTCAGCGCCCAGCCGATGCCTTGCACGGCGCCGCCCTGCATCTGGCCTTCGACATAGTCGGGGTGCACGGCCTTCCCGGCATCCTGGAAGATCGTATAGCGCAGGATCTTGGTGAAGCCGGTCTCCGGGTCAACCTCGACATCGACGAGGTGGACGCCAAAGGACACGCCCGCGCCATCGACGTTGGTCTCGTAATGGCCGGCGATCGGGCCGCCGGTCTGGGGTGAGGTGGCGGCGATCTCGGCCAGGGTCAGGGGCGGGAACTTGCCGGCGTTCGGGCCTGCGGGCACGGCGGCGCCATCGACCCAATCCACGGCATCTTCGTCGATGCCCCAGAACTTCGCGGCACGTGCCTTCATCTTGGCCACCGCATCGCGGGCGGCCTTGATCGTCGCCAGACCCACGGCAAAGGTCACCCGGCTGCCATCGGTCACGTCGTTATAGCCGAGCGAGTTGGTGTCGGCGACGATGGTGCGGATGTTGTCGTAGGGAATCCCGAGCTCCTCCGCCGCCATCAGGCTGATCGAGGCGCGCGAGCCGCCGATATCGGGGTTGCCCTCGGTCACGCCCACGGTGCCATCGGTGTTCACGTTCAACGACACGCAGGTGTTGCCGCCGAAGTTGAACCAGAAACCGCAGGACAGGCCGCGCCCCTGGTTCGGCCCCAAGGGAGCAGTATAATGCGGGTGGGCCTTGGCGGCCTCCAGCGTGGCGATCAGGCCGATTTCGTTGAAGGTCGGGCCGTAGGAGGACAGCGTCCCCTTCTTGGCCGCGTTCTTCAGGCGCACGGCCAGCGGGTCAAGACCCAGCTTCTGGCACAGCTCGTCCACGACGCTTTCCACCGCGTAAATCGCCTGCGGTGCGCCCGGCGCGCGATAGGCGGCCTCTTTCGGGCGGTTGGTCATCGCGTTCCAGCCGAGGGTATGGACCGCCTCGAGGTCATAAGCGGCAAAGCCGGCCTGGGCGCCCATGTCGACCGTGGTGTTCGGGAAGGCCCCGCCGGAATAGCGCAGGCGACCCTCGCCGGCGGTGATGCGGCCATCCTTGGTCATGCCGATCTTGATGTCGATCGAGGTCGAAACGGTCGGCCCGGTGGCGCGGAACACCTCGTCCCGCGTCATCACGGCCTTGACCGGACGGCCCGCCTTCTTCGACAGGGCCAGCGCCACCGGCTCGATGAAGACGGTGGTCTTGCCGCCAAAGCCGCCGCCGATTTCCGAAGCGGTGACGCGCAGCTGGCTCGCCTCCATCCCCAGCATGGCGGAACAGAGGGTACGGACGAAGAAATGGCCCTGGGTGCAGCACCACAGATCCGCCTTGCCATCGGCGGTGACCGAGGCGAGGCAGGCATGCGGTTCGATATAGCCCTGGTGGGTGGCGGCGGTCTTGAAGCTGCGCTCCACCACCAGATCGGCCTTGGCGAAGCCGGCGTTCACGTCGCCGTGGCCGAATTCGCAGGTATGGGTGACATTCTCGGACATGCCGGCGGGGACGTTTTCCATCGCGCGGCCCGATTGGACGACCGGGGCCGAGGGCAGCATCGCCTCGTCCACGTCGGTGACATGGGGCAGAACCTCATAGGTCACCTTGATCGCCTTCAGCGCGGCCTTGGCGATGGCGGGCGAGGTCGCGGCGACGGCGGCCACGGCATGGCCATCGTAAAGGGCGGTGCCGCGCGCCATGCAGTTTTCCTGCACGTCGCGCAGGAAATCATCCTCGGGCCGGGCAAAATCGTCGCCGGTGACCACGGCGCGCACGCCGGGAATGGCCTCGGCGACGGAGGTGTCGATCGACACGATCCGGGCATGGGCATGGGGCGAGCGCAGGATGGCGGCGGTCAGCATGCCGGGGGCGGTGAAGTCGGCGCCGTATTGGGCGCGGCCCGTCACCTTGTCCACACCGTCCGGGCGGTTCGGACGGGTGCCGACATAGCGGAATTCGCGTTTGGGTTGGTCGAGCGCCATGTTATGCCCCCCTCATTTCGGCAGCAGCCACCTGAACGGCGGCGATGATCTTGTCATATCCGGTGCAACGGCAGAGGTTGCCGGCCAGCCAGAAGCGCACTTCCTCGTCGGTCGGGCTGGCGTTCTTGGCCAGCAGCGCCTTGGCCGCGACCAGGATGCCGGGCGTGCAGACGCCGCATTGCAGGGCCGCGCCGTCGATGAAGGCGCGCTGCAGCGGGTGCAGCTCGTCGCCATTGGCCATGCCTTCGATGGTGGTGATCTCGGCATCCTGCACCTCGACGCCGAGGACGAGGCAGGAACAGACCAGCCGGCCGTTCAGCGTGACCGAGCAGGCGCCGCAGTCACCGGTGCCGCAGCCTTCCTTGGCACCGGTCAGGTGCAGGCGGTTGCGCAGCACGTCCAGCAGGGGTTCGTCGGGCGTGCAGATGAACTCGACCGGGTCGCCGTTGATCGTGGTGGAAACATGGGTGGATTTCATTTGCTCTCTCCGGCGCGGGCATAGGCGATTTTGGCAGCGCGGCGGGCAAGGACGCCGGCCGTGCTGGTGCGGAATTCGATGGTACCGCGCTTGTCGTCGATCGGTTTGCAGGCGGCTTCGCAGGCGCTGGCGAGGGCGGCCAGCGCCGCATCGTCCAGCTTGGTGCCGATGATGGCCTTGGCCCCCGCCTCGACCAGCTGCACGGTCGCGGCCACGGCCCCCAGCGCCACGCGGGCGGCGGTGATCGTGCCCGAAGCGTCCAGCGTCAGGCTGACGGCGGCAGAGGCCACGGCGATATCCATCTCGGTGCGCGGGATGAAGCGCAGATAGGCGTCGCCCGAATGCGCCGGACGGGCCGGCAGCAGGATCGAGGTGACGATCTCGCCCTTCTTCAGCGAGGTCTTGCCGGGGCCGGTCGGAATCTCCAGCACGCTGGCCTCACGGGTCCCGTCGGGGCCTTCGATCCGCAGCTTGGCATCGGCGGCAACCAGGGCGGGCACCGCATCGCCCGCGGGCGAGCCGTTGCAGAGGTTGCCCGCCATGGTGCAACGCCCCTGCACCTGGGTGGAGCCGATCAGGCCCGCCGCCTCGACCACGCCGGGCCACAGCGCGCAAACCTCGGGATGTTCGCGCAGCTCGGAATTGGCCACGGCGGCGCCGACGCGGAAACCGCCCGCTTCGGGCGTGATCTCGCGGATGCCGGGGATTTTCTTGATGTCGACGAGAAGGTCCACCTGCAGGTTGCCTGCCTTCATCTGCACCAGAAGATCGGTGCCGCCCGCCAGAACCCGGGCAGACCCCGGCTCTGCGGCGATCGCCTGCGCGGCCGCCCTTGCAGTCTGTGCTGTCATATATTTCATGATTGACCTGTCCGTCGGCTGAAACTTGGGGGCGCACAGCAGGGCTGTGCACCGGCAGCCACAGGTTAAGCGCCAATTTCGCGCCGTTTCAAGTCATGCTTCGGGGCCCGGCGAAATGGCAGGTCGCTCCCGGAACAGAATTGCCGTAAACCGGCCAGTGAGGCAAAAAATAATTTCTGCTGTCGCGTCTTGCCTTCGAAAACCGTGACCTTTTCCTGACAGGAGCCCGTCCCATGCCGCAAAGCCCCTCGGTCAACCGCCGCCTGATCCTTGCCGCGCGCCCAAAGGGCGAGCCGGATGCGCAGACCCTCCGGATGGAAGAGGCGGCGGTGCCGGTGGCCGGTCCGGGCCAGATGCTGCTGCGCACGATTTACCTGTCGCTCGACCCCTATATGCGCGGCCGGATGAGCGATGCGCCCTCCTATGCCGCGCCGGTCGCGGTTGGCCAGCCGATGGTCGGCGGCACGGTGGCCGAGGTGGTGAGTTCGGACCTGCCCGCGTTCCAGCCCGGCGATCTGGTGCTCAGTTCCAATGGCTGGCAGGATTATGCCCTGTCGGATGGCGCCGAGGTGGTGAACCTCGGGCGTGAGCCGAAGTCGCCTTCCTGGGCCTTGGGGATTCTCGGCATGCCGGGCTTCACCGCCTGGGCCGGGCTGACCCAGATCGGCCAGCCGAAACCGGGCGAGACTTTGTGCGTTGGTGCTGCCACCGGGGCGGTGGGGGCCGTGGTTGGCCAGATCGGCAAGCTGATGGGCCTGCGGGTGATCGGCGTGGCGGGCGGGCCGGAGAAATGCGCCTATGCGGTGCAGGACCTCGGCTTTGACGCCTGCATCGACCACAAGGCGCCCGACATGGCCGCCCATCTGAAGGCGGCCGCACCCAAGGGCATCGACATCTATTTCGAAAGCGTCGGTGGCGCGGTTCTGGACGCGGTCCTGCCCCTGATGAACCCCGGCGGGCGGATTCCCGTCTGCGGCCTGATCTCGCAATACAACGCCAGCGCCTTGCCCGAAGGCCCGGACCGGGTGCCGATGCTGATGAGCATGGTGCTGCGCCGCAGGCTCACCTTGCGCGGCTTCATCATCTTCCTCGACTTCGGCCCGCTTTACCCGACCTTCGCCGCCGCGATGACCGAATGGATCGGCAAGGGCCAGATCCAGTACCGCGAACACCTGGTCGAAGGGCTGGAAAACGCGCCCGAGGCCTTCTTCGGCATGCTCAAGGGCGCCAATTTCGGCAAGCTGGTGGTCAAGGTCGGCTGAAGGCCTATTCGTCCGGCAGGTTTTCCTTCAGGATCAGCTGCAGGCGCGGCGGGATATAGGTATAGGGCTTGCCCTGCAGGGCGGCGGTCAAGAGGTTCAGGGCCTCGCGCGCCTCGACCCGGGGGTTCTGGTCGATCACCGCATCGACCGTGCCATCCAGCAGCAGCCGCTTGGTGCTTTCGGTCGCCTCGTGGCCGATCAGCACCACGCGATGCGCCGCCTCGCGCGCCTTCAACGCCGCCGCAATGCCCGAGGTGCCGCCGCCGACGTTGTAGATCGCGGCGAGGTCGGGGTGCTGGTCCAGCAGCGAAAACGTCTCTGACATGGCCCTTTCGCGGTCATCCATGATCTCGCGCAGTTCCAGGATCTGCACCTCGGGAAATTCCTCGCGCAGGATGTGGCGAAAGCCCATCTCGCGCTCTTCATGCCCGCGGTAGGACAGCGAGCCGGCAAAGAGCGCCACTTTCGACCGCTGCTCCTTCGGCAGAAGCCGCCCCATCAACAGCCCGGCGAGCCGCCCGGCCTGCCGGTTGTCGATGCCGACATAGGCCAGGCGCGGCACGCTTTGAATGTCCGAGGCGAGGGTGATCACCGGAACCCCGGCCTGCGCCAGACTGCGGATCGCCTCGCGCACCAGAGGATGATCCTGCGCGATCAACCCGACGCCCTGCGCCACCCCCTGCAGGGCCAGAAGCCGCGCGGCGAGGGTCAGCGGGTTGAACCCCTCGATCCGCTCCACCGTGACGGCAAGCTCGGGCCGCGTGGCGGCGGCCATGTCGATCTGGCGGTGCAGGGTGTTGATGAAGGCATTGGTCCCCGCCGGCAACAGAAAGACCAGCCGCAGGGCCGCATCCACCACCGGCGCCTCGGCGGGGCCGGCGATATAGCCCATCCGCTGCGCCGTATCGATCACCACCTCACGCGTGCGGCTGCGCACCCCGTCGCGGCCGTTCAGCACCCGGTCCACCGTGGCAGGAGAGACGCCAGCCGCGCGGGCCACGTCCTGAAGGGTCACACGGGGTGGGGGCATATGGGCTTTGGTCATCCTGCCGTACATCGAAGCGCTTTGGCCGGGCTTGGCCTGCTTTGGTAGTGCCATCGAATCGCCATGCTGTAAATGATGTATTTTGAGGTTATCGACATGGAAATGAGGTGTTTGCCGGCGCGGATTCCACCGAGCTGGCCGCAAAACCACGGAAACTTGACCATTCCTGAGGTGATTTAGGCCAAAACTGACATGTCAGGCGCGGATTGTGCGATTTTATGATGTTGACTTGATGTGTTGAATCATCATTAATCATCACCTTGAGGGCATCAACGCATGCGCTCTGCTGTCTTGGGAGGGAAAGCAATGGACCAACAGACCCGCATATCGCGGCGCAGCTTGTTGACGACCGGGGGGAAATTCGCCGTCTATGGGGCCGCACTTGGGCTTGCCCCGCGTTTCATCCGCCCGGCCCGGGCTGGCGCCAGTGACGCGCTTGCCCCCGGCATGATCGGCGGACCGACCGGGTTTGCCGGGGCGGAGCGTTACCAATACGGGCCCGACACGCCGGAAGGCCGGGCGATCGAGGCGGTCAAGACTCTGAAAGGCGCGGGCAAGACCCCGGCCAAGATCGTGATCGGCCTGTCGGACGGCTCGATCGGCCAGCTGACCAAGCCCTTCCCGGAAGGCGCCCCCTCGATCAAGGATCTGTGGGAGAAGGAAACCGGCATCCCGCTGGAGATCGTCGGCCTGCCGAATGGGCAAGAGTTCACCAAGACGATGCAGGACATTTCCACCAAGGGGGGTGCCTATGACATCTACTCGACCGAGTGGAACCGGCTGGGCGATCTGGCGGAATCGGGCGGGATTGCCAAGCTCGACGACTATGTGGCCCAGTACAAGCCGCAATGGGACGACCCCAAGACCGGCTATGTCAACGGCGCGCAGGGCGTGGCCTTGCTGAACCAGTATCGCGGCAACACCTATGGCGTCTCGCTGGATGGCGATTTCCAGACCTGGGTCTACCGGACCGACCTCTTTGGCGATGCCGCCGAGCAAAAGGCCTTCAAGGACAAATACGGTTACGACCTCGCCCCGCCGAAGACCTGGAAGCAGCATTCCGACGTGGCGGCCTTCTTCCAACGGCCGGACAAGGGCCTGTTCGGCTCGACCGACCTGCGCAATCAGGGCTGGGGCTATACCAACTGGTATCAGCGCTATGTCTCGACCGCGGCGCCGAACATGTATCTCTTCGGCGATGACGGCGCGCCGCTGATCAACTCCGATCAAGGTGTGGCTGCGACCCAGGCCTATATCGACAGCCTGGCCCACCATTCCCCCGACGCGATCAGCTGGGGTTGGCCCGAGCAATACGGCAACTTCGCCAATGGCGGCGCTGCGATGACCTGCGCCTTTTCCAACCTGCCGAAGTTTCTGGACAATGCCGGCAACACGGGGTCGAAGGTCACCGGAAAGATCGGGTCCATGCTGCCGCCGGGCAACGAGATCGACGGCAAGATCGTCAGCCGCTCGGTCCTGTGGTTCAGCCTCACCGGCATGGTTTCCGCCCAGTCGCAACACCCGGAAGTCGCCTATCTTCTGCTGCAATGGCTGGGCTCGGCGCGGATCTACAGCTGGATGACGGCCAATCCGGGCGGCTATTTCGACCCCTTCTCCCTCAACGACTTTGCCGATCCGCTGGTGCGCGAGACCTACCATGCCTACCACATGGATGTGGTGCGCGAGACGGTGGCGCGCACGGTGCCGACCATCAACTATCCTGGGGCCACGGCCTTCCACAACGCGCTGGACGAGAACCTCATGGCCTCGCTCACCGGGGCCAAGACGGCGGCGCAGGCGATGGCCGATACCGAGGCCGAGTGGAAGAAGATCACCCGCCGCACCGGACAAGAGAAGATCATCGAGGCGATCAAGGCCAACAAGGCCGCCTGGCCCACGGTCCTTGACCCGATGTGACAGAAGCCGGCCCGTTGTCGTTCCCAGGACGACGGGCCGACCAAGGGCCGGCGCGCGGACCACGCGCCGGCCATCCTTCATTGCCCCGGAATTCCCATGACCCGCTCGCTGGCCTTCACGGCCTTTCGCTATGCCGTTCTTCTGCTGGCCCTTGCCGTGGCGCTGATCCCGATCCTGTGGATGGCCTCGATGGCCTTCAAGCCGATCCCGGAATGGCAGGCCACCGGCGCCGACCTGACCTGGATCCCGCGCGCGCCGACGCTGGACAACTTCCGCTACATCTTCGGTCAAAGCACCAATGACCTGATCGCCACGCTGGACAAGACGGCACTGAAACCGATCCTCGCCTCGTTCCTTTCCGCCGGAATAGGGACTGTTATTGCGATGACGGCGGGGACGGCGGCGGCTTACGGGCTGTCGCGCTTCGGCTCTGGCGCGAACCTGCCGCTGGCCCTGGTGCAGCTGCGGCTGTTCCCGCCGATGGCGGTGATGACGCCGGTGATGATCATGTGGGCCTTCCTGAACTTCACCGACAGCTGGTGGGGACTGGCGCTGGTCTATGGCATCGTGACCTTGCCCTTCGCCTTCTGGCTGATGAAGACCTTCTTCGACGACATGCCGAAAGAGATCGAGGAGGCCGCCCTGGTCGAGGGTTGCTCCCGCGCAAGGGTGTTCTGGCGCATCACCCTGCCGATGATGCGGGCGCCGCTCGCCTCGGCCGCGCTGTTCGTCTTCATCCTGAACTGGTCTGATTACCTGATCGCCCTTCTGCTGACGACGCGGGAATGGGTGACGATCCCGGTCTACATGGCCTCGCTTTCCTCCTCGATGACGGGGCAGCTTTACGGGGCCAAGGCCGCGCTTGGCCTGATCGCCGCGGTGCCGCCGGTGGTGATGGGCGTGCTGATCCAGAAACATCTGGTGCGCGGGCTGACCTTTGGAGCGCTCAAGCAATGAAACCCGTGGCAATGAGAGACGAATCCGCCAAGCTCGGCTTCCGCCTGACCCTGCCGGCGCAGGTGCTGGTCCTGTTCATCTCGGTTTTTCCGCTGCTGATGCAGCTTTACATCTCGCTGACCGACTGGTCGCCGCTGTCGGGCCTGTCCTGGCCGCAGGCCTGGTCGATGTGGAACGGCTTTGCCAATTACACCGACCTCTTGCACGACAGCCGCCTCTGGGCCGCCTTGGGCCGTACCGCCCTGGTCATGGTCGTCTGCGTACCGGTGGAGTTTCTCTTGGGCCTTGGTCTTGCCACCCTCTTCATGGACGATTTCCCCGGCAAGCGAGTCGCCTATTCCATCCTCATCATGCCGATGATGGTGGTGCCTGCGGTGGCGGGTTACATGTTCTTCATGCTCTTCCAGTCGGGCGGGCCGGTGAACGACATCCTCGCGCATTTCGTCGGCCATCCGGTGACACTCGCCTGGCTATCAGACCCTAATCTTGCCCTTTTGGCGGTGATGAGCGCCGATATCTGGCAATGGACGCCGCTGATGTTCCTGATCCTGCTGGCCGGCATGGTCGGTGTCCCCGAGGATCAGATCCGCGCCGCAACCCTTTTGGGCGCGGGTCCGGTGCAGCGGTTCCGCACCATCGTCCTGCCGCGGATGAAGACCATCATCGGCATCGCGCTGGCGATCCGCGTCATCGAGTGTTTCAAGATCTTCGACACCCTCTTCATCATGACCGGCGGCGGCCCCGGCGTCGCGACCGAAACCATCAGCGTCTATATCTACAAGATCGCCACCCAGGATCTGATCTGGGGCTATGTCGCGGCGATTGCGCTGGCGATCCTGATTGTCCTCTCCATCGCCTGTGTCTGGGCCCTGAAACGGATGGCCCGCTGATGAGCGCTATTCACCTGCAACACCTCGTCAAACGCTTCGGCCCCTTCACGGCGCTGAAGACGATGGACCTGACCATTGCCGATGGCGAGTTTGTGGCTCTGCTCGGGCCTTCGGGTTGCGGCAAGTCGACCACGATGAACATGATCGCGGGGATGGAGCAGCCCTCGGAAGGTCGCATCCTCTTTGGCGCGCGTGACATGGCCGGCGTGCCGATGGGGCAGCGTGGCGTGGGCTTCGTCTTCCAGAACTACGCGATCTTCACCCATATGACGGTGCGGCAGAACCTGGCCTATGGCCTGCGCGCCACCCGACGCCCGGTGGAGGAGGTGACGCGCCGTGTCGGCGCCATGGCCGAGCTTCTGCAGCTGACCCCGATGCTCGACCGCCCTGCTGCGGGCCTTTCGGTCAACATCCTGCAACGGGTGGCGATCGGGCGGAGTGCGGTGATGGAGCCCGCGATCTTCCTTCTGGACGAGCCCCTGTCCAACGTCGATGCCGCCTTCCGCGCCGTGATGCGGACCGAGTTGAAGCAGCTGCAACGCAGTTTCCGCCAGACCATGGTCTATGTCACCCATGACCAGCTGGAGGCGATGACCATGGCCGACCGCATCGCCGTGATGGACCACGGCGTGTTGCAACAGGTCGGAACGCCGTTGGAGATCTACAACAACCCCGCCAACCTCTTCGTCGCCCGCTTCATCGGCTCGCCGGGGATGAACCTGCTGCAGGGCCGCGCGGTGGAAACGCCCTCGGGCATGGCGCTTGACCTCGGTCCCCTTGGCATGACGCCGCAGCTTGCCGCACCCCAAGCCGCCGCCCTGCGGCAGGCGAAGGGCGAGGTCGTCTATGGCTTTCGCCCCGAACAGGTCGCCTTGGTGCCCGAAGGTCAGGGCATGGCCCTGCCGATCACCTTCGTCGAACGCATCGGCGCGCGGACGATCCTGCATCTGGGGCAGGGCGCCTCTGCCGCCAAGGTGGTGCTGGAGAATGACGCGGGCTTTGCCACAGGCCAGGCCTTGCACTTCGCCCCGCTCGCCCCCTCGGTCCGCCTCTTCGATGCCGCCTCTGGCGCAGCCCTGAAAGGTCTCTGACATGGCTGAAATCGCCTTCCGCAACGTGACCAAGCGCTACAAGGACACCGTCGCCGTCGATGACGCGAGCTTCACCGTGGCCGATAACGAGTTCTTCTGCTTCTTCGGCCCGCCGCTGTCGGGCAAAAGCACGATCCTGCGGCTGATCCTCGGGCTGGAAAAGCCCGACGCGGGCGAGATCCTGATCGACGGCAAGGTGGTCAACGCCATCTCGCCAGCCGAACGCAACATCGCGATGGTCTTCCAGAACCTGGCTCTGTTCCCGCATATGACGGCGGCCGACAACATCCGCTTTCCGCTGGCGGAACGGCACGAGGACCCGACCCGCATCGAAGCCCGGCTGAAGGATGCGGCGGAGAAGCTGCATATCGGCCACATCCTGCACAAGATGCCCGGCCAGCTGTCGGGCGGTGAACGCCAGCGTGTCGCCATCGCCCGCGCCCTGGTGCGTGACCCTGCGGCCTACCTCATGGATGACCCGATTTCCGCCCTCGACGCCCGCCTGCGTGAGGAGACCCGGGTCGAGCTGAAGCGCATCCAGCGCGAGGCCGGGCGGACGCTGATCTATGTCACCCACGACCAGGAAGAGGCGATGTCGGTGGCCGACCGCATGGCCATTCTGGAACATGGCGCGATCCGGCAGGTGGGCAGCCCGGTGGAGATCTATGACAATCCGGCCACGACCTATGTGGCGCGCTTCCTCGGCTCGCCGGTGATGAACATCTTGCCGGCGCAGCGGATGGGCAATGGGTTCGAGGCGGCCTCCGGCACGATCCGGGTGGCGGCGGCGGATGCGTTGACCGGGGTGGCCGAACTTGGCCTGCGGCCTGAGGATCTGCGCGTCGCCCCCTATGCAGGCGCGGGCCCGCCCGCGACAGTGGCCGAGGTGGAACCCTTGGGCGGTTATACCGTCGTGACGCTGAAGGCCGGCGATCAGCCGTTGCGCGCCATGCTGCGCGGTCAGCCTGACATGCGGGTCGGCGCGCAGGTGGCCCTGTCCTGCGACGCGGCCAAGGTGATCTGGTTTGGGGCGGGCGGCAAAGCCCTCCCCCGCTTGGGAGGAGCGAGAACATGAGCAACGCTTTGGGCTTTCAACCCGATCCGCCAGTGCGGAGTCGCGGTCTGACCATCGGCTGCATCGGTGCCGGGATGATCATGGCCGAATGCCATCTGGCGGCCTATAAGGAGGCCGGTTTCACCGTCGGCGCCATCGCCAGCCGCACGAGGGCCAAGGCCGAGGCCGTGGCCACCCGCTGGGGCATCCCCAAGGTGCATGACACACCCGAGGCGCTGATCGCCGACCCGTCGATCGAGGTCCTCGACATCGCCTATCCGCCCGATCAGCAGCCCGCCCTGATCTATGCCGCGCTGAAACAGCCGCATATCAAGGCGATCCTGGCGCAAAAGCCGCTGGCCCTGACGCTGGCCGATGCGATTGCCCTGCGTGATGCGGCGGAAAAGGCAGGCAAGGTGCTCAGCGTCAACCAGAACATGCGCTATGACCAGTCGATGCGGGTCTTGAAGCAGATCCTCGACAAGGGCGAGCTTGGCGAGGTGGTCTTCGCCCAGATCGACATGCACGCCATCCCGCATTGGCAGGGCTTTCTGGAAGGTTACGACCGGCTGACGCTCGCCAACATGTCGGTCCACCACCTGGACGTGCTGCGGTTCCTGTTCGGCGAACCGGTGGAGATCACGACCCAGACCCGAACGGACCCGCGGACCACCTTCGACCATTCCGACGGGATCACCGTTTCGACTTTGCGCTTTGAAAGCGGGGTGTTGGCGGTCAGCCTTGAAGACGTCTGGTCCGGCCCGCGCGCCGAAGGCTATGACAACGACCAGTCGATCACCTTCCGGGTGGAAGGCACCCAAGGTGTCGCCAAGGGCTCCATCGGCTGGCCGACCGGGGCGGCAAGCACCCTGACCTATGCCAGCCAGAAAACCACCGGCGGCAAGTGGGTGACCCCGACATGGGAGACGATGTGGTTCCCCCAGGCCTTCATCGGCGTGATGGAACAGCTGCAACATGCCGTCACCACCGGAACCGCCCCGGCGCTGTCGGTGGCCGACAACGTGAAAACCGTGGCGCTGATCGAGGCGGGCTATCGCTCCATCGCCGAGGGCCGCACGGTCAAACTGTCTGAAATATCAACGAACTGAGGGAGGAACTCATCATGATGCAATCCGGGATTTTCACCGGCTATTTCCCCTACGGGTTGGAGGAGACCGCCAAGCGCATCCGCAGCCACGGCTTCAACACCGTCCAGCTTGACCTGCATTTCAAGGACATCGACCTGAGCGCGGGCCAGATCACCGGCGCCAAGGCCAAGCAGGTGCGCGACACCTTCCGCGCCCAAAACCTGCCGATCTGCTGCATCTCGGGCTATACCAACATCATCCATCCGGATCTGGACCACCGCAAAGCCAATGTGGACCGCCTGAAGGAATTGCTCCGCAACGCCCGCAGCTTCGGCACGCCCTATGTCATCTCGGAAACCGGCACCTACAATACCGAGAGCGAATGGATGTCGGACCCGAAGAACAAATCCGAGGAAGGCTTCGAGATGTGCCGCAAGGTCATCGCCGAACTGTCTCAGGTGGCTTACGACCACGGCGCACAGTTCCTGCTGGAAACCTATGTCAACAACGTGGTGGGCTCGGTCGAGGAAACCGTCAAGATGTTCGCCCAGGTCGATCATCCGGGCCTTGGCCTCTTGATGGACCCGACCAATTACTTCGAGGACCACAATATCGACAGCATGGACAAAGTGCTGAACCAGGTCTTCGACACCTTGGCCGACAAGGTGAAGATCGCCCATGCCAAGGACGTGGCCCGCGCCAAGGACACTTCGGAAAAGCATGCCGATATCGGCGATGACGACGCCCTGGCCAGCCATACCTTCCGCGGCGTCGGGGCCATTGCGCTGGATGCGCCGGGGATGGGGGTTCTGAACTATGACCTCTATCTGCAGCGCCTGGCCGAGAAATGCCCGAATATCCCGGTGATTATCGAGCATCTGGACGAGGCCGATGTGCCGCGCTCCAAGGCCTTCCTTGACGGCAAATTTGTCGCCAACGGCGTGTGATGCAAAGGGCGGCGATGTCCGCCGCCCCAATTCAAGGTGAGACATGCCCAGACTGTTCGGCGAAGACCTGACCCCGCACGACATCGCCCGCCGCTCCGGCAGCCTCGGGGCCTTTGGCGGTGTGCGGTTGATGGAATTGTCCGACGGTCTGGAGCGTGGCATCCGGATGCTGGAGTTTCGCACCGGCTCCGGTCTGCGCTTTACCGTGCTGGTCGACCGGGCTTTCGACATTTGCGAGGTCGAATACAAGGGCCAGTCGGTCGGCTGGCACGGGCCCTCGGGTATCCGCCACCCCGGGTTGCATGAATACGAAGGCGAGGGCGGCTTTGCCTGGGGGCGCAGCTTTTCGGGCTTTCTGGTGACCTGCGGGCTGGATCATATCCTCGGCCCGGCAGAGGTTCCGGCCGACAATTACAATTACCCCGGTGTGGCGACCATCCGGCACGCGCTGCATGGCCGCATATCGACCATTCCCGCCAAGCTGACCGGTTATGGCGAGCGGTGGGAGGGCGACCGCTGTATCCTCTGGGCCGAGGGGCAGGTCCGCCAGGCCGCGACCTTTGGCGAAAATCTGACCCTGTTCCGGCGGATCGAGGTCGATCTTGGCGGCACCGAGATCCGCCTCAGCGACCGCGTGCAGAACACGGGCTTTCTGCCGACGCCACATATGTTCTTCTACCACATCAACATTGGCGCCCCCTTGCTGGCCGCGGGCGCGCGCTATCTTGCCCCGATCACCGATGTGGTCTGGGCCGCCCATACCGCCCGCTACCAGTCGCAAGGCGTCGGCTATCAACACTTGCCCGCGCCGCAGGACCAGTTCGCCGAACAGGTCTGGCAGCACGAATGTGGCTCTGATGTCGCCCAGGAGGTGCCCGTCGCCCTGATCAACGACCGGCTTGCCCTGGGGGTCGAGGTCACGACCCGCAAGGACCAGCTGCCCTGCCTTTACGAATGGCAGCATTTTCAGGCCGGGGGCTATGCGCTTGGCATCGAACCCTCCACCCATCACGTCCTGGGCGACCTTGCAGCGCGCGAGCGGGGCGAGATGATCTGGCTCGGGCCGCAGGAAAACCGGCTCTACGATAGCAGATTCCGCATTCTGGACGGGGCGGAGGCCATCGCGCAATCCGAGGCGAAGATCACCGCCATCGCCCGCCAGCCGCAAGAGGATTACCCCACGCCCTCGGGCCAGTTCCGGCCTTTGACCGGGCGCGGGCAGAGATAGAGGAAGACCATGCCCTACGACCAAACCCTCGTGGAACCCCGCGATTATTCCCTGACCGGGCCGAATGCCCAACGCGCCATCGACCTCGGTCTGGCCTCGGCGGAGTGGTATCACTCGGAAATTCCCCGCAAGGTGATGAAAGAGCTGATGGCGCGCAGCGATCAGCCGGCGATCCGCGACACGGTGATCTGGCTGGGGCTTCTGCTGCTGACCGGCTGGGGCGGCCTGCATTTCTGGGGCACTTGGGCATGCGTGCCCTTCTTCTTCGTCTATGGCGTGCTTTACGGGTCCTGCTGCGACAGCCGCTGGCACGAGGCGGGGCATGGCACGGCCTTCAAGACCTCCTGGATGAACGATGTGGTCTATCACATCGCCAGCTTCATGGTGATGCGCAACCCGGTCAACTGGCGCTGGAGCCATGCCCGCCACCACACCGACACGATCATCGTCGGCCGCGATGCCGAGATCGGCTTCATGCACCCGACCAATATCTGGATGAAGATCCAGGCCTTCGTCAGCCCGATCGACGCCTGGGCCTCCCTCAAAATCCTTGTCCGCAACGCGATGGGCAACATGAGCGCCGATGAGCGCGACTATATCCCGGCCTCGGAGATCCCGAAGGCGATCTTCTGGGCCCGGGTGCATATGGCGATCTATCTCGCGACCCTGCTCACCGCGCTCTGGATGCGGTCGATCCTGCCCTTCATGCTGATCGGCCTGCCGCGGCTTTATGGCTGCTGGCATATGTATATGACGGGCCTCATCCAGCATGGCGGTCTGGCCGAGGATGTGACTGACCACCGCCTGAACTCGCGCACCTGCTACATGAACCCGATCAGCCGCTGGATCTATTGGAACATGAATTACCATGTCGAACATCACATGTTCCCCATGGTGCCCTATCACGCCCTGCCGCGGCTGCACGCGCTCATCAAGGACGACCTGCCCGAACCCTGCCCCTCGATCTGGGCGGCCTATGTCGAGATGGTGCCTGCCGTGATCCGCCAGCGTCACGAGAAGGGCTATTACCTGCGCAAGGTGCTGCCCGCCACCGCGCGCCCCTACCGCGAAGAGTTTCACCAAGAAGTGCCCGACCGTTCGGGAATGGAGTCTTAAGATGCCCTGGATCAAAGCCTGCGATGTGGATGATATCGACCCGGAGGACGTGCTGCGGTTCGACCACGCCGGGAAAACCTATGCGATCTACCGCGATCCGAAGGGCGCCTTCTTTGCCACCGATGGCCTGTGCAGCCATGAGCGGGTGCATCTTTGCGACGGGCTGGTGATGGGCGATCAGATCGAATGTCCCAAGCACAATGGCAGGTTCAACTACAAGACCGGCGCCGCCCTGCGCGCCCCGGTCTGCGTGAACCTTGCGACCTATCCGGCCCGGGTGACGGGTGATGCTGTCGAAATCGAGGTGGCGTGATGGCACGGCAAAAACCCACGGTCGCCGATCTGCGCGCGAAAAAGGGCAAGGGCCAGCTGACCATGCTGCGCATCTTCACGCTGGAAGAGGCCGCCGCTGCCGAGGAAGCCGGGATCGATATCGTCTCTGTTCCGCCGGAATTGGTCACAGATCCCGAATACCGCAAGGTCGCCCCCGGCCTCTTCTCGATGACCGGCTATGACCACCGCAGCACCGGCACGCGCGAGGATTACCTGCGCTTTTCCGGCAAGATGCTGATGGCGGGGGCCGATGCGATGTATTGCTCGGGCAGTCTCGCCACGGTGAAATTCCTGGCCGATGAACATATCCCGGTGGTGGGGCATGTCGGCCTCGTCCCCTCGCGCAACACCTTCACCGGCGGGTTCAAGGCGGTGGGCAAGACCGCTGATACCGCCGCCGCCATGCTGGAGGAGGTCCGCGCCTACGAGGCCGCCGGCGCCTTCGCCGTGGAGATCGAGGTGGTGCCGGTGGAAGTGGCGAGCGAGATCAGCAAAAGGGTGAACATCCTGTTGTGGTCGATGGGCTCCGGTCCCGGCTGTGACGTGCAGTATCTTTTCTCGGAAGATATCCTCGGCATGAACCGGGGCCACATGCCGCGCCATGCCAAGGTCTATCGCAACTTCGCCGCCGAGTTCGACCGGCTGCAGCGCGAACGCGTCGCGGCCTACCGCGAGTTCATCGCCGATGTCGCCTCGGGTGCCTATCCCGAAGACCGCCATGTGGTGAAGATGAAGGAAGAGGAGCTGGCGGCCTTCCTGCGGCAGATCGCCTGAGGTCTCAGCCCTTCGCCTCGGCCTCCAGCCAGCTGCGGAAGGCCTGCAGCGGCGGGTAATCGGCGCGTTCCTCCGGCCAGCAGAGGTAATAGCACGAGGGGCTGCGCATCGGCGCCTCCAGCGCGAGGACGAGCTTGCCGAGCGCCAGCTCCTCCTCGAACAGAAAGCGCGGCAGCAGGGCGACGCCAAGGCCGGCCACCGCGGCTTGGGCCAGGGTGGCGAACTGGTCGAACAGCATGCCGTGGACGTTGCTGGCCTCGACCTTCTGATGGGCGAACCATTGTTCCCAGGCATCGGGCCGCGAGGTCAGGTGCAACAGGGGCGCGCGGCGCATGTCCTCGGGCCGTGTCAGAGACAGACTGGCGCGCAGGGCGGGGGCGCAGGCGGGGATCACATCCTCCTCCATCAGAAAAGCGCAATGCCCGCCCGGCCAGTCCGCCGCGCCAAAGTGGATCGCGGCGTCGATCGTCTCGGCGGCAAAGTCGAAGGGGCGCAGCCGGGTCACCAGGTTCAGCGTGATGCCGGTGTGGGCCGAGAGGAACCCGGGCAGGCGCGGGGCCAGCCAGCGGGTGCCGAAGGTCGGCAGGATGGCCAGGGTCAGCGACCCGCCCGCCGGATTGGCCCGCAGGTTCAAGGAGGCGGTGCTGATCTTCTGCAAAGCGTCACGAATATCGCGCGCATAGGCCTTGCCGGCGTGGTTCAGCCTGATGGTCTGGCGCTGGCGATGGAAAAGCTCGACGCCCAAAAGCTCCTCCAGCGCGCGAATCTGGCGCGAGACGGCGCCCTGGGTCAGGTCCAGCTCCTGCGCCGCGGCCGTGACACTTTCGGTGCGGGCGGCGGTCTCGAAGGCCGCCAGCAGATGCAGGCCGGGCAGAAAGCGTCGTGGCGTGCGCATGTCATTACCATTCGGAATGAAGTCATTGCCATTCCTCGTTATCCCTCCCGGCTTTGGCAAGCGATAATCGCCTGTCTTGTGCAAAGAGAGCGAGAATGACGCAAAGCCCCATGCCGCAGATGAATGAAGTGACCCATGGCCTCTGGGGTCGGACGGCGGGCCCGGCCCCTGCCACCGGCGCGCTGGAGGTGTCGGTCCAGGCCGATGTGGTCATCGTCGGCGCGGGCTATACCGGCCTCTCCGCCGCGCTGCATCTGGCCGAGGCGGGGCGTTCCGTCGTGGTGCTGGAGGCGGATCAGATCGGCTTTGGCGGGGCGGGGCGCAATGTGGGCCTCGTCAATGCCGGCATGTGGGTCCAGCCCGAGGCGCTGGTGTCGCGGCTGGGCGACCACGGCCACCGGCTGATCGACCTTCTGGGCAAGGGGCCGCGGCAGGTCTTCGATCTGGTCGCCCGGCTTGGCATCGCCTGCGAGGCGACCCCGAAGGGCACCCTCCACCTCGGCGTCGGCCCTGCCGGTCTGGCCGAGTTGCAGGAGCGCGCTCGCCAGTGGCAGCGTCTGGGAGCGGCGGTCGAACTGCTCGACGCGGGCGAGACGGCGCGGCGCGTCGGCAGCGCCGCCTATGCCGGGTCCCTCATGGACCACCGCGCCGGGACGATCCAGCCCTTGGCCTACGCGCGGGGGCTGGCGCGGGCGGCGGTGACGCGGGGGGTCAGGATCTTCACCCAAAGCCCGGCGCTGTCGCTGCGCCACGCCGCCGACTGGTTGGTGCAGACGCCGCAGGGCCAGGTCCGGGCCGGCTGGCTGATTGTCGCCACCGATGCCTATACCGCCCATATCCACCGCGAAATCCGCCAGGAACAGGTGCTGCTGCCCTATTTCAACTTTGCCACCCTTCCGATGAGCCCCGCCCAGCAGGCCAGCGTCCTGCCGGGGCTGGAGGGGGCCTGGGACACGGCCCAGATCCTCACCTCCTTCCGGCGCGATGCGGCGGGGCGGCTGGTCTTCGGCTCGGTCGGTGCCCTGCGCGGCACCGGGCGCGCGGTGCACGAGGCCTGGGCGCGGCGCGCCATGACCCGGCTTTTCCCGCAGCTGAAAGGGCTGGGGTTCGAACATGCCTGGTATGGCCGCATCGGCATGACCGCAGACAACCTGCCGCGGTTTCATGCGCTGGGGCCGCGGGCCTACAGCATGTCGGGCTACAATGGCCGGGGCATAGCACCCGGCACGGTCTTTGGCCAATGCCTTGCCGCCCTCGTGATGGGCCAGGCGGGCGAGGCTGACATGCCCCTGCCCCTGACGCCTGCGCGACCCGTCACCCTGCGCGGCGCGCGCGAGATCACTTACGAATTGGGCGCGCAGGTCAGCCACCTGCTCGATGCCCGCCAAACCGCGAACTGAAGAAAGCACAGCCATGACAACCTATGCCGCCGAGGCCACCCGCATCCTGCAATCGCTTGGCGTGGCGCCTGCCCGCTTCACCGGCGGCAGCCTGACCTGCCATTCGCCCCTGACCGGCGAGGTGACGGGCAGCGTGGTGCTGGACGATGCCGCCACGACCGCCGCCGCCATCGCCCGCGCCAAGGCGGCCTTCAAGACCTGGCGCAGCGTCCCCGCGCCGCGCCGGGGCGAGCTGGTCCGGCTTTTTGGCGAGGCGTTGCGCGCCCATAAGGCCGATCTGGGCCGTCTCGTCTCGATCGAGGCTGGCAAGAGCCTGTCCGAAGGCCAGGGCGAGGTGCAGGAGATGATCGACATCTGCGACTTTGCCCTGGGCCTGTCGCGGCAGCTTTATGGTCTGACCATCGCCACCGAACGCCCCGGCCACCGGATGATGGAAACCTGGCATCCGCTGGGCGTGGTTGGTGTCATTTCCGCCTTCAACTTTCCGGTGGCGGTCTGGGCGTGGAACACCGCGCTGGCCCTGGTCTGCGGCGATGCGGTGATCTGGAAACCGTCCGAGAAGACCCCGCTCTGCGGGCTGGCGGCGCAGGCGATCCTTGAGAAGGCCATCGCCCGGTTCGGCGAGGCGCCGGAGGGTCTGGCGCAACTGGTGATCGGCAAGGGCGACATCGGTTCGGTCTTGGTCGATAGCCCGGATGTGGCGCTGATCTCGGCCACCGGGTCGACGCGGATGGGGCGGATCGTCGGGCCCAAGGTTGCAGCACGCTTTGGCCGCACGATCCTTGAACTGGGCGGCAATAACGCAGGGATCGTCTGCCCCTCCGCCGATCTGGACATGGCCCTGCGCGCCATCGCCTTTGGCGCGATGGGCACGGCGGGCCAGCGCTGCACCACGCTGCGGCGGCTTTTCGTCCATGCTGCGGTCTATGACCAGCTCGTGCCGCGGCTGAAGAAGGCCTATGCCAGCGTTGCGGTCGGCAACCCCTTGGAGACGCAAGCCCTCGTCGGCCCGCTGATCGACGCCGAGGCCTATAATGGCATGACCAAGGCGCTGGAGGCTGCCCGTGCCGCTGGCGGCGAGGTACAGGGCGGCGAGCGGATCGGCACCGAAGGCTTCTACGTCCGCCCCGCTCTGGTCGAGATGCCGACCCAAGCTGGCCCGGCCATGGAGGAAACCTTCGCGCCGATCCTCTACATCATGCGCTATACCGAGCTTTCCGCGGCAATAGAGGCACATAATGCCGTGGGCGCCGGTCTCTCCTCGGCCATCTTCACCACCGATCTGCGCGAGATGGAGACGTTCCTGTCCTCCGCCGGGTCGGATTGTGGGATAGCCAATGTGAACATCGGCACCTCCGGCGCCGAGATCGGCGGGGCCTTTGGCGGCGAGAAGGAAACCGGCGGCGGGCGCGAAAGCGGCTCGGACGCCTGGCGGGCCTATATGCGGCGGGCGACCAACACGATCAACTATTCCACCGCTTTGCCGCTGGCCCAGGGCGTCAGCTTCGATATCGAGGGCTGAGACATGGGCCGTTCCGTCATCGTCCACGAAAACGTCCTGCGCCGGGTCGCTGCGGGCGATCTGCCGCAGGGCCGGGCGCCCGCTGGTCCCTTGAAGCCGGATCAGGCCGTGGCGATCTACCGTGCCGCCTGTCTGACCCGCGCGCTCGACCGACAAAGCCGGGAGATGCAGCGGGCGGGGCAGGGGTTCTACACCATCGGCTCTTCGGGGCATGAGGGGATGGCGGCGGTTTCCATGGCCTTGCGCCCGACGGATATGGCCTTCCTCCATTACCGTGACGCGGCGTTTCAGATCGCAAGGGCCATGCAAGTGCCGGGGCAGGACCCGGCCTGGGACATGCTTTTGTCCTTCGCCGCCTCGTCCGAGGACCCGATTTCCGGCGGGCGGCACAAGGTTCTGGGGTCCAAGGCACTCAACATCCCGCCGCAAACCTCGACCATCGCGAGCCATTTGCCCAAGGCGGTGGGCGCCGCCTATGCCATCGGCGCCGCGAGGCGCCACCGGCCCGAACATGCGATCCTGCCCGAGGATGCGCTGATCTGTTGCAGCTTCGGCGATGCCTCGGCCAACCATTCCACCGCGCAGGGCGCCTTCAACACCGCGCAATGGACCGCCTATCAGGGCCTGCCGCTGCCCCTGCTGTTCGTCTGCGAGGATAACGGCATCGGCATTTCGACCAAGACCCCCAAGGGCTGGATCGCGGCGGGCTTTTCCAACCGCCCGGGCCTGACCTATTTCGCCTGCGACGGGCTCGACCTCTTCGACACCTACCGCGTGGCCGTGGAAGCGGCGGAGTTCGTGCGCACCCGCCGCAAGCCCGCCTTCCTGCATATCCGCACCATAAGGCTTTACGGCCATGCCGGTGCCGATGTGCCGACCACCTACCTGCCCCGCGAAGAGGTCGAGGCGGAGGAGGCGCAGGACCCGCTGCTGCACAGCGTCCGCCTGCTGGATCAGGCCGGGGTGATGCGCCCGGCCGAGGCGCTGGCGATCTATACCGACACCGCCGAAGAGGTCGCCCGCCTTGCCGCCAAGGCCGTGACCCGGCCGCGCCTGCAGACGGCCGCCGATGTGATGGCGGCGATCATCCCGCCGAAACGCGCCTGCCGCCCCGGCAACGGCCCCTCGCCCGAGGCGCGGGCACAGGCTTTCGGTGGCGACCTCAAACAGATGGCCGAGCCGCAGATCATGTCGCGCCTGATCAACTGGGCCTTGACCGACCTCATGCTGACCCATGGCGAGATCGTCATGATGGGTGAGGATATCGGCCGCAAGGGCGGGGTCTATGGCGTCACGCAAAAGCTGCAATCCCGCTTTGGCGCCGACCGGATGATCGACACGCTTCTGGACGAACAGGCGATCCTTGGCCTTGCCATCGGCATGGGGCAGAACGGGTTTTTGCCGATGCCGGAGATCCAGTTCCTCGCCTATCTTCACAACGCCGAGGATCAGATCCGGGGCGAGGCGGCGACCTTGCCCTTCTTCTCCAACGGGCAGTTTTCCAACCCGATGGTGCTGCGGATCGCGGGGCTTGGCTATCAGAAGGGCTTCGGCGGGCATTTCCACAATGACAATTCGGTCGCCGTGCTGCGCGATATTCCGGGTGTGATCCTCGCCTGTCCGTCGAACGGGCCTGATGCGGTGCGGATGCTGCGGACCTGCGTGCGTCTGGCGCGGGAGGAGCAGCGCGTGGTGGTGTTCCTGGAGCCGATCGCCCTCTATCCGATGCGCGATCTGCATGCGGAGAAGGACGGCGGCTGGATGGGGCTTTATCCCGAACCCTCCGAGGTGATCGCTGAAGGAGAGGTCGGTGTGCATGGCGCGGGCGAGGATCTGGCCATCGTGACCTTCGGCAATGGCACTTACCTGTCCTTGCAGGCACAGCGCCGGCTCGCGGCCCAGGGCGTGGCTGCAAGGGTGATCGACACGCGCTGGCTGTCACCCCTGCCGGCGGAGGCCTTGGTCAAGGCGGTGGCGAGGGCAAAACGCATCCTGATCGTCGACGAGACCCGCCGCAGCGGCGGTGTGGCCGAGGCGCTGATGGCGCTGTTCCATGAGGGCACCGACCTGCCCCTCGCCCGGTTGACCGCCGAGGACAGTTTCATCGCCACCGGCCCCGCCTATGCCGCGACCATGCCGGGCGCCGATGACATCGTGGCAGCCGCCCTGCGGATGATTGCGGCGGACCCCGCGCGTTCGGCGGCCTGAGGCCTTGCCGGGGCGGCCGAAAGGTGCTGCTTTCAGGGGGACATCTTCCTGCCGCGAAAGGGCTGCCGATGAGTGAACGCTGGGTGACGCTGGCCAATGGCTACAGGCTCTGGACCAACCGGATCGAGGGCGGGCCGGGCCTGCCCCTGCTTCTCCTCCACGGCGGGCCGGGGGCCGGGCATGACTACCTTGAACCGCTTCAGGCGCTTGCCGCTGACCGCCCGGTGATCTTCTATGACCAGCTCGGCTGCGGGCGGTCCGACAAGCCCGATGTGCCCGCACTTTGGACCATCGAACGCTTCGCCGAAGAGGTGGACGAGGTGCGCGCCGCCTTGGGCCTGACGCAGTGCCACATCCTCGGGCAAAGCTGGGGCGGCTGGCTGGGCGTCGAATACATGCTGAAGAAGCCTGCGGGGCTGGTCAGCATGACACTCGCCTCCACCTCGGCCTCGATCCCCTTGTTCCGGGCCGAATGCGCAAGGCTGATCGGCGAGATGAGCGCGGAACATCAGGCGGCGCTGGCGACCTATGGGATGCAGGGCGCCTATGACCACCCCGATTACCAGGCCGCGGCGGAGGCCTTCTATGCGGCCCATGTCTGCCGCTTGCCGGAATGGCCTGACTGCATGCAGCGCACGATCCAGAACCTGACCGGCAATCAGGTCTACGAGACGATCAACGGCCCGAACGAGTTTACCGTCATCGGCAACCTGCGCTACTGGGACCGCACGGCGGACCTGTCCAGCCTTGACCTGCCGGTGCTGATCACCTGCGGGCGCCATGACGAGCTGGGCATCGCCTGCGCCGCCCCGATGCTGGCCGCGATCAAGGGGGCGCGGATGGTGGTCTTCGAACATTCCGCCCATGTCGCCCATATCGAAGAGGCCGCGGCCTATGCGGCGACGGTGGCGGAGTTTCTGCGCGAGGTGGAGGCGGCCTAGACCTGCCCCCGCATCGCGGCGTCGGATTGCACGATCAGGCCCTGCGGGTCGGGCGTCACGGCTGGGACCTCCATCACGGCCAGGGCTTCCGCCTCTTCCCGGGGCAGGCCCAGCATCCGCAGGACGGCGGCGATGATCTGGGCCACGTCGGGGGCCTTTCCCTCTGCCTGCCATTGCAGCGCGACGATGGCCATGGCCGAGATATTGTCCACCGCCAGATCCGCGGGCATCCGGCAAAAGCGGCCCATCTCCATCCCTTTCAGCAGAAGCGGGGGCACGAGATGGGTCACCAGATTGTCGCATTGCACCATGTTGGTGCTCAACTGCACGGAAAACCGTGCCAGCAGCGGATAGGTGCTGGAAAGCCCCAAAGCCAGCCGCAGGCTTTTCGCGCAGGCCTCGGCCGGGTCGTCGATCGTCGCCACCGCGTCGAGCGACAGTTGCAACAGCTCGTCCACCAGGGCATCGCGCGCCGCCTCGGCCAGATCGTCGACCGAGGCGAAGTGGTTGTAGAAGGTGCCGCGCGCCACACCGGCCCGGGCGATCACATCCTCGATCACCGTATGTTCGTGCCCCTTGGCGGCGATGACCAGAAGCCCCGCCTCGACCAGCCGCGCCCGCATCTTCTCGCGCCGCTGGGCGGCGACGGCGGGGCGGTGGTCGGGCCTGCCCACACTCATGCCGCAGCCGGGGGGCGGACGCGGAACACCAGGCAATAGAGGGCCGGCACGAAGAGCAGCGTCAGAAGCGTGCCGACGATGATGCCGCCCATCATCGCATAGGCCATCGGCCCCCAGAACACCTGGCGCGAGATCGGGATCAGCGCGAGGCTCGCCGCCGCCGCCGTCAGAAGGATCGGGCGGGCGCGGCTGTCGGTGGCATCGAAGACCGCCTGCCAGCGTTCCAGCCCGCGATGCTGCAGCTCCTCGATCTCATGCACCAGGATGATCGAGTTGCGGATCAGGATGCCGACCAGCGCCAGCACGCCCAGGATCGCCACGAAGCCCAAGGGCGCACCCGAGGCGAGCAGCGCCGCCACCACCCCGATCAGGCCCAGAGGCGCCACCGCCAGCACGACAAAGGCGCGGCGGAAGCCCTGCATCTGCACCATGACGAGGGTGACCATGATCAACAGCATGACCGGCACCACGGCGGCAATCGGCGACTGGCTTTCGCCGCTGCTTTCGACCGAACCACCGATCTCGATGTGATAGCCCGGCGGCAGGGTCTTCTCGAAGGCGGCAATCGCCGGGGTAAGATCGGTGACGATGGTGGCGGGCTGGTCCTTGGTCGCCACGGCGGCCTTGACGGTCACGGTGGGCACGCGGTTCCTTTGCTGGATGATCGGCTGTTCCAGGGTCCATTCCAGCGTCGCGAAAGAGTTCAGCGGGATGGGCTGGCCGGCCGTATTGCCCAGCTGCAGGTTCTGCAGGCTCAGCACGCTGGACCGGTCGGCATCGCTGCCGCGCGCCACAACGTCGATCAGCGTCTTGCCGTCGCGCAGTTCGGTCACCGTCATGCCGTCGAACAGGCTGGACAGCGCATTGGCCACATCGGTCTGGGTCAGGCCCAGCTGGCGCAGCTTGTTCTGGTCCAGCACCACACGGGCGACGCGGGCCGGTTCGTTGAAATTCTCGGTGATGGTCTGCAACCGCTTGTCGGTGGCCAGAACCGCCGCCAGCGCCCGCCCCAGATCCGAGACCTTGTCGGCATCAGGCCCGGACAGACGGTATTGCACCGGCTTGCCGACCGGCGGCCCAAGCTCCAGGTATTTCGGGAAAATATCGACCCCCGGCGCCGTCGCGGCATAATCCTGCACCGCCTTGCGCAGGGCATCGCGGGCCTCAAGATCCGGCGTCATCACCACGATCTGGCCGAAGTTGTCCGAGGGCGTCAGCGCGTCATAGGCCAGGATGAAACGCGGGGCGGATTGGCCGACGTAGGTCGACCAGAAGGTCGGCTCCTTGCGCCCGGCCAGCCAGGTGTCCAGCCGCGACAGCTCCTCGTTCGTGGCGTTGAAGGAGGCGTTCTGCCGCAGGTTGACGTCGATCACCAGTTCGGGCCGGTCCGAGGTCGGGAAGAACTGCTGTTCGACGAATTTCATCCCATAAAGCGAGACGCCGAAGATCACCACCGTCACCCCCACCGTCAGCCATTTCGCCCGCATCACCACCCGCAAGACCGCGTGAAACGCACGCCGCAGCCGCCCGGGTTCGGCCGAATGGTGCTTCATCGTCCTGGGCAGGAAGGCCATGCCGAGGATCGGCGCAAAGAGAACCGCGACGACCCAGGACAACAGAAGCGAGATCACGATCACATAGAACAGCGAGATCGTGTATTCCCCCGCCGCCGAGGAATTGAGCCCGATCGGGATGAAGCCCGCCATGGTGATCAGCGTGCCGGTCAGCATCGGGAAAGCGATCGAAGACCAGGCCGCCGAGGCCGCCTTTTCCAGGCTCTCCCCCACCTCCAGCCGCGAGATCATCGTCTCGATCGAGATCATCGCGTCATCGACCAGAAGCCCCAGCGCGATGATCAGCGCGCCGAGCGAGATGCGTTGCAGCGTGATCCCCATGATGTCGAGGACGACGAAGGTCAGGGCCAGAACCAGCGGAATAGCCAGCGTCACCACCAGACCAGCGCGCAAGCCAAGCGAGACGAAGCTAACGCCCAGCACGATCACCACCGCCTCGACCAGGGCGCGCAGGAAGTGGTTGACCGATTCCTCCACCACATGCGGTTGGTCGGCGACGCGGTGGACCTCGATCCCGATGGGCAGGGTGGGGGCCAGACGCTCCATCTCCTTGTCGAGCGCCGCGCCGAAGGTCTGGATATTGGCGCCGGTGCGCAGGCCGATGATCAGGCCGATCGCCGGCTTGCCATTGTAGCGGAAGAGAGAGGAGGGCGGGTCGGCATAGCCGCCGGTCACGGTGGCCACATCCGACAGGGCAAAGAAGGTGTCGCCGACGCGCAAGGTGGTGGCGGCCAGCTCATCCGCCCCGGTGAAAGAGCCCGAGACGCGGACCATCACCTTTTCCTCCGCCGTGCGGATCACACCCGAAGGCACGATGGCGTTCTGCTTGGCCAGGGTGTCAAGCACGGTCGCCGCATCCAGACCCAGAGCGGCCAGACGGCGGGCGGAAAACTCGATATAGACGACCGGGTCCTGCGTGCCGATCAGATCCACCTTGCCGGCATCGGGCATCTGGCGGACGGCGTTTTCGATCGTCTCGGTCCATTTCTTCGCCTCGGCGGGGGTATAGCCGTCATAGGTGAAGGCATAGATATTGCCATAGACGTCGCCGAAACTGTCGTTGAAGCCGAAGCCCGCGAATTCCTTGGGGAAATCGCCGCGGATATCGGTCATCATGTTGCGGATGCGCGCCCAGGTGGCGGCGACGGCCGGGGCCTTGGTGCTGTCGGTCAGTTCGACATAGACGGTGGCACGGCCTGGACGGGTTTCCGAGCGGGTGTCCTTGAGGTTCTCCAGCTCCTGCAGCTTTTTCTCGATGCGTTCGGTGACCTGGGTCAGGGTCTCCTCGGCGGTGGCGCCGGGCAGGGCGGCCTGGATGATCATGGTCTTGATGGTGAAGGCCGGGTCTTCCTCGCGCCCCAGCGAGGAATAGCCGATGGCCCCGGCCAGAAGCGAGACGAGGATCAGGTACCAGACGAAGGAGCGGTGGTGCAGCGCCCAGTCAGAGAGGTTGAAGCGCATCATTGAATTCCTTCGCCAACGGTCTGGTCTGCAGTCAGGGAGTGGACGCCGCGGACGATGATCTCGTCCCCGG
Organism: Rhodobacter sp. P1_C2; assembly: GCF_056406375.1. Lineage (NCBI taxonomy): Bacteria > Pseudomonadati > Pseudomonadota > Alphaproteobacteria > Rhodobacterales > Rhodobacter > Rhodobacter sp. P1_C2. The sequence goes on from NZ_JBFUAG010000001.1 coordinate 188,719, forward strand.
CCTGAAGCCCCTCGACCACCACGCGGGTGCCGAGGTCGCGGCCGAGGGTGACCGGCACCAGCGCGACCTTGCGGCCGGCGCCGACGCGCCAGACCTGCGGCGCCTCGGGCGTGCCGGCGATGGCGCTGTGGGGCAGGGTGACGACGGGGGCGGTGGTGCCGGCGAGCCGGGCCGTGATCAGGCTGCCCAGCCGGTAGGAGGAGGGCGCATCGACCAGGGTCAGGCGCAGGCGGCGGCTGCGGGTGCCGGTGCCGACCGAGGGTTCGATGATCCGCAGGGTGCCGGTCACCGGCGGACTGCCGCGCCCCTCGACGATGAAGGCATCGCCGGTTTTTACGAGGGCGAGGAACTCGCTGGGCACATCCAGCACCGCCTCGCGGCCCTTGAGGTCGGCCAGCGTCAGGATCGGGGTGCCGACGGCGACCACGGTGCCGGTTTCGACTTCGGTCTTGGTGACGATCCCGTCGCGCGGGGCGTGCAGCTCGCTGTAGCCCGCGGCGTCGCGGGCCTGGGCCAGGTCGGCCTCGGCGGCGGTGACGCTGGAATTGGCGGTGTCGCGCGCCGCCTGCGCGCTTTCCAGCTGGGCGCTGCTGGCAACATTGCGCGCCACCAGCTGCTGCATCCGGTCCAGGCTTTGCTGGGCAAAGGCGGCGCGGGCCTGCGCGCCCTGCAGGGCGGCCTCGGCTGCGGCGAGATCTTCGTTCAGGGTGACCTGGTCCAGCGTGGCGAGGACTTCCCCCGCCTTGACCCGGTCACCCGCCGAAACGTTCAGCGTGGCAACCCGGCCAAGCGTCTGAAAGGCGAGGTCGGCGGTCACCTCGGCCTCGATCGTGCCGGTGAAGGCGCGGGCCTGGATCGGGCCGGGGCTGACGATTTCGGAGACGACCGGGCGGGCGATTTCAGCCGCATTCGTCTCTGTTGCGGCGGTTTCCGCGTGAAGGGGCTGCGCCAGAAGCGCGAGAAGCAGGGCGAAGCGGCGCATCATTCGCCCTCCTTGACTTGGACCACGGCACGGTCGGGATAGAGAAGCTGCGCGCCATCGGTCACCACCAGCGTGCCCGGCTCGATCCCGCCCGAGATGCGGAAGGTCGCGGCGCCATAGGCCGAAACGGTGACCGGGGTCTGATGCGCGACCATGGTGGCGGGATCGACCGTCCAGACCGCCGGCGCGCCGCCCAGGGCGGTCAGCGCCGTCCAGGGCAGGCTGATCGCATCGGGCTCCGGCAGGACGAGGCGGCCGATCACCGGCGTGCCGAAGACCACAGAGGCCGGCGCCGCGGTGTTCAGCCTGGCCTTCACGGTGACAGAGCCGGTGCTGGCATCCACCAGGGGCGAGATTTCCGAGATCGTGGCGGCAAAGCTGATGTTGGGCTGGTCGATCGGCGTCAGGTCCACCCGGTCACCCAGAAACCGGTCCAGATCGACGCCATCGGGCGCATTGAAGACCGCCTCCAGCCCGCCATCCGCCGCCATCGAGACCACCTTCTGCCCGGGGTTGACGACCTGGCCAGGCTCGGCCCCGCGCGCGGTGACGATGCCGTCCTGCGGCGCCCGCAGAACGGTGTTGTTCTGCGCGGTCTGCGCCTTGTTCAGCTGGGCCTGCGCCTGATCGCGGCTGGATTGCGCGGCGAGCAGGGCATTGGTCGCATTGTCCAGATCGGCCCGCGTCCCCACCCCGCTTTGCAGCAATCCGGTGGCGCGGTCGCTGGCCTGTTGCGCCTCGTGCAAGGCCGCCTCGGCGCCATCCAGCCCGGCCAGAGCGGCGCGCAAGCCAGCCTCGGTCTGGGTCGGGTCGACGCGGGCCAGTTCCTGCCCCTTGGTGATATGGTCGCCCTCGCGCACCTCGACCGACAGGATGCGGCCACCTTGCGGGAAAGAGACGGGAAACTCCTCGATCGCCTGCAGGGTGCCGGTCAGGACGGCCTCGGCTTTGACGGCCGATTTCTGCGCGGTGACGATATGCACCGGCAGGGGCTCGGCCATGGCGGCAGAGGTCATCAGGGCAAGGCCTGCGGCAAAGGAAAGCATGGGCTGACGCATGGGGAATCCCTTTTGAGATGCGCAACAGGACTGCAGTTCTTGCCTTTGAAGCCATAATGACAGTTTTGTCAATATGACTTGAACGACCGTCGGGCGGAAGACTCGGGCTCGCCTACAACGGATGCGTATCTTTGACATGAATCTCGAAAAAATCCGAGAAGGTCGCCACGCGCAGCGGCAGGTGGTCATAGGGCGGGTAATACAGCGTCAGCCAGATGTCGGGCGCCGCCCAGTCGGGCAGGATCTGCACCAGTTGGCCGGCGTTCAGCGCATCCTCGACGATGAAGCGCGGCAAGAGGGTGATCCCCTCGCTCTGCACGGCAAGACGGGCCAAAAGGTCGCCGTTGTTGGCACTGAAACCGCCCTTGGCGGTGTGGCGGCGCTGGCTTGAGCCTTTCGACAGCTCCCAGGTTTCCTCTCGCGCTTCGGACCCGTAGGAGAGGCAGGGGAAATCCGGCAGGTCATCCGGGCTCGAGGGCGTGCCGTGGCGCAGCAGATAGGCGGGCGAGGCGACCAGAATCCGCGGCACCTTGCAGATCTTGCGCCAGACGGTGGACTTGTCGGACGGCGGGCCCGAGATGCGGATGGCGAGGTCGTAATCCTCTTCCACGATATCGACAAAGCCGTCCGACAGGGTCAGCGCCACCCGTGTCTGCGGATGCAGCGCCGCGAACTGTGACAGGACGGCAGGCAGGACCTTGATCCCCAGCGACATCGGCGCCGAGATCCGGATCAGCCCCGAGGTCAGGCCATGCTGTTCCTGCGTATCGCTCGCGGCATCGGCCAGCCCGCGCGCCAGCGGCGCCACCCGTGCCGCATAGACCGCCCCGGCCGAGGTCAGCGAAACCTGCCGCGTGGTGCGCAACAAAAGCTGGACGCCCAGCCGATCCTCCAGCGCCGCGATGGTGCGGGTGACGGCGGCAGGCGTCATCGACAACTGCCGCGCCGCGCCGGAAAAGCTGCGCTGCTCGGCCACGGCCAGAAAGGTGCGGATGGATTCAAGCTCTCCCATCCCGGCATTATTACACAGAGGGCAATAATATATGCAAGATTATGCTCATTCTGTTCGGCCCCGCTTTGCCCCATCTTCGGAGGCAGAGAAAGACGGGCCGATGCCCCGCCACAGAGCAAAAGGAACCAAGCCATGCTGACCCAGATCAAAGGCCTGCACCATGTCACCTCGATGGCGGCGGATGCACAGCAAAACAACGATTTCTTCACCAAGACCCTCGGGTTGCGCCGGGTGAAGAAGACGGTCAACTTCGACGCGCCGGATGTCTATCACCTCTATTATGGCGACGAGGTGGGCACGCCCGGTTCGGTGATGACCTATTTCCCCTTTCCCCATATCGTCAAAGGCCGTCGTGGCGCGGGCGAGGTGGCCGAGACCGTGTTCTCGGTGCCGAAAGGTTCGCTTGGCTACTGGAAAGAGCGCCTGGTGCAACAAGGCGTCGCCGGTCTGAAAGAGGGCGAAAGCTTCGGTGAAAAGCGCCTGCGCTTCTTCGGCCCCGATGGCGATGGCTTCGAGCTGACCGAGGTCGCCGATGACACACGCGCCGCCTATGCCGGTGGCCCGGTCCCTTCGGCCGAGGGCGTTCACGGCTTCCATTCGGCCACGATGCGGCTGCGCGATGGCGGCGCCACGGGCGAGCTGTTGCAGTTCATGGGTTATGACAAGATCGACACCCAGGGCGATGTGACCCGCTATGGCATCAAAGGCAATGGCGCGGATTTCATCGACCTGGAGGTGCTGCCCGGTGCCGCCCCGGCCCGGCAGGGCGCAGGCTCGGTCCACCACATCGCCTTTGCGGTGGAAAACCGCGCCGCCCAGCTGGAGGTCCGCAAGGCGCTTCTGGATACCGGCTATCATGTCACCCCGGTGATCGACCGCGACTATTTCTGGGCGATCTATTTCCGCACGCCGGGCGGGGTTCTGTTCGAAGTGGCGACCAACGAGCCCGGCTTTGACCGTGACGAGGATACCGCCCACCTCGGCCAGGCGCTGAAACTGCCGACCCAGCACGCCCATCTGCGGAGCCAGCTGGAAAGCATCCTGCAGCCGATCGTCGACTGAACCCAACCAACTCAAGGCCTGCCGGTGCGACCGGCAGGCCCCCGCACAGGAGCTTTTCCGATGTCCATGACCCTTTATCCCCATCTTGCCAAAGACCCCGCCAAGGGGCAGCCGCTGGTCTTCGCCTTTCACGGCACGGGCGGCGATGAACACCAGTTCTTCGGCCTGATCGAACAGATCCTGCCCGAGGCCGGCATCGTCTCGCCCCGTGGTGATGTGTCCGAACATGGCGCCAACCGCTTCTTCCGCCGCACCGGCGAGGGCGTTTACGACATGAAGGATCTGGCGGTCCGCACCGAAAAGATGGCGAACTTCATTCGCGCCCACAAGGCCGCCCATCCCGGCGCGCCGGTCTATGCCTTGGGCTATTCCAACGGTGCCAATATCCTCGCCTCGGTCCTCTTGGAAGCGCCGGAGCTGTTTGACCGCGCCGTCCTGATGCATCCCCTGGTGCCGTGGTCGCCCGCGGCCAATCCTGGCCTGAAGGACAAGCAGGTGCTGGTCACCGCCGGCAAGCGCGACCCGATCTGCCCCCTGCCCCTGACCGAAACGCTGGTGCGCTACCTCAAGGCGCAGGGCAGCCAGGTGGATCTGGTGCTGCATGAGGGCGGCCATGATGTCCGGCAGGAAGAACTGGCCGCGATCGGCGCCTTCCTGCGGGCGTAAAGCCCCTAAGCCAGGTCGAAGCGGCGATGCCTGCGCCCGACGACCTGGCCGTTCTGCAGCGCGAAGTCAGGCTCATAGCCGCAATCGACAAAGCCCGCCCGGGCGTAAAAGGCGAGGCCAGGCACATTGTCGGCGCGGATGCTGGCGATGATCGTCGCCACGCCGGCCTGTTTCGCGAGGTCTTTGGTCAGGGCGAAAAGGTCGCTGCCGACCCCCTTGGCCTGGATGCCGGGTTGGACGAAGGTGCCGATATGCGCCTCGCCCTGCCAATCGCCGATGGATTGCCAGCCGATGACCCGGCCCGCCTCCTCCGCCACGACCGAGGTGATGACTGCGGGGCCGTCGATGTAATGCTCCCGCACGCTGGCCGCGGTCTTTGGCCACTCATGCGCCGTGGTGCCGCCGATGGCGATGATCTCGTTCATGATCGCGGTCATGGCGGTTGCATCCGCCGGCAGGGCCTTGCGGATGATCATGCGGCAAAATCTTCCCGCGCATAGCCCTGCAGGTAAAGCAGCGCCGTCAGATCGCCGTGGTTGACCCGCACCTCGCACTGCGCCGCGACCGAGGGCTTGGCATGAAGCGCCACGCCCGTGCCCGCCAGCCCCAGCATCCCCAGATCATTGGCCCCATCCCCCACCGCAATCGCATCGGCGACCGAGATGCCAAGCCGGGCCGAGATCTGCTCCAGCGCCTCGACCTTGGCCTGTTTGCCAAGGATTGGCATAGCGACCTCGCCGGTCAGCTTCCCATCCTCGATCAGCAGGGTATTGGCGCGGTTCTCGTCAAAGCCCAGAACCCCGGCGATTTTGGCCGTGAAGGCGGTGAAGCCGCCCGAAACCAGCGCGCAATAGGCGCCATGGGCCTTCATCGTCGCCAGAAGCACCTTGCCGCCGGGCATGAGGGTGATCCGGTCGCGGATCACATGGTCGATCACGCTGGCCGACAGACCCTTCAGGAGGCCCACGCGTTCCTTCAGCGCCGCCTCGAAATCCAGCTCGCCATTCATCGCGCGGGCGGTGATGGCGGCGACATGGGCACCGACACCGGCCTCGTCCGCCAACTCGTCGATGCATTCCTGTTCGATCATGGTGGAATCCATGTCGGCGATCAGCATCCGCTTGCGGCGGCCCTCTTCCGGCTGGATCACCAGATCAAGGCCCAGACCCTGCATGGCCTGCCAGACCTCCCAACGGTTTTCCGGCAGGGACTCGATGGCGAATTCCGCCGCCACGCCGGGATCGAGCCAGCGCGCATCGCCGCCGCCCCAGGCATTGCGCAGGCTTTCCACCGTGACACGCTCCAGAATGGGACGGTCGGGATGGGTCAGTAAAGTTACGATCGGCATTGTCAGGGTCCCGGTCCGTTGCAACGTCAGGCGAAAACACGGTCTTCGCGGTGCAGCCGGGGTTTACGCCGAATTTTCGCCCCGCGCCAGCCGGGCAAGATGCCTGCCTGCGGGGGCGTGATCGCCCATTCTCCGCTGGCGGAGGAGGGGCGATCACCCTGTGCCTTGCCCTTTCGGGCCGGGATCAATGCGCTTCGTGGCCGTGTTCGGGCATGGCCTTGACCTGATCCTTGGTCAGACGGGTCTTGCCATGCACCGAACCGTCGTCATTGCGCATGAAGACCATGTCGGTGACCGGCATCATCACCGCTTTCGCGCCAAGGCCGAGAAAGCCGCCGACCTCGATCACGACCTTGCTGTCGGGACCCAAGCCATGCACATGGCTGACCGTGCCGATCAGGCTGTCGCCGTCGCCGTAGATCTTGGCGCCGGTCAGGGTTTCGGGAACAAAATCAATCGCATCAATCACGACATTGTTGGAATGGTCCATGGGTTTTCTCCTGAAATGGAAAGCGCGCCGGGCCTTGAGGGCCCGGCTTGAAGGGGGCGTGCCCCGGAAAAAGCGGCCTGTCAGATGCGCCCGGTCAGCATCAACACGACGATGACGATCAGCAGCACACCCAGAACACCGATGCCGCCATGGCCAAAGCCGTAGCCATAGCCGCCGAACCGGCCGCTGAAGCCGCCCGCCAGAAAGATAACAAGCAGAATAATCAGAATGGTGCCGATCGACATGGTATGGATTTCCTTGATGAAACAAGGCATCCCAGCGATGCCTTGGTCTAGGGACCCCTGGCGAGGCGGGTTGCCCCGCCAGAGATCGTGCCGAAATTGGCTGTATCATGGGGCGCGCAACGGGGCGCGCCGGATCATTTCTCTTTGAGCGAATCCTTCAGCCCGCCGATGGCATTCTGCACTTTGCCCTCGACCTGCTGTGCCTTGCCCTCGGTGGTCAGCTTGGCATCGCCAACGACCTTCCCGACGGTTTCCTTTATCTTCCCGGCGGCGACTTTTGCTGCACCGGCGACGCGGTCCTTGTCCATAATCGTTCTCCGACTGAAGGGCCCCCAAGCTGGGGCTCATCCCATCAGCTAGCGCGGTTTTTCCGAAAGGGTACTGATCCGCCTCAGGTTTTTTTCATGGGCCGGATTTTGTACCGCAAAAGTCGGGCGGAACCGTTTGCCCCCGCCGTACGTTGTCTTGGCATATCCGGGCCACAGTGGACCCGGCAAACTGGAGGATTTTCCATGTCCCGTTTTCTTCTGACCACCGCTTTCGCCAGCATGCTGATTGCCGCTCCCGCTTTTGCCGAAGCGCCGAAGGTGTCGACTGTCGAAGTCTCCATCGACATGGAGGCCATCACCAACAAGGCCGCGGGCGAGCGTTACACCCATATCGCCGATGACCTGACCAATGCGATCACCGGGCTGCTGGCCGGCCGGATCGACAAGGACGGCGAGAAGATCAAGATCGACCTGAACGAGGCCGAGCTGAGCAATTCCTACACCGAGGCGACCGGCATGGCCGACACGCATCTGGAAGGCAACGTCAACGTGGCCAATGCCAATGACAGCGCCAACCTGCAGACCTACAACATCAAGGTCGACGTGAACCAGGCCAAGGCCTTCCTGCCTTCGGATATCGACATGACGACGCTGAAGGCTTCCAGCGACGAATATTACAAGTCGATGATCTCGGCCTTCGCCCAGACCGTGGTGAACGAGCTGAAATAAGGCGCTGCGGCGGGTCTCCCTGCCAGCATCCTGCAAGGGCCGTCAGCTTGTGCTGGCGGCCCTTTTGCTGTTTGCCAGATCCTCCAGCGTCGCCAGCATGTCATCCAGCCCGGCGCAGGGCCTTGCGCCAAGCGCCGCGATCTCGGCCGAGACATCGACCGGCAGGCCGGTGTTCGACTCCGCCGGAACCTCGTTGAGCTTGCCGCCGACCAGCACCGGCATCGCGGCACCCCGCGCTTCCAGCGCGGCCAGAACCGCCCTCGCATAACGGCGCGCCACGCCGTTATAGGTTGAAATGGCCAAAGCATCGGCCCCCAGCGCCAGGGCGCGGTCAACCAGCACCTCGGCATCGACCGAAACCCCGCCGTCCAGCACGGTGACCCCCAGCCCGGTCAGCGCGCGTTCCACCAGATATTTGCCATGCTCATGCACATCCGAAGTGCCGACGCAGACCTTCAGCCCGGCTGGTGCAATCCGCGCGGCGGTTTGCGGTTGGGCCGTAACCCAGTCCCGCGCCATATGATCCAGCTCACGCGCCCATTCGGCAAGGATCTCGGGCCTGCGCCGCAGATCCAGCATCGGGCCGGGGCCGAAAGCGGCCTCCAACCGGCGCGGGCCCATCCGGCGGATCGCCAGCATCAGCTGCGCCGGATCGGCACAATCGACCCCAAGCCGGCCCAATCCCGCCAGTACCGCGGCCGCAAAGCGCCGCCCGCCCGCGACCATCCGCGCGGCCAAAGCCTCCACCACCGGCCAATCGACGAGGGCGGCATGCATCGGCGCATGTTGGCCCAGACGATGGGCGAAAGTCTGCGCATCGATGATCTCGTCGGTATCGGGGATGCGCTGGTTTTCGGTCACCGGCACCGGGTTGACCGCATGGCCGGTCGGCCAGCGCCCCAGCGCCATCATGTCGGGCAGCAGATAGCTCGCCAGGCTCGCGTAATTCCCGGCCTCGGTCGACTGGTAGCTGACGGTATTGCCGAAGATCATCGTCCCCGGCGTGTCGCTGACCGTGGCGAGCGCCGCATGAAAGGCCATCCGTGACAGGGGATCGGAGAAATGGTGGCCATAGCAATGCGCCAAGGGCGCGCCGATCAACCCCTCCACTATGTGCTTTTCGATCAGCACCATGCCAAGGCTGCAGCACATGTCCTGGAACAGCCCGGCAAAGCCGTCGTCCAGGTTGGAATGCACCAGAACCGCGCCATCCTGCGCCGCGATCAGGCCAAGCGCGGTCACCGTCGCCTCGGTCGTGGCGACATCGTCATCCCAGCCCGGCAGGCGGAAGGTGAAATATTGCCCAAGATTGCCAAGCGAGGTCGCCCCGGCGGCAATCGCCGCCTTGGCATTGTCCAAAGCGCCGGGCAGGCCCAGCATGAAGTCCCCAAAATGCATGGCTGAAGGCACCGCCCCGGTGATGCGGGCGAAATCCTCGGGGCCGGAGAGGACGATCCCGGTGGCCCGCGCCGCCGTGGCGCGCATTGCTTGCGGATAGCCCATCGACCAATCCAGCGTGATGCCGAAGCGGTCCACCGTCACGCCGCGTTCGGCACAAGTGCCATGCACCTCGCGGATCGCCTCCAGCGTCCGGTCGACGCTGCGAAAGCCGATGTGGGCGTGCTGCATCACCCGCCCCGTGACGCTTGCCTTGTAGGCCACCTCCGAGGCAAAGCCGCTGGCGGCCATGAAGGCGCTGCGACCCAGACGCCAGTCGCGCGCCAACCCGCGCCCCTCGGCCAGAAGATCGGCCCCGGCGCGCAGCCGGGCCGGGACGAGAGAGGGCAGATCGGGTAGGTCGTACATCTTCGCACCTTGAGGGCTCGCAAAGCCTCTGGACAGCCTAGCCCCGCCCGGCTTTGCTGCGCAAGCATATCAGGAGGTTACCATGGTCACCGGCATCATCGGCGTGGGTCATCTGGGCAAGATCATGGTCGAGGCTCTGCTGGCGGCAGGCCATGCGCCCGAAAGCCTGCTTCTGTCGTCCCGCGGCAAGGCGGAGGGTTTGGCGCGGACGCATGGGCTGCGGCTGGCGGTGGACAATGCGCAGGTGGTGACGCAGGCCGATCTGGTGCTTCTGGCGGTGCGGCCCCGGGATGCGGTGGCGGCGGTCACCGGCCTGCCTTGGCGGGCGGGGCAAAAGCTGGTCTCGGTCTGTGCCGGGGTTCTGGTCGGCCAACTGGCCGCCGTCCTGCCGCAGGGCGTTTCCGTCCACCGTGTCATGCCCTTGACCGCCGCAGCCCAAGCCGCCAGCCCGACCACGCTTTACCCCGACGATCCCGAGGTGGCGACTTTGCTTAAGGCCTTCGGCCCGGTGCTGCCCTTGGCCTCGGAGGCGGAGTTCGAGACGGCCACCGTCTCTGCCGCCGTCTATGGCTGGGTGCAAAAGCTGGTGCAGCTGACGGCGGAATGGTCCACGGCGCAGGGCCTGCCGGCCGAAACCGCCCGCCAACTCGCCGCGCTGACCACGGTCGCGGCAGGCCGCAACGTCGCCGACAGCCCCCTCAGCATGGCGGTGCTGCTGGAAGAACTCGTCACCCCCGGCGGCATCACCGAACGCGGGCTGATCACCCTGCAGGAGGCCGGCGCGCTGAACGCCTGGGAGGTGGCCTGCGATGCGGTCAAGGCCAAGCTCGCCGGGCGTTAGGCGCTGGCAAAAACCTCGGTTTTGGCCATGACAGAGCCTGTTTCCATCGGCCAGCGGATCAACAATATGGCCGGGTTCAGGTTGGCCTGCCCGGCGCAAAGCGCACCCAGACCCTGCAAACTGCCGCGCAACACACGCTGCTGAGGCGTCTGCGCGTGGGAGATCACCTCGACCTCGCAGGCCGCGGGCCAGCCCGAGACCATCATCCCCGCCTGCATCGCGGCAGCCCCCGCCACACCCATGTAACAGGCGAGCGTCGTGCCCGGCGCGGCGCAGGCGCTCCAGTCGGTCACATCGCCCTCGCGCCGGTGGCCGGTGGCGAAGACGACGCGCTCGGTCACGCCGCGTTCGGTCAGGAAACTGTCGGCGGCGGCGGCGGCGGCACAGGCCGCGGTGACGCCCGGCACGATCTGCCAGGGGATGCCGGCGGCGCTCAACGCCTCGGCCTCCTCGGCGCCTCGGCCGAAGATGCCGGGATCGCCGCATTTCAGGCGGACGACCTCTTGCCCCTGCAGGGCCGCCGCGACCAGAGCCGCGTTGATCTTGTCCTGCGGCACGCTGTGATGGCCCGGCGCCTTGCCGACCGAAATGCATTTTGCGCCATGTTTGGCATGATTGAGCAGCTCCGGATCGGCGAGCCGGTCGTAGAAGATCACATCCGCCGCGGCGAGGGCGCGCATGCCGCGCAGGGTGATCAGATCGGCCGATCCCGGCCCGGCGCCCAGAAGGGTCACCTTGCCAAGCACCCGCCCGGCCCGCGCGCGGCGCTGCGGGAGGGCGGGCAGGATCACCTCCTCGCACCAGTGGCGGAAGGCCGAAACGAGTCCGAGCAGCGGGGCTTGGGCGGTGCGGATCATTCGGCGGCCTCCTTCAGGCAGGATTTGGCGAGCAGGGCGTTCAATTCCGGGCGGCACGACCCGCAGGAGGTGCCCGCCCCCAAAAGCGTGCCGATTTCGGCGACGGAGCGGGCCGCACCTGAGCCTATTGCCGCCAAAATCGTGTTCCGCCCGACCGAGAGGCAGGCGCAGACCATCGGGCCGGGATCGGGCTGATCGGCCCCCGGCGCCCCGGCGAGCACCTGTTTCGGCGCCTCGGCGGCGATCTGGGCGGCGAGGTGGTCGCGCGACAGGGCGACGGGCGCGGGCCCCGCGAAAAGCGCCGCGATCAGGCGGTCGCCGTCGTGAAAGGCCAGCCGGACCAGACCCTTGGCGCGGTCCTCGACCATCGAGGGTTCGATGCTGGGCAGGTCGAACAGGGCCTTGGCATAGCGCACCCAATCCGCGGGCGTCTGCAAACCGGCCAATTCCACCCGCCAGCCGCCCTTGATCCGCGTTCTGGCCCAGTAGTCGGCCTGAGGCTCCAATGCGGCGGCGCTGACGGCAAAGCCGTACCAGGCGGCCGGAAACCGGCTGAGCCGCACCGCCGCCGCCTTGCTTTCCGGCTGGCCCGAGATCGGATCGACCAGACCCGGCACCAAGGCGTCGATCCGCGCCTGCGAGGCAAGCTCGGCCGTCCAGTGCATCGGCGCGAAGACCTCGCCCGGGGCGGCCTTTTCGGTGATGAGGGCGCGCAGGATCGCCTGGCCCTGGGCATTCTCGACCCGGACCAGATCGGCGGGGGCGATCCCCAGATGGGCGGCATCGTGCGGGTGAAGCTCGACGAAGGGTTCGGCGAGGTGCTGGCCCAGACGCGGCGATTTCGCGGTGCGGGTCATGGTGTGCCATTGGTCGCGGATCCGCCCGGTGTTGAGCCGGAACGGCGCCTCGGCCTGCAAAGGCGCGGGCAGGCGCGGGGTGACCGGCACCATGCGGGCGCGGTGATCGGCAGTGTGGAACCGCCCCGCACCAAAGAAGCGCCCGCCCTTCTGTCTTACGTTCTGCGGCCAGGTAAAAGGCTCTAACACCGCATAATCGGCACTGGTCACGTCCTTGAGTTCCGAGATGTCGAAGTCTCTGCCAAGCCCGCCTGCCACACCCGACAGGGCGGCATATTCGGCAAAGACGGCGGCGGCATCGGGCCAGTGGAAGGCGGCTTTCCACCCCATCCGCCGCCCGACCTCGGCCAGGATGCGCCAGTCGTCGCGGGCCAGGCCGGGGGCGGTCAGGGTCCGGCGCTGGCGGCTGATCGTGCGGTCGGAGTTGGTGACGGTGCCCTCTTTCTCGCCCCAGGCGGTGGCGGGCAAGAGCACATGGGCCAGCCGTGCGGTATCGGTGGCAGAGGTCACATCCTGCACCACGACGAAGGGGCAGGCGCGCAGGGCCTCGGCCACGGCATCGGCATCGGGCATCGAGACGACGGGATTGGTGTGGATGATCCAGATCGCCCTGATCCTGCCCTCCCCCACGGCGCGGAACATGTCGACCGCCTTCAGGCCGGGCTTGTCGGCCATGGCGGGGCTGGCCCAGAAGCCCTGAACGGCGTCGCGGTGGGCCTTGTTCTCGATCTCCAGATGGCAGGCGAGCATGTTGGCCATGCCGCCGACCTCGCGCCCGCCCATCGCGTTGGGCTGGCCGGTGACCGAGAAGGGCCCCATGCCGGGCTTGCCGATCCGCCCGGTGGCGAGGTGGCAGTTCAGGATCGCGTTCACCTTGTCGGTGCCGCTGGAGGATTGGTTGATGCCCTGCGAATAGACGGTGACGACCTTTTCGGTCTGCACCCACATCTGGCAGAACAGGGCGAGGTCGGCCGGGTCCAGCCCGGTCATCGAAGGATCGGTGGCAAGGGCGGCCGTGATCGCCTCCTCCAGCCCGGTGACATGGGGCAGGAAATCGGGGCAGACCGCGGCCGCATCGGCGATGGCCAGCAGAAGCGCGTTAAAAAGGGCGGCATCAGAGCCGGGGGCGAGCGCCAGATGCAGGTCGGCAATGTCGCAGGTCGCGGTGCGGCGCGGGTCGATCACCACGATTTTCATCTCGGGCCGGGCAAGCTTGGCGGCGGCGAGGCGCTGGTACAGAACCGGATGGCACCAGGCGAGGTTCGATCCGGTCAGCACGACCAGATCGGCCAGCTCCAGATCCTCGTAAAGCCCCGGCACGGTATCGGTGCCGAAGGCGCGCCTGTGGCCCGCCACCGAAGAGGCCATGCAAAGCCGAGAGTTGGTGTCGATATTGGCCGCCCCGATGAAGCCCTTCATCAGCTTGTTGGCGACATAGTAATCCTCGGTCAGAAGCTGACCCGAGACGTAAAGCGCCACCGAATCCGGCCCGTGTTCGGCGACCACGGATCGGAACCGCTCGGCCACGAGGGTCAGGGCCTCGTCCCAACCCGCTTCGCGCCCATGGATGCGCGGGCTCAGCAGGCGGTCGTCCAGCCCCAAAGTCTCGCCCAAAGCCGTGCCTTTGGAACAGAGGCGGCCCTTGTTGGCCGGATGGTCGGGGTCGCCCTTGATGGCGAGACCGCCCTTGCCATCCGGGGTTGCCAGCACCCCGCAGCCGACGCCGCAATAGGGGCAGGTCGTCTTGATCGGGGTGCCGGGCGTCATGCGGCCACCCGTTTTGCCAGGCGGGCGGTGTCGAGGATCAGGCGCCCCGCCTCGACCTTCACCGGATAGGTCGCGATTTCGCCCTTGTCGGCGCCCTGGGCGAGGCCGGTTTCCAGCGAGAAGACCCAGGAATGCAGCGGGCAGGTGACGGAAGTGCCATGCACGATGCCCTCCGACAAAGGCCCGCCCTTGTGGGGGCAGCGGTCGGCGGTGGCGAAGACCTCATCCGAGGCGGTGCGGAACACCGCCACGCAACCCGCCGCGGTTTTCACCACCCGTGCGCCCTGGCGCGGGATGTCGTCGAGATGTCCAATGTCCAGCCAGCTCATTCTGCAGCCTCCAGCGACAGGTCGGTGAGAGGGGCCCATTTGGCCCGCTCGGCGGGTTTGGCGTGTTCGGCCCAGGGATCGACTTGGTAGACCGATTGCGAGACCATGAAGCGGTCGTACAAGGCCTTGCGGTTCTCGGTGTCGGCGATCTGTTCCTGGCACCAGTCCAGGCCGACCTTGTCGACCCATTTGTAGATGCGGTGCAGGTAGCGGGCGTTTTCGCGGTACAGCTGGACGAAGGCGGCGACGACCTCCATCACCTCGGCCTCGGTCGTGGCCTTGCAAAGCGGGATGGTCTCGCGCACGTCCATCCCGGCGGCGCCTGCGACGCTGATCTCGTAGCCTGAGTCAACGCAGACGATGCCGACATCCTTGCAGGTCGCCTCGGCGCAGTTGCGGGGACAGCCCGAGACGCCGAGTTTCACCTTGGCCGGCGTCCAGGACCCCCAGAGCAGCTTTTCCAGCTTGATCCCCAGACCCGTGCTGTCCTGCGTGCCAAAGCGGCAGAACTCGCTGCCCACGCAGGTTTTCACCGTCCGCAGCCCCTTGGAATAGGCATGGCCCGAGACCATGCCGGCATCGTTGAGGTCGGCCCAGATCGCCGGCAGATCCTCTTTCTTCACGCCCAGAAGGTCGATGCGCTGGCCACCGGTGACCTTGACCATCGGCACCTTGTACTTGTCGGCGGCGTCGGCGATGGCGCGGAGTTCGTCGGGCGTGGTGACCCCGCCCCACATCCGCGGCACGACGGAATAGGTGCCGTCCTTTTGAATGTTGGCGTGGTTGCGCTCGTTCACGAAACGGCTCTGGCGGTCGTCCTGGTAGTCCAGCGGCCAGTCGGACAGAAGGTAGTAGTTCAGCGCCGGCCGGCAGGAGGCGCAGCCGCCCGAGGTTTTCCAGCCCAGTTCCTGCATCACCGCCGGAATGGATTTCAAGCCCTGGGACTTGATCAGCCGCCGCACATCCTCGTGCGTGTGGTCGGTGCATTTGCACATCGGCGGGTTGGTGTTGGCCTTGAAACCGTCGCCCAGCGTCAGCGCCATGACCTGTTCGACCAGCCCGGTGCAGGTGCCGCAGGAGGAGCTTGCCTTGGTCTGGGCGCGCACCATGTCCAGCGTGGTGGCGCCGCCTTGGATGGCCGTTACAATCTTGCCCTTGCAGACGCCGTTGCAGCCGCAAATCTCCGCCTCAGGCGGCAAGGCTGCAACGGCCGCCAGAGGGTCCGCGGTGGCCCCCCCCTGGAACGCCGGGCCAAAGATCAGCGTGTCGCGCATGGCGGAAATATCGGTGCCATCCTTGATGAGGCCGAAGAACCAGCTGCCATCGGCGGTGTCGCCATACATGACGGCGCCCAGAAGCTTGTCGCCCTCGATCACCAGGCGCTTGTAGATACCGCGGCCGGGATCGCGGAAGACGATATCCTCGCGCCCCGGTGCATCGGCGAAGTCACCGGCAGAGAAGAGGTCGACGCCGGTCACCTTCAGCTTGGTCGCAGTCTGGATCGGTCGGAAGGTCGCAGCCTCCCCCGCGAGGGTCTGGGCCAGCACCTTGGCCTGATCGTAAAGCGGGGCGACGAGGCCGAAGAGTTGCTTGTTATGCTCGACACATTCGCCGACCGCAAAGATCGCGGGGTCAGAGGTGCGCATCTGGTCATCGACCACGATGCCGCGCCCGACCTCCAGATGCGCGTCATTGGCCAGACGCACCTCGGGGCGGATGCCGACGGCCATGCAGACCAGATCGGCGGGATAGATCGTGCCGTCTTCCAGAAGCACCGCCTCGACCGAATCATGGCCCAGAATGGCCTTGGTCGAGCCTTTGCAATGCACCTTGATGCCGCGGCGTTCGAGGTCCTTCTGCAAGAGATAGCCCGCCGCCGGGTCAAGCTGGCGTTCCATCAGATGGCCGGAGAGGTGGATGACGGTGACCTCCATGCCACGCAGGCGCAGGCCGGCGGCGGCTTCCAGCCCCAGAAGACCGCCGCCGATCACCACGGCCTTGGCATCGGGTTTGCCGCAGGCCGCGATCATCTTGTTGGTGTCGTCCAGATCGCGGTAGGCGGTGACCTGCGGCAGATCCTTGCCCTGCACCGGCACGATGAAGGGGGCCGAGCCGGTGGCGATCACCAGCTTGTCGTAGGGCGTCTCGCCCTTGGCGGTGTGGATGGTCCTGGCTTCGCGGTCGATGCCGGTCACAGGCTCGCCAAAGCGGCAGGTGATGCCCTGCGCCGCATACCAGGCGGCGTCGTGGGTGACGATCTCCTCATAGGTCTTTTCGCCCGACAGCACCGGGGACAGCATGATGCGGTTGTAATTGCCCCGCGGTTCCGCGCCGAAGAGGGTGATCTCATAGGACCCCTTGGCAAGGTCCAGCAGGTTTTCCAGCATCCGGCCCGAGGCCATGCCAGCGCCGATGACGACCAGTTTTTCCGTCGATTTCTGTTCCACGGCGACCTCTCAGAGATACCAGGCGACGACGAAGGCAAGTTCGGCGCCGCGGTGAAGGGGAAGGGCCAGCATCGCGGTGTAACCCGCAGCCAGACCCGGAGAATTGCTCTCGATGACCGGAAGGCCGGTGGCCAGAACCTGGCCGATCTGCCCCTTCCAGGCCGAGACGCGGCGCGGGTTGTCTTCATCCCACAGGGGGCCCTCGCGTTCGCAGATGCCGTCGATCAGCACGGCCTCGCCGGTCTTGCCGACTCGGGCGGCGCGGGCGTCCCAGATCTCGAACCGGCGGGCGATGGGGGTGCCCTTGGCGGACAGAAGGGCGAGGACATAGGTCGCCCCGCCCGGCGCCGGAACCGGCAGGCCAAGCCCGGTGGACAGCCCCGCTTTGCCCGCGCTTTCGGCACGGACAAAGCCGTAACCCGCCCCCAGATCGCGCATCAGCATCGGCATATTGGCCGCCCAGACCCCGCCCGGCAGACCCTGACCCCGCGCAAAGGCGGTGTGCTGGGTGACGAACTCGAACTCCTTGGCCGCGCCGAAATAGCCATCGTCCAGCGTCAGGCTGCCCGCCTTTTCAACCCAGACCTCCAGCGCGCCGATCCTGTCGCCGCCATCGGCGCAGAAGATCACCAGAACGGCTTTCAGCACCTCGCCGGCAAAGACCGGCATGGCGACGGCGGCGGTCAGGCCCGCGGCCTTGGCCGCCTCGGCCCGGCGGAAATAGCTGCCGTCGAAGCCTTTGAGCACCACCGGCCGCGCCTCGGCCCAGGCCTTGCCGGGCAGACCTTCGCCCTTGGCAAAGCTTTCGCGGCCCGAGGCTTCGGCAAAGCCCTCATGCGCGCCGTAATTGCCGGCGTGGAGGATCAGCTTGCCGTCCTCGGGCACCCAGACCTCGGCCACTTCGATGAAGGTGGGGGTGGTTTCCTGCATCATGTCCATCATGCCGCGTCCTTCTTCTTGGCGCGGCCATGTTCGTATTCCTCAAGGAATCCCATGATTTCAGCGCGATAGGTGTAATAGTCCGGGTGATCCAGCAGGGCGCGGCGGGTGCGCGGGCGGGGCAGGTTGACCTCGGTGATCTTGCCGATGGTGGCGCGCGGGCCGTTGGTCATCATCACCACGCGGTCGGCCAGAAGGATCGCCTCGTCCACATCATGCGTCACGCAGACGGCGGTGACCTTGGTGCGGCTCCACACCTCCATCAGCACCTCCTGCAATTCCCACCGCGTCAGGCTGTCGAGCATGCCGAAGGGCTCATCCAGCAGCAGCAGTTTCGGCGACAGGGCAAAGGCGCGGGCGATGCCGACGCGCTGGCGCATGCCGTTAGACATGTCCGAGGCCTGACGGTCCATCGCATCGCCAAGGCCGACACGCTCCAGGTAGTATTCCACTACCTCCTGCCGTTCGGCTTGCGTGGCCTTGGGATAGACCTTGTCCACCCCGATGGCGACGTTCTGCTTGGCGGTGAGCCAGGGGAAGAGGTTGGGCGACTGGAAGACCACGGCGCGTTCGGGATCGGCGCCTTCGACGTGGAAACCGTCGAGCGTGATGGCGCCCTGGCTGATCGCGTTCAGCCCCGCCGTCATCGACAGGACGGTGGACTTGCCGCATCCCGAATGGCCGATCAGGCTCACAAATTCGCCGCGCTTCAGGGTCAGGTTGAAATCCTCGACCACGGTGAGGGGGCCTTTCGGCGTCTCGTAGACCTTGTGAAGTTGGGAATAGTGCAGATAGCGCGCCTCGAGCGGCGAGGCGGCGGCGCGTTTGTAGGCGCCGGGGATCGCGTGGCGCGGCGTGACAGCGGGCAGAAGCCGTGTCTCGGGCAGTTTGGACGCGATGCCGACATCCATGAGGTAAGCGGTGACGGCAGAGCGCAGCTCCTTGAACTGCCCGTGGTCGAGTGCTGTGCGGTCGCGCGGGCGCGGCAGGTCGACGGCAAAGCTTTCACCCAGCGTGCCATCGGGGTTCAGACAGATGATCCGGTCGGCGAGGATCAGCGCCTCGTCCACGTCATTGGTGATCATCACGGCGGTGCGCCGGTCGGCCCGCCAGATCGCCTCGATCTCCGAGGCGACATTGGCGCGCGTCAGGGCATCGAGCGCGGAGAGCGGTTCGTCCATCAGCAGCACTTCGGGCTGCATGGCCAGGGCGCGGGCCACGGCGACGCGCTGGCGCATCCCGCCGGACAGTTCCGCCGGGCGACGCTCGGCCGCATGCGACAGGCCGACCATCTGGATATAGCGGGAAACTTCCGCCGCGCGTTCGGCCTTGGTCCCCTTGTGGGTGGCGTCCACCGCCAGCTGGATATTCCCGGCGACGGTCAGCCAGGGCATCAGGGCATAGGACTGGAAGACCAGCCCACGCTCCGGCCCCGGGCCGGTGACGGGCGCGCCCTTGAAGCGCACCTCGCCCGTGTCGGGCAGGGTCAGCCCGGCCATCAGGTTCATCAGCGTGGTCTTGCCCGAGCCGGAGAAGCCGAGGAGGACGAGGAACTCACCCTCCGCCACCGAGAAGGTCAGGTCGCGCAGGACGGGCGTATCACCGAAGCCCTTGGAGACATGCGAGAATTCAAGAATGCCCATCATGTCACCGGTTGTTCGTGAAGGTGAAGAGGGATTGCAGCGCGAACATCACCCGGTCCAAGGCAAAGCCGATGATGCCGATGGTCAGAACGGCCACCATGATCCGGGCCAGGCTGTCGGCGGAACCGTTCTGGAACTCGTCCCAGACGAATTTGCCGAGGCCGGGGTTCTGCGCCAGCATTTCCGCCGCGATCAGCACCATCCAGCCAACGCCCAAGGACAGCCGCAGCCCGGTGAAGATCAGGGGCAGCGCCGAGGGCAGCACCAGCTTGGTGATCCGGGTCCAGAGGCTCAACTTCAGGACGCGGCCCACGTTGACCAGATCCTTGTCGATCGAGGCCACGCCGAGTGCGGTGTTGATCAGGGTCGGCCACATCGAACAAAGCGTCACTGTGACCGCGGAAACCAGGAAGCTTTTCGGCAGCGTGCCGGCATAGGTGGCCGAGATCACCATGGTGACGATCGGCAGCCAGGCCAGCGGCGAGACCGGCTTGAAGATCTGCACCAGGGGGTTCAGCGCCGCATTGGCGGTGGGCGAAAGGCCCGAGAGGATGCCCAAGGGCACCGCGATCAGCGTGCCGATCAGGAAGCCGAGGAAGACCGTCTTGATCGAGGTCAGGATCTGGCCCGGAAAGGTCGGCTTGCCGGCATAGGTGCGGTTCTTGACCTCTTCCGGCTTGCCCTCGGCGATCAGGGCGGCGTTCTTCTCGGCCTGTTTGGCGTAGAAGTCGGCCTCTTTCTGCGCCTCGACCACCGCATCGGCGCGCAAGACGCCGACCTGTTCCCAGACCTGCACCGGCCCGGGAATGGCGCCGAGCGAGGTTTGCACCGTGGGCGCCAGGGCCGCCCAGAGCATCAGGAAAGCCACGATGGCCAGCACCGGCACCACGGCCAGACGCCAGATCTCCTTGACCTGGCCGCGGGGGTTGTCGCCGGCCAGGACCCGCCCGATCGGCGTGATCCAGGCCAGACCGAGGATCTTGAACCAGGGGTCGCAGCGATTGATGAACCGCCGCAGCCTTTCGGGAGTGCTTGCCACTTTCGCGGCGCCGTCTTTCGGCATTTCTGCGGGGTCCAGAGCGGTCATGTCATGCCCCTCAGTTCTGCACGGCGCCATCGGCGACGGTCTGGCCGTCCTTCAACCCGATGGTCAGGCTGTCGATATAGGCGTTGGGCTTGGTGCCGTCGTAGGTGATGTGGTCGATGAAATCGCTGCTCGGGTCCTTGTAGCCATCGGCGTCGAAGTCGAAGTCGGTGGCCTTCGCCTTGCCTTCGGCGATCAGTTCCTTGGCGGCTTCTTCATAGATCGCGGGCTTGTAGACCGACTTGGCGGTCTCGTCATACCAGGCGTCCGGGTGCGCTTCGGCGATCTGGCCCCAGCGGCGCATCTGGGTCAGGTACCAGACGGCGTCCGAGTAATAAGGGAAGGTCGCGTTGTAGCGGAAGAAGACGTTGAAATCGGGCTCGGCGCGCTTGTCGCCCTTTTCAAATTCAAAAGTGCCGGTCATCGAATTGGCGATGACGGCCTTGTCGGCGCCGACATATTCCTTGCGGCTGAGGATCTCGACCGCTTCGGCGCGGTTGGCGTTGTTGTTCTCGTCCAGCCACATGCCGGCGCGGATCAGGGCCTTGGTCAGGGCGATCATGGTGTGGGGGTTGGCTTCGGCGAACTCGGCGGTGACGCCGAAGACCTTCTCGGGGTTGTTCTTCCAGATGTCATTGTCGGTGACCACTGGCACGCCGATGCCCTTGGCGACGGCGGCCTGGTTCCACGGCTCGCCCACGGCATAGCCGTCGATCGTGCCGGCTTCCATCGTGGCGGGCATCTGCGGCGGCGGGGTGACCGAGATCAGGACCTGCGCCTCGGTCTGGCCGGCCACGTCGCCGGGCTGGTAATAGCCGGGGTTGATGCCGCCGGCAGCCAGCCAGTAGCGCAGTTCGTAATTGTGGGTCGAGACCGGGAAGACCATGCCCATGTTGAAGGGCTTGCCGGCTGCGGCATATTCGTCGAGCACCGGCTTCAGGGCTGCGGCGGAAATCGGGTGTTCCGGCTTGCCATCGGCGCCCATCTTGAGGGCGGGCTTCATCGCCTCCCACACGGCGTTCGACACGGTGATCGCGTTGCCGTTCATGTCCATCGAAAAGGCGGTGACCAGGTGGCCCTTGGTGCCATAACCGATGGTCGAGGCGATGGGCTGGCCTGCCAGCATGTGCGCGCCGTCGAGTTCGCCATCCAGCACGCGGTCCAGAAGGACCTTCCAGTTCGATTGCGCTTCCAGGGTGACGGACAGGCCCTCATCCTCGAAGAAGCCCTTTTCCTTGGCGATGGCGAGGGGGGCCATGTCGGTCAGCTTGATGAAGCCGAGCGTCAGCTGGTCTTTCTCGATTCCGGCGGTTTCGGCGAAAGCGGGGGTGGCGAGGCAGGTGGTCAGGGTGAGGATATGGGCAAGACGCATGGATCAGCTTCCCGTTTTACCCCGAAGCGGGGTGATGAAATGGAAAAAGCCGCATGGAGCCGCTGCCTTGACAGGCACGGTTCCAAGCGGCGTTGCTCGGCTTTCCCTCAGCTTTGGGGGAACGCGGTGGGACATCGTTGCCCCTAGCGTTACGTTCAATTGGCATGTGCCGCGGCGCGGCGTCAACGGTTGTGTGGGGTCCGGGGTCGTAAAGTTTCATGCTTCAGCCCTCATGCACAAATCTTCAGCGGAACGGCTCGGTCGGGTCGAAAACCTTGGCATCAAAGAAACGATCCGGCGGCAGAATCAGTCTGCCCTGGGCCGAGGGGGCGGCGGTCGGGACGGCCAAAGCCCCCTCCAGCTTGTCCGAGGCGCTGGGGAGGGCGGCACCGGCAAAGCGCAGATGCTGGCGGTAAAGGTCGCTGCGAAAGACGGCGCGGGCGGCGGCGATGGCGGGTTCGGGGTCAAGGCCGTGGCGCAACGCGAGGCGCGCGCCGATCCAGCTGGCCTGACTGCGCCAGGGGAAATTGGCGGCCCCGGCGTGGAACTCGATGAAGCCGGGCACCCGGCGCTCCTGCCCGTCGGCAGAGATCAGCAGCCGCCCGGTCAGCACCCTTTCGATCACCTCGGGCGGCAGGGCCAGACGGCCGGGGGCGGCCAGAAGGTCGGAGGCCACGCTGAGGTTGTCGGCCTGACCCAGCCAGCGCCCGGCCCGCCAGATCGCCCGCATCAGGCCGCCGGCCAGCCCCGGTTCGGCCTCGGCCCAACCGGCGCGGGTGGCCAGCACCTTTTCCGGCGCAAAGGCCCAGATTGCCGAGCCCGGCAGCAGCAGCATCCCGGCGCCGCTGTCCACCGCGACCGAGCCGCGCGGTTCACCGACGCAGAAGGCGTCGATCTCGCCCGCCGCCAGCGCCTCTGCCATGCGGGGCGGGGCGACGGTGCTGATGTGCAGGCCCTCGGGCAGGGCCTGGCCCAGACCGGCCAGCCAGTAATGGATCAGTTCGGCATGCATCGAGAAGGGGAAGGGCACGCCGATCCGCAGCCTTTCTCCCGCCGACGCCAGCAGGGCCAGCCCGGCGGCCCGCGCATCCTTGAAGTCGAAGACATAGCCCGAAGCCTGCATCCGCGCCGCCAGTTTCGCCGAAACCCCGATGGCATCGCCATTGACGTTCAGGACCATCAGCGCCTCGAACTTGGCCGCGCTGCCGCCAAGGCCGATGGCGCTGGCCACCGGCAGGGGGGAAAGCATATGCGCCGCCTCGACCTGACCCAAAGCCAGCATGTCGCGCAGGGTGGCCCAGCTTGGCGCGGGTTTGAGGTCCAACTCCAGCCCTTCTTCGGCGGCAAAGCCGAGCGCATCGGCCACGAAGAGGGGGGCCGCATCGACCAGCGGCAGATAGGCGAGGGAGAGGCGCGTGACGCTCATTTCAAAAGCTCCGTCGCCATGACGAGGGCCTGCGCCATGTCGACCAGCTTCTTGCCCTGATCCATCGCGCCCTTGCGCAAGAGGGCATAGGCCTCTTCCTCGCCGATGCCGCGCGCCCGCATCAGGATGCCCTTGGCGCGGTCGATGACCTTGCGTTCCTCCAGGGCGCGGCGGGTTTCGGCCAGTTCGACCCGCATCTTCTGCACCATGTGAAAGCGGGCGATGGCGGCGTCGAGGATCGGTTTGATCCGCTCACCGCGCAGCCCGTCGACGACATAGGCCGACACCCCGGCCTCGATCGCGGCCTTGGTCAGGGTGCTGTCGGAATTGTCGACGAACATCGCCACCGGGCGCTCCATCGGCGCGGAGGCGAGGGTGAGATCCTCCAGCACATCGCGCGAGGGGTTGCCAGCGTCGATCAGCACGAGGTCGGGGTTGCGTTCGGCGATGCGGCGGGCAAGGCCGATGTCTTCGGAGATGACGAAAACGTCCAGCTCACCCGCCTCGCGCAGGCCCTCGACGATCATCAGCGCCCGTTCCCGGTCTTTTTCGACCACAACGATGGAGAGTCCCTTGGCCATGATCCTGTCCACCGCGATTGCTGCGTTGCGGCAAGGGGTGGATGCGGGGAAGCCGGGATAGCGCGGAATAATGCCTGAAATATAATCAAAGACGCGAGCATTGGCCCAAATAAAAGGCGTCCGCCCCGGCCTGATGCGGCCGGGGCGGGGAGGGTGTCAGCCGAGCAGATAGGTCTCCGGCATGCCGTAAACCGGGGTGTCGAGCCCTTCCATCCTTGCCTTCAGCTGCAGGGACAGGAACTGCGAGTAATGGCGCGACTGGTGCAGGTTGCCGCCGTGGAACCACAAGGCCTCCTGCTGGGTCGGCTTCCACATGTTGCGCTGTTCGCCGACCCAGGGGCCCGGGTCCTTGGTGGTGCCAGAGCCGAGGCCCCAGCATTTGCCCACCTTGTCGGCGACATCCTTGCCGATCAGATCCGCCGCCCAGCCGTTCATCGAGCCATAGCCCGTGGCATAGACGATCACATCGGCGGGCAGCACCGTGCCATCCTCCAGCACCACGGCGTCTTCGGTGATCTCCTTCACATTGCCATGCGCCAGCTTGATCTTGCCGTCGATGATCAGCTGGCTGGCGCCCACGTCGATGTAATAGCCCGAGCCGCGGCGCAGGTATTTCATGAAGAGACCCGAGCCGTCATCGCCCCAATCCAGCCAGAAGCCCGCCTTTTCCAGCCCGGCATAGAAGTCCGCATCCCGCTCGCGCATCTGGTTATAAAGCGGGATCTGGAATTCATGCAGGATCTTGTAGGGCAGGCTGGCAAAGATCATGTCGGCCTTGTTGGTCGTCATGCCGCCCTGCACCGCCTTTTCGGAATAAAGCGCGCCCATGCCGATATCCATCAGCGTGTCCGACTTGACGATATGGGTCGAGGAGCGCTGGACCATCGTCACATCGACATCGTTTTCCCACAGCGCCGCGCAGATATCATGGGCGGAGTTGTTCGACCCGATCACCACGGCTTTCTTGCCCTTGTAGGCATCCGGCCCCGGGTGTTTCGACGAATGGTGCTGGTCGCCCTTGAACTTCTCCATGCCCGGATATTTCGGCATGTTCGCCTTGGCCGACATGCCGGTGGCCAGCACCAGTTGCTTCGGCTTCAGCGTCACCTCTTGCCCGTTGCGGTCAACGACCACGGTCCATTCCTTGGTCGCCTCGTCGAACTTGGCCGATTTGCAGGTGGAACTCGACCAGTAATTCAGCTCCATGATCTTGGTGTACATCTCCAGCCAGTCGCCGATCTTGTCCTTGGGGGCGAAGACCGGCCAGTTCGGCGGGAAGGGCAGGTAGGGCAGATGGTCGTACCAGACCGGGTCATGCAGGCAGAGCGATTTGTAGCGGTTGCGCCAGCTGTCGCCAGCGCGGGGGTTCTTTTCCAGGATGATCGTCGGCACGCCCAACTGCCGCAGCCGGGCGCCAAGGGCGATGCCGCCCTGACCGCCGCCGATGATGAGGACATAGGGCTGTTTGGTATAGCCAAGCTCGCGCGCCTCGGCCTCGCGCTCTTCGGCCCAGGACATCCGGTGCTTGCCCGCGCCATGTTTGGCGCCAAGCGGGCGGTCATAGCCGAGCGGTTCCTCGAAGCCCTTCAGCTCCACCATCGTGGTGAGCAGGGTCCAGATCTTGCCGTCCTTCAGCCGGATCAGGCCATAGCCGCGCGCCAGTTCGGTCTCGAAGCTGATCCAGGCGGTGGTGATGCCGCCCTCCTCGCTGGCGGTCTCGCCCTCGGCCACGCGCCAGTTCGACGGTTTGGTCGTGGCAAGCTGGTGGCGCAGCATGTCGGCCACCTGTGCCTTGCCTTCGACGGTTTTCAGATTCCAGGTGAAGGTGACCAGATCGCGCCAATAGCAGTCGTCCTGGAACATCTCGGTGGCGCGGGCGATGTCACCGGCGGACAAGGCGGCGCCGAAATCCTCCAGGAACGCTGCGACCTGATCGGTCGTCGTTGCATCAAGCATGGGTTTCCTCCCTCAAGTTCTCCCAAAGCCGAGACTGCAACGTTTCGTTACAGGGTTGCAGGGAAAATGCGGGTTTTCGCCGGGCGTGCCGCGAAAGGCGGCGGGCGTGTTGCGCGGCGCAACGGCGCGCAACAGGCGGCAACAGGTCAGTTGGGGCGCATCAGGCCCAGGCGCTGCACCCGGCGCAGGATGGTCGAACGGTCGACCCCCAGCCGCCGCGCCGCCAGCGCCATGTTCCAGCCGCAGGCCTCCAGAATCGCCTGCAATGCGGCGCCCTCATCCTCGGCGGCGGGCTTTTCGGGCAGGGAGGGCGGCGGCAGGTCGGGCAGGTCGATGACGGGGGATTCGGCGAGGGCCACGGTCACATCCAGCGTGTGCATCAGCTCGCGGATATTGCCGGGCCAGCTGCGCGCCTGCAGATCGGCCTTGGCGGCCGGGCTGATCCGGTAGCTTTCGGCGCGGCCATGGGTGCGCTGGCGGAGCAAGCGGTCCAGAAGCCAGTCGAAATCCTGCCGCAGCCGGAGGGGCGGCAGCGACAGCGTCGCCCCGGCCAGCCGGAAGAACAGATCGCGGCGAAACAGGCCCTGCCGCACCCTTTCGGCCAGATCCTGCTGGCTGGAGGCGATCAGCCGCAGCCGCAGCCGCCCGGCCCCGGTGGGCAGGCCCTCGCCCTCGGTCAGAAGGCGCAGGAGGTGGCCCTGCACCGGCGGGGACAGATCGCCGACCTCGTCGAGGAACAGCGTGCCGCCCTCGGCCAGCGCCTCGGCCCTTTTTCCCAGCAGCGCCTCGTCCAGCCCGGCTTCGGACAGGGCGGCACAAGTCAGCGAAACGAAGGGCCGGCTGCCCGGCGTGGCGGTATGGATCGCCCGGGCCAGCCTTTCCTTGCCGGTCCCCGTCTCGCCCTGGATGAGCAGCGGCACCCCGGTCGGCGCCAGCCGGGCCGCATCGCTGAGCAGGCGGCGCAGGGTCGGGTCATTGCCGCTGAAGCTTTGCAACACGGCGGGCAGGCTTGGCGCCTGTGCCGGGCGCAGCACCGGCCCGGTATGGGGGGCGATGGCATGGCCATAAAGCGCCCGGCCATCGCGCAGGTGGATCACCCGGTCCTCGGTCGGGCGGCCGCGCATCAGTTCGGGCATGTCGTCGATGGTCAGATCGAAGAAAGCGTCGATCCGCTGGCCGAGAAGCGAGCCCTTGATTCCGCCGACCTGCCGCAGGGTCCGTTCTGCCGCATGGGTCATCCCCACCAGCCGCCCCGCGCCATCCAAGGCCACGGCGGCCTCGGGGTCGACATCCAGAAACTCTGGCAGGGGGGAAAAGCGCAGCACCCAGTCGCCCCGGCTCAGCGCCATCAGGTTCGCCATCTCGATCCGCCGGGCCGAGGCGCGGACGAGGTTGAGCGCGAGAGTCTGCGACAGTTTTGGCGTGGGGGAGCGCAGAAGCGAGATATCCAGGACAGCGGTCAGCACGCCACTGGTGTCGAAGATCGGCGCGGCGGTGCAGGACAAGGGCGTATGGGTCAGGTCGAAATGGTCGGTCTGGTGGATGGTGACCGGTTCCTGCGTCACCAGACAAGAGCCGACGCCGCAGGTGCCCGCCAGATGTTCCGACCAGTCGGACCCCAGATGCAGGCCCGCCCGGCGCAGTTCATCCTCGAAGCGCATGTCGCCGAAGAAATCCACCGTGATGCCCTTGGCATCGGCCAAGAGCAGGACGTAGTTCTGCCCGGCAACCTGGCGGAACAGCCCCTCCAACCCGCTGCGGGCAATGGCAATCAGGCGTTCGGATTGCTCGCGGTGTTCGCGCAGCTGGGTGTCGGGCACGATATGGGCGGGACTGGGGCGCGAGGGGTCGAGGCCATAAGCCTCAACACAGCGCCGCCAGGATTGCTGGACCAGCCCGTCACGCCCGGTCGAGGCCCCGTTCAGGACCTTGTCGATCTCCGCCAGATGGTCGCGGTCCTGCATTGCCCCTCCCCTCCGGTCTCCCCCCCGGGCTGAACGACAGCCGCCTTTTCGGGCGGACGCCGGTCAGCATGGGGCCAGAGCGCCGTTGCGGCAAGGGGGTCCGTGCTACCGCAAGCCGTCCTTGCCGATCGCCGCCTCATGGGTCAGCCCGCCGACGCGGGGCAGGGGGCGGCCGCTGTCGGTGACGGCGACGGCAACCATGATCTCACCCGCGCGGGGGGAATCGTTCAGGCGCACCTCGATCCCGTCGAAATGGCTGCGGACGTAAGCCGCATCCTTGTGACCGAGCGGTACGTCCAGAACCTGCCCCGGCCCGCCCATCTTCTTGGACGAGGCGACCAGCGCCGCCCCGCCGCCCACCGCCGCCCGCAAAGGCGCGCCAAGCTTCGGGTGCAGGATGGCTGCGGCATGTTCCAGCTCGCCCGCCTCGCCCACCATCGCGGCCTTGCCATAGCTTTGCGCCTGCGCAGGCTCGATCCCCAGCGCGGCCACACAGCGCTGGCCCAGAAGCGCGCCAAGCTCCTCGCCGATGTCCATCAGCGGCGTCAGATCCTCGACATATTGGCCGGCGAAGGGGTTGGCGATGACCGCCACCGCCACGGCCTTGCGGGTGGGCGGGGTCACCGGACGCCCGGCCTCTTGCAGGGTCTCTTCGACCCAGACGGCGATCTTGCGGATATTTGCGCTCATCTCAACCCATCCAGTCCTTTGACATCTTTCGCTTCCAGCCCGCCCGAGCGCGAATGTACCCTTGGCCCGGTGGTCATCACCAGGACCACCATCATCTCGCCCGCGCGGGGGGAATCGTTCATGCCCACTTCCATCGAATCGAAATGGCCGCGGACGTAAGAGGCGTTGACATGGGTGATCGGCACATCCAGCCGCGCCCCCACGCCGCCGACCTTCTTGGCCGAGGGCACGATGGCCTTGGCATCGCCGAGGATCTCGCGCATCGCATAGCCGCCGGGGGCATGCCAAAGCGCGCCATGTTCCAGCTCGCCATTGGCGCCGACGATGATGCCCTTGCCATAGCCCTCGATCGCGGCGGGATCGCCGCCCAGGACGGCGAGCAGCCGCTTGGCCATCATCAGGCCGAGGGGTTTGAGGTCCTCCATGAAGGGCTGGATATCCTCGACATAGCGGCCGGCAAAGGGGTTGGCGATGACGGCCATGATGGCGCCCCGGCGCAGCGGGGTGGCGGCAATCGGGCCGCCTTCGTGGAAGATTTCCTCGACCGCCGTGGCGATCTTGCGGATGGTGACGTCAGGCATGGGCAGGGCTCCTGTCGAGGGACATGGTAGAGGGCTGGCCGCAAAGGCGCGACTGGCCGTGAAGGAAAAGGGCGGCAGAAAGGGCAAGACCCCGGTCGAGGATCGAACGCGCGGCCTCCGCGCCCCGGTCCAGCGCCGCGGCGGTCTCAGACGGGGAGAGGTGGGCGACTTGGGTTACCACAAGGCGTGCGCCAAGGTCGCTGTCGGGGTGCAGGCTGTTGGCGGGGGCGCGGGTGATGGCGGGATGGCCGGGCAGGTCGACGGCATTGGCGATCAGGGTCGCCGCCACATCGGCCTCGGCGGCCGAGCGGGCCAGAACCGTCACCGCATCGGCGATGCCGAAGGACAGGCTGCGCCCGCCCTGACCGCTGGTGGCGATGCCGCGCGCCGCATCTGCATGGCCGACATCGACCCTGCCCAAAGCGGCACCGTCCAGCCCGGCAATGGCCATGCGGAAGCGTTCGCCCTCGGCCAGGTGAAAGGCGATATCGCCACCGTTGTTGACATAGGCGCGGCGGAGGCTGGTGGCCGCGGTCATCGCGGCCAGCACCTCTTCGGCAACCGCACCCGCCACCGCGGCCATCGGCGTGACAAAAACCGGCGCATGGGGCAGGGCGGCGCGCGTCATCCGCCGGGCGGTGGACCCTTGCGGCATCGCACCCACCTCCTGCCTCAGCAGGGGGAGTTCGCTGACCAGTTCCTCCAGCACCGTCCGGAACCGGGCGAAGGCGGCGCGGAAGGCGGTGCTGCGGTCGCCTTCTGCGCCAATAATCAGGTCAATCGGCCCGTGCTGCAGATGCAGCCTTTCGCCATCCGGCAAAAGCTGGGCCCGGGCCTCGATCACGACCGGCCCCAGGGGAAGTTGCGCTTGTCCTGCGGGTCGCCGTCCTCGCCATGTTCCACCCGCCGGATCGCAGGGGTCAGGACGGCGGAGACCGGCTGCACATGGTCGATATGCCCGCCCAGATCGGCATAATCCGACAGGCGCAGGGTGAATTCGATCGGCGCCACCAAGGCCGGCGTCGGCACATAGCCGAAGGAGTTCAGCGGCATCTGCATCACATCCGCCATCACCGTAATCCCGCCACCCGGCCAGACATAGGCCGAAGCGCCGCCGCAGGACACCTTGGTCAGCGCCGCCTTGACCGATTGCGTCAGCCGCACCGGGTTGGAGGTGACGCCCGCCCGCAAGGAGCCGCCCGCCCCGCCCATGAAGATCACCGAACAGACCGAAGGCTCGCAATTCTCGGCGATCCTTTCGGCCGAGGCGCGAACCTCGGGCGGGGCCTCCACCGGCACGGGCTTCAGATCGGCGTCCAGCTCGTAATAGGCCCATTGCTCGCCCGTGGTGGAGACCATCAGCATCTTCAGCCCCGGCCAGGCCACCTTGGCGTCAAAGGGCTTGAGGATGGTCAGCGGGTCTTCGACATCGGTGCCGCCCCAGCCGGTGCCGGGATGCGCCACCTGGAAATAGCGCCCGGGGGTGGAGCGGCGGCCGTTCATCCTGATCCCGGTCGGCGGCACGTCCAGAAGCTTGCCGGCCTGATGTTCCGACAGGACGCCGGTGATATGGTCATCGACGACCACGACCTCATCGACATGGCCGACCCATTGCTTGGCGAACATGCCGATGGTGGCCGAACCGCAGCCGACGCGCATCAGCTTTTCGGGCACGCCGTTGACGATGGGCGGCTGGCCGGCCTGGATGACGACCGTGGCGCCGTCGTCGATGGTGACCTCCACCGCCTCGCGGTTGCAGAGCTTCATCAGGGCGTCGCAGGTCACACGGCCCTCTTTCTTGGACCCGCCGGTCAGGTGCAGAACCCCGCCCAAAGACAGCATGGCAGAGCCATATTCCCCGGTCATCACATGGCCAATCGCCTCGCCATCCACCCGCACCAAGGCGCGCTCGGCGCCCAGATGGCGGTCGGTGTCGATCTTCACCTTGACGCCGCAATAGCTGAAAATCCCTTCGGTCACGACGGTGACCATATCGACGCCTTCGACCTTCTGGCTGACGATGAAGGGCGCGGGCTTGTAATCGGGATAGGTGGTGCCAGCGCCGACCGCGGTGATGAAGGTGCGGTTGCCCTTGATCAGATCGCCGTCCCAATCCTCGGGCGCATCATCGAGGAAGGGCACCGCAGAGCCGCCCGATTGCAGCACCGTCAGCGGGTCAAGCCGGACAAGAAGGCCCGCGTGGTTGGCATAGCGGTCACAGGCCCCGGCGCGGCCCTCGGCGATATAGCACATGACCGGGCAGGCATCGCAGCGGATCTTTTCCGAGGTCATCTCTGGCGTGGAGGCTTCATTCATGGCCAGCTTCCTTCAATGCGGCACGCAGCCGGGCAGGGGTGACGGGAACGCGGTGCATGGCGACCCCGGTCGCATGGCGGATCGCGTTCAGAATGGCGGGGGCTGTCGGGATCAGCACATGTTCGCCCAGACCCTTGGCGCCGTAGGGGCCATGGGCATCGGCTTCCTCGATGATCAGCGTCTCGATCGGCGGGATGTCCCCGATGGTGGGGATCAGGTAATCGTGCAGGTTCTCGGTCCTTCCGGGCAGGTATTCCTCCAGCAGCGCCATGCCGAGGCCTTGCGCAATGCCGCCCTGCACCTGACCTTCGACGAGCAGGGGGTTGATGGCCTTCCCAACATCATGCGCGGCGGTAAAGCGCAGCGGGCGGACGAGGCCAAGCTTCAGATCGACCTCGACCACGACAAGATGGGCGGCATAGCCGAACTGGGCATAGGGCTCGCCCTGGCCATTGGCGTCCAGGGGCCGGGTCGGCGGGTCATAGCTTTCCTCGGCCCGCAGGACATAGCCTTCGGCATCGGGCGCAAGCTGCGCCAGGTCGACCCGGTGGCTGCCCGCCGCATCCGTCACCAGAACCGCGCCTTTGGTGAAGGTCAGCCTGGCATCCGGCGCGGCATTGCAGCGCGACAGGATCATCCGGCGCAGGGCCATACCGCTGAGCCGCGCCGCATTGCCTGACACGAAGGTCTGGCGCGAGGCGGAGGTCTTGCCGGCATCCGGCGTCACATCGGTATCGGGGCTGATCAGATGCAGCGCCTCGACCGGGGCGCCGAGGGCCGTGGCGAAGATCTGGGCGATGACGGTATTCGCCCCCTGCCCGATATCCGTGGCGCCCTGATGCAGCACCACGGTGCCATCGGCGCGCAGGCCGGATTTGATGGTGGAGGGGTTGGGCAAGGAGGTATTGCCGCAGCCATACCAGCCGCCCGCCAGCCCGACGCCCCGCTTCAGAACGCTGTTGGAGGCGTTGAAGGCGGCGACCTCGGCCTTGGCGGCCTCCCAAGCCGGACGCAGGGCGGTCAGGCAGGCCTTGATGCCCACGCCTTGCGCAAAGACCTGGCCGCAGACGGTGGGCTGGCCGTTTTCCAAGGCGTTCAGCAGGCGGAAGTCGAGCGCGTCCATCCCGAGCTTGCCCGCCAGTTCGTCAAACAGGCTTTCCTGCGCAATCGCCGACTGCGGCACGCCAAAGCCCCGGAAGGCGCCGGAGGACGGGCAATTGGTATGGATCGCCCGCGACTGCGCCAGATAATCCGGCACGAGATAGGGGCCCGAGGCATGGACCGGCACCCGGTTCGCCACCGTCGGCCCCCAGGAGGCATAGGCCCCGGTGTTGAAATCGCCGGTGAAGTGCATGCCCGACAGCTTGCCGTCCTTCGAGGCCCCCAGACGCAGATGGATGGCGGAAGGATGGCGCTTGGTGGTCGATTGCATCGACTCCATCCGCGAATAGGTCATCCGCACCGGCTTGCCGGTTTTCAGCGCACCCAGAGCCACATAGGGCTGCAAGGAGATGTCCAGCTTCGACCCGAAACCGCCGCCAACCGCGGTGGGCACGATGCGGATCCGGCTGCGGTCCATGCCCAAAACCTCGGCCATGGAATCAAGGTCCATCACCGGGGCCTGGGTGCAGGCGTGGATCTCCAGCCTGCCGTCCACGATCTGGGCAAAGCCCGCCTCAGGCTCGATATAGGCATGTTCGACGAAGCCGGATTCGAAATCACCTTCCACCACAACATCGGCGCGCTCCAAGGCGGCTGCGGCATCGCCATGTTTCACGAAGCCGCCGCACATGATGTTCTGCGCCCGGTCGGGGTGGAGGAGGGGCGCACCTTCGGCCAGCGCGGCGGCAACCGTCTCGGCAGCGGAAAGGGGGGTCCAGGTCACCGGAAAACTGGCCGGGTCGAAGGCGACCATCGCCTCGGCAGAGCCCACGACCGCGGCCACAGCCTCGCCGCGAAAGCGCGCCTCGGCCTCGGCAAAGACGGGTTGGTCGACGAAGGCCGGGATGACGCCAAAGGCATTGCGGCCGGGCACGTCCCGCGCGGTCAGCACGCAGGCGAGGTCGGGGCTGGCGGCAAGCCAGCCGTCCAGATCGCCGAACTGGAAGGCCGCGCGCGGGTGGGGGGAGCGGATGACCTTCACCACCAAAGCGCCTTGCGGGGCCACGTCGTCGCCAAATGCGGTGCGTCCCTCGACCCGATCCAGCCCGTCGAGCCTGCGCATCGCGGTGCCGACGCCGCCCTGCGCCAGAAGCGGCGCGGCCGTGGTGCCGGCGGCAACCACGGCGTCGATGATCTTGCGATAGCCGGTGCAGCGGCAGAGCACGCCACCCAAGGCATCCTGCACCTGCCCCGCATCGGGCGCGGGGACTTCGCGCAGCAAGGCCACGGCAGAGACCATCATCCCCGGCGTGCAGATCCCGCATTGCGCGGCCTGATGATCCTGAAAGCTTTGCACCAGCGCCTTGGCGGCGGAGTCGCCTGCCACCAGCCCGCGCAGGGTTTCGACCCTTTTCCCCTCGGCCTGATGCGTCGCCATCAGGCAGGCGCAGACCACCGCGCCATCGACCAGCACCGAACAGGCGCCGCAATCGCCGGCGTTGCAGCCGATCTTGACCTCTTTCGCGCCCAGGCTTTCGCGCAGGGTCTGCGACAGCCGCTCGCCCGGGGCGGGAGAGGTGCGCACCGCGGTTCCGTTCAGAACAAAGCCCACGTCCGATTGCATCCGAAGGTTATCCATCCGCCCGCGCCCCCTTGGCAACAAGATCCGTCAAAAGCCGGGTGACAAGTTCTGCGACCGCGGCACTCCGATAATCGCCCGAGGCGCGCACATCGGTGATCGGGGCCAGCCCCTCCAGCGCCGCTTCGTCCACGGGGAGCGGGCTTGCCGGCGAAAGCCCCTCCAGCCGCGCCTCCAGCACGGGAAGGCGCCGGGCGACGGGAGAGCAGGCGCCCACGGCCACCCGCGCCCCGGTGATGCGGCCAGCGTGAACCCGCAAGGAAGCCGCCACCATCGCAATGCTGATCACCAGATAGCGCCGCGCGCCGAGCTTGGAAAAGCCCGCCACCGTGCCCGCCGCGCTCTGCGGGATATGGATGGCCGCGACCAGCTCGCCCGGCAGACGGGTCGTCCGGCGCACCCCGGTGATGAAATCCTCCAGCGGGACCAGACGCTTGCCCGCCTGAGAGACCAGCTCCACCACGGCGCCCAGCGTCAGCAGGGGCGGCACGCCATCGGCGGCGGGCGAGGCGTTGCAGAGGTTGCCCGCGATCGTCCCGGCGTTCTGGATCTGGATCGAGCCGACCTCGCGCGCCGCGGCCTTCAGCCCGTCGAAGGCCGGCGGCAGGTCGGCGGCGGTGATCTCGGCCCAGCGCGTCGCTGCCCCGATTCGCCAGCCCTCGGCCGTTTGCGTGATGCCGCGAAAGCCCGGCAGCCCCGTCACATCGAGGAGCGAGACGGTCGGCAACCGCTCTCCCGCCTGCGGAAACCAGTCGGTTCCCCCTGCAATCACAGAGATATTGCCGCCCGAAAGCGCCGCGAAAGCCTCGTCCAGATGGGTGGGTGCATGATAGGCCATGGCGAGTCACTGGCTCCAAAACTTGTTAGCATGCAAATAAGAAACCGCACCGGGCCTTCTGTCAAATGCAATCGTAGCGGGACGCCTCCGCTCTGGCAAAGCGGCGGTATCGCGGGCAGGATGCTGCCTGCAATTTTGGCGAAGTTTGCCCCTCGAAGCGGCTTGATCGAAGTTCGAAACATGTTAGCCTACTAATAATAACCGGAGGTGCCGCATGGCCGAAGATGTGAAGAAACTGGTGATCCGCAACATCGGGCTGATGCTGTCGGGCAAGATGGAAGAGCCGATCCTCGAGGCTGATTGCCTGATCGCGATCGACGGCAAGATCACCGCCTGGGGCCGCGCCGCCGATCTGGACACCGAGGGCGCCACGACCGAGATCGACGCCAATGGCTCTACCCTGGCGCCCGGGCTGATCGACAGCCATATCCATCCGGTGGTGGGCGACTATACCCCGCGGCAGAGCCAGCTGAACTGGATCGATTCCACCCTGCACGGCGGGGTCACCACCCTGATCTCGGCGGGGGAGGTCCATATGCCGGGCCGTCCCAAGGATATCGTCGGCCTCAAGGCGATGGCGATTGCGGCGCAGCGCTGGTACGAAAACTTTCGCCCCTCGGGCGTCAAGGTCATGGCGGGCGCGCCGGTCATCGAACACGGCATGGTGGAACAGGACTTCAAGGATCTGGCCGATGCCGGGGTGAAGCTTCTGGGTGAGGTCGGGCTCGGTTCGGTCAAGGATGGCAAGACCGCGAAGCAGATGGTGGACTGGGCGCGCAAATACGGCATTCAAAGCACGATCCACACCGGCGGGCCCTCGATCCCCGGTTCGGGCCTGATCGATGCGGCGATGGTGCTGGAGGCGGGGACCGATGTCGTCGGCCACATCAACGGCGGGCATACCGCCTTGCCCGATGACCAGATCGTCTGCATATGCGAGAATTGCACCAAGGGGCTGGAGATCGTCCACAACGGCAACGAACGCGCTGCTTTGCTGACGCTGAACACCGCGCGCGAGCTGAAGAAGATGGACCAGATCATCCTCGGCACCGATGGCCCGGCCGGGTCGGGCGTGCAGCCCCTTGGCATCCTGCGGATGATCGCGATCCTGTCGAGCCTTGGGAACATGCCGGCGGAACTGGCCTTCTGCTTTGGCACCGGCAACACGACCCGGCAGCGCAACCTGGACACGGGCATGATCGAAAAGGGCCTCTGCGCCGATTTCGTGCTGATGGATCAGGCGCAGAACTCGCCCGGCAAGACCATCCTGGAATCGGTGCAGCAGGGCAACCTGCCCGGCGTCGGCATGACGATCATCGACGGCGTGGTGCGCAGCCAGCGCAGCCGCAACACCCCGCCGGCCTGGCGCATCCCGAAGATCCTCAAGCAGCCCATGGCGGTCGAGGGCGGCGGCCACTAATCTTCGCGCCGAAAGCAGAAAGGCCCGTCCATGCTGAAACACACGACCGTCCCCCTCGCCCGCACCTGGAATTCGTGGTCCGACCGGCCGGGAGAGATGGTCTTCCTGCCCTTGGGCGTGCGGGTGACGCCGGTGCTTTATTCCTCGCGCCTCAGGAAATGTGCGCGGATGGAGCCGCGGAGTGACGTGATGCGGCTGGGGCGCCATGCGCTGGACGGGTCGGTGATCGACTTCGAGGCCGATCTGGCTGGCACGACCCTGTCGTTTTCGACCACCAAGCCCGACCCTTTCGCCTTTCGCGGCAGTTGGGCGGCGAGGACCAGTGCCGAATGGGGCCTGCGCTTCTGGGTCACGCTGGCGATCTCCTGCGAAGACGGCACCGAGGTCACCTATGATGCCGCCCAAGGCGTGGCCCTCCTGAAACTCGGCGACCGCTTCGTGGCCGTGGCGACCGCCGAGGCCCCGGTGCAGGTGACCGGCCATGCCGATCTGGATGCGCTTTGCGCCGACTTCGAGACACATGGTTATTTCTACCGCGACAGCCGGGCCACCAAGGCTCCGCTTCTGGCG
The DNA here is from genome assembly GCF_056406375.1 of Rhodobacter sp. P1_C2. Taxonomy (NCBI): domain Bacteria; kingdom Pseudomonadati; phylum Pseudomonadota; class Alphaproteobacteria; order Rhodobacterales; genus Rhodobacter; species Rhodobacter sp. P1_C2. The sequence goes on from NZ_JBFUAG010000001.1 coordinate 225,604, forward strand.
CTCCGCTTCAATCTGGAGATGATGCGCCAGGGCGCCTATGCCGCCGCCGTGGCCGACAGCGCGGCTTTGGCCATCGCCGGGGCCAAGGCGGCGCTGACCGCACCTGCCGCGCTGGCGGAACCGGAGGGTGGGACGGCAGAGGCCTTGGCCGCCGTGCGCGATATCGTCGGCTGGAACACGATCTGGGATGCGACCAACCATCGCCCCTATACCGCCGTCACGCGGATCTGGAACCTTGGCACCTGGGCGGTCTGGCACAATGACCAGACCTATGCGGCCCTGCTCGCCGGGGTCTTCGACGCCACGCTGGCGCGGGAGAATCTTGCCGTGGCGCTGTCTGCCGCCACGCCGCAGGGCAATTTTGCCTGCATCGCCACCTCGCGCGACACCTGGGTGGATCGGAGCCAACCGCCCTTAGGCAGCCTGATCGCCTGGCAGATCTATCTGCGCAGCGGCGAGCGGTCGGTGCTGGAGGATTGCTACCCCGCGATGGCGCGCAACCAACGCTGGTGGCGGCAGATGCGCGATCCGGACGGGTCGGGCCTCATCTCCTGCGGCAGTTCCGACGTGGGCGAGGCGCTGTACAAGGGCACCGCCTTTGGCGCGCGCAACGAGACCGGGATGGACAATTCCGCCACCCATGACGAGGCCGTCTATGACCCTGCGACCCGCAGCCTTTCGACCTGGGATCTGGGGCTGAACTGCGTCGTGGCACTGGATGCCGAGATGCTCTCGCTGATGGCCGGGGCGCTGGGCCGGGCCGAGGAGGCCGCCACCTTCGCCGCCGATGCCGCCCGCCACCGCGCGCTGATCCAGACCGAGCTTTGGGATGACGCGCGCAAGATTTTCGCCAACCGCCAGCGCGGCGGCGGCTTTGTCCGTTCGCTGTCGCCGACCAGTTTCTATCCCTGGCTTTGCGGTGCGGCGACGCCCGCGCAATCTGCCCACCTCCTCCGCCATCTGGCCGATCCGGCGACCTTCGCCGGGGAGTGGGTCCTGCCCAACGCCACCCGCGATGATCCGGCCTTTGCCGACAATGTCTATTGGCGCGGCCGGATCTGGCCCAATGTGAATTACCTCGTCTGGCTTGGCCTGCGCCATGCCGGTTTCGCCGCCGAAGCGAGCCATCTGGCCGAACAGAGCCTGAATCTCTTCCTCAAATCCTGGCGCTGCAGCCGTATCGCGGCAGAGAATTACAACGCCACGACGGGCGAGGCGATGGATCAGGGCGACACCGATCCCTTCTACATCTGGGCCGGGCTCTTGCCCCTGATGGCCGTCTCCGAAGTGGTGGATTTCGACCCCTGGCGCGGGATGACCCTGACCAACGCCGGTGCTGCGGCAGAGGTCGGGCCGATCCTGTCGCCGCATGGCGCGCTGGCCGTCACGGGGAAGGGGGACGCCCTGCATCTGACGCTGGACGCAGCGCCCGCCCTGACGCTGGACGGCGCCGCGCGGCTGGAGGAGGTGATTCTCCGCCCCGACCGTTTCAGCGCCCGGCTTGCCACGCCGCCGGCCCGCCTGACCCTGCACCGCAGGGGCGCGGAGGCGCCCATGCTCGCCATGCTGGACGGTCAGGCGATTCGCGCCCTGCCGGTTTCGGGCGGATTCGCCTTCGATCTTGCGGAATCCGCGCCGGGAAGCCGTCTGGACGTGCGGTTTGCGTGAATTTTCGCGCTCTGGATCAAGAGCGCGAAAAAAGGGTTTGACAGAAATCAAACCGAAAATAATAGTATGTACACCAACAAATAATGCTGTCGGAAGAACGGCGTGCCGCAGAGGGAAAAGTGCTTCGGCACGGATGTGACGGGGAAGACCCCTGCAAGGGTGCAGGGAACTAACAGCCTGAAAGTAAAAGGATTTGCTGGGTAGACCGGCAAAGTCCGGTGCCGCCCGCGGCCCGGCGTCCCCATGCCCGAGCATGTCGTCATGGCATTCTCGGACCGCTATGTTATGCCGTAAGCCATCGACGGCTCATGAAAACAAAGTTTCACAGGAGGTCTGACATGTCGAATTTCTCTAGACGCGATACGCTGCGGATGCTGACGGCGGCGCTGGCGGCCAGCACGGCCGGTTTCGCGCTGCCCGCCCGTGCGGCCGGCGGCAAGATCACGGTGCTGAACTGGAAAGGCTATGGCACCGACGAGGACTGGTCGCTGAAGGCCTTCCAGGCGGCGACCGGCATCGAAGTGGTGCATGACTACTTCTCCTCCGAAGCTGAGGAGCTGACCAAGCTGCGCACCAACCCGGGCGCTTATGACGTGGTCCTTTTGAACTCGGCCCGCGTCTCGACCGCGGCCAACGAGGGGCTGATCGTCCCGGCCGATCTGTCGAAGATCGCCAATGCGGCGGATGTGAACCCCGACCTGCTGGCCAATCCGAACTTCACCATCGACGGCAAGGGCTATGCCGTTCCGTGGGTCTGGGGCATGACCTCGATCGCGATGCGCGAAGGCACCAAGAAGCCGGCGAGCTACAAGGATCTGGCCGCGGCCGACTACAAGGGCCGCTTCGCGATGGACGACGACGCGATGATCGCGATTGCGATGGCCGCGCTGATGACCGGGCAGGACATGAACGATCCCAAGGACATGGAGGCCGTGAAGGCGGCGCTGAAGTCCCTCAAGCCGAATATCAAGATGCTGTGGTCTTCGGAGGATCAGTGGAACAAGTCCTTTGCGGCCAATGAATTCGACGTATCGATGTTCTGGTCGGGCGGGGCCGTGCGTTCCAAGCGCAATGCCAAGCTGCCGGTGGAATTCGTTGTGCCGGAAGAGGGCGCCATCGTCTGGGTCGATGGCCTGACGATTGCTGCCGGGGCCCCGAACCCCGAGGGCGCTGCCGCCTTCATCAACTGGATGATCGACCCGAAGTTCTATGTCGAATGGGCCACCAAGGTCGGCGCGCCGGCCTCGTCCAACTCGAAGGCGCTGGCGGCCCTGCCCGCCGACGACCTGTCGGCGCAGGTCCACAAGGTCGAATACATGAAGAGCGCGAATGTCATGTCGGCGATGCCGGATGACCGCCGCGAGGCCTTCAACAACGCCTGGGAAGAAGTGAAGGCTTTCTATGCCGAATGAGGCCCAAACCATCGGGTCAGCGCGCGGGCCGGAGGGCCCGCGCAAGCGCCGCATCCTGCCCTCCTGGGTGGCGACGGCGGCCCTGCTTTTGCCGGCCTATGGCTGGCTGACGCTGGCGGTCTTCCTGCCGCTTCTGACGATGTTCGTCTTCAGCTTCATGGACAAGACGCCGTTGGGCAAGGCGCCCATCGTCTTCACCATGCGCCACTACCGCGCCTTCATCGACCAGCCCTATCTGGTGCGCATCGCCTGGAACACGCTGCTGATGGGCTTCTGGACCACGCTCGCCTGTGCCGTCCTTGGCTTTTTCGCCGCCCTCGCCCTGTCGCGCACCACCTTCGGCCGCACGCGGGAGACCTTGCTGGTGCTGATCCTGCTGCCCTTCTGGACCAATGGTCTGGTGCGGGTGTTTTCCTGGACCATGGTGCTGCGCGAAGGCGGGTTTCTTGACAATATCTGGCACATGATCGCCCCCGGGGCCGGATCTGTCGCCTTCCTCTACTCGCGCCAGGCCATCGTGCTTGGCCTCGTCCACGGCTATCTGCCCTATATGATCCTGACCTGCTACATCGCGCTGGTGACCATCGACGACGCGGTGATCGAAGCGGCGCAGAGCCTTGGCGCGCGCTGGTGGGTGGTTCTGACGCGGATTCTCGTGCCGCTCGCTGCCCCCGGCCTCGTCTCCGGCGCCGTGCTGACCTTCGTGCCGGTGATCGGGTCCTTCATGGAGCCGCGGGTTCTGGGCGGCAAGGTCGGCGTGACGCTGGGCACGGTGATCGAGGATCAGTTCACCCAGGCCTTCAACTGGCCTTTGGGCGCGTCACTGTCCTTCACCCTCCTCGCCGTGGTTCTGGCGATCTTTGCAACCTTTTCCGGTGTCCTGCGCCGGGGCACGGCAGGTGCGGCATGATGCGTCTTGGCCACGTCTTCCTCGCCCTGATCCTGATCTTCCTCTACACGCCGATCCTGGTGCTGATGGCGATGGGGTTCAACGAATCGCCGCTCTATGAGCTGCCCTTTCACTTCTCCACCCGCTGGTACGAAGCCCTGATGGGGAATCAGGAGCTTTTGACCTCCTCCCTCAACTCGCTCGTCCTGGCGCTGATCACCGCCGTCGTGGCCACCGCCATCGGCACCATCGCCGCCCTGGCCCTGTCGCGCCGGCAGTTCCGTGGGCGGAGCCTGTTGCAGCTGCTGCTTCTGCCGCCGATCGCCATCCCCTGGCTGATCACCGGCACCGCCATGCTGATCTTCTTCTTCTGGACCGGCATCGGCCGCGGCATGCATGCGCTGATCATCGGCCACGTCGCCCTCGCCGTGCCTTATGTCGTGCTGGTCGTCGGCACCGGCCTCAAAACCGTGCGGAGCGATCTGGAGGAGGCCGCGATGAGCCTTGGTTCCACCCCCATCCACGCGTTTTTCGCCATCACCCTGCCGCTTCTGTTCCCCAGCATCATGGGCGCGGCCCTTTTTGCCTTTGCCGTCTCGCTGGACCAGTTCGTGGTCAGCTACTTCCTCTCCTCGCCCGGTTACACCACGCTGCCGGTGCAGATCTATTCCGCGATCCGCAAGGGCTTCACGCCCGAGATCAACGCGATTTCGACCCTGCTTCTGCTCGGCTCGATGAGTGTCATCCTGATCTTCGCCCGTTTCGCCAAACCCGGAGCGCCCAAGTGACCACAGTCACCGTCCAAGCCGTCGCCAAGAAGTTCGGGCCCGTCCCGGTGCTGAGCGACATTTCCACCTCGTTCGAGAAGGGCACCTTCACCAGCCTTCTGGGCCCCTCCGGTTCGGGCAAGACCACGCTTCTGCGCATCGTCGCGGGGTTTGTGGCACCCGATGAGGGCGTGGTGATGATCGGCGACCGCGATGTGACCGGCGTCCCGGTCTGGGGCCGCAACATCGGCATGATGTTCCAGTCCTACGCGCTCTTTCCCCACATGACCGTGGCGCGCAACGTGGCCTTTGGCCTGGAACGCCGCGGCATCAAGGGGGCCGAGGCCGCCAAAGCCGTGGCCGAGGCGCTGGAGATGGTCCATCTGACCGGCTTTGGCGACCGGATGCCGAAGAACCTGTCGGGCGGCCAGCAGCAGCGTGTGGCCTTGGCGCGGGCCATGGTGATCAAGCCTTCGGTCCTGTTGCTGGACGAGCCTCTTTCGGCGCTCGACCGCCGTCTGCGGCAGGAAATGCAGGTCGAGCTTCTGCGCATCCAGCGCGAGACGGGCCTGACCACGATCTTCGTGACGCATGACCAGGAAGAGGCGTTGACCCTGTCGGACCGCATCGCCATCCTCGACAAGGGCCGCATCGTGCAAGCCGGCGCCCCGGCCGAGATTTACGAGCGGCCGCAGACCCGCTTTGCCGCCGAATTCCTTGGCGATTCCAATTTCCTGACCGGCACGGTCGCGCAAGGTGCGGTCCGTCTGGCCGATGGCAGCATGGTGCAAACCACCATGCCCCTGCCCTCCGAGGGCACGACGGTCACCTTGGCCGTGCGTCCTGAAAAGATGTCGCCTCTCGGGCCCGAGGGGGCGGTCAACCGCCTTTCGGCCCGCATCGTGACGGTGATCTATGCCGGGCCGGTGCTGTCCTACCTGTTGGAAACCGCCGACGGCACCAAGCTGAAGCTTTTCGTGGCCAACCGCGATGGCACCGTGCTGAAAGAGGGCGAGACGATCACCCTTGGCTGGGCGGCGGAACATTCCATCCCCGTGACGGGCTGAGCCATGCTGTTGCAGCCGCTTTCGCCGCAGACCCTGCATCTTGTCATCGACATGCAGCGCCTCTTTGCCGAGCCGCATGGCTGGCAGGTCGATCAGGTCGGGGCGATCCTGCCCAATGTGCTGCGGCTTTGCCAGACCAGCGGCGCGCGGACGGTCTTTTCGCGCTTTCTGACCCCGGCCCGGCCCGAGGCGGCCATCGGGCGCTGGCAGGCTCTGTACCAGCGGTTTCCGCAAGTGACCGGATTGCCCGATGCGGTGATGGATCTGGTGCCGGAACTTGCCGACCTCGCCGCCAGGGCCAGGGTGTTCGACAAGACCACCTATTCCCTTTTTGCCGTGCCCGCCTTTCTGGACCATCTGGCGCAGGCCGGAACCGATACGGTCGTCTTCTCGGGTGCCGAGACCGATGCCTGTGTCTATGCCAGCCTGATTGCCGCCGTCGACATGGGCCTGCGCGTGGTGGTGGCCAAGGATGCCGTGACCTCGGGCGACCTTGAGGCGCATGAGGCCATGCTCGCGATCCTCGCCCGCCGCCTGCCCGATCAGGTGGAACTGGCCTCGACCGACCAGATCCTGCGCGCCTGGGCGCCATGAGCGGCGCGGATGACCTGATCGCCGCCATGACCACGGCGGAGAAGATCGCCTTCCTGAACGGCCACGGCCTGTGGCGCAGCGCGGCGGTGGCGCGGCTCGGCATCCCCTCGCTCGTCATGACGGATGGCGCTTATGGGGTGCGCTATTCCACCACGCAGATCGACGCCGGGGTCGATGCCGGGGAAAGCCTGCAACAGTTCCTCGCCGTGGCCAATGCCCGCGCCGACGAAATGGGCATGTTCGGCACCACCCGGCCCGCCACCTGCTTTCCCAATGCCAACCTGTCGGCCTGCAGTTGGGATGTCGATCTGGCCCGGCAGATGGGCGCGGCTCTGGGGGTGGAGTGCCGGGCCTTCGGCGTGCATCTGCTGCTTGGCCCCGGCATCAACATCCGCCGCACGCCTTTGGCCGGGCGGGCCTTCGAGTATTACTCTGAAGATCCGGTGGTCAGCGGCGACATGGCCGGTGCCATGATCAACGGCTTGCAGGCGCAGGGGGTCGGCGCCTCGCTGAAACACTTCGCCTGCAACAATTCCGAGATCGACCGGACCAATGTCAGTTCCGATGTCAGCGAACGCGCCCTGCGCGAGATCTACCTCGCCGGTTTTGAACGGGCGATTGCGCAGTCCGACCCCTGGACGGTGATGAGCGCCTATAACCCGATCAACGGCATTCAGGCGGCCGAACATCCCTGGCTTCTGACCGAGGTTTTGCGGCAGGACTGGGGCTATCAGGGGCTGGTGGTGTCGGACTGGCACGCGGTCAAGAACCGGCCTGCTTCCCTGCTGGCGGGGACCGATCTGGACATGCCGGGCAGCGCGCGGCGCAGGGATGCCCTGGCCGCGGCGGTCGAGGCCGGGCAGGTGCCCGAGGCGGCGCTGGACCTCGCCTGCCGCCGCATGCTGCATCTGGTCCGCCGGGCCGAGGCCGGTGCCGCCACCCCCGCGCCAGAGCTTGATGCAGAGGCGCACCACGCCCTGGCCCAGAAGATCGCCGCCGCCTCGATCGTGCTCTTGAAGAACGCAGAAGCGACCCTGCCCCTGCCGAAAACCGGCCTGAAGCTTCTGGTGATCGGCGCAGGTGCTGTGCGCCCGGTGATCCAGGGCTCCGGCTCTGCCTCGACCAATCCGACGCGGGTCGATGTACCGTTGGAGGAGATCACCCGCCTTTTGGCCCCGGACTCCGCGACCGTGCATCTGCCCTTTCCGGCGGATGCGGCAGCAGAGGCGCAGCTGCACCGCGCGGCGCAAGAGGCCGATGCCGTGCTGGTCTTTGCCAGCCACCAAAGCGGCAGTGAGGGCGAGGGGGCGGACCGCGACAGCCTGCGCCTCGCCCCCGGGCAGGACGCGCTGATCGGCGCGCTGGCACGGGGCGGGCATCGGGTGATTGTGACCCTGACAACGCCCGATGCGGTGGAAATGCCTTGGGCGGAGGAGGTGCCAGCGATCCTGTGCTGCTTTTTCCCGGGGCAGGGCGGCGGGGCGGCGCTGGCGCAGATCCTCTTTGGTGACGTGAACCCTTCGGGCAAGCTGACGGTGACCTTTCCGCAGAAGATCGGCGATATCCCGGGCTTCCTCAGCTACCCGGGCGAGGCCTTGCACCACGTCTATAGCGAGGGGATCTATGTCGGCTATCGCGGCTATGACCGGCGCGGCACGGCGCCCTTGTTCCCCTTCGGCCATGGCCTCAGCTACACCAGCTTCCGCTATGACGCGCTGACCCTGTCCGCCGAGAGGGTCACGCCCGAGGGCGGGATCACGGCGGAGGTGACCGTGACCAACACCGGCCCCCGCGCCGGGCAGGAGGTGGTGCAGATCTACATCCGCCCCCTCGCCCCCGGTCTTGCCCGCCCGCTGCGCGAGTTGAAGGCCTTTGGCAAGATCGCGCTGGAACCGGGCGAGAGCGGCAGCCTGACCTTCCGCCTGACCCCGCGCGACTTCAGCCATTTCGACCCGGAGGAGCGCCGCTTCGTCCTGCGCGGGCAGGGCTTTGTGGTCGAGGCCGCAGCCTCCAGCCGGGATATCCGGCTTCAGGCCCCGCTTGCGGGCCATCATACCCCGCCGCCGCGCAAGGCCCTGCGCACCACCACGGCGGCGAACCATGCTTTGGCCGATCCGCAGGCGGTGGCGCTGGTGCAGGATCTGCTGGAACAGAGGCTGAATCTATCGCGCACGGAAAGTGCGGCACTGATCGCGCGAAGCCGGGGTTCGTTCCTCAGCCTTTACGACACGCTCAGCTGGTATATCGGCGAAAACCTCAGCGAGGCCGAGATGCAGGCGGCCTTCGACGCGGCATTCGAGGCTTGAATAGACGCGGCAGTGTTATGGACCTTCGCCGCATTCCGTGACAGGAATTGCGAAAGTTTTGGAGGCGCGCGGTGACAGAGAAGCAACCCGGAGTTGACGGCTATGTGCTGGAAGATCAGATCGGCTTCCGGCTGCGCCTTGCCAACCAGCGGCATCTGGAGATTTTCTCGGCCACGATCCCGGATGTGACGCCGACCCAGTTCGCCACGATGGTCAAGCTGAAGGAATTCGGCGTCTTGTCGCAGAACCACCTGGGCCGGCTGGTGGCGATGGATGCGGCGACGACCAATGGCGTGGTGGACCGGCTGCGCAAGAAGGGGCTGGTCAAGACCGAAGCCTCGACCTCGGACCTGCGGCGGCTGGATGTGTCGCTGACGCCCGAGGGCGAGGCCTTCGTGGCCGCGACCCTGCCGCTGGCGCTTGAGGTTTCGGCCAAGACGGCGCGGGCGATGACCCAGCGCGAGCGGGCGCAGATCCTGACGATCCTGGCGAAGATCTGACCTTTCGGCCCCCCGAAGATGGGCAGATTGCCCATCCTACCGGCCGAGGTTCGGCGCAGGTGGCCGGCCAAGGGGCTTGACAGGCGCGGGCGCTTGCGGAACTCAGGGTGGGGATACGCCAGCGAGGACATCTTGGCCCGAGAGATCGAACGCAAGTTTCTGGTACGGACCGATGCCTGGCGCGCGCTGGAAAGCGGCCGGTCGCAGATCACCGATGGGCTGCTTCTGGCCACGGCGGAACGCAAGGTTCGGGTCCGGATTCAGGATGGGGCGGCCACCATCGCCTACAAGGGCGCCCGGGAAGGCATCGCGCGGGACGAGTTCGAATATCCGATCCCGCTGGAAGACGCCCGCCATCTGATCGCCGTGCATTGCGAGGGGCGCGTCCTGTCCAAGACCCGTCACGAGGTGCCGCACCAGGGCTTTCTCTGGGAGGTCGATGTCTATGACGCCCCGCTGGGCGGCATCATCCTGGCCGAGGTCGAACTGCCTGACGAGACCAGCGACCTGCCCCTGCCCGACTGGCTGGGCGCGGAGGTCACCGGTCAGGCGCGCTACCGCAAGGTCAACCTGCTGGCCGAGCGGATGGCGGCGGAGCTTGGCCCCGACTACGGCGAAGACGCCTAGCCGACCCTCTTTCCCCCGACCCAGACGCCGCGCACCGCCGCCGTCCGGCCAAAGCGTGCCACCCGGATCACATCGGCGCGCAGGCCGGGTTCCAGCCTGCCACGGTCGGCCAGACCGGTGGCGCGCGCCGGCGTGGCGGTCACGGTGGCCACCGCGCGCGGCAGGTCGCCCCAGACATCGCCCAGCATCAGGGCCGCGGTCAGCAGGGCCGAGGGCACATAATCCGACGAGAGGATATCCAGCAGGTCCGCCTCGGCCAGCGCCGAAGCCGCGATATTGCCGGAATGCGAGCCGCCCCGGATCACATTGGGCGCCCCCATCATCACATGGATGCCATGGGCGCGACAGGCCCGCGCCGCCTCCAGCGTGGTGGGAAACTCGGCAAAGCGGACGCCGTGGCGGGCCGAGGTCGCGACCTGTTCGGCCGAGGTGTCGTCATGGCTGGCCAAAGCCGCGCCAAAGCGCCGCGCCTCGGCCACCGCCGCCGCCTCATGCGCGGCGCCCAGACGTTCGGACAGCGCCTGCTGGTTGGAGACGTGGAGCAGGAAATCCTCCTCGCTGAGGCCATGCTTGCCGCGGACGTAATTGCGCAGCTGGGTCAGGTCGCGGAACTGGCGCTGGCCCGGCGTGTGGTCCATCAGGGAGACGATGCCGATGCCGTCCTCAGGCCCGAACTTCGCCAATTCGGCGATCAGCGTCTCGGAGCAGACCTCGGCGCGCAGGTGCAGAAGATGGTTGATCCGCAGCGCCTTCTGGTCGCGCAGGGCCATGATCTCATCGGCCAAGAGGCGGGCATATTCGCCGTAAGCCGCCTTGTCCTTCGAGACGATCGAGCCGACGCGCAGGGCATCGAAAACCGTGGTGATCCCGGTCGAGGCCAGCTCGCCGTCATGGGCGAGGATGGCGCCGGCATGGGGGAAGGGCACCTTGGGGCGCGGCTCGATATGGCGTTCGAGGTTGTCGGTGTGGAGTTCGATCAAGCCGGGCAGGACCAGATCGCCGCCGCAATCGACAGCGCCCTGCGGCACCGAAGCGCCAGGGTCGATCGACTGGATCGCGCCGTCCGACAGATGCAGGCCGCCGGTGATAATCTCGTCCGGCAGGACAAGCGTGGCATTGGCAAGGAATGTATCGGTCATGCGAGGGCCTTGAAGTTTGGAAGGGAACGTGATGCCAAAGCGTCACAGAGGCGTGACAGAACGGGGCTAGGCAGGACGCTATGAAAGAGATGAAACGCTACGCCATTTACTACGCGCCCGAAGGCGGCGCTTTGGCCGATGCCGCGGCGCGCTGGCTCGGCTGGGACCCGGTTCTGGGGCAGGCCTTGGCCCAGCCCGACCTGGGGCTGGATCTGGCCCGCCTGACCGAAGAGCCGCGCAAATACGGCTTTCACGGCACGATCAAGCCGCCCTTCCGTCTGGCCGAGGGCGTGGATCTTGCGGACCTTGATGCTGCCGTCACACGCCTTGCCGCAAGCCTGCGCCCGGTCGAGATGCCGGGCCTTGCGCTGCATCTTTTGGAGCGGTTCCTCGCCCTGACCCCCACGGGCGACGCCAGCGCCCTGCAGGATCTGGCCGCCCGTGTGGTCGAAGACCTCGACCTGCTGCGCGCGCCCCTGACCGAGGCCGAGATTGCCCGCCGTCGCCCGGAACGGCTTACCCTGCGCCAGCGCGCGCTGCTGGACCGCTACGGCTATCCCTTCGTGATGGAGGAGTTCCGCTTCCATCTGACCCTCTCCGGCCCCCTGGCCGAGGAGGAAAAACAGGCTCTGACCGGGCTTGCAGAGACGTATTTCACTCCGCTTCTGCCCCGCCCCTTCCGGATCGCGGCGCTCTGCCTGTTCGGTGAGGCGGGGGATGGTCAGTTCCATCTGCTCCACCGCTATGCCCTGACCTGAAGCGCTGCCAGAAGCCGGGTCACGCCGGTTTGCGGGCTGGCGTCATTGGCCACGTCGATGACCGGCAGGCCCTCCGGCACCTCGTAAGAGGCGCGGGCGAGGCGGGCCTCGATCTCGGCGGCGGTTTCGCGGCCCCGCGCGGCGAGGCGTTCGGCCAGCACCTTGGACGGCGCGGTGATCCGCAGCACGACCAGGTCGGGAAACTGCGCCAAAGCCAAGGGAAGTGCGGCGCGCGAGCCGTTGAAGAGCACGTCGATGCCCTGCGCAAGGCCGGCAAACTCCGCCTTGCGGATGCCATAGCGCAGGCCATGCGCAGGCCATTGCAGCGCGAAAGCGCCAGCATCGCTCAGGGCGTCGAACTCGGCCGGAGTGACGCCTTCATAGGGTTCGCCGCCGGCAGTTTCGGGCCTTGTGATGGTGCGCCGCGCCCAGTGCAGCTGGGGCGAGGCGGCGATGGCCCCTGCCAGAAGTGTATCCTTGCCCGCGCCCGACGGCCCGACCACGGCATAGACCCGGCCCTTCATGCGGCGGCTCCGCTCAGGCCGGGGGTGAATCCGGTCACATCGACCAGCCGGTCGCAGAGCCGGTCGCGCGCGCCCTCGTCATGGAAGATGCCGATGATGGCGGCGCCGCGCGCCTTGGCTTCCTCGACCAGACCGAGGACAACCTCGCGGTTGGTCGCATCAAGGCTCGCCGTCGGCTCATCCAGCAAAAGCGCGGGATAGGGATGGATGAAGCCGCGCGCGATGTTGACCCGCTGCTGCTCGCCGCCCGAAAAGGTGGTGGGCGACAGCGACCACAGACGTTCGGGGATGTTGAGTTGTGCCAGTAGGCTTGCGGCGCGGCCGCGTGCCTCTTCCTTGGCGACGCCCAGCACCAGCAGGGGTTCGGCCACCACATCCAGCGTCGGCACCCGCGGCACGACGCGAAGGAACTGGCTTACATAGCCCAGCGTCGCCCGCCGCAGCGCGATGATCTCGCGTGGTTGGGCCCTGGCCACGTCAAGGTCACCGACCAGGATCGAACCCGACGCCGCGAGGTAATTGCCCCAGATCATCCGCATCAGCGTCGATTTCCCCGAGCCCGAGGCGCCGATGAGGCCGAGACATTCGCCGGGCGCCACCTGCAGATCGGCGCCTTCCATCACCGGAATGACCGCCGCGCCCTGGTTGTGCAGGGTGAAGCTTTTGGAAAGATTGCGGACCGTGATCATTCTACACCTGCAAGACCGAAGAGACCAAAAGCTGCGTATAGGCATGTTGCGGGTCGTCCAGCACCTGATCGGTCAGGCCCTGTTCGACGACATGGCCGCCCTTCATCACCATCAACCGATCGGCCAAAAGCCGGACAACCGCAAGATCATGTGTCACGATGATGGCCGAAAGCCCCATTTCTCGCACCAACCCGCGCAACAGATCCAGAAGCCGCGCCTGGACCGAGACATCGAGGCCACCCGTCGGCTCATCCATGAAGACCAGCCGTGGCCCGGTCACCAGATTGCGCGCGATCTGCAGGCGCTGCTGCATCCCGCCGGAAAAGCCCGAGGGCCGGTCGTCGATCCGGTCGCCGGCAATCTCGACCCTTCCGAGCCAGTCCAGCGCCGTCGCGCGGATGTCACCATAGTTCCGCGCCCCGACCGCCATCAGCCTTTCGCCGACATTGCCCCCGGCCGAAACCCCCATCCGCAGCCCGTCACGCGGGTTCTGGTGGACATAGGCCCAATCGGTCCGCGCTAGCCTGCGGCGCGCCGCCTCGCCCATGCGCACCGTGTCGCGCGGGCCCTCGCCGGTGGCAAAGATCACCTCGCCGCGGTCCGGCGCCAGATGCCCGGCGAGGCAAGACAGCAGCGTCGACTTGCCCGAGCCGCTTTCGCCGACAATCCCAAGAACCTCGCCGGGGAAGAGGTCGAAATCGACCCTGTCACAGCCGATCCTGCCGCCGTAAGACTTCGATATGCCGCGCACCGACAGAAGCGGTGCCATGCTGTCCAGCGCCATCACAGATCCCCCTCAGCCACACCAAGCCGCCCGAGATGCCCGGCCTTGCGACGGCTCTGGCAAAAATCGGTGTCGGAACAGACGAACATCCGCTCGCCCGCGTCGTTCAGGATCACCTCGTCCAGATAGCTTGTCCCGGCACCGCACAGGTCGCAGTCATGCGCGGCCTTGCTGGCCACGAAAGGATGATCCTCGAAATCGAGCGAGACCGCTTGGCAATAGGGCGGCAGCGCATAGATCCGCTGTTCACGCCCGGCGCCGAACAGCTGGATCGCGGGATTTCCGCCAAGTTTGGGGTTGTCGTATTTCGGGATCGGCGAGGGCGACATGACATAGCGCGCCTCGACCTTGACCGGATAGTCGTAGGAGGTGGCGATCTGCCCATGCCGGGCGATATCCTCATACAGCTTCACATGCATCAGGCCGTAATCCTCCAGCTCGTGCATCTTGCGGGTCTCGGTCTCGCGCGGTTCCAGAAAGCGCAGGGGTTCGGGGATCGGCACCTGATAGACCAGGATCTGGCCCTCGGTCAGCGGGGTTTCCGGAATGCGGTGACGGGTCTGGATCACGGTCGCCTCCACCGTGGCTTCGGTCACGGCAACGCCCGCGGTGCGCTGGAAGAAACGGCGGATCGAGACGGCATTGGTCGTGTCATCGGCGCCCTGGTCGATCACCTTCAGCCGGTCTTCCGGCACAAGGCAAGCCGCCGTCACCTGCACGCCGCCGGTGCCCCAGCCATAGGGCATCGGCATCTCGCGGCTGGCGAAGGGCACCTGATAGCCGGGGATCGCCAGGGCTTTGAGGATGGCGCGGCGGATCATCCGCTTGGTCTGCTCGTCGAGATAGGCAAAGTTGTAGTCGTTCATTCCGCAGCCTCCTGCCGGGCGGCAGCCGCAGCGGTAGCCACAGCCTTAGACTCGGTGCGCAGGCGGCGCACCAGTTCCAATTCCGCTTGAAAATCAACGTAGTGCGGCAGCTTGATATGTTCGAGAAAGCCGGTCGCCTGTATATTGTCGCTGTGCATCAGGACAAACTCCTCATCCTGCGCCGGGGCGCCGGTGAAATCCTCGCCCAACTCCTTCCAGCGCAGGGCACGGTCGACCAGGCTCATCGCGATGGCCTTGCGTTCGGTCTGGCCGAAGACCAGGCCATAGCCACGGGTGAACTGGGGCGGCTCGGTTTTCGAGCCCTTGAACTGGTTCACCGTCTCGCATTCGGTCAGCTCGACCGTGCCGATCTGGACGGCAAAGCCCAACTCGGGGATCTCCATCTCCACCGGCACTTCCCCGATGCGGAGTTCGCCGACAAAGGCATGGGTGCGGCCATAGCCACGCTGGGTGGAATAGGCGAGCGAGAGGATGAAGCCCTCGTCCCCCCGGGTCAGCGCCTGCAGCCGCAGAGGCCGGCTGGCCGGAAGCTCCATCGGCGCGCGGGTCAGGTCGGGCGGGGTGGCATCACCCTTGGCCTCGGTCTGGATCAGCCCGTCGCGGTCGAGCATTCCCATGACATGCGGCACCGGGTCAAGGCTTGCCGGGGCGGTGGGGGCCTCGGGCGCCCCGCCCTCGGCGGCGAGTTTGAAATCCAGCAGACGGTGGGTGTAATCGAAGGTCGGGCCGAGGATCTGGCCGCCCGGCAGGTCCTTGAAGGTCGCGGAAATGCGTCTCGACACGGCCATATTCGCGGTTTCGACGGGGAGCGAGGCGCCCAGTCGCGGCAGGGTGGTGCGATAGGCGCGGATCAGGAAGATCGCCTCGATCAGATCGCCCCGCGCCTGCTTGATCGCCAGCGCGGCCAGGTCGGGATCGTAAAGCGAGCCTTCCGCCATCACCCGGTTGACCGCCAGCGCCATTTGTTCGCGGATCTGCGGCACCGAAAGTTCGGCAATGTCGCGGTCGCCGCGCCGTTCCTCGGCCAGCCATTCATGCGCGGCATCGATGGCCCGCTCGCCGCCTTTGACTGCGACATACATCAGAGCGCCTCCACGATGGTGCTGCGCGGCACAGCGGCAAGCTGGTCGCCGCAGGTCAGGTAAGTGTCGAACCCTTGCGGGAACAGCGCGCGGTTGGCGCGGAAAGCGGCCATTTCCGGCAAGGATAGAGCCACATGTGCGGCAATCCCCGGTCCGGTCAGGCGGTAGCCCGTGGCCTTCAGCGCCGGCATTTCGACGATCAGCGTGGCGGAGCGGTCGGGGTAATCCGGCGTGCCGATGGCAAAGCGGTCGACCGGCAGCAGCTCTTCCCATGCACCGATGGCAAAGCTCGCCTCCTCGGCCGCAACCAACGGCGCGCCGGTGTGGAAAGTGATCCAGGCGCGCAGGGCGGCATGGTCCAGCGACGGGGCGAGGTGGACCGGGGTGGTGCCGTCGCAGAGAGTCAGGATCAGCACCCCCGCGGCCATGGAGAGAGGCGCCGGTGGTGCTGCGCCCGCGACCTGGTGCAGGGTGCCGGGGCGGGCCATCGCCTCCATCGCGGCGCGGAAGGCGCGGGCGGATTGGCTGGAGGTCTCGGCAAAGCCGCCGGAAAGCATGTCTGGCGTCATTTGTCCTCTCCGCGTTGCAGGGTGAAGAATTCGACCCGTGTCGCCGCCGCCTTCGCCGCCCGCAGCTGTTGCGCGGCGGCTTCGGCCTGGCGCAGCGGGGTGAGGATGCGGGTTTGCAGCGCCTCGGCGGAATCGGTCTGCAGCATCGCGTCCAGCACGGCGGCCTGTCTGGCATGGGCCTTGTCGCGCCCCTGCACATGGGCATGGCCGACCTCCCCCGAGGCGAGCCGGACCGAGCAGCGCGTCACCGTCATCTCGCCCAGATTGAAGGGCTGGCCCGTGCCGCCGGTCCGCCCACGCACCATGACTGCGCCGACCTCGGGGCCGCGCAAAAGGTCATGCGGCGGCATTTCCGGCAGTAATAGAGACAGTTTTTCCGGCACCGCACGGGCGAGAAGGCCCATCCAGTCCTGACGCGCCTGCGGGTTTGCTGTTGTGTCTTTCATCGCCCATCCGACATCTTGCCAAGTTGTCTAACACACTATACAACTAGACAACTCTTACCCTCACCGTCCGGGGAATGCACGTGAAAGTTCTGTAACATTGGCCCGCAGCCCGGTCTGGTCCTCGATCCACGCGGCTTTGAAGGCGGAAATCGCCGGCGGCAGCTATGGCCCCGGCGCAAAACTGCCGACCGAGGCGCAATTGGCGCAGCGCTTCGGGGTCAACCGCCACACGGTGCGCCACGCGCTATCGGCGTTGGCCGAAGAGGGGCTGGTGCAGTCGCGGCGCGGCGCAGGGGTTTTCGTGACCTCGACCCCGACCGATTACCCGTTGGGGCGCAGGGTGCGCTTTCATCAGAATGTCCTCGCCTCGGGGCGCACGCCGTCGCGCCGGTTCCTGCGGCGCGAGACGAGGCCCGCGAGCCCGCCCGAGGCCGAGGCGCTGGCCTTGCCGCCGGGGTGCCTGGTGCATCTGATCGAGGGGATCTCTCTCGCCGATGGTCTGCCGATGGCCCTGTTCCGCTCGGTCTTTCCGGCGGAACGCTTTCCGGATTTTCTGGAGGCGATGGCAGAAACAGGCTCTATCACCGCCTCTTTGGCCCGTGGTGGCCTGTCCGACTATACCCGTGCGCTGACCCGGATGACCGCGCGGCAGGCCGATGCGGTCCAGGCGCTGCACCTTCAGGTTTCGCAGGGAGCGCCGTTGTTGCGCTCGATCACGGTGAATGTCGATGCCGCGGGCCAGCCGGTGGAATTCGGCACCACCTGGTTTGTCGGCGACCGCGTCACTTTGACGGTGATTCCCGAGTAACTGTCACGTTCCCGTTGCGCGGTTCGGGTATCTCCCTGTCCATTCAGCCCGATGGATCCTGTGATGACCGATTTCCTGCCCCCTTTGCGCCTGACCGGTGCCCATGTTCTGCGCGACGGCGAGATGCAGTTGCGCTCGCTCGGGCTTGCCGCTGGGCGGCTGGAGCCGGGGCCCCTGCCGGAGGTCGATTTGACCGGGTTCTACATCATGCCCGGCATCATCGACCTGCATGGCGACGGCTTCGAACACCACATGGCGCCGCGCCCCTCGGCACCCTTTCCGCTGGAAACCGGGCTTGCCTCCTTTGACCGCGAGGCGGCGAGCCATGGGGTGACGACCGCCTACCTCGCCCAAAGCTGGAGCTGGGAGGGTGGCTCGCGCAGCCCGGATCATGCCGAGGCGGTGCTGGGCGCGCTCAAATCCTACCGGCCGCAGGCCATGACCGACCTGCGCCTGCAGATCCGGGCCGAGACGCATCTGGTCGGCGAGACCCAGCGCCTGATCGAGGTCGTCAAGCGGCATGGTGTCGGCTATGTCGTCTTCAACGACCATCTGGAGGAAGGCTTCCAGATGTCGCGCGTCGCCCCCGCCGCCTTTGCCCATTGGGCGCGCAAGGTCGGCAAGACCCCCGAGGAGCTGGCCGAGGCGATCCAGGTCGCCCGGGACGCGAAGGGTGAGGTCGCGCGCAGCCTGTGTCGGCTGGCGGAGGCCTTCGATGCGATGGGCGTCGTCTATGGCAGCCATGACGACCCCGATGGCGAGACGCGGGAGAAGTTCCGCATGATCGGCGCCCAGGTGGCGGAGTTTCCGCTGACCCACCGCGCCGCCGCCGCTGCCCATGCGATGTTCAGCCCGGTGATCATGGGCGCGCCCAATGTGGTGCGGGGGCAGAGCCAGGCCGGCAATGCCTCGGCCTCGGATCTGATTGCAGCGGGGCTGTGTGATGCTTTGGTCTCGGATTATCACCTGCCTGCCCTGCCGCTGGCCGTTTGGGCGCTGGTGGATCGCGGCATTCTGAGCCTGCCCAAGGCCTGGGCCCTGATCTCCTCCACCCCGGCGGAGATCTTGCGGATGACCGACCGGGGCAGGCTTGACCCGGGCCGGCGGGCCGATCTGGTGGTGATCGAGGCCGCCTCGCGGCGGATCGAGGCGACGATCTGCAATGGCCGGCTCACCTATCTGGCGGGCGAGGCCGGGCGGCGCTTCATGGCGCAGCCGCGGGTGATTTCGGCGCTTTCAGAAGATGAGATGATCGCGGCGGAGTAGGATTGCACGCGTGAAATTCTGTGCAAGGGCTTGACGCGGAACGGTTTTACAGATTCCGTTAGCCTTCGCTTAACCCACTTGAGCGGGCGAATTACCTTCGTATTTCTCAAGGAAAGCCTCGGCGGGCAGGGTGCGGAAGTCGGGCAGGGCCTGGCGCAGGGCGTCATGGCTCCAGTCCCACCAGGCGAGGGCCTGCATCCGCTCGGCCACCTGCGGGGCAAAGCGCGGGCGCAGGGGCATGGCGGGCACGCCGGCGTAGATCATGTAGGGCGGCACGTCCTTGGTCACCACGGCGCCGGAGGCGAGGATGGCACCGGCGCCGATCGTCACCTCGGGCTTCACCACCACGCCATGCCCCAGCCAGGTATCCGGCCCGATCACCGTGCGGCGCGACTGGCGATGCGCGAAGAAATCCGCGTCATCGGCCACATCGTCCCAGTAGGCGGCCGAGCGGTAGAGGAAATGGTGCAGCGAGGCGTTCTGATAGGGGTGGTCGGTCGGGCCGATCCGGGTCATCGCCGCGATATTGGCGAATTTGCCGACGGTCGTATTGGCGATGTCCGACAGGCGGTCGCAATAGGCATAATCCTCGAAGGTGGAATGGAGGATACGGCTGCCCTCGCCCACCTCGCACCAGGCGCCGAAATGGGCCTCGATCAGGGTGCAATTGGGGTGGATCAGCGGTTCGCTGGCGGAAAGCTTCGGCATGGTTCAGCCCTTGATCAGACGGCGGCGGATCTGGCCCGAGGCCCAGTCCATCAGCATCACCATCAGCACGATCAGGATGAGGTAATAGGCGACATCCTCCCAATCCTTCTGGGTCTGGATCGCCTGGGTGAGGAGAAGCCCGATGCCGCCGCCGACGATGGCGCCGATGACGGTGGCGCTGCGGGTGTTGGATTCAAAGGCGTAAAGCACCTGGCTCATCAGGACCGGCATCACCTGCGGGATGACGCCGAAACGGGCGCGCTGCACGGCATTGGCGCCGGTGGAACGGATGCCCTCGACCTGCTTTTCGTCGATGTTCTCCAGCGCCTCGGAGAAAGTTTTGCCGAAGGCGCCGGTGTCGGTCATCAGGATGGCGAGGGCGCCGGTCATCGGGCCGGGACCGAAGGCACGGGCCAGGATGATGGTCCAGATCAGCGCATCCACCCCGCGGATGAAGTCGAAGACCCGGCGCATGGCAAAGCGCATGAGGCGGAAAGGCATCATGTTCGACGCGGCGAGGAAACTGAGGGGCAGGGCGATCAGCGCGGCGGTGAAGGTGCCGAGGAAGGCCATCAGAATCGTCTCGAACATGGCGTAAAACACATCCGAATGGTGCCACATCCGGTTGGTCCAGAAGTCCGACGCCATATGGGCGAGGTTGGATTGCGCCGGATCGACCCGCGGCTCCCACAGGGCGGAGGCGATCAGGCTGCCCCAGGATTTGCCGTAGAAGGGGCTGTCGAAGGTGAAGAAGAACAGCTCCCACCCCGGGAAATAGCGGAAGGTTTCGACCTTGGAGCGGGTGTAGTTGAAGCGACCGGCGGGGGTGGTGACGGCGACGCGGGTGTCAGAGGCGCTGATCCAGTTGGGCAGGGGCTGCGGGGCGGAAAGGCTCAAGCCGCCGTCCCTGGGGGTGATGACGATGGTGCCATAGCCCGGCACGACAAAGCGCGCGCCCGTGGCGTCATAGGTCACCAGATTGCCGTGGCCGAGGTCGATATGTGTCACTGATCCTGCGGTTTTGACCCAATCGGGAGAAAAGGCATATCGGTTGTCGCCGTCGATCGAGGAGGTGACAGCGCCGGTCCGGTTGTCGCGGGTGACATGGACCTTGTAGCTGACGAAATCCGACAGAAGCACGGCGGCATTGTCCATCCGCGCCCGCGAGGCGACGCCGAGCAGGTCGAAGGCCATGGCGGCATAGAGGAGATAGGCGAGGATCAGCACCGGCACGGCGAGGGCAAAGCGGCGGCGGCGGGTGAAGCTGCCCTCGACGGCGGCGAAAAGGCTGGCGTCAACCATGGCGCGCTCCCTTGGTCAGCTGCTGGCGCATGGCGTCGGAAAAGCGGTCGATGGCGACGATGGTCAGGAAGAGGATGATGAAGATGGCGACGACCTGATCGTAGCGGCCCTGGCCCCATTGCATCGCGAGTTTCAGGTCATAGCCGATCCCGCCTTGCCCCACGAAACCGAGGATGGCCGAGGCGCGGACGTTGATCTCGAACCGCATCAATCCATAGGACATCCAGTTCGGCGCGACCTGCGGGATCACGCCAAGCCAGATCCGCTGACCCCAGGTGGCGCCGACGGAAGTCAGCCCCTCCACCGGTTTCAGATCGGCGTTTTCGGCGGCTTCAGAGAAGAGTTTGCCCAAGGCGCCCGCGGTATGAAGTGCGATGGCGACCACGGCGGGGATCGGGCCGCCGCCAAGGACGAAGATCAGCACGAGGGCGATCACCACATCCGGCAGGGCACGCAGGGCGTCCATCGTGCGGCGGAAGACCGGGGTCAGGCGCGGCCAGGGGGCGAGGCCGCGGGTCGAAAGGCAGGCGAGGAGCGCCGCAAACAGCCCGCCGATCAGGGTGGAGACGGCGGCGATGTTCAAGGTCTCGATCAGCGAGGGCAGGAAATGCGCCATCAGGCCGGGCAGCTTGGCGCGGTCACGCCAACCCTCGGACAGAACCTCGGAGGGGAAGGCGCCCAGCATCGGCAACCCGTTGAGGAAGCCGCCGGCGTTGCGGCTTTCGGCCATGCGGAACCCCGAGGCGAGCAAAGCCACCATCAGCACCAGCAAAATGGTACCATAGAGCCGCTTTCTGCGGACCATCTCCAGATAGGCTTGGCTTTTGTCGGCGGGATCAGGGCGCGGGCCCTTCTCTGGTCCGAAGGCGAGGTCAACCATGGGGAACCCGAATGAAAGAGCCGGGCCCCGATGAAGGGGCCCGGCGATGGGAAGGGGGATCTTACTTCGCGTCTTGCAGCTTGCGGGCGGCGATGATGCCCTCATAGGCGTCGAGGGTGACCGGGACGAAGCCTTTGACCTCACCCGCGGCAACGCCGTAAGCGCAGGTCTTGTCGGTCTGCGGCAGGGCTGCGGTCAGGGCGGTGACCTTGTCCTTCACGTCCTGCGGCAGGGCCGAACGCACCACCATCGGGCCTTCCGGGATCAGCTTCGAACGCCAGATCTCGACCAGGTTGTTCATGTCGACCAGGCCCGAATCCACGGCCTTGCGGAAGGCGCCGGAGTTGTAGCCGTCTTCCCAGTTGCCCTGGCCATCGGCCCAGGACACACCCGCATCGAAGGTGCCATTGGCGACGCCGACGATGGTCTGCTCATGCCCGCCGGAGAATTTCACCGAGGAGAAGTAATCCTCCAGCTTGCCGTATTTGGCGATCAGCTCGGAACCGGGGACCAGGTAGCCCGAGGTGGAGTTCGGCTCGCCGAAGGCGAAGGAATGGCCCTTGGCCTCGTCCATCGTCTTGATGCCGGTGTCCTTGCGGGTGAAGCCGATCGAGTAATAGCCGGTCGAACCGTCCAGATGCTGGGTGGTCAGGCGCACTTCCACGGCTTTCGGGTCGGTCAGGTAGATCTTGGCAAAGCCCGAAGCGCCCATCCAGGCCATGTCGAGCGTCCCGCCCAGAAGGCCCTGGATCACGCCGTCATAATCGGCCGGGGTGAAGACCTTGACCGGCACGCCCAGCTCTTTCTCCAGCGCGGCGCGGTAGCATTCGTTCGAGGCCAGACGGTCCTGCGCATTCTCGCCGCCGAGGATGCCGAGGTTGAATTGCTTAATCTCTTGCGCCTGTGCGGCACCGGCCAGCAGGGTTGAGGCGGTAAGAAGGGCGAGCAGCTTTTTCATGGTCGTCTCCGGTTTTTGGCCCGTTCGGGGCCGGGGAAAGGAATTTCAGGCCAGCATCGCCGCGGCATAATCGCGGTCGGGGGCCGAAATGGCGGTGGAAGTGGCGCTTTCGTTGAAGCTGTCGTCGGCGCCGTAGATGTCGCGCGCGACCCCCTGGGTCAGCTGTTCGGGCGTGCCGTCAAAGACGACGCGGCCGTCGCGCATGCCGATCACCCGGTCGCAATAGCGCCGCGCGGTGTCGAGCGTGTGGAGGTTGGCGATGACGGTGCGGCCGTCCTCTTCATGGATGCGGCGCAGGCTGTCCATGACGAGCTGGGCGTTCATCGGGTCGAGCGAGGCGATGGGCTCGTCGGCGAGAATGATCCTCGGGTCCTGCATCAGGGCGCGGGCGATGGCGACGCGCTGCTGCTGGCCGCCCGACAGCGCCTCGGCCCGTTTCGGGGCCTGTTCGGCAATGCCGAGCCGGTCGAGGATCGAGAGGGCGCGGCGGATATCGGCCTCGGGCCAGAGGTTGAATAGGGTGGCGAGGGTGGAGCGGCGGTTCAGGATGCCGTGCAGCACGTTGGAGGCCACATCCATCCGCGGCACCAGGTTGAACTGCTGGAAGATCATCGCGCATTGGCTTTGCCAGGCACGTTTGGCGGCGCCCTGCAGGGTCAGAATCTCGCGCCCTTCAAAGATGACCGCGCCCGAGGTGGCATCGGTCAGACGGTTCATCATCCGCAGGAGCGTCGATTTCCCCGCGCCGGACCGCCCGATGACGCCGACGAAGGCCGGCTTGTCGATCACAAAGCTCGCCCGGTCGACGGCGGCCTTGTCGCCGAATTTGCGGGTGACATCCTTGAACTGCAGCACGGGGCATATCTCCGGTTTCATCTGGCGGGGCGTAGCGCCGCTTTGTGACGCTGCCGCCTCAGGCCGGTGAATGTTTGGTGACAGGGCCCGGCCATTGCCTGAAGATCGGGCAGGGCGCGCGCGGGGAGTCGCTGTTTGTATATGGTGGTATAGACAACCTGTTTTTTCCGTGTTTCTGTTGGGTCAAAGCAAGGGGGCGGGGTTTGGCGGGAAAGTTCGATCTGTCGGGGAAAAGGGCCGTGGTGACCGGGGCAAGCCGGGGGCTGGGGCAGGCGATTGCGCTGGATCTGGCCGAGGCGGGCTGCGATCTGGTGATCACCGCGCGGCAGGTTGAGGGGTTGGGCGAGACCGAGGCCCTGCTGCAGCGCTTTGGCCGCAAGGTCCTGTGCCTAGGTCTGGATGTGACCGAAACCGCCAGAATAGAGCCTGTTTTTGCCGAGGCGCGGGCGGCCTTGGGGGGCCTCGATATCCTCGTCAACAATGCGGGCTGTGAAGAGGTGCGCGAGTCCTCTGCGGTTGATGCGGCGCTTTGGGACCGGATCGTGGACACCAACCTGAAAGGTGCCTTCTTTTGCGCGCAGGCGGCGGCGGGGCATATGGCGGGCGGGGCGATCGTCAACCTCTGCTCGCTCACCAGCTATGTGGGCGTGCCGACGGCGGTGGCCTATGGCGCCTCGAAATCCGGGCTTTTGGGGATGACGAGGGCCTTGGCGTCCGAATGGGCCGGGCGTGGCATTCGGGTGAATGCGATTGCGCCAGGCTATTTCCGCACCGCGATGACTGAGGGGTTTTATCAGGATGCCGCCTGGCAGCAGGCGATGCTGGCCAAGATCCCGCAGGGCCGCTTTGGCCGGGCGGAGGATGTCGGCGGGGCGGTGGTCTTCCTGGCCTCGGAGGCCGCCGCCTATATCACCGGGCAGTGTCTGCCGATTGACGGAGGCTATCTTGCCAGCATCTGAGCCGACGGCGGTGGACGTGCGCGATGTCTCGATGGTCTATCAGGGCAAGCCTGCGGTGAAATCGGCCTCTTTCTCGCTGGAGAAGGGCAAGTTCCTGACGATCCTCGGGCCGTCAGGTTCCGGCAAGACCACGCTTCTGCGGATGATCGCGGGGTTTCAGCAGCCGACGCATGGCGAGATCTTCATCGCCGGCAAGGCAGTTGGCGCGGTGCCGCCACATGAGCGCTCCATCGGGATGGTGTTCCAGAAACTGGCTCTGTTCCCGCATTTGAGCGCCGAGGACAACGTGGCCTTCCCCCTGCGGATGCGCCGCCATGATGCGCGGACGATCCCGTCGAAGGTCGATCAGTTCCTCGACCTGGTGCGGCTGGGCGGCTATGGCAAACGGCGGATTCATGAACTGTCGGGCGGCCAGCAGCAGCGCGTGGCGATTGCGCGGGCTTTGGTCTTTGAACCCGACCTTCTCTTGCTGGACGAACCCCTCGCCGCGCTGGACCGCAAGCTGCGCGAGGAGATGCAGCTGGAGTTTCGCCGCATCCAGCACGCCCTGGGGGTGACGACGATCAACGTGACGCATGACCAGCGCGAGGCTTTGGTGGTGTCGGACGAGATCATCGTGATGGATGGCGGGGCGATCCAGCAGAAGGCGCGGCCTGCCGAGACCTATCGCAACCCCGGCAACCCCTTCGTGGCCAATTTCATTGGTGTGACGAATTTCCTGCCCGGCGTGGTGCGGTCGGTCGGCGATGTCGTGGGCTATGACTGCGACGGCGTGGCGCTGACCGGGGTGGCGATGCGCGCGGCGCCGCAGGTCGGCCAGACCGTCACCGGCGCGCTGCGGGCCGAACAGATCCGGATTGCCGGGGAGGCGGCGCAGCTGCAGGCCCTTGATACTCGACTGGAAGGCCGCGTGCTGGATGTGATCTTCGAGGGCGAGCGGATCGTCTATGATGTGGCTCTGATCCGGCCGGAAGGGCATACTCTAAGGGTCTTTGACCATGACCCGCTGCACCATACGCAGTTCGAGACCGGTCAAACCGTGCATCTGGGCTGGAACGCCCGGGATGTGATGATCTTCGTCTGAAACCCCCATAGGAGAGCGTTCATGACCCCATTCAATCGTCGTCGTTTCATCCAGGGCTCGGCTGCGCTGGCCGGGCTTTCGGCCTTTCCGCGGATGGCTTTGGCCGATGAGCCGGCCAAACCGGCCGAGTTGATCGTGCGGGCCTGGGGCGGGTCCTGGGTCGATGCGCTGAAGGCCGGGGTCTCCGATCCCTTCACCGCGGCCACCGGCATCGCGATCCGCCATGACCTGACCGAGGATAACGAGATCCAGCCGAAGCTTTGGGCCGCCGTCGCGCAAAAGCGGGTGCCGCCGATCCATGTGAACTGGGATACCACGGTCAATGCCACCAAATCCGCCCTGCGCGGCGTGACCGAGGATCTGTCGGACCTGTCCAACCTTGCCGGCACCAATGAGCTGGCCAAGCCGGTCGGCCTCGACGGCTTCCCGATCGTCAACACCTATGGCTATGTCTATGTGCTGGCCTACCGGCCCGAGGCCTTCCCGGATGGTGCGCCGAAGTCGTGGAAAGATCTGCTCGACCCCAAGCTGAAAGGCCGGATTGGTCTCTATAACGACGGGATCGGGCTGCACTTCCCGGCGCAGGTCGCGGGGGGTGGCAAGCTGTCGGATATTCCCGACAACATGGCCGCCGCTTGGGATTTCATGACCAAGCTGAAGGGTCAGGCGCCGCTTCTGGGCGAGGACCCCGATTTCACCAGCTGGTTCCAGAAGGGCGAGATCGACGCCGCCTGCACCATCTCCACCAACGCGCGGGAGGCCAAGAAGAACGGCATCAACCTCGCCTGGGTGATCCCGGAAGAAGGCGCCACCTATGACACCGATGGCCTCTGGGTGCCCAAGGGCCTGCCGGAGAACGAGCTTTACTGGGCCAAGCAGTACGTGAACTTCGCCATCACCAAGGACGCGCAGCAGGTCTGGCTGGATGGGCTGGGGCTGCCGGGCGTGGTGCCGGGGGTCAATCCGCCGGCCGATCTGGTGGGCGACCCCTCTTATCCGACCACGGCGGAGGAGTTCAAACACCTGATCCGCGTTTCGGCCAAGGCGCAGGCGGAACATGAAAGCGAGTGGTTCGCGAAGTTCAAGGAAATCATGCAGGGCTGAGGCCCGCATCTGGAGCAGGCGATGCGCAAGGCAGGGCGGGAATACCCGATCTCGTGGCGGGTGATGGACGCGGTGGAGGCGGCAGCGGCAGCGCTGTGGCCGCGCCGCGCCAGTGCCGCCTTGCCTTGGCTGATGCTGTTGCCCGCTGTGCTGCTGATCGGGCTTCTGGTCATCGGTCTGGTGCAGATGGGCGACACCAGCCTGCGCACGCTTGATACGACCACTTTTCTCATGTCGGAAAGCCATACGCTGGCCAATTACAAGCGGGCGCTGACCGAGAAGCTGTTCTTCATCGTGGCGAGCCGCAGCCTGATTGCGGCGGTGATAGTGACGGTTTTCACCCTGATCCTCGCCTTTCCCTATGCATACCTCATGGTCCGCACCCCGCGTGCGGGCCTGCGGAAGTTCCTGTTGATCGCGCTGTTCCTGCCCTTCTTCATCGGGCAGGTGGTGCGGGCCTATGGTTGGCTGATCATCCTCGGCAATCAGGGCATGGTGAACGAGGCTTTGGGGCTGGTCGGTATCGCGCCGGTCCGGCTGTTGTTCAACTACTACGCGGTGATCTTCGGGCTGGTGCAATATATGCTGCCCTTCGCCGTCCTGATGCTCGCCCCCGCGCTGACAGCAATTCCGGAGGAGATCGAGGCTGCGGCAGGCTCGCTTGGCGCCAATTGGGTGCGCACCTTCTGGCATGTGGTGCTGCCGATGGCGCGGCCGGGGTTCGTGGGGGCGGGGATCGTGGTGCTGACCCTGTCGCTGACCGATTTCGCGATTCCGGCGATGCTTGGCGGCGGGTCGCAAGATTTCATCGCCAATGCGATCTATGACCAGTTCTTCCGCACCTCCGATTCCGGCATGGGGGCGACTTTGGCCTTGCTGTTGGTGGCGGCGGGCTCGGTTCTGGTGGGGGTTGTCTTTGCGGCCTTCGGCGCGGGGACCCTGGCGATGGGGCGGACGGAATGAGTGCGGCACGGTCCAAGACCCTGGTGCTGTGGCTGCTGGTGGGCTTTGCGCTGGTGATCCTGTCGGCGCCGACGCTGGTGGTGCTGGGCGCCTCCTTCACGGCGGGCAATATCATCACCTTCCCGCCCGAGGGGCTGTCGCTGAAATGGTATGCCAAGATTTCGACCGCGACCGACCTGCGCGGGGCCTTCTACCGTTCGCTTTATGTGTCACTGATCTGCACTTTGGTGGCGGTTCCGGTCGGCACGCTGGCGGGGATTGCGCTGTCGAAATATCGCCTCAGGTTCGCGACGGCGGTGCAGATCTACCTTTTGCTGCCCTTCACCATCCCGCTGATCGGGTCGGGCATCGGGTTGATGCTGCTGTTCGGGCAGGTGGGGATATTGGGCCAGCTTTGGCCGGTGGGCCTCGCCTGCTGCGTCATCAACCTGCCCTTCATGATCTGGGCGGTGACCTCCTCGGCCGGCAGTCTTGACCCCGATCTGGAGCTTGCCGCCGCCAATTGCGGGGCGCCGCCGGTGCAGACCTTCCTTTATGTGACGCTGCCGGCGGTGACGCCGGGCATCATCACCGGGGCGCTTTTGATGTTCATCCTCGCCCTGAACGAGTTCCTGGTCAGCCTGCTGCTCGTCGATGCCAGGATCGTCACGCTGCCGGTGCAGATCTACAACTCGATCCGGTCGATCATCACGCCGGACCTCGCCGCGATTTCGGTCGTCTTCATCGCCTGCGCCTCGGTGGCGATCCTGGCTTTGGACCGGCTGGTCGGGCTCGACATCTTTCTCAAATCCAAGTGACGCGACAGGAAAACGCCATGACAGTCTCTTTTCACCGCTACGGTTCGCTGGATGTCCCGGGGCGCGCGGCGCTGCTGCGCCGGTCCGAGGCGGACCTGTCGGGCTTCATCGAAAAGGTCGGCCCGATCATCGAGGCGGTGCGCAGCGAAGGCGATGCGGCGCTGGTCCGCTTTGGCCAGACGCTGGACAAGGCGGCGGTGACGCTGGGCAATCTCAAGGTGTCGGAGGCCGAGTTCGATGCCGCCTTCAAGCTGGTCGATGAGGAGGTGATCGGCGCCATCCGCTTTGGCATCGACAACATCCGCCGCTTTCACGAGGAACAGAAGCCCGAGGCGATGTGGCTGAAGGAGATGCGGCCCGGCGCCTTTGCCGGTGACCGCTATACGCCGATCCGCTCGGTGGCACTTTATGTGCCGCGCGGGAAGGGGGCCTTCCCCTCGGTCACCATGATGACGGCGGTGCCGGCGGTGGTGGCCGGGGTGCCGGATCTGGCGATCATCACCCCGCCTGCGCCGGATGGCAGCGTCGATGCGGCAACCCTCGTGGCGGCGCGTTTGGCCGGTGTAGAGACGGTTTACAAATGCGGTGGCGCGCAGGCGGTGGCGGCGGTGGCCTACGGGACCGAGACGGTGAAGAAGGCGCTGAAGATCGTCGGCCCCGGCAGCCCCTGGGTCGTGGCGGCCAAACGGTTGCTGTCGGGCGTGATCGACCCCGGCCTGCCGGCGGGGCCGTCGGAATCGCTGATCTTCGCCGATGGCACGGTGCATGGCGGTCTTGCCGCACTCGACCTGCTGATCGAGGCCGAGCATGGGCCGGATTCCTCGGCCTATCTCGTCACCCATTCCGCTAAGGTGGCCGAACAGGCGCTGGAGGCTTTGCCGCAGCACTGGGCGCAGATGACGCCGCAGCGGGTGGAGTTTTCGAAAGCGGTTCTGAGCGGGCCTTATGGCGGGGTGATCCTGACCGAGAGCCTGCAGCAAAGCATCGACTTCGTGAACGACTATGCGCCCGAGCATCTGGAGATCCTCTCCACCGATCCTTTCGCGCATCTGGGGCGGATCACCGAAGCGGCAGAGATCCTGATGGGGCCGCATACGCCGGTGTCGATCGGCAATTTCGGGCTTGGCCCCAATGCCGTGCTGCCGACCAGCCGCTGGGCGCGGACCTGGGGGCCCCTGTCGGTGCATGATTTCGTCAAGCGCTCCTCCATCGGCTATGTCACCGCCAGCGCCTATCCGGAGTTTGCGAAGAACGCCGGGATTCTGGCGCGGTACGAAGGCTTCTCCTCGCACGAGTTGGCGGTGGGACCGCTGCGCGACCAGTATCTGCCGGAGGCGTGATGATGGCGATGACCTCGGTCCGGCTGCATGCGGCGGGCGATCTGCGGGTGGAGGCCATTGCGCGCCCCGGTGCGCCCCAACCGGGCTGGGTCGGCCTGAGGGTGACGGCGGCGGGGATCTGCGGGTCGGACCTGCACAACTTCCGCACCGGGCAGTGGATCACGCGCAGCCCCTCGGTCGCGGGGCATGAATTTGCCGCCGAGGTCACGGCCTTGGGGGTGGGGGTGACCGGGCTGGCCTTGGGCGACCGGGTGGTGGCCGACAGTCGGTTCTGGTGCGGCACCTGTACCGCCTGCCGCAGGGGCCTGCCGCAGGTCTGCGAGAGCCTGGGCTTTGTGGGCGAGGTCTGCGACGGCGGCTTTGCCGAGGAGACGACGCTGCCCGCCCGGCTTCTGGTCCGCCATGCGCCCGGTCTGGACCCGGCGATTGCCGCCTTTGCCGAGCCTTTGGCGGTGGCCCTGCATGCGGTGCGGCGGCTGAACGCGCCGCAGGGGGCGCCGGTTCTGGTCATGGGTTGTGGCCCGATCGGCGGGCTGGCGGCGCTGCTTCTGTCGCATCTGCACCGGGGCGAGGTTCTGGTCAGCGACCGCAACCCGGCCCGCGCCGCCAAGGTGGCCGAGGTGACCGGCGCGCAGGCGGTGACGCTGGAGGATGCACCGCGCGATCTGCGCCATGCCATCGAGGCGACGGGGCAGGTTGCCGTGGTCGAGGCCTTGCTGAACCGGCTGGACCCCGGCGGCGGGATCGCCCTCGTCGGCATCGCGCACGGCAGCTTTGCGCTGGACCCCAACCGTCTGGTAGAGCGGGAGATTTCCCTGATCGGCTGCCACGCCTTCGGCCCCGAACTGCCCGAGGCGGTGGGCCTGTTGCCCGACCTCGCCCCGCAACTCGAAAGCTTCATCGACCGGCGGATCACGCTGGCAGAGGTCCCTGCCGCCTATGACCGGCTGCTGAAAGGCCAGAGCGCGGGGCTGAAGACCATCATCCTGCCCGAGGTTGCGGGATGAGCCTGACCTCGGGCCTCGCCGGGCCGCTTTATGAGAAGGTCAAGGCCTATGTGCTGGAACGCATCGCCAGTGGCGAGTGGCTGACCGACCATCGCCTGCCCTCGGAAAACGAGTTGGTGGCGCATCTGGGCATTTCGCGGATGACGGTGAACCGGGCGCTGCGCGAGCTGACCTCGGCCGGGTATCTTCTTCGGATTCAGGGGGTTGGCACCTTTGTCGCCCCGCGCAAGCCCCTGTCGGCGCTGATCGAGATCAACGATATCTCGGTCGAGATCAAGGCGCGGGGCAGCGCGCATCGGGCCGAGGTGATCAGGCTGGAGACGCTGACCGCGGCGCCCGATCTCGCCGCCGCCTTCGAGTTTCGCGGGCCGCAGCGGGTGGGGCATTCCATCGTCCTCCATTTTGAGAACAACGTGCCGGTGCAGATCGAGGAGCGTTATGTCAATGCCGCCTTGGTCCCGGCCTATGACCAGCAGGATTTCACCAGGATGACGACCTTCGACTATCTGCAGGCCCAGATGCCCTTGTCGGAGGTGGAGCATGTCATCTCGGCCATCCCTGCCGACCCGGAAATGGCGCAGCATCTGAACCTGCATCTGGGGGAGCCGTGTCTCCTCCTCCACCGCAGGACGTGGAGCGGGGCGGCGGTGGCGACGGTCAACAATTTCACCTATGCCGGGCGGCGCTATTCTTTGGGCAGCCGCTATCAGCCCGCCGCCGTGGGGGCCAAGCCATGAGCCGCACCGCCGAAATCCGCGCCCTGGCGCAACGCGACGAACCTGCAGCGCTGGCGATGCTGGGGCGGCTCTTGCAGTCCAGCTTCGGGCTTCAGGCGCGGGGTGTGGCCATCAACCGCGATCAATACAGCCTCAACTCGCTCAACGGGTTCTTTGCCACCGATGAGGGGGAGTTCTTCTTCAAATTCCATCAGGAAGAGGGCGAAGAGGCGATGAGCGGCGAATATTACCGGGCCGAGATCCTGGAGGCGGCGGGATTGCCGGTGGACATGCCGCTTTATCGTTCCACCGAGCCGGGCGAGCAGATCCTGATCTACCGCCGCCGCAGCGACCCGCGCTTTTCGGATGTGCTGCGGGGCCTCGATCTGGCCCCGGATGCGGCGGCGGAGGCTTTGGCGGTGCAGGCGGAGGCGGGGCTGAATGCGAGGCTCTTGCAGGTCAGCCGGGCCAGCCTGCATGCCATCACCGCGCAGGAAAGTGCCGCCGAACCGATCCACCGGCTGTTTTCCGAACGTCTGGTTGATTTGCCCGGGCGGCATTATCCGGGCGGGCGGTTGAAGTCCTTCTACATCGGCCAGCGCTTTGACTTCCCGGGTGCCAGTCTGGACTGGGATCAGCTGTCCACCGCGCAGGTGCGGGTCAATGGGGTGGATTATGCCGACAGCATCGGCGCGCTGTTCGACCGTTCGGCCCGGCTTTTGCAGCCCGAGGCTTTGGCGCGGTTTGGCGGGGTGGTGGCGCATGGCGATGCCCATAACGCCAATGTCTGGTATCAGAAGGGGCCGGAACTGGTCTTCTTCGATCCGGCCTTTGCCGGAGAGAACGTGCCGGCGCTGCTCGCCGAGGTGAAGGCGACCTTCCACAACATCCTTGCCCATCCGTTCTGGCTTTATGACCCGGCGCTGGCGGCGGAAAAGTTCCATGCCGAGGTGCGCCATGATGGCAGGGTTTTGGAGATCACGACCGATTACCACCCCAGCCGCATCCGCGACGCCCTGTTGCAGGTGAAGGCGGAGGGCTACTGGCGCCCGATGCTCGCCACCTTGCGGGAGCTTGGGTTCCTGCCCGACGACTGGCGCGCGACCTTGCGGGCCGCGCTCTTCTGTTGCCCGACGCTGGTGATGAGCCTGCGGGCCGGGGGCAGCCATAACCCCACCTCCTCGGCCCTGGGCTTTGCCATCAGCGTCATGGCGGGCAGCGAGCCTTTGGGTGCCTCGGACCGGATCAGCCGCTTTCTGGACCAGATCAGCCCGGCGGCTTGAGCCTACCAGACCAGGATGCGCTTGCCGAAATGGGTGGCCACGGCGGTGACCACGATGATGCCAAGCCCGTACCAGGTCAGGAAAAACAAGGGGTTGTCGCGGATGCAGAACAGGGAATAGCCCGCTGCGGACCCCGAGGCCGCGGTCAGCCCGACCAGAAGCGCCGAAAGCCGGGGCTGGCTGCTGGCGCCCTGCCGCATGATCCGCAGGCCGGCATAGGTCGGCAGGATCGAGATCAGCGGGATCAGGCAAAGGCATTCGGCGAGCGAGGCCATATGCACCTCGGCAAAGCGGTCGGCGGGGGCGCGCATCGCGAAGGTGGTGCCCCACATGACCGCGACCAGAACTGCCAGCGGCACATAAAGCCAGGGCAGCCAGCCCAGGCGGCCCTCGGGCCGGGCCAGCCGCAACAGGAGCGTGCCGGACAAAAGGCAAAGCGCCAGCGGCAGGAAGGTCTTGACCGGCACCACCGGGTTTTCCCAGGCAAGCGCCAGTTGCGGGCGCAGGCCCGCGACGGTCAGGAACACCGTGACCGAGGCCAGGATCGACAGGCCGATCCACAGCGCCATGCGGTCATCGCGCAGGGGGGCGGGAGGGGTCTGGGTGGCGAGGCGGGAAATCAGGTCTTCGGTCTTCATCGCTCGTCCTTCCGCCCCAGAGCGGCCAGTTTGCGCATCGCGCGGTGCAGGGTGACGCGCAGATGCACCGGGGTCATCTGCAGCCTTTCGCTGACCGCCGACTGATCCTCCTCCCGCAGCGAGACGGCGCGGACCACCTCGGCCGAACGGGGGTCGAGCTGGCTGATCAGCCGTTCCACCTCGCGCTGGTCGTCGCGGGCGCTGGTCGGATCGGGCTCCGCCTCGGCGGGGAGGATGTCGCTGTAATCCTCGATCGGCAGATGGATCGCGGCACCGCGGCGGCGGAAGGCGTCGATCACCTTGTAGCGGGCAATGGCATAGACCCAGGGCCGCACCGGCGCATCCGGCCGCCAGGTCTGGCGTTTGAGGTGAAGTCCCAAGAGCACGTCCTGCACAATATCCTCATGCTGATCAGGCGGAAGGGCGCGCCCGCGTGCGCGGACGATCCCCCGGATTACGGGTGTGACGGCGTGCAGGAACCGGGCATAGGCCTGCCCGTCTCCTGCATTTGCCGCCAGAAGCAGCGTGGCCCAGGGGTCCTCGGTCTGCTGCATGTCCCTCTGCACTTCGTTTGATCGCGGGCAGTGTTACAGGCCGGGGCGGCGAAAGAGAAATTGTTTTGCGAAGGCGAGCGATCACAAGACTTTGCTGTCAGACCGCGCGCAGGGTCTCGGCATCCAGCCGCAACAGGCGGTGCATCCCGGCCACCGCCTCGGCCGGGTTGCCGTCCTCGATGGCATGGACGAGGGCGGCGTAAAGGTCGGCGTTGCGGGCGGCAAACTCGGTCGCGCCGGCCTCCATCATCCGGCGCAGGGTGCTGGCGATGGCAAATTCGACGAGGCCGGTGGCGCTGCGCAACAGGGGATTGTGCGAGGCCTCGAAGACCAGACGGTGTATTTCGTAAGCCGCAAGCCCGCTGGGTTCCGCCATGGTGGAGGAGATGTCGTATTGCTGCAGCCAGTAGCGCATCATCCGGAC
The DNA here is from genome assembly GCF_056406375.1 of Rhodobacter sp. P1_C2. Lineage (NCBI taxonomy): Bacteria > Pseudomonadati > Pseudomonadota > Alphaproteobacteria > Rhodobacterales > Rhodobacter > Rhodobacter sp. P1_C2. Next base: position 259,958 of record NZ_JBFUAG010000001.1, read on the forward strand.
ATGTTCGGCATTGCGGCGCCTTGCGGCAAGCTCGGCGGCCTGGGTCTCCAATGGCGCGCGCAGTTCGATCAGCGCGTCAAGGAAACCCGGCTCTGGCGTGGCGTGAAAGATCCAGAACAGCACCTGACGGTCGAACAGGTTCCAGCGGCTGCGCGGCTGGACGCGGGTGCCGACCTTGGCGCGGGCCTCGACCAGACCCTTGGCCTCCAGCGTCTTCAGGGCCTCGCGCAGCACGGTGCGCGAGACGCCGTAGCGGTCCATCATCTCGGCGTCGTTGGGCAGGATCGAGCCGAGCGCGAAGCTGCCCGAGGCGACGCCGAGGCCGATCTCGTTGATGACAAAGGAATGGAAATTCCTGGCCGATTGCCGCCCGGATAGCGAACGGATCAGAAGGCCGGGCTCACTCATGTTCGTTCTTCGGCCTTATTTGCGCTTGGACGAGGCCCGGAATACCAGACGTTGCAGCAGGATGAACATAAAGAGAAGCACACCGATGACGATTTTTGTCCACCAGCTGGACAGGGTGCCGTCGAAGATGATGTAGGTCTGCACCAGCCCCATCAGCATGACGCCGATGAAGGTGCCCGCGACAAAGCCGTAGCCGCCGGTCAGAAGCGTGCCGCCGATGACGACCGCGCCGATGGCATCCAGCTCCACCCCCACCGCCGCCAGCGAGTATCCGGCCGAGGTGTAAAGCGAGAAGATGATCCCGGCGAGGCCCGCCAAGGTCGAAGACAGCGTGTAGATCAGGATCGTGGTGCGCGCCACCGGCACCCCCATCAGCGCCGCCGAGGTGGCATTGCCGCCGAGTGCATAGACATAGGAGCCAAAGCGCGTCCGATGCGCGATCAGCGCGCCGAGGATGAAGATCGCCACCATGATGCCGCCGATCAGGCTGAGCCGGCCGCCGCCGGGCAGCTTGTAATAGGTCTCGGAAATCGCGGTGTAGAAGTCGTGGTTGATCGCGATGGAATCCGGCGACATGACGGAAGCAGCACCTCGCGCGAGGAACATGCCGGCCAGCGTGACGATGAAGCTTGGCACCGCAAGGTAATGGATCGCCGCCCCCATCGCCGCCCCGAACAGTGCCGAGACGATCAGCGCCAAGGCAAAGGCCGCCAGCGGATGGACGCCGTACCAAGAAATCAGCACGGCCACGAAGACCCCGGTAAAGCCGATCACCGCGCCGACCGACAGGTCGATCCCGCCGGAGAGGATGACAAAGGTCATCCCCACCGCCGTGATGCCCAGAAAGGCGTTGTCGGTCAGGAAGTTGCCCAGCACCCGTGTCGAAAGGATGCCGTGGAACTGGAAGGCTGCGGCGAAATAGGCCAAGAGGAAGATGACGGCGGTGGCCGCCAGGGGGCGCAGGGAGCGGTTCATTTTGCGCCTTTCTTGACGAACATGCCGGCGGCGAGGGGCGATTGCAGGATCAGGATGATGATGATGACGCCCGCCTTGACGATCAGGTTGAACTCGGGCCGGAAGCCCGAGACGAGGATGCCGGTGTTCATCGCCTGAATGATCAGGGCGCCCACCACCGACATCGCGATCGAAAACCGCCCGCCCAGCAGCGAGGTGCCGCCGATGACCACGGCCAGGATCGCGTCCAGCTCCAGCCAGAGGCCGGCGTTGTTGGCATCCGCGCCGCGGATGTCGGCGGCCACGATGATCCCCGAGATCGACGCGCAAAGCCCCGAGAAGGCATAGACGATCAGCAACAGGATGGTGGAGGAGATCCCGGCAAAACGCGCGGCAGAGCGGTTGACGCCCACCGCCTCGATCAACAGGCCAAGGGCGGTGCGCCGCACGGCAAGGGTGGCCAGCAGCATCAGGCAAAGCGCGATCACCACCGGCATCGGAAAGCCAAGGAAGGTGCCGGTGCCGAGGAAAATCAGATGCGGGTCGGAAAAGGTGACGATGGAACCCTTGGTGATCAGCTGCGCCACGCCGCGCCCGGCCACCATGATGACCAGGGTGGCGATGATCGGCTGGATCTCCAGCACGGTGACCAGGATGCCGTTCCAGAGGCCGCAGAGCAGGCCGGTGGCCAGTGCGGCGGGCACCGCGACCCAGACCGAATAGCCCGCGACCACGGTGCTGGCGGCCACCGCACCAGCAATCGCCATCACGGCGCCGACCGACAGGTCAACCCCCTTGGTCGCAATCACCGCCGTCATGCCGACGGCAAGGATCGCCACCGGCGCGCCGCGGTTCAACACGTCGATCAGGCTGCCGAAAAACCGGCCATCCTGCCAGATCACGGTGAAGAAGCCGGGGAAAAGCAGCCAGTTGAAGGCCAGAACCGCCACCAGCGCCACGGTTTGCGGGGTGACAAGACGCGAGGCTTGCAGCTTCATGCGGCACCTTCTGTAGCAGTATGGGCTTTGGTCGTGTCGGCCTGCGCCGCAATCGCCTGCACGATGACGGCGGGCGAGATATCGGCGCCGGTCAGTTCCGCCACCATCTCGCGGTCGCGCATCACCACGACGCGGCTGGAATAGGCCACGACCTCGTCAAGCTCCGAAGAGATGACCAGAAGCGCCAGCCCATCCTCGCGCAGGCGGTTGATGGTGCGGACGATCTCGGCATGGGCGCCGACGTCGATGCCACGGGTCGGCTCGTCCAGGATCAGCAGGCTCGGGTCGATCGCCAGCCAGCGGGCGAGGATCACCTTCTGTTGGTTGCCGCCCGACAGAAGCCGCACCGGCATGTCATGGTTGGCGGCGCGGATGTCCAAAGCCTCGGCAAAACGGCCGGCGATCTCGTCCTGTTCGTCGCGCGACAGGGCCTTGAACCAGCCGAGCTTGGCCTGCAGGGCGATGATGATGTTTTCCCGCACCGACAGATCGCCGAAGATGCCGTCGAGCTTGCGGTCCTCGGGGCAGAAACCAAAGCCCGCCGCCACCGCCTGCGCCGGATTGCGCAGGGTCAGCGGGCGGTTGTCCATGGTGACCGAGCCTTCGTCGGGCACATCGACGCCGAACATCAGCCGCGCCATCTCGGTTCGTCCCGACCCCAGAAGGCCTGCGACGCCGACCACCTCGCCCCGTCTGAGGTCAAGGGTGAAGGGCGCCACCTTGCCCGCCTTGCCGACGCCCTTGAAGGAGACCAACGCCGGGCCCGGCTCTGCCTCTTCCAGAAGGGTGGCGGGATGGGTGAAGACGACGTCCTTGCCCAGCATCAGGCGCACCACATCGGTCCGGCTGAGGTCGGTCAGCGGCTGGGTCGTCACCAGCTTGCCGTTGCGCAGGATGGTCACGCGGTCGGAGATGGCGAAGACCTGGTCGAGGAAATGGGTGATGAAGAGAATGGCCAGACCGCGGGCCTTCAGCGTGCGGATCACCTCGAAGAGGCGGTCCACCTCGTTGCGGTCAAGGCTGGCGGTGGGTTCGTCCAGCACCAGGACCTTGCCCGAAAGCTCCACCGCGCGGGCGATGGCGACGATCTGCTGCACGGCGACGGAATAGCTGCCCAGTTCGGCCTTCACGTCGATATCAAGACCATAGGTCGCCAGGACCTCGCGGGCGCGGGTGGCGATGGCGGCCTTGCGGACAAAGCCGAAAGTGGTGGGCTGGTGGCCGAGGAACAGGTTTTCGGCGACGGTCAGGTTTGGCACCAGGTTCACTTCCTGATAGACCGTGCCGATGCCGTGGCCCTGGGCCTGCAACGGGTCGTGGAAGGTGACGGGCGACCCCTCCTGCCGGACCTCGCCCTGATCGACGCTATAGGCCCCGGTCAGGATCTTGATCAGGGTCGATTTGCCGGCCCCGTTCTCGCCCAGAAGCGCGTGGACCTCGCCGGCCCACAGATCGATATCAACGCCCTGCAGGGCCTGGTGCTGGCCAAAGACCTTGCCCAGACCGACCCCCTGCAACACCGGCGGTGCGCTTTGCGCCATCCCCCGCTCCTCCCCCATTGTCTTGATGATCAGTTGCCCGTTCCTGCGCCTGGGGCAATATAAATCCGCCGGCCAGAGGGTCTGGCCGGCGGCGTCAGCCCGGACGAGGAGGACTAGTAGCCCAGGCCTTTGCGTGCCTCGTATTCACCCTTCGGATCATCGGCCGGGGTGTAGAGCTTGCTTTCGGTGATGATGAACTTGGCCGGCATGGTGCCGTCCTTCTTGTAAGCTTCGAGCGCGTCGAAGGCCGGGCCGGCCATGTTCGGGGTCAGTTCGACCGTCGCATTGGCCTCGCCGTTCATCATGGCCTGGAAGATATCCGGCACGCCGTCGATCGAGATGGTGATGATGTCCTTGCCGGGGTTGAGCCCTGCATCCTTCATCGCCTGGATCGCGCCGACCATCATGTCGTCGTTATGGGCATAGACGGCGCAGATGTCCTTGCCGCCGTTTTCGGCCTTGATGAAGCCTTCCATCACTTCCTTGCCCTTGGAACGGGTGAATTCCCCGGTCTGGCTGCGGACGATGGTGATGTTGGCCTGCTTGGTGACGGTTTCGTCAAAGCCCTTCTTGCGGTTGATCGCCGGGGTCGAACCGACGGTGCCTTCGATCTCGACCACCTTGCAGGGCTTGTCCTTGACGGTATCCACCAGGAACTGACCGGCCACAGCACCTTCATGCACCTGGTCCGAGGCGATCGAGGTCAGGTAGAGGTCCTGGCTGGCATCGACGCCGCGGTCCAGAAGGATGACCGGAATATTGGCGTCCTTGGCTTCGCCCAGCACGGCATCCCAGCCGGTGGCGACGACGGGGGCGACCAGGATGGCGTCAACGCCTTGCGCGATGAAACCGCGGATCGCCTTGATCTGGTTTTCCTGCTTCTGCTGGGCATCGGCGAATTTCAGGTCGATGCCGTGCTTTTCAGCCTGCTGCTTGGTGACCGAGGTCTCTGCGGCGCGCCAGCCCGATTCCGAGCCGATCTGCGAGAAACCAACCACCAGCCCGCCCGCCATGGCGGTCGAAGACATGAGGGCAACGGTGCCCGCGGCCAGCGCGAGCTTCTTGATAATGGACATTTTTCCTCCCACGGATGTTATCGCGGACATCTGCTGCGCCGACGATGAGAGAAGCCTAGCAAAAGTAATACTATATGCAAACGGTTTGTTTTCTGGGCGTTTTGCCCGAAAAAAGGCAGGGAGCGTCCCTGCCAGATCTTGTCACATTCGCGTGACAAATCAGTCCCTTGTTCCGCCCGGTTTTGATCGTGCGCGATCTACCGCCCCCGGCGCGGCCCCGGCCTGAGGGGTGATTCGCGCGGTCCGGCGCGATTGCTGCCGGACGCCCTCACCCCCGGCGTTATTCGTCCTGCGGCATCCTGTAGCGGCGGCGGAAATGTCATTTACAAATTCAAACATTCAAATATGTATTGCGCAAGGAACGAAGGAGCGTCCCATGCGAAACCGCCACGCCACCCTGCTTTTCACGCTTATCTGCATCGGGCTCGGGGCGCCGGTCCGGGCCGAGGGGCCGGGTCTGCAACCGGTGCCGATCGTCGAATGGAAGGGCGTCTATGGCCAGATCGCGGCGCGTGACCGGATTCCGGCGCGGGCGCGGCTTGGCGGTACGCTGGTCGATCTGGCCGTGGTCGAGGGCGATGCCGTGACCGCAGGCCAGCCGATTGCCCGGATCGTGGATGAGAAGCTGGCCTTCCAGCTTTCCGCCCTTGCCGCGCAGCGCGGCGGTCTGGTGGCGCAGCTGGCCACGGCAGAGACCGACCTCAAGCGCGGTCAGGATCTGTTGCAGCGCGGTGTGATCACAGCCCAGGGCATGGACGCCCTGCGCACCGCGGTCGATGTGCTGAAAGGCCAGATCGCGGCACTTGATGCCCAGTCCGATGTGATCACACAACAGGAGAGGGAGGGCACCGTCCTCGCCCCCGCCGATGGCCGCGTGCTGGAGGTGCCGACCGCCAAGGGCGGCGTCGTCCTGCCCGGCGAGACGATTGCCACCATCGCAGCCGGTGGCACCTTCCTGCGCCTGTCGATCCCCGAGCGTCACGCCGCCAGCCTGCACCAGGGCGACCGGATCGAGGTGGAGGGCCCCGATGGTCCCCGCTCCGACACCCTGTCGCGCCTCTATCCGCTGATCCAGAACGGCCGCGTCCTCGCCGATGTCGAGATGGCCGGCCTGCCCGACGCCTTCATCGACTACCGTATCCTCGTGCGTCTGCCGGTCGGCACCCGCATGGCGCTGATGGTACCGGCCACCTCCTTGCGCCACAGCGCGGGGCTGGATTTCGTCGGCGTGGCAGAGGGCGGGGCGACTCGGCTGCGCGCCGTGGTGCCCGGTCAGCATCAGGTGATGGCGGGGGTGGAGATGGTCGAGATCCTCTCAGGCCTTGCCAGCGGCGACCATGTGATCGACCCGGCGCCCGAGGCTGCAGATGACTGACAAGGACCAACCCAATGGCACGCGCCAACTCGGCATCGCGGGGCGCCTGACCCGGGCCTTCATCACCTCGGCCCTGACGCCGCTTTTCATCCTTGCGGCGCTGGCGGCGGGGCTCCTCGCCCTCACCGCCCTGCCGCGCGAGGAAGAGCCGCAGATCTCGGTCCCGATGGTCGATATCCATGTGCAGGCGCAGGGCCTGCAGGCCGAGGATGCGGTCAAGCTGGTCACCGAGCCCTTGGAGGGGATCGTCAAGGGCATCGGCGGGGTGGAGCATGTCTATTCCTCGACCCGCGACGATGCCGCGATGGTCACCGCGCGCTTTGCGGTGGGGACCAACGAGGATGAGGCGCTGCTCCGCGTCCATGACAAGCTGCGCGCCAATCTGGACCGCATCCCCTTGGGTATCCCCGAGCCTCTGGTCATCGGGCGCGGCATCGACGATGTGGCGATCCTGTCGCTGACCCTCTCCTCCGCCCCGGGGCAGGCGGTTGCGGCGGGCGATCTGACCCGCATCGCCCGCGCCTTGCAGACCGAGGTCGCCAAGACCGAAAACGTTGGCCTGACCTATCTGGTTGGCGACGCGCCGGACGCGATCCAGATCCAGCCCGACCCTGACAAGCTGGCACTCTACGGCGTCACGCTGCAGCAACTGGCGCAGAAGGTCGGCCAGGCGAACCGCACGCTCGCCGCCGGCACCCTGCGCGATGGCGGGCAGGAGATTGCGCTGGTCGCCGGTCAGACCCTGATCGCGCCCGCCGAGGTGGCTCGCCTGCTTCTGACCACGCGCGACGGGCGGCCGGTCTATGTCGCGGACGTGGCGCAGGTCGCCTATGTCGCCGATACCTCGGACCATATCGTGGCCAACCTCACCCGCGCCGCCGACGGAAGCGTGACCCGCAGCCCCGCCGTCACCCTCGCCGTGGCCAAGCGTGCCGGGGCCAATGCGGTGGTGGTGTCAGAGCAGGTGCTGAGCCGGATCGCCGCGCTGAAAGGCAAGGTCCTGCCCGACAGCGTGGCCCTGACCGTGACGCGCAACTATGGCGAAACGGCGAACGAGAAGGCCAACGACCTGCTGTTCCACCTCGGCCTTGCCACGGTGTCGATCATTCTGCTGGTCTGGCTCGCCATCGGCAGGAGAGAGGCCGTGGTGGTCGCCATCGTGATCCCGGTGACCATCCTGCTGACCCTCTTCGCTGCCTGGATCATGGGCTATACGCTCAACCGGGTCAGCCTCTTTGCGCTGATCTTCTCGATCGGCATCCTGGTCGATGACGCCATCGTGGTGATCGAGAATATCGCCCGCCACTGGGCCTTGCGCGATGGGCGCAGCCCCACCGCCGCCGCCATCGACGCGGTGGCCGAGGTCGGCAACCCGACCATCGTCGCCACCCTGACCGTGGTCGCGGCCCTGCTGCCGATGCTGTTCGTCTCCGGCCTGATGGGGCCCTATATGAGCCCGATCCCGGCCAATGCCAGCGCCGCCATGATCTTTTCCTTCTTCGTGGCGGTGATCATCACGCCTTGGCTGATGGTCCGGATCGCCGGCCGCAGCAATGGGACAGAGGGGGCGGGCCACAACCCCGGCTGGCTCGACCGTGCCTATCGCCGCATCGCCCGGCCCCTGCTGCAGACCAAGGCGCGCGCCCTCGGCTTTCTTCTGGTCACGGCGGCGCTGTCCTTCGGCTCGCTGGCCCTCCTCTATACCCGCGATGTCACGGTCAAGCTTCTGCCCTTCGACAACAAATCCGAGCTTTCGGTGATGATCGACCTGCCCGAGGGCGCCGCGGTGGAGGCGACCGACCGCGTGGCGCAGGATGTGGCGTGGCTGGTGTTGCAGATGCCCGAGGTGACCTCGGTCCAGACCCATGCCGGCACTTCGGCGCCCTTCAACTTCAATGGGTTGGTGCGGCATTACTACCTGCGCGACGAACCGCAGCTGGGTGAGGTGGCGGTCAACCTTCTGCCCAAGGCCGACCGCGCCCGGTCCAGCCACGCGATTGCGCTGGCGATCCGCACCAGCCTCGCCAGCCTGACCCTGCCGCCCGGCACCCGCTTGAAGGTGGTGGAGCCGCCGCCCGGCCCCCCGGTCATCGCCACCCTTCTGGCCGAGGTCTATGGCCCCGACGCCGCCACCCGCCGTGCCGCCGCTGCCAGGATTCGCGAGGTGTTTGAGGCGGTGCCCTTCATCGTCGACGTGGACGACAGCTTCGGCACCCAGGCGCGGCGGTTGCGGGCGACGATCTCCAACGACAACCTCGATTTCTTTGGCGTGCAGGAACAGGATGTCTTCGACACGATCGCCCTGCTGAATGGCGGGCAAACGGTCGGCTATTCCCATCGCGGCGCCGGTCGCCTGCCGATCCCGCTGCAGGTGGCGCGGGCGAAATCCGACCGGGTGATGGACCAACGCTTCCTGACCACGCCGATCCCGGCCAATCTCCTCCCCGGCGCCAGGGGGGTGGTGGAGCTTGGCGATGTGGTGACGGTGGCGCAGGAACCCGCCTCCTACCCGATCTTCCGCCACAATGGCCGCGCGGCGGAGATGGTCACGGGCGAGCTTGCCGGTTCCTATGAGGCGCCGCTTTACGGCATGCTTGCGGTGCAGGACCAGATCGACGCGCAGGACTGGCCGGGGGGCAGGCCGGAGATCCGGCTGCATGGCCAGCCGCTGGATGAAAGCAAGGTCACGCTGCTGTGGGATGGCGAGTGGGAGGTCACCTACGTCACCTTCCGCGACATGGGGGCGGCGTTCGGGGTGGCGCTGCTGGGGATCTATATCCTGGTGGTGGCGCAGTTCGGGTCGTTCCGGCTGCCCCTGGTGATCCTGACGCCGATCCCGCTGACCTTCCTCGGCATCATGGCGGGGCACTGGATCTTTGCCGCGCCCTTCTCGGCCACCTCGATGATCGGGTTCATCGCGCTTGCCGGGATCATCGTGCGGAATTCGATCCTGCTGGTGGATTTCATCCGGCATGCCGGGCGGGAGGTCACGATCGACGCGCTGGTCGAGGCGGGGTCGGTGCGGTTCAAGCCGATCCTTCTGACCGCCCTTGCCGCGATGATCGGGGCGGGGGTGATCCTGTCGGACCCGATCTTCCAGGGCCTCGCCCTCTCGCTGCTCTTCGGGCTTTTGTCCTCGACCCTGCTGACCGTGCTGGTGATCCCGGCCATCTATCGGGTCTTCAAGACCTGACCCTTCCCAACCAAGGAGATGATGATGACCCTCGACCGTTCCGTCCTGTTGTTCGCCGGCCTCATGGTGCTGGTGAGCGTGATCCTGACCGAGGCGGTCTCGCCCCGGTTCGTCTGGCTGACCTTGTTCATCGGGGCCAATCTGATCCAGTCCGCCTTCACCGGCTTCTGCCCCGCCGCGAAGGTCTTCAAGGCGCTGGGGGTCCGCAAGGGCTGCGCCTTCGAGTAGGAGAGCGGAGTCTGGCGACTCCCGGCGTGCAATCCGCAGGATTGCACGCGTGCAAGGTTTGGTAAGGGATTGATTTTGTGTGGTTTTTGGAAATTTGTTAAGGTTTTGTTAGGATTTGGGGGGGGGGCGTGAAAGGGGCATCCCGCTTAGCTTGGAATGATTGCGCAACCGCGACTTGCATGTCTTTTCACGAGACACCTTGCAGCACGAACATAACCCGCCCTAACATGAGGAAAATTTCTATCAGAGGAAACCAATGAAACTTGTATCTATGACACTACAGAATTTTCGCTGCTATAGAGATGAGTTTTTAATAACTTTCGATACTTTCACGACAATCATTGGAAAGAATGATGCCGGAAAGTCCGCAATTCTTGAGGCGCTCGATGTCTTCTTCAATGGACTTAAAAAGATCGATCAGGGAGATGCGAGTGTTGGTGGTGATCCAAAAAACGTACGCATTTCTTGCGAATTTGATGATTTGCCTAGTCAGATAATTATAGATGCTTCAGCGCCCACATCGCTGCAACAAGAATATCTCCTATCCAGTACCGGTACATTGATAATCGAAAAAACATACAACTTATCAGGACCTCCAAAGCTAACTTCGGTACAGGCAGTGGCCGCACACCCTACATTAAGTAAATATTCAGATCTCCTTATATTAAAACGTGCAGAATTGATCAAAAGAGCTGGAGAGCTTCAGGTTAATCTTGATGGAGTAAACAAAAGCGTTAATTCGGAAATACGCAGGGCGATTTGGGCATCAGCTGCCGATCTGGATTGCAAGCTCACCAAGATCGACCTTTCACAGGATGGTGGTAAAGCTGTTTGGGAAGAGCTTGAGAGGTACTTTCCGACCTATTGGTTGTTCAAATCGGATCGGCCAAGTACGGATCAGGATGCCGAGGCTCAAGATCCGTTGAATATGGCAATATCCGATGCGATGAAGTCGTTGGAGCTAGAATTCCAATCCATCATTGGGGCAGTAAAGGAAAAAGTTGAAAAAGTGGCCGAACTAACTGTCGCAAAGATCGCCGAGATGGATTCTTCCGTGGCAGCCTCACTGAGTCCCGTAATAAAAGTGAAGAAATGGGATTCTTTGTTCAGCGCGAGCATTACTGGTGAAGATGGAATCCCTTTGAACAAGCGAGGAAGTGGAATCCGGAGACTCGTTCTGCTGAATTTCTTTCGGGCTCAAGTGGAAGTGAAGACCGACAGTGATATCTCTTCTGTGATATATGCGGTCGAGGAGCCCGAAACTGGACAACACCCCAACAATCAGAGACTCCTTATGTCTACTCTTCGGCAGCTCACCACCGATACTTCGCGGCAGGTAATCGTGACCTCCCACAGCCCGATGCTAGCACGAACTGTACCTGATCGGCAGATTCGGTTTATAGATGGGAATTCACAAAGGCGGACAGTTCAGGTTGGCGGCGCTACAGTTAACGATGGAATCGCGAGCGCATTGGGTGTGCTGCCTGATAATGCAGTGAAGGTATTTGTCGGCGTGGAGGGGCCGCATGACATTTCATTTCTGCAATCCATCTCTTCGATTCTGTCTATTGTAGATGACGGAATTGAATCTCTTCGAAAGCTCGAGGTCGAGGGGGTTCTAATATTCATTCCACTTGGGGGAAGTACGCTTTTTCAATGGACAAGTAGACTTCAACCGCTTCAACGTCCGGAATTTCATCTTTGCGATAGGGATGAGGCTCCGCCGAAGGCGGCAAAGTATCAAGCCTACGTGAATGCGATAAACGAACGCCCCAACTGTGTTGCGAAGGTTACCAGCAAGCGTGAACTGGAGAATTTTATTCATCCGGCAGCAATTTATGAAGCTTACAGGGCCAACAATGTCGAGATTTCTGTTCCTGCCAGTTTTGACGACTTTGATGACGTACCCCTTAGGGTCGCGATGGCAGTGGCCTTGGCGGGTTCTGGCACTGAATGGGACTCTCTCACTGAAGAGAACAAAAAGAGGAAGGTGAGCGCGGCCAAGAAAATTCTCAATAACCAAGCGGTTGCCCTTATGACCCCAGAACGCCTTGGCGAGGTTGATCCAACAGGCGAGGTGCTATCTTGGCTGCGGCACATCACTGGTATTGCAAGAGCCTAGCCCCCCCTTCACACCGGCGCATAAAGCCTCTCGATCTGGTCCAGCACCGAGTCCATCAGCATCCCCCGGGCCTCCTCTCCGGTGAAGATCAGGCGGTAGCCGCCGGGGATGCGCTCGCGGCGGATGATCAGGTTGCTGCGGGGGTACAAGAGGCGGCGGGGGCGGCCGGGGGCCTGGGGGATTTGCGGCTCGGTCAGGCTCTCTTCCGCCTCGATCAGGATGTTTAGCATCAGGGCCCATTGCGCGGCGGGGGTCTTTTCGTGGTGTTCACGCAGGGCCACCTCGATCAGCGGGCCGAAGCCGAGGCGGAGGGCGGCGGCGATGCGCAACAGCTGGCGCAGCGAATAGGTCGGGCCGTGGAGGATGATGTCGCCCAGCTCCTGCACCACCCCAGCCACGGCGCGCAGGCGGGAGCGGGCGCTGGCGGTGACATGCGGGTAGAGGGTGAGGAGGGCGGCGTCGGGGGTGGGGAAATAATCGAGGCGGACGGATTCGAGGATGAGGGTCGCCTTCTCCCACGGGGTGACCTCGGCGCGGACCTCGTTCTCGGTGACCATGGCGGCCATGGCGGCGGGGATGCTGTCGGGCGTGCGGATCACGGCGGGGATCGTGGCGAAGTCGCCGTTGCCGCGCAGCCGGGCGAGGTTGCGGAAGGCGGTGAGGCGGCGCAGGCCCGAGATCAGGCCCCAGTCGCAGGGCGGGCAGCCGGCGAGGGGGAAGACCTCGATCGGGTGGCGCAACCCGTCGCAGAGGATGGAGCGCTGCAGCGTCTCCAGCGCCTCCGGGTCGAGGGCGAAGCGGTCGCGGGGCAGGGCCTCGGCGTCGATGCTGGCGAGGGAGAGTTCGGTGATGGTCATGGGCGCCTCCGGGGTTGGGCGCGAGGATAACCCCGGCTTTGGCAGCGTTGCCGCAGCGAGGCGGTTGCGCGCGCGGCGTTAAGGGCGCATTTTGGGGGGAGATTTCAGGGAGGTTTTCATGAACGGCGGAAGTATTGTGTTCCTGGGGCTGGCGGCGCTGATCGTCATTGCGCTTTTCAAGGCGGTGCGCGTGGTGCCGCAGAGCCAGAAATACGTCGTGGAGCGGTTCGGCCGCCTGCGCACCGTGCTCGGGCCGGGGATCAACTTCACCGTGCCCTTCGTGGACCGCGTGGCGCACAAGATCAGCGTGCTGGAGCGCCAGCTGCCGACCGCGCAGCAGGATGCGATCACCACCGACAACGTGCTGGTCAAGGTGGAGACGAGCGTCTTCTACCGGGTGACCGAGCCGGAGAAGACCGTTTACCGCATCCGCGATGTCGATGCGGCGATTGCGACGACCGTGGCCGGGATCGTGCGCAGCGAGATCGGCAAGATGGAGCTGGACCAGGTCCAGTCCAACCGCAATGCGCTGACCGCCAATATCCGCGAACATGTGAAGGCCATGGTCGACGAATGGGGCATCGAGGTGACGCGGGCCGAGATCCTCGACGTGGCGCTGGACGATGCGACGCGGCATGCGATGCTGCAGCAGCTGAATGCCGAGCGGGCGCGGCGGGCGCAGGTGACCGAGGCCGAGGGCAAGAAACGCTCGGTCGAGCTGAACGCCGATGCCGAGCTTTATGCCGCCGAACAGGGCGCCAAGGCGCGGCGGGTGCTGGCCGATGCCGAGGCCTATGCGACCCAGGTGATCGCCGTGGCGATCAAGGAGAACGGGATCGAGGCGGCGCAGTACCAGGTGGCGCTGAAGCAGGTCGAGGCGCTGACCGCGGTGGGCAAGGGCGATGGCAAGCAGATGGTCATCGTCCCGGCCAGTGCGCTTGATGCTTTTGCCAATGCTTTCGGGATGTTGAAGGGGCGTTGAGATGGAGATCTGGACGGTCTGGTGGGTTTGGGTGGTGGCGGGCATCGTGCTTGCCGTCTTCGAGGTCGTGGTGCCGGGGTTCATCTTCCTCGGCTTTGCGGTCGGTGCCGGGTTGACCGGGGTGCTGGTGCTGATCGGGGCGGCGCCGGGCAATGTGGCGCTGCTGGCGCTGATGTTCGCCATCCTGTCGCTGGCGGCCTGGATCGGGCTCAGGCGGCTGGTCGGGGTGACAAGGAGCCAGGTCAAGGTCTGGAAGGAAGACATCAACGACCTTTAGGCCTTAACCTCGCCTTTACTGCGCGCCCTTAGGCTCGCCCTGCAGGAGGTGCCGATGATCACGCTTTATGAAAACCCCGGCTGGGGCTCTGCCATCGTGGAACTGCAACTGGCGTTCTACGGGATGCCCTGTCGGCTGATCACCGCGGGCAATGTGCATCAGGACCCGGTGGCGCGGGCGGCGCTGGGCCGGGTCAACCCCTTGATCCAGGTGCCGACCATGGTGCTGGAAGGGGGTGAGGTGATGACCGAAAGCGCCGCGATGACGCTGCTGCTGGCCGATCTGGCGGGCAGCGACGCGCTGGTGCCGGGGCCGGGTGCGGCGGAGCGGGCGGCCTTCTTTCGCTGGCTTATCTTCCTCGTCGCCTCGATCTACCCGAGTTTCGTCTATTCCGACGCGCCGGAACGCTTTGTGCCCGGCAATGGCGGCGAGGCCTATCAGACCAAGGTGATCGACCACCGCAAGACGATGTGGAAGGTGATGGACCATGAATGCGCCCGGCGCGGCGGGCCGCATTTCCTGGGGCCGCGGCTGACGGCGATCGACATGTTCCTGGCCTGCATGGTGCATTGGCGGCCGCGGGAAGACTGGTTCAAACAGGAAACCCCCAGCCTCTGGCGTGCCGCCAGCGCGGTCTGGGACATGCCGCAGGTGGCCGATGCCTACAAGCGCAACTTTGGCTGAGGCGGGGCTTGCGGATTTCAGCGGTGCCAAGCTGGCCCTTCTGGCGGGCGGGCGCATCCTGACCTATCTGCGCGACGATTTCGCCCATATCCCCTGGCCCGCGATGTGGGATCTGCCCGGCGGCGGGCGCGAGGGCGCGGAAAGCCCGGAAACCTGCGTGCTGCGCGAGCTTATGGAAGAGTTCGGCCTGACCCTGCCGCCCGACAGGCTGATCTGGCGGCGGGCGCTGCCGGGGATGCTGGATGCGCAAAGAACCTCCTGGTTCTTTGCCGGGGTGCTTGCCCCTTCGGAGGTTGCCGCGATCCGCTTTGGCGAGGAGGGTCAGCTTTGGCAGCTGATGCCCCTGGCCGAGTTTCTGAGCCACCCCAGGGGCGTGCCCGCCCTGCAGGACCGCACGCGGCTGGCCTTTGGCGACCTCGGCTGGCTTTAGCGGTTGGGACGGTATTTCGCCGTCGCAAGCTCGGCCTGGATGGTCAGGGCGGCGCGGCGCGGATCGGCGGATTGCCAGATCGGGCGGCCGACGACGACATGGTCGGCCCCGTCGGCAATCGCCTGATAGGGGGTGGCGATCCGCTTCTGGTCGCCGGTTTCCGACCCAAGAGGCCGCACGCCGGGGGTGACGATCAGCTTGCCTGCCGCCTGCGGCAGGGCGCGGATCATCGCGGCCTCCTGCGGGGAGGCGATGACGCCATCGGCCCCGGCCTCCAGCGCGCGGGCGGCGCGTTCGAGGGTGATCTCGTGGATATCGCCGGCGCGGATCATGTTGGCATCCAGATCGGCGCGGTCGAGCGAGGTCAGCACGGTGACGGCCAGGATCTTCAGCCCGCTGTCGCCCTTGCCTTCGCTTGCGGCGCGCACCACCTGCGGGTCGCCGTGGACCGTGAGGAAATCGAGGTCATATTGCGCGATGCCGCGCACCGCCGCCTCGATCGTGGCGCCGATGTCGAAGAGCTTCATGTCCAGAAAGATCCGCTTGCCGCGTTCCTGCTTCAGCTCGTTGGCGAGCGCCAGCCCGCCGCCGGTCAGCATGCCAAGCCCGATCTTGTAGAAGCTGACCGCATCGCCAAGCTGGTCGGCCAGTGCCAGACCCTGGATGATATTGGGCACATCAAGCGCAAGGATCAGGCGATCTTGGGTTGCTTCGGCATCGGACATGGGCGGCCTCCTGGGGTTGCGGTCTGTTGCAGGGCAGGGGGGCCGCTGTCAAGACTTCCCTTCCCCGCCGATCCATCCTAGCCAGAGGCAAAGGGAGATCGGCATGATCCTGGCTTTCGACATTGGCGGTTCGCGCATCAAGGCGGCGCGGGGCGGGGTTTTCCTCGGTGAGGTGGCGACCCCGGTGCAGGATCTGCGCAGCTTCATCGCGGCGCTGAACGGCTTTCGGCGCGGGGATGAGACGGGAGTAGCCATCTCGATCGCCGGGGTGGTCGATCCGGAGACCGGGCGCGGCAAGGTGGCGAATATCCCGGCCATCGACGGGCGCGATCTGTCGGGCGAGTTGAAGGCGGCCTTTGGTCTGCCGGTGCTGGTGCTCAACGATGCCGATTGCTTTGCGCTGGCCGAGATGGCGATGGGGGCGGCGCGCGGGCATCGGAATGTCTTTGCGGTGATCCTCGGCTCTGGCGTCGGCGGCGGCCTCGTGATCGACGGCCACCTGGTGCAGGGCGCGGGCGGGTTTGCCGGGGAATGGGGCCATGGGCCGGTGATCCGCGAGCCGGCCTTTGCCTGCGGCTGCGGGCAGGTCGGTTGTCTGGACACGGTCGGTTCGGCCCGCGGCATCGAAAGGCTGCACCAGCATCTGACGGGCGAGGTGATCGGCTCGGTCGAGGTGATCCGGCGCTGGCGCTCGGGCCAGGCCTCGCCCGCGGTGAAGCTGTGGCTGGATCTGGTGAGCGGGCAGCTGGCGATGGTGCTGAACGTGGTGGGCGCCTCGATCGTGCCGGTGGGCGGCGGGCTGGCCAATGACCGGGCGCTGATCGCCGCACTCGACCGCGCGGTGCGGGCCAAGGTGCTGCGGCGGGTCGAACAACCCCTGGTCGTGGTGGCCGAGGCGGGCAGCGATGCCGGGTTGATCGGGGCCGCCGCCGCCGGAGCGGCCGCTTTCGGAAAATAGCCGCAAGCAGGATTTGTAATGGCATTTCAATCTGACTAGCATCCGCACGGCAGGCAGAAGACATGGGGGAACCGACAATGCCATCGACAAGACTTTTGGCCGACCTCGCCGGGTTTCTCGCCTCGGGCGGGATCGAGGTGGTGGATTGCACCGGGGTGCTGGGGCCGGAGACGCCGCTTCTGAAGCTGCCGCCGGACTTCGCCAAGGACACGCCGAAGATCGAGATCCACGCCATCTCGAACTATGATCAGAACGGGCCGTTCTGGGCCTGGAACTGGCTGAAGCTGGGCGAGCATTCCGGCACCCATTTCGACGCGCCGCACCATTGGATCACCGGCAAGGATTACGCCGACGGCTTTACCGACACGCTGTCGGTGCAGCGACTGGTGGCGCCGGTCAATGTGCTCGACTTTGCCGCCGAATGCGCGGCCAACCCGGATTTCCTCTTGACCATCGACCATGTGAAATCCTGGGAGGAGAAATATGGCGCGATCAATGCGGATGAATGGGTCGTGCTGCGCAGCGACTGGGACAAGCGGGCGCATGACGAGGATCTGTTCCTGAACGCCGATGCGACCGGGCCGCATACGCCGGGGCCAACGGCGGAGGTGATCGAATACCTCGTGGCGAAGGGCATCACCGGCTGGGGCAGCCAGTGCATCGGCACCGATGCGGGCCAGGCGGGTGGCATGACGCCGCCGTTCCCGGCGCACAACCTTCTGCACAAGAACAACTGCTTCGGCCTCGCCAGCCTTGCCAACCTCGACCGGCTGCCGCCCAAGGGGGCGATCCTGATTGCGGCGCCCTTGAAGATCAAGAACGGCACCGGCTCGCCCATTCGCGCCTTGGCCTTGGTGCCGCGCTAAGAGCCGGGGGGCTTTGCGCCCCCCGGACCCCGCAGGACTTTGGGAATCGACGGAAGGGGGCGAGGGTGGCGGAGCGGTCATTTGCGGCAGAGGTGCAGGACCTGCGGCTTGGCGAGGGCGAGACCTTCACCGGCGAAGGCATCCTCGCCATCACCAAGGCCTTGCTGGAAAACGGCGTGGGTTACGTCGGCGGCTATCAGGGCGCGCCGGTCAGCCATCTGATGGATGTGCTGGCCGATGCCGAGGGGCTACTCTCTGAACTTGGCGTGCGCTTCGAAGCCAGCGCCAACGAGGCGGCGGCGGCGGCGATGCTGGCGGCCTCGGTCCATTATCCCATTCGCGGCGCGGTGACCTTCAAGGGGCCGGTGGGGGTCAATGTCGCCTCGGATGCCTTGGCGAACCTGTCGTCTTCCGGCGTCACCGGGGGGGCGCTCATCATTCTGGGGGAGGATTATGGCGAGGGGTCCAGCATCATGCAGGAACGCTCCCATGCCTTCGCGATGAAATCGCAGTTCTGGATGCTGGACCCGCGGCCCAACCTGCCCTCGATCACCAAGGCGGTGAAGGATGGGTTCGAACTGTCGGAGGCGAGCAATTCTCCGGTGATGCTGATGGTGCGGATCCGGTCGTGCCATGTGACGGGGAGTTTCGCCACCAAGGACAACCGAAAACCCGCGCTGTCGGTTAAGGCGGCCTTGAGCGCGCCGCAGTCGGATTTCGCCCGCATCGTCCTGCCGCCGATGTCCTATGTGCATGAGCAGGACAAGGTGAAGAACCGCTGGCCCGCGGCTGAGAAGTTCATTCTTGAGCAGAAGCTGAACGAGGTCTTCGGCCCGGCGGAGGCCAAGGTCGGCCTCGTCATTCAGGGCGGCATGTACAACGGGGTGATAAGGGCGCTGCAGCGGCTGGGGCTGGCGGATATTTACGGCACCAGTCTGGTGCCGATCTATGTGCTGAATGTGACCTATCCGCTGATTTCCTCGGAGTTTCTGGCGTTTTGCGCGGGCAAGGAGCAGGTTCTGGTCATTGAGGAGGGCCAGCCGGAGTTCATCGAGCAGACCCTGTCGACCTATCTCTATCGGGCCGGGTCTACGGTGAAGCTGCTCGGCAAGGGCATATTGCCGATGGCGGGGGAATATACCGGGCAGGTGCTGCTGGACGGGATCACGGATTTTCTACGAAAATCCGCGCCGGACCTGCTGCCGGCGCGCGTGCTGGCGCCCAATCAGGACAGGCCGAAGGTGCCGGATCTGTCGAAAACCGTGCCGATCCGCCCGCCCGGCTTTTGCACCGGCTGCCCGGAGCGGCCGATCTTTGCCGCGATGAAGCTGGTGCAGCAGCAGACCGGCAAGCTGCAGATCAGCGCCGATATCGGCTGTCACCTCTTCGGCGCCTTGCCGCCTTTCGAGATTGGCGGGGCGACGATGGGCTTTGGCCTTGGGCCTGCGGCCAATGGCGCCTTTGATGGCGGCGGGGAGAGGCGGCCGATCTCGGTCATCGGGGATGGCGGGTTCTGGCATAACGGGCTCAGTTCGTCGTTTGGCAACATGGCCTTCAACAAGGCGGATTCGGTGGCTGTCGTCGTGGACAACTACTATTCGGCGGCGACGGGGGGGCAGGATGTGATGTCCTCGCGTGCCGCCAATGCCAGCAAGGCGACGGGGAACCCGATTGCGAAGGCTTTGAAGGGCATCGGGATCACCTGGGTGCGGCAGGTCGACCGGACCTATGACGTGGGCCATATGCGCGACCTGCTCATGGAGGCGCTGACGACCAAGGAGGCGGGGCCGAAGGTGATCGTCGCCTCCTCGGAATGCATGCTGAACAAGCAGCGGCGCGAGAAGCCCCTGGCGCAGAAGGCGATTGCCGAGGGGCGGCGGGTCGAGGCGCCGCGCTTTGGGGTGGATGAAGACATCTGCACCGGGGATCACGCTTGCATGCGGCTGTCGGGCTGCCCCTCGCTCGGGTTGAAGGTGCTGGACGATCCGTTGCGCGATGACCCGGTGGCGCATATCGACCAGAGCTGCGTGGGCTGTGGAAATTGCGGCGAAGTGGCGGATGCGGCTGTGCTCTGCCCGAGCTTCTATCGGGCGGATGTGGTGCATAACCCCTCGGCGTTCGAGGTGCTGTGGGCCGGGATGCGGGCGCGGGTGATCGGCTGGTTGCAGGCGCGGCGGGCGGCGCGGCGGCTGACCTTCGAGGCCGCACCATGAACGCGGGCCTCAAAGCGCAGCCGATCGACCCCAAGCTGGGGTCGATCATCAAGCTGGCCATTCTGGCGGTGGGGGGGCAAGGCGGCGGGGTGCTGACCGGCTGGATCGAGGCTTTGGCGCGCTCGCAAGGCTATGCCGCGCAGGCGACGAGCGTGGCGGGCGTCTCGCAGCGGACCGGCGCCACGGTCTATTACATCGAGATGGCGCCGGCTTCGGGGGGCATGCCGATCTTCTCCCTCATGCCGGCGGCGGGGGATGTCGATATCCTGATCGCCTCCGAGATGATGGAGGCCGGGCGCGCCATGCTGCGCGGGTTCGTGACGCCAGAGCGGACCACGCTGATCGCCTCGACCCATCGCGCGCTGGCGGTGTCGGAGAAGATCGAGCCGGGCAATGGCATCGCCCATGCCGAGGAGGTGATGGCGGCGGCTTCGCTGACCGCGAGGCGCTTCATCGCGGCGGATTACGAGGCTGTGGCGGTGGCCAACCGCTCGGTGATTTCGGCGGCCTTGTTCGGGGCCTTGGCGGCATCCGGCGCGCTGCCCTTCCCGCGTGAGGCCTTCGAGGCGGCGATAAGGCAGGGCGGCAAGGGGGTGGAGAGCAGCTTGCGCGCCTTTGCCGCCGGGTTCGCGGCGGAGGCGCCGGTGGCGGAGGGGGTCGCGAAGGCTGAGACGCAGGTGCGCGGCCCGGCGCGGCTGATGGTGCGGTGGCAGGCACTGGCGGCGCGGGTGGCGGCCATGCCGGCTCCGGTGGCGGAGATGGCTTTGCCCGGGTTGCGCAAGGTCGTGGATTTTCAGGACCTGTCCTATGGCGCGGCCTATCTGGACCGGCTGAAGGGGGTTCTGGCGCGCGATACTGCGGCGCAGGGGTTTCAGCTTGGGCGGGAGGCGGCGAAATACCTCGCCAATGCGATGTGTTATGACGATGTGATCCGGGTGGCGGATCTGAAGACCCGGGGGCCGCGGTTTGCGCGGATCGCGGCGGAGATGCGGGTGAAGGAGGGCAACCTGCTGCATCTGACCGAATA
This sequence comes from Rhodobacter sp. P1_C2, assembly GCF_056406375.1. Lineage (NCBI taxonomy): Bacteria > Pseudomonadati > Pseudomonadota > Alphaproteobacteria > Rhodobacterales > Rhodobacter > Rhodobacter sp. P1_C2. Next base: position 280,872 of record NZ_JBFUAG010000001.1, read on the forward strand.
CATGCACCCGCGGGCGGAGGAGATTGCCGGGCTGCTGCCCGCAGGCTTCGGGCGGAAGGTGCAGGCGAACCCGGTCTGGATGGCGCGGCTGGAGCGGTGGTTCGGCCGGGGGCGGCATCTGCGGACCGATGGGCTTTTGGCCTATGTCACGCTTTACCTTCTGGGCGGGATGAAGGCCTGGCGGCCCCGGACCCTGCGCCATGCCGAGGAGGTGGCGCATCTGGAGGCTTGGCTGGCGCGCGCGATGGCCTGTCTGCCGCGCTATGATCTGGCGGTGGAGGTGATCCGCTGTCGCAGGCTCATCAAGGGTTATTCCGACACCCATGCGCGGGGATTGTCGAAGTTCGACAAGGTGTTGGGCGCGCTGGCGTTGGTGGAGGACCGCGAGGATGGCGCAGACTGGCTGCGCCGCCTGCGCGAGGCGGCCTTGAAGGACGAGGCGGGCAAGGCGCTCGATGGTGCCATTGCCACGATCCGCAGCTTTGCCGATCAGACCAGCGCCAAGGCCACCTGAAACCCGCGGTCGCGCGCGACGGGAGAGCGCAGGGTCAACTCCTGCCCCAGCCCGCGGGCGATGCCGGCGGCGATGGCGAGGCCGAGGCCCGAGCCGCTGCTGCGCGCCCCCGCCCGTTCGAAGCGCAGGGTCAGGGTGGCCAGCACCTCGGGCGAGATAGCGGGGCAGTCGTTGGTGACGGTGAACACCCCGGCGGGGGAGAGGGAGACGCTGACCGGGGTTTGGGTGCCATGCAGCAGCGCGTTTTCGATCAGGTTGCGGGCCAGGACCGCGAAAGCGTCTGGGTCGAGCCGCGACAGGACCGCACCTTTCGGCAGATCGGCGTTGATCCGGTCGGGGGCGGAGCGGGCGAAATCGCCCAGCACCACCTTCAGGATCGGCACGAGGTCGGAAGGCGCGGTGCCGAGCATCGCGCCGCCCTCGGCGCGGGCCAGTTGCATCAGTTTCTCGGCCAGGCGGGCGAGGCGCTTCAGTTCAGCCTCGACTTGCAGGGCCCGGTTTCGCAGCGCGCCTTCCGGGCTTTCGGCGACAAGGCGCTGGGTCTGGGCGAGGGTGGCGGCGATCGGGGTGCGGAGTTCGTGGGCTGCATTGGCGGCAAAGCTGCGCTCGGCCTCCAAGGCGCGTTGCAGGCGGGCCATCAGGCGGTTGGCGGCGGCCTCGATCGGGATCAGCTCGCTGCGCAACCCGGGCAGGCGCAGGGGGGTCAGGTCATCCGCCCCTTTCAGCCGCAAAGCGACCGAGAGGTGCGACAGCGGGCGCAGGCCCCGGCTGACCCAGAGCGCCACGCCGAAGAGCGACAGCGGCAGAAGCACGCCCAGCGGCACCAGCATGGCCAGAACCGTCTCGCGCAGGGCCATCTGGCGGTGCAAGAGGGGTTCGGCCACCTCGATCACATATTGGCCGGACACGGCAGAGCGGCTGTAGACCCGGTGGTTGGGCGTGGTGAAGAAGCCCTCGCCCTCGACCTGGGCAAAGACCTTGGGGTCGGCGTCGTGGGAGTAGAGCAGGATCTTCCCCTCGGCATTGCGCACGATATAGGTGATCTTCTCGTCCCGATGGGCGAGGGGCAGGATGCGCTGGGCGGTGGCGGCATCGCCCGAGCCGATCAGCTCGACCACGGCCAGGGGCAAGATCCGCTCGCCGGTTTCCTGCAGGGCGGCGTCGAAGCTTTCGTCGATCTCGGTGCGCACGACATAGGCGCTGCCGATCACCGCGCCGACCCAGAGCACCACGAGGATGGCCGAAACGCCGATCGCCAATTGCCCGCGCAGGCTTTGCGTCAGAAGGGACCAGAGCCTCATGGTGCGCCCAGCCGGTAACCAAGGCCGCGGATCGTCTGCACCACGTCCTTGCCCAGCTTCTTGCGTAACCGGCTGACATAGACCTCGATCGTGTTGCTTTCGACCTCGGCATCGAAGGAGTAGAGCTGATCCTCGATCTGGCTTTTCGAGACGATCTGGCCGGGGCGCTGCAACAGGACCTCGAAGATGATCCATTCGCGTTGTGACAGGTCGATCTGCCCTTCTGGCCCGTGGATCGCATGGGCGGCGAGGTCGATTTCAAGATTGCCCAGCGTGATCAGCGGGTTGGGATTGCCGGAGTAGCGCCGGGCCACCGCCGCGATGCGGGCGGACAATTCGGCCAGGTCGAAGGGTTTGACGATGTAATCATCGGCCCCGGCATTCAGCCCCTCGATCCGCTCGGTGATCCGGTCATGCGCGGTCAGGATCATCACCGGCGTCACCGAACCCCTGGCGCGCAGGGCTTTCAGGAAATCGAGCCCGCGCCCATCGGGCAGGCCAAGATCCAGCAGGATCAGGTCATAGCCCACCGTCGAAAGCAGTTCCCGCGCATAGGCCAGTGAGGGCGCAAGGTCGGGCAGATGGCCCTCGGCCGCGATCTGGTCGCGCACGGCCGAGCCTAGGCCGGGATCATCCTCTATCAGCAATATCCGCATTCCGCCTCCGATCACCTGCACCAAGGCGTGAAGAAGCTGACACCAAGCTGAACCCTTAGGCAAGCTGGCGTTCAGGTCGCCGTCAGGTTCACAGTGCTGATGACCCCGGACGTCAAAGGAACACCTCATGCGGCGAATCATCCTCATCGGCCTTCTGGCCTGCCTGTCCAGCCTGCCGGCGCGGGCCGAGATCGAATGCTCGACCCCGATGGAGGCCTGGCAGCCGGTGGCGAAACTGCGCGCGGTCGTCGCACAGATGGGCTGGACCGTGCAGAAGATCCGCGCCGATGACGGCTGCTACCACGTCCTTGCGACGGACCGCAGCGGCCATGTCGTTAAAGGCGTGTTCGACCCGCAAAGCCTGAAGCTTCTGGGTCCTTCCGATGAGGCCGATGACGAAAGCCAAGAAAAAGACGGCAGCTCTGACTGAGCCTTGCCTGCCCCCATCCCCGGAGTTTCCATGAAAAGCACATCCACCGCCCTTACCCTGTCTCTGGCTGCCCTGACGCTGGCCCCGCTCGCCGCTGCGGCGCAGCCGGTCAAGATGCAGGTCAAGATCGCCGATTACAGCGGCCCGGGGACCTTCCTCGCGCTGTATCTGACCGATGCCTCGGGCGCCTTCCAGAAGACGGTCTGGGTGGCGGGCGACCGCACCCGGTACTGGCGGCACCTGCGGACCTGGTATCAGGCGAGTGGCGGTGCCGGGGCCGATGGCGTGACCGGGGCCAGCGTCGGGTCGGGCCGGACGCTGACGGTGGATGCCGATATCTCGGCGGCGATGATTGATGCGGGCTATGTGCTGCATATCGACGCCGCGGCCGAGAATGTCGCCGAAAGCCCGGACGAGATTGCCGTGCCGCTGACCAAGGCGGGCGCCGGCAAGCCGGTCACGGGCGACGGTTTCATCGCCAAATTCCAGTACAGCATGTAAGGGCGCCCCGATGCTGCGACGTCTGCATTCGCTTCCCGGCCTGGTCTTCGGGCTGGTCCTGATGGTTCTGGCCGCCTCCGGGGCGATCCTGTCGCTTGCCCCGGTCATGGAGCGGGTGCAGGCGCCAGCGGTCGCGGGCCTGAACGTGGCAGAGGTCGCGGCGAAGGCCCTGGCCGAAAACCCCGGCCTGTCGCGGCTGCACCGCAGCCCGAACGGGGTGATCAGCGGCGCGGTCAAGGCCAAGCTGGGGTTCAAGACCCTGGTGATCGACCCTGCCAGTGGCAAGGCCGAAGGGCTCGCCGGGCCGGGCGGATTTCTGGACTGGGTGAAAGAGCTGCACCGCTCGTTCTTTCTGGACCAGCCGGGCCATGCGATCTCTGGCCTCAGCGCCGGGATGATGCTGGTCCTGGCATTGAGCGGGATTGTCCTTTTGGCGCTGGCGCTGGGCGGTTGGCGGCGGCTGGCCAGGCCGGTGCGCAGCAGCGGGGCGCGCGGCTGGCATGGGCGGGTGGCGCGGCTGGCCATGGCGGGGCTGTTGGTTTCGGCCCTGACCGGGGCTTACATGTCGCTCGCCACCTTCGGCTTCATCAATGACGGCAGCCAGGCCGAGGCGAATTTCCCCGCCCAGGTGGCGACGGGCACCGCCCTGCCGGTGGCCGATCTGCCGGCGCTGCAGGCTGTGCCCTTGGCCGATCTGCGCGATCTGACCTTTCCGGCGGCGGGTGATCCGACCGATGCCTTCCTGATTTCGACCGGCACGGGCGAGGGCTATGTCGATCAGGTGACCGGCCAGATGACGGGCTGGATCGACTATGGCCTGGCGCGGCGGGTCTGGGAGTTCGTCTATATGCTCCACACCGGGCAGGGGCTGTGGATGGTCGGGCTGGTGCTGGGACTGTCGGCGCTGATGGTGCCGGTTCTGTCGGTGACCGGCACGCTGATCTGGTGGGCGCGCCGGCAGGCCCGCCCGCGCCTGCGCCACAATGCCCGCGCCGCGGTGGCGGATCTGGTGATCCTCGTCGGCTCCGAAGGTGGGGCGACCTGGGGCTTTGCGGGCTCGCTTTCCGATGCGCTGCACCAGCACGGGCTGAAGGTCCATGTCGCGGCGATGAACGACATGACCAGCTATCCGCAGGCCGGCGGCATCATCGTCATGGCAGCCACCTATGGCGATGGCGAGGCGCCGGCCAGCGCCAGCCGCTTCCTCGACCGTCTGGGACAGGCCAGCCAGAAGCTGCCGGTGGCCGTGCTGGCCTTTGGCGACCGGATGTTCCCCGGCTATTGCGGCTATGGCATCAAGGTGGCCGAGGCGCTGACCGCGGCGGGCTTTCAGGCCTTCCTGCCCTTTGCCCGGGTCGATCGCCAGTCCAACGCCGATTTCAACGCCTGGGTGCAGGATCTGGGCAAGCTTCTGGGGCTGGAGCTTGCCCCCGAACACCATGCCAACCTGCCCCCGGTGACGGAGCTGGAGCTGATCTCGCGCCAGGATTTCGGCGCGCAGGTGCAGGCGCCGACCGCTGTCTTGCGCTTTCGCGTGCTGCGCAAGGCGGGCTGGCGCGGCTGGCTCTCGCGCGGGCCGCAGTTCGCGGCGGGCGATCTTCTGGGCGTGATCGCGCCGGGCAGCGATCTGCCAAGGCTCTACTCGCTCGCCTCCTCGCGCCGCGATGGTTTTGTCGAAATTGCGGTGCGCAAGATGCCCGGCGGCCTCTGCTCCGGCTGGCTGAACGAGTTGGCGCCGGGTGAAAGGGTGCGCGCCTTTGTCCGCCCCAACCCGGCCTTTAGGCCGCAGGCGCGGGGGCCGGTGATCCTGATTGCCGCGGGCACCGGGATCGGGCCGATGGTGGGCTTTCTGCGCGGCATGAAGCCGGGGCGCGGGGCGGAGTTGTACTTCGGCGCGCGCGATCCGGGGTCGGATTACCTCTTCGGCGCGGAGCTTGCCGCGAGCCTGCGGCAAGGGCGTCTGGCGCATCTGACCACGGCTTTCAGCCGGGTCCGCGACCGCGCCTATGTGCAGGACCGCTTGCGCGCCGATGCCGCCCATCTGCGCGACCAGATCCTGCGCGGCGGGCAGGTGCTGGTCTGCGGCTCCATCGCCATGGCCCGCGCCGCCGCGGCAGAGATCGAGGCGGCCCTGGCCCCCGCGGGCCTCTCGGTCGCGATGCTGCGCGCCGAGGGCCGCTATCTGGAGGATGTCTATTGACCCTGCGCACCCTTTCCGGCCCCGCGATGGGCAGCCGCTGGACCGCCCGGCTGGCGTGTTCGGAGGCCGAGGCCGCACGGCTCACCCCGCTTTGTGCCGCCGCGGTCGAGGCGGTGGAACAGGCGACCAGCAACTGGCGCGCCGACAGCGATCTGGCGCGGCTGAACGCGGCAGAGGTCGGGGCATGGGTCGACGTGCCACCGCATCTGCACGCGGTTCTGGCCAAGGGCATCGCGGTGGGCCATGCCTCGGACGGGCTGTTCGACATCGGCATCGGCAGTCTGGTGCAGGCCTGGGGTTTCGGCCCGGCCGAGGGCAAGGCCGACGAGGGCGCGATTGCCGCCCATCTCGGCAAGCCGCTGCGCGGCTATGCGCGGCTGGAGGTGGAGGGCGACCTCGTACGCAAGACCGCAGCGGTCACGGTGGACCTTTCGGGCATCGCCAAGGGCTACGGCGTGGATGTGCTGGCCGCGACCCTGCGGCAGGCGGGGGAGAGTGCGGCGCTTTGCGGGTTGGATGGCGAGCTTGTGGCGATGGGCCGGCGGCCGGATGGCAAGCCCTGGGCCGTGGCGCTAGAGGACCCCGACCCCGCCCGCCGCGCCGGGCGCAGCATGATCGAACTGTCCGACCGGGCGATTGCCACCTCGGGCAGCTATAGGCATTTCGTCACCTTGGGCAAGCTGCGCGTCTCGCATACGATGAACCCAAGGCGCGGTGGCCCGGCGGTCAGCCCGCTCGCCTCGGTCAGCGTGCTGCACGACAGCTGCATGGAGGCCGATGCCTGGGCCACGGTCCTCATGGTGCTGGGCGACAAGGCCGGGCCGGAATTTGCCCGCGCACGTGGCATCGAGGCGATCTTCCTGACCGAGGCCCGGTCCGAGATCCTGACCGGGTTTGCGGCGGCCTGATTTTTCGCAGAAAAATCGTGGCCCGGGGCGGCATCCAGCCCCGTCAGATACCCGCCTCGGGCGGCGTCGCCTCCTCGACCCAGGCCAGCAACAAGTCGGCCAGCTTCTGGCCAAAGGCCGCGCTGTCGCCCTCTGGTGCCAGGAAGGGCAGGTCCGTGGCCGCCCGGTGCCGCACCTGCAGCACGGGCAGACCGGCGCGGCGCAGGGCGGTGAAAGGGTCTTCCGGCGGCGCGGGCAGCGGGTCGATGACCAGCGCCACCACGCCATGATCCAGCATCGCGGCCAGGCTTTGCGCCTGCAGGGCCGGGTCGCCCAAAGTGTTGCCGATCAGCATGGCATAGCCGCGCTGCGCCAGCGCCAGCTGCAGGGCGGTGGCAAAGCCCGCGCCGAAGGCCTCGCGCTGGTCGGGCAGCACCAGCCCGACCAATCCGGCCCCCACCGGCGCCGGCCGGGTTCGGCGCAGGATGGCGGCATTGCGGTTGTAGACATAGCCCAGATCCTCGATCGCGCGCAGCACCAGGGCCCGGGTCTCGGCCTTGACCACCGGGTTCTTCTGGAACACCAGGCTGACCGTGGATTTCGAGACCCCTGCCGCGCGGGCGACATCGTGGATGGTCGGGCGTCTTGTCATCTCTGCTCGATGCCGTGGAGCGCCAGCAACTGCCCCATCCGCCGCGTCGCCAGCCCCGGCTGCGCCAGAAGCCCGGCCTGATCGGCCAGCCGGAAGATCTGCGCGTAATGGGTGATGTCGCGCGCCGCCTGCAGCCCGCCGGGCAGGGTGAAATGGTTCTGGCTGCCGTTGAGCCATGACAGAAAGCTCACCCCCGCCGCGCCATGGGCAAGGGGCGCACGGAACAGCTCGTGGCTCAGCGGCAGGGTCGGCGCCAGCAGGCGGTGATAGGTGGCCGGATCGCCCTGCGCCAAGGCCTCCAGCGCCTGGACGGCGGCGGGGGCGATGGCGGCCAGAAGGCCCAGAAGCGCGTGGGAATGGGTCTTGCCATCGCCCTCGATCAGCGGAATGAAATTCGCCTCGTCGCCGGTGTAAAGCCGCACCCCCTTGGGCAGGAAGGCGCGGAAGGCCGCCTCCTGCAACGGGTCCATGGCCGAGATCTTGACGCCCTCGACCTTGGCCGGGTTCTCGGCGATCAGGCCCAGAAGCACCTCCGCCGCATGGGCGAGGTTCGTCGTGCCCCAGTAGCCCGCCAGCGCCGGGTCGAACTGCGCCCCCTGCCAGTGCAGGATCACCGGGTCCTTGGCCCCGTCGATCAGCCAGCGATAGACCTTGCGATAGCCGGCCTCGTCGGCCTCCAGCGCGGCGAAGGCGGGGGAGGGCATGATGAGCAGATGGCCGCCGGCAAATTCCACCGCTTCGGCCTGATCCTCATAGGCCGAGGCGATGGCGTCGAGCGTGGCATGCTCCGCCAGCGCCCGGTGATCGGTGCAGATGCCGCAGACGACGCGGGGCTGCAGGGGATGCGCCTTGGCGGCGGTGAGGGTTTGCGTGACCAGCTCGGCCGCGGTGGTCCAATCCAGCGCGCCGAAGCGTTGGGCGATGTGCAGCGCCTCGGCCAGGTCGAGGCCCTGGTCCCAGAGGCCCTGGCGCAGCGCAATCGTCGCGTCCCAGTCCAGCGCCGGGCGGCTGTCCCAGGGATTGCGGCTGCGCAGGGGGTCGCAGACCAGCGGCGCCTCGGTCAGGGCGGCGCGGGTCAGGGGCACCTTGGGCGCGCGGGGCGCCAGCGGGGTGCCGGTCAGGTGATAGGGCTCCAGGGTATGGGCGGCGGTCGGAAGGGTGATCATGGCTTATCCTTTCGCAGCTTCAGGTCGCAGCTTCAGGCGCGGCCCGATGCCCCATTCTACGCGCCCGCAGGGGGGCGATGCCAATCCCGCCCGCCCCACCCCTACCGCACGGGCAGGTTCCCGCCAGAGACCTCAGCCCCCCGCCTTCAGGATATGATCCCCGGCCCTGAGCGCCAGCGCCGCGATGGTCAGCGAGGGGTTGACCGCCGCCGAGGTCGGCAGGACCGAGGCATCGACGATGTAGAGATTGTCCAGATCATGCGCCTTCAGGTTCGGATCGACGACCGAGGCCTTGGGGTCCGTCCCCATCCGCGCCGTGCCGCACTGGTGGCTCGGCGATTTCTTCTCGAAGGTTTTCGACACGACCACCGGCCAGCCGGCCCGGCGCAGCGCGGTCTTCAGCTTTTCGGTCAGGATCTGGTGAGCCTTGAAATTGCTGCGCTGCCAGTGCAGCACGATCCTGCCATCCTTGACCATCACCCGGCTGTCGGGGTTGGGCAGATCCTCGGACATGGTCATCAGGTGCATCGAGTAATCGGCGACATGGGTGGCGAGAAACAAGGGCCAGCCGGTCTCTGCCGCCATGATCGGCCCGGTCACCCGGCCCAGCATCTGCACATTGCCCAAGGGCAGATTGTCCGGCCCGCCCTCCAGATACCAGTCGTTGAACTGGATGGTCTTCTCGTAAACCGAGGTGTTCTTGCGGAAAGGGCTATAGGCCAGCACGGCCGAGATATTGTGGTTCATGAAATTCCGCCCGACCTGATCGGAGGAATTGGCCAGACCCGCCGGATGATCTGCATTGCCCGAGGTGAGCAGCATCGCCGCTGACTTCACCGCGCCCATCGCAAGGCAGATCACCGGGGCCGAGACGCGCTCGGTCTTGCCGCCGGAGACATATTCAACCGCCGTCACCCTGCGGCCCTCGGCATGCAACTTCACCACCTCGGCATTCCGCAACAGGGTGACGTTGGGATATTTCAGCGCCTCGGCCAGGCCGCAGGTTTCGGCATCCATCTTGCCGCCGCGGGTGTTGGGGAAGCCGTCGAAGGTCTGCGGCCCGCCCTCCAGCCATTTGTCGATATCGACGCCGAGGGGCGAGGGGCCGACGGCCAGCCCCTGCCGCCGCAGACGGGCGGCGAGGTCGGCCACCACGGGTTCATCCGGCACCGGCGGGAAAGAATAGGGCTGCGAATGGTGCGGTTCGGTCGGGTCGTGGCCCAGCGCGCCGCGCACTTGGTACAGGTCTTCGGCGCGGGAATACCACGGCTCCATATCGTCATAGGTGATCGGCCAGCCGGGGGTGATGCCTTCGACATGTTTGAGCGGTGCGAAGTCTTCCGCCCGATAGCGCAGCAGCACCGCGCCGTAGAATTTCGTATTGCCGCCGGGGTAATAGTAATTGCCGGGGTGAAAGCTGTTGCCCGCCTGATCGAGCCAGGCCTCGTCGGAACGGAAATAGCCGCCGAAGATCGCCGCCCCGTCGCGCGCCTGCGGACTGTCGGCCAGCCAGTCGCCCTTTTCCAGAATCAGGATCGCCTTGCCCGAGGGGGCCAAAGCGGCGGCAAGCGAGGCGCCGCCCATCCCCGACCCGATGATGATGATATCCGGCTCTGCCATGTCCTGCCCCCTGCTGTCCAAACCCGCAACCCTCCGGCTTTCCACGATTTGGATCGTTCCATATTGCTAAATGACCCCGCCCGACCCCGCAAGATTTTTCACGGAAAGCTGATGGCAAATGGCTTGCGCTTCGGCAGGCTCTGCGCGAGATATATGCGCATGGCATATATTTCCCTCCCCACCCCGCGCTTGACCCGCATCGTGCCCCTGATCGTCGCGGTCGCGCTGTTGATGGAGAATATCGACTCCTCGGTCCTGTCCACCTCGCTGCCTGCGATGGCGCGCGACCTTGCGACCGATCCGATCCACCTGAAGCTGGTGCTGACCTCCTACCTTCTGGCGCTGGCGGTGTTCATTCCGGCCTCGGGCTGGGCGGCGGACCGGTTCGGGGCGCGGACGGTGTTCCGAGCGGCGATCGTGGTCTTCACCCTCGGCTCCATCGCCTGCGGGCTGTCGCAGAACCTGTGGGAGCTGGTGATCGCCCGCACCCTGCAGGGCATCGGCGGGTCGATGATGGTGCCGGTGGGGCGGCTGATCGTCTTGCGCACGGTGCCGAGGGATGGGCTGGTGGGGGCGCTCGCCTGGCTGACGGTGCCGGCGCTGCTGGGGCCGGTGATGGGGCCGCCGCTTGGGGGCTATATCACCACCTATTGGCATTGGCGCTGGATCTTCTGGATCAATATCCCGCTCGCGGTGCTGGGGGTGATCCTCGCCACGCTTCTGATCCCCAACATCCGGGAAGAGGCGGTGTCGCGCTTTGACTTCAAGGGTTTTCTGATGGCAGGGCCGGGGCTTGCGGCCTTTCTGACCGGGGCGACGTTGGCCGGGGTCAACATGGCGCCGCTGTGGCTGACCCTGCTGCTGGTGATCGGTGGCGCTGCCCTGACCGCGGCCTTTGTTTTCCACGCCCTGCGGGTGGAGCGGCCGCTGGTCGATTTGCGGCTCTTGAGCCTGCAGACCTTCCGCATCTCGGTCACCGCCGGCACGATGTTCCGGGTCGGCGTCGGCGCCTTGCCGTTCCTTCTGCCCCTGATGTTCCAGCTTGGCTTCGGCCTCAGCGCGTTCCAGTCGGGCACGCTGACCTTCGTCTCCGGCATGGGGGCGATGCTGATGAAGTTTGCGGCCCAACCGCTGCTGCGCCGCTTCGGCTTTCGCGGCGTCTTGATGGGCAATGCGCTGGTGTCTTCCGTGCTGCTGGCGGGGCCGGCGCTGTTCACCCCGGCCACCCCGGTGGTGATCATGCTGGCGGTGCTGCTCATGGGCGGCGTCTCGCGCTCGCTGCAGTTCACTGCCGTCAATGCCATCGCCTATGCCGAGGTGACGGGCGAGCGTCTGTCTTCGGCCACCTCCTTCACCGCGGTGCTGCAACAGCTGTCAGGATCGATCGGCATCACGCTGGCCGCCATGACGCTGGAGGCGGCAGGCGCCCTGCGCGGGACGGCGGCGACCGACCTTGGCAACTTCCCCTTCGTCTTCGGCATCATCACCCTCTTGTCGATCGGCTCGGCGCTGATCTTCTCGCGCCTGACCCCCAGCGCGGGCGAAACCCTGGTGCAGCACAAGGCCCCGCGCCCCGTGGCTGGTTGACAGAGACGGCCCGCGGGGCAAATGTCACCTCATCCCAAGGGGGCATTCATGGATATCACCATTTCATTTGACCGACCGGAGGAGGGGCCGAAATCCGGCCCGGTTTCGGTCGGCTGGTTTTTGACCGCAGACAAGGGCGCCGTCCTTTTCGATCCGCCCGAGCGGCTGATCTTCCGCCAGACCAACAAGGCCCATGCCAAATCGGCCAGCCGCTGCCCGGCGGTGATCCAGATGGAAAGCCGTTATTTCATCATCAAATGCCCCTATGATCTGCACATCGGCTTTGGCCGCGACGACAAGGGCAAGCCGCATCTGATCAACCGGCAGGGCGCCGCCTCGCCGGTGCGGGCCAACAAGCTGAACGAGCTGCTGACCCTGGTGAACGAAACCGAGTGGCGCTATCCCGACCGGCCCACGGTGCAGCTGTCCTTGCCCTACTGCTTCATCGCCGACGAGCTGGTCTATATCAGCCAGATCGGCACCTTCGCGCATTACCGGGCCAATCCCCTGCCCGGCACGATCTTCGGCGGGCGCTTCCCGCTCAACGCCTGGCCGCGCCCCTTGATGTGGGCCTTCGAATGGCATGAACCGGAAAAGGACATCATCCTGCGCCGCGGCGAGCCCCTGTTCTACTGCCAGTTCGAGGCCGAGGGCCCTGATCGCCCGATCCAGGTGGTCGAAGCCGAACGCACCCCGGAACTGGCGAAATACATGGAGCAGATCTCGGGCGTGGTGAATTACGTCAACCAGACCTTCGGCCTCTTCAAGGCGGCCGAGGCTTTGCGCCCGGCCAAGCTGCTGACCCCCAAAGCCAGGGAATGAAAAGCTTTCTGGAGATCTACGATCTGGCCGCCGCAAGGTCGCGGCTGGTTCTGGCGCATGACGGCGTGATCGAGGCGCCGAACTGGGACCCGAAGGGCGGATATCTTCTGGTCAACAGCGGCGGGCGGCTTTACCGGGTGGACCTTGTGGCCCCGGCGCTGGACCTGGTAGAAACCGGCTTTGCCACCCGCTGCAACAACGACCACGGGATCAGCCCGGATGGCAGCCAGATCATCCTCTCCTCCCACCGCGAGAACGGGGCGGAGATTTTCCTGATGCCCGCCACCGGCGGCGTGCCGGAGGTGGTCTCGCCTCAGGCCCCCAGCTGGTGGCACAGCTGGTCGCAGGACGGCAAGGCCATCGCCTATGCCGCGGTGCGAGGGCCTGACCGCGTGGTCGACATCTGCCGGATGGAGCTGGAAAGCCGCGCGGAAACCCGACTGACCTTCGGCGACGGCCACAGCGACGGGCCGGAGTTTTCCGCCGATGGCGCCTTGATCTATTACAACTGCGACCGCGACGGTCCTGCGCAGATCTGGGTCATGCAGGCCGATGGCAGCGACCAACGCAAGCTGTTTGCCGATGACCATGTGAACTGGTTCCCGCATCCCTCGCCGGATGGGCGGCATCTTCTTTACCTCGCCTATCCGCCCGGCACCCGGAACCATCCCGCCAACCTGAACGTTGCCCTTTGTCTTGCCGACCCCGATGGCCAGAACCGCCGCCGCGTGGTGGAGATGATCGGCGGGCAGGGCAGCATCAACGTGCCCTGCTGGGCGCCCGACAGCTCTGCCTTCGCCTATATCCGCTATCAACCCGATTGAACCCCCCGCACTCATCCCAGGAGTTTCCATGCCCGTTTCCGCCAAGGACCTTGTCGCCGCCGCCAATGAAGTCGTCCCCCGCGTCACCACCGCCGAGGCCGAGAAGATGATCGCCGAGGGCGCGCTGCTGCTGGATGTGCGCGACGCGCCGGAGCTTGCCGCCATGGGCAAGGCCGCAGGCTCGCACCATATCCCGCGCGGCATGCTGGAGTTTCGCGCCGACCCGACCTCGCCCTCGCGTGACCCGGAACTGCGCCCGGACCGCCCGGTGATCCTGCATTGCGCCAGCGGCGGACGCTCGGCCCTGGCGGGGAAATTGCTCGTCGATATGGGCTATGAGAAGGTCTTCAACATCGGCGGGTTGAAGGACTGGAAAGAGGGCGGCGGCGAAGTCGTCGGCGGCTGACGGAAGGCCGCGACGCCTTGGGCGGGGGTTCCCGCCCGGGGCGCGTCAGAAATCCAGATCGGCGTAATGCGCGGGCGGCGGGAAGCCCGGGACCTGATCGGACAGCAGCGGGCGGAACGAGGGGCGCGACTTGATCTTGGCGTACCAGTCCTTGACCGCCGGGTTCCGGTTCCAGTCCACATCCGAGATATAGTCGAGCGCCGACAGATGCGCCGCGGCCGAGAAATCGGCCAGGGTCATCATATCACCGGCCAGCCAGCGGCGCTGTTCCAGAAGCCAGCCCATGTAGTCGATGTGATACTTGATCCGGCCCGCGCCATATTTGACATTCTTGGAATCCGGGTAGCCCTGACCCATCAGCTTCTTGTGGACCCGCTCGTACAGAAGCTTCGAGGTCACTTCGCTGTGGAACTTGTCGTCGAACCAGGCGCAAAGCCTGCGCACCTCGTACCGCGTGTCGGCGTCGCGCGGCATCAGCGCCGGGGTCGGCACGCTTTCGTCGAGATATTCGCAGATCGCCTGGCTTTCCGACAGAAGCTTGTTGTCGATCTTCAGGACCGGCACCTTGCCCGCCGGATTGCGGCGCAGGAACTCAGGCTGCTGTTCCCAGTACCGTTCTTCGACCAGCTCGACCTCAAGCTTCTTCTCGGCCAGCGTCAGACGGACCTTGCGGCAATAGGGCGACAGCGGGAAGTGGTAAAGGCGGATCATGCGTCTGGCCTGTAAGTCATTTGCGCCCTGATACAGGTCCGGGGGTCAAGGATCAATGGTGCGCAGGGTCGCCCGCCTGCGGCAAGGGGCGCGGCCCGGCGCGGCGGCGCTCAATCCACCGTCTCGAAACAGGCGGCGCGGCCGTCGGCCTCGATGGTTTCGGCGCCGGACATGATCTCCGCGGCATGCGCGCGCACGAAGGCCGAGGGTTTGGCGGCGCGGCGTTCCTTGGGGTTCGGGAGCACGGCGGCAAGGCGGGCGGCCTGGGTCGGGGTCAGATGGGCGGCATCGGTCTTGAACAGCGCCCGTGCCGCGGCCTGCACGCCGAAGACGCCTTCGGCAAATTCCGCCTCGTTGAGGTAAACCTCAAGGATGCGCTGCTTGGACCACATCAGCTCCACCGCCGGGGTCAAAAGCGCCTCCAGCGCCTTCCTGACGTAGGAGCGGCCCTGCCAGAGGAAGACGTTCTTGACCACCTGCTGGCTGATCGTGGAGGCGCCGCGCTGGTTGCCATGGGCGATGGCGTCGCGGATCTGGGCCATGTCAAAGCCCCAGTGCAGGCAGAAATTGGCATCCTCGCCCGCCACGGCAGAGCGGCCCATCTCGGGCGCGATTTGGTCCCAGCTGACCCATTCCCGCTCGATCCCGCCGAGGCGCCAGCTTTCCTGCCATTGGTAGATGTTGCCCGGAGGCGGCAGGAAGGAGAAGAGGAAGATCAGGAACAGGTAGAAGGCCAAGATTCCGGCCACGCCCCGCCCCAGCCATTTCAAGCCCCGCCGCCACAAAGGGCGCGGGGCTTTGGCGGCGACAGGGGTTTTCTTCGTGCGGGTCTTCTTTTCGGCCATGGGGTAGCATAGGCCTCAGCCCGCAGGCCCGGTCAATACCAGAAGCGCCCGGTCAGACCGCGGCTTTCTCCAGCGCGGCGCGCAGGGTGGCCTCGTCGTCATGGCTGAGCGAGGTTTGCAGGATCGTGCCGCGGGCGCGGAACTCGCCCAGACGCTCGACCACCTTGGCGGCGTTGAACTTGCGCGCCAGGATGAAGACCGCGGCGGTGCCAGGCTTCAGCCGTTCCCCCAGACCGCGCATGAAATCGTCGTTGATGCCGATGTCGGAAAACTTGCCCGACAGCGCCCCGGCCCCGGCACCCAGCACGACGCCGACCAGGGGGTTGAGGAACAGCATCCCGACCAGAAGCCCCCAGAACCCGCCCGAGGCCGCGCCAAGCGCCGTCAGGTTGGCGGCCTGGTGCAGCTGCACCTTGTCATCGGTGGAGCGGGTGACGACGACGACATCCTCCATCTCCAAAAGGTATTCCTTCTGCAGCTTGACCAGTTCGGCCCGCATCTCGAAGGCGGTGGTTTCATTGTCAAAGGACACGACGATCAGATCAGACATTGCAATCTCCTTGGTTGTCCCGCGCCGGGCAAGACCTGCCGGGCCGGGGCTGATCCTTGATAGATAGGGGCGGCAGATGACAAAAACCCCCGCAGCGGCGGGCGCTGCGGGGGTTTTCGCTGTCATCGGCTGGTTCTAGCCTATTCGGCGGGAACCTTGACCGCCTCGTCGCTCAGCGGATGCGGCAGGCGGGCGACCATTTCCACCGGGCAGACCTGGAGGAAGTTCTTCTTCTCCTCGGCCCAGTTGGCCAGGATCCGTTCGGCATGGCGGCTGCCCGTCTCGATGGCATGGGTCTGGATCAGGTCCTTCAGCTGCGCCTCCCAATAGGGGTGGCCCAGACCGCAGGTCAGGATCGTCTCCAGGTTCATCTGGTCTTCGGCCACGCTGTCGGGGTCGTAGATATAGGCCATGCCCCCGGTCATCCCGGCACCGAAGTTGGCGCCGATCCTTCCCAGGATCACCGCAACCCCGCCGGTCATGTATTCACAGCCGTTGGAACCGCAGCCCTCGACCACCACCTTGGCGCCCGAGTTCCTGACCGCAAACCGCTCACCGGCGCGGCCCGAGGCGTAGAGGTAACCATCCGTCGCGCCATAGAGCACGGTGTTGCCGATGATCGTGTTGTCCTCGGCCTTCAGCGGCGAGGTCATCGAGGGGCGGACCACGATGGTGCCGCCCGACAGGCCCTTGCCGACATAGTCGTTGGCATCGCCCTGCACCTCGATCTTCAGCCCGCGCACCGAGAAGGCGCCAAGGCTTTGACCGCAGGACCCGTTCAGCTTCACCGTCAGATGGTCGGATTGCAGCGTGTTGCGCATGCCGAACTTCTTGACGATATGGCTGGATGCCCGCGTGCCGATGGTGCGCAGCGTGTTCCTGACCGCATAGGACAGCTGCATCTTCTCGCCCTCTTCGAAGAAGCGGGCGCCGTCGCGGATGATCTCGGCATCCAGCGTGTCGGGCACATGGTTGCGCGGCTTGGACCGGTCGTAGGTGATCTTCTGGGCGCTATCGACCGAGATGAGCAGGGGGTTGAGGTCCAGGTCATCGAGGTGGGCCGAACCACGCGAGACCTGCGAAAGCAGATCCGCACGGCCGATGATCTCGTCCATGCTCCGCGCCCCGATGGAGGCGAGGATTTCCCGCACTTCCTGCGCGTAGAAGGTGATCAGGTTGACCACCTTGTCGGCAGACCCGGTGAACTTGGCGCGCAGCGCGTCGTTCTGGGTGCAGACGCCGACCGGGCAAGTGTTGGACTGGCACTGGCGCACCATGATGCAGCCCATCGCGATCAGGGCGGCGGTGCCGATGCCATATTCCTCGGCCCCCATCATCGCGGCCATCACCACGTCACGCCCGGTGCGCAACCCGCCATCGGTGCGCAGGGTCACCCGCTCGCGCAGGTTGTTCATCGCAAGGACCTGATGCGCCTCGGTCAGGCCCATCTCCCAGGGCAGGCCCGCGTATTTGATCGAGGTGCCGGGCGAGGCCCCGGTGCCGCCATTGTGGCCCGAGATCAGGATGATATCCGCCTTGGCCTTGGCCACCCCGGCGGCGATGGTGCCGACGCCGGAAGACGACACCAGCTTCACCGTCACCTTGGCGCGCGGGTTGATCTGCTTCAGGTCATAGATCAGCTGCGCGAGGTCTTCGATCGAGTAGATGTCATGGTGCGGCGGCGGCGAGATCAGCGTCACCCCCGGCGTCGAATGGCGCAGGCGCGCGATCAGCGCCGTCACCTTCATGCCGGGCAGCTGGCCACCCTCGCCGGGCTTGGCGCCCTGCGCGACCTTGATCTCAAGCTCCTCGCAGGCGTTGAGGTATTCGGCGGTGACACCGAAGCGCCCCGAAGCCACCTGCTTGATCTTGGCCGAGGGGTTGTCGCCATTCGCCTCGGGCAGGAAGTGGGCGGGGTCTTCACCGCCCTCGCCGCTGTCGGACTTGGCGCCAATCCGGTTCATCGCGACGTTGAGCGTCTTGTGCGCCTCGGGCGACAGGGCCCCCAGCGACATGCCCGGCGTCACGAACCGCTTGCGGATCGAGGTGATGCTTTCGACCTCTTCAATCGGGACCGGCTTGCCCAAGGACTTGATGTCCAGCAAATCCCGCACATGGATCGGCGGGTTGGCCCGCATCGCGGCGGAGTATTGCTTCCAGATGTCATAGGACGCCCGGTCGCAGGCCGATTGCAGCATGTGCATGGTCTGGGCTTCCCAGGCGTGCTTCTCACCCGAGCGGCGCGCCTTGTAGAAGCCGCCGACCGGCAGCACGTTCTGCTGGCTGAGCCAGCCCTTGGCATGGACCTCTTCGCACTTCAGCTGGATGCCGTTGAGGCCGATGCCGGAGATGCGGCTCTGCATGCCGGGGAAATACTCGGCCACCATGGCGCGGGACAGACCCACGGCTTCGAAGTTCAGACCGCCGCGATAGGAGGAGATCACCGAAATCCCCATCTTCGACATGATCTTCAGAAGCCCTGCGTCAATCGCGTCACGATACCGGCGCATCGCGTCGATCAGGCTGCCTTCCAGAAGGCCACGCGCCACCCGGTCGGCCACCGAATCCTCGGCGACATAGGGGTTCACTGTGGTGGCCCCCGAACCGATCAGCACGGCGAAGTAATGCGGGTCGATACATTCCGCCGACCGCACGATGATCGAGCAGAAGGTCCGCAGACCCTTGCGCGTCAGCCAGGAATGCACCGCCGAGGTCGCAAGGATCATCGGCATCGCGACCTTGCCCTCGTCCTGATGCTCATCCGTCAGCACCAGCTGACCCGCGCCGGAACGCACGGCATCCTCCGCCTCGGCCCGGATGCGTTCCAGACCCAGACGCAGCGAGTCGTGGCTGGCGCCTGCCGGGAAGGTGCAGTCGATGAAGGCGACCTGCTCGCCAAATCGGTTGACCAGCGCCTTGAACTCGCCATTGGCGATGAAGGGGCTTTCCAGAACCAGGATCTCGGTCTGGCTGGAGTTTTCGTCCAGCACGTTGCGCAGGTTGCCGAAGCGGGTCTTGAGGCTCATCACCCGGCCTTCGCGCAGGCTGTCGATCGGCGGGTTGGTGACCTGGGAGAAGTTCTGCCGGAAGAAATGGCTCAGCGGGCGGTAAACCTGGGACAGGACCGCAGCCGGCGTGTCATCGCCCATCGAGGCGATCATTTCCTTGCCGTCCTCGGCCATCGGCACCAGGACCTGTTCCAGCTCCTCCAGCGTGTAGCCGGCGGCGATCTGGCGCTTGCGCAGCTCCGTCCCGGTGAAAAGCGGGGCTTCCGGCACGTCGCGCAGCATTTCGTTCAGGTCGATGATCTTCTCGATCCAGTCGCCATAGGGCTGGGCGGCGGCGAGTTTGTCCTTCATCTCGACGTCGTGGTAGAGGCGGCCTTCCTTCATGTCGACGGCGATCATCTGCCCCGGCCCGAGCGCGCCCTTTTCGCGCACGGTGGATTCGTCGACCGGCACCATGCCGGCTTCGGACCCCGCGATCAGCAGCCCGTCACCGGTGACGACATAGCGCATCGGGCGCAACCCGTTGCGGTCCAGCCCGCCGCAGACCCAGCGGCCATCGGTCATGGCCAGCGCCGCCGGGCCATCCCAGGGCTCGATGACCGAGTTGCAATAGGAATACATGTCCGCCCAGGCCTTCGGCATGTTGGCGGTCTGCTTGCTCCAGGCTTCCGGGACCAGCATGGTCTTGGCCATCGGCGCATTGCGGCCCGACCGGACCAGCACTTCGAACACCGCATCCAGCGCCCCGGAATCCGAGGTGCCGCCCGGGATGATCGGCTTGATATCCTCGGCCATGTCGCCAAAGGCGGCAGAGGCCATGCGGATCTCGTGGCTCTTCATCCAGTTGACGTTGCCCTTCAGCGTGTTGATCTCGCCGTTGTGGGCGAGCATGCGGAAGGGCTGGGCCAGCCACCACTGCGGGAAGGTGTTGGTGGAATAACGCTGGTGATAGATCGCGAAGGCGGATTCAAACCGCTCGTCCAAGAGGTCGGGGTAGAAGGTCGAGACCTGTTCGGCCAGCATCATCCCCTTGTAGATGATGCTGCGGCAGGACAGCGAGCAGACATACATGCCCTGGATGCCGGCATTGGTCGCGGCCTTCTCGATCCGGCGGCGGATGATGTAAAGCTCACGCTCGAACTGTTCGGCATCGGCGCCGTTTTCGCAGCGGATCAGGATCTGTTCGATTTCCGGTCGGGTCGCGAGGGCCTTCTCGCCCAGAACCGAGATGTCGGAGGGCACGTGCCGCCAGCCATAGATGTAATGGCCCATGCGCAGGACTTCCGTCTCCACGATGGTCCGGCAGCGCTCCTGCGCGCCGAAATCGGTGCGGGGCAGGAAGACCTGGCCCACGGCGATCAGCTTGGACATGTCGGGCTCGTGGCCCGTGCGGCGCACCTGGTCGTAGAAGAAGGGCACCGGGATCTGCACATGGATGCCCGCGCCGTCGCCGGTCTTGCCATCGGCGTCCACGGCACCACGGTGCCAGATCGCCTTCAGCGCGTTGATGCCGTTTTCCACCACCTTGCGCGAGGGCTTGCCGGAGATCGAGACGACCAGACCCACGCCGCAGGACGAATGTTCATCCTCGGTCTTGTAGAGGCTGTTCTCGTCCATCCACTGGCGCTTGGCTTCCTCGGCGGCAACCCATGCTTCGTCATATTGCGTCATGATCAGGAACCTCCGAGAGATGAGTGGGGCAGGGAAAGCGACGACATCTGATCGTCGCATTCGAACAGCGGCAGGGTGGATGCGAAACCGGGCTTGCCCGGGGCGATGAATTTGACCGGCGCATTGTCGGACGGGGTCCAGGTGCCGTCCTCGGCCTCCCACTCCGAATGGCCGGAGAAGAAGGTCCGCCATTCGGGCGAGATGAACTCGTTGCCCTTGGAATGGCGCAGCACGGTGCCCTTGTCGTCGGTCTGGGTATATTCGTATTCGGTCTGCTTCAGCTTCACGCCGTCGATCGTCGCCGTCTTGCCGGTCAGCTTGTCGAAGCCCTTGATCGTGGTGTGGCTGCCGTCGCTTTTGGACAGGTTGAAGTCGAAGGTATCAAGCCCCTTGTCCAGAAGATCCGAGAAGGAGGCCGGGTCCTTGGGGTTGGCGTCCATGGTTTCCTTGGTCGGCGGGTCGATCTCGTAGCTTTCCAGCCACTGCGCCTCGCGGTCGATCTTGGACAGGAAATAGGGGCCGTTCGCGTCGTAATCGGCGCGCCACTGGTCGCCGGGCTTGTCGGCCTCGCAGGTGTAGAACTGCGAGACGATGCAGCCGCGCGACTGCACGGTCAGCTTGGCGGTGCAGCCCTTGGGCGGGGTGAAGGTGCCCGCCGCCGCCGGAGCAGCCAGAACGATGAACAGAAGGGCAAGGCGCTTCATGCAGGAACTCCATCGAAGGACGTGATTGGGGTAGCCAGGCTCAGGCTGCCGCCACAATAGGCCGGTTTGATCGTGTCAAAGCCGGGCTGGCCGGGAAGCTGGACGATCATCGGCCGGTGCGGGGTATCCTCGGGCTTGAACATCGTGCCGCCGGTGGCCTCGCCCGAGATATAGATGCCAAGCTCTGGCAGCAGATAGGTCTTCTCGATGCTGACGATATCGCCCATCGGCGCGGGCATGGTCAGCTTGATCGTCGAGTCGAGCACCGTGGCGCTTTGCCCCGCCATCGTCACCGTGGTGCCGGTGGATTTGAGCGCGACCGACAGGCGGATCGGCTTTTCGATCCCCATCAGCTGCATCTTGCCCTTGGCGCTGAACTTGCCCTGGCCGGTCTTTTCGACCTTGGCAAAGGGGGTCTCGGACAGGGAGGCGAGGTTGTTGCGGATCACCAGCCGCCCCTCCTGATCCGCCTGAAAGACCGGCGTGCCGTTCGGCGTGTTCAACCCGTAAAGATGCAATCCGTCGGCGTCATAGTTTTCCTCGCGGTAGACCGGGGCCGCAATGCCGCCGATCGCATCGCAGGCAAAGACCGCCGTTACTTCGCAATCGAGGTATTGCACCGTGGCGACCCTATGGCAGGAGGCGTCGCGCTGGCTGTAATAGGGCGCGCCCGCCGCGGCCGCGCCGGGAAGGCCCGTCACGGCCAGGGCCATCAGAAGGCCGGGCAGAACTGTCTTGCGCATTGCCGTCTTTCCCCGATCACGTCAGATCGCCTGACCAAGCCATTCATCACCCCGGCGCCGCGTCTTCCCTTTGTCTTCACCGAAGGAAGACGGAAGGAAGACGGAAGCCAGACTCGCCCCGCGTGCCGCCTTACTCTGCCGCAACCGAGGCCGCTTGCGACAGGTAGGTCAGGATCGCATCGGCTGCTTCACGCCCATCGCGGATCGCCCAGACCACCAGGCTCGCCCCGCGCACGATGTCGCCCGCGGCATAGACGCCGGGCAGGCTGGTCGCATGGCTGCGGAAATCGGCCTTGATCGTGCCCCAGCGGGTCACGGCCAGTTCCGGCACGCCCCAGAGCTTGGGCAGCTCTTCCGGCTCGAAACCCAGGGCCTGCACCACCAGATCGGCGGGTTCGATGTAATCCGCGCCTTCGATCAGCTCGGGCATCTGCCGGCCGCTGGCATCGGGGGCGCCAAGGCGCATCTTCTGCACCATGACGCCATCGACGGAAACGCCGCCGGTGAAGCCCTTCGGCGCCGAAAGCCAGACGAATTCGACGCCTTCCTCCTCGGCATTCTGCACTTCGCGCTGGCTGCCCGGCATGTTGGCCTTGTCGCGGCGGTAGAGGCACTTGACCGAGGTTGCCCCCTGCCGGATAGCCGTGCGCACGCAGTCCATCGCCGTATCGCCGCCGCCGATGACGACGACGCGCTTGCCCTCGGCGTTCAACTCGCCCGAGTCGAATTCGGCCACGTCATCGCCAAAGCTCTTGCGGTTCGAAACGGTCAGGTAATCCAGCGCCTTGACGATGCCCTTGGCGCCGACGCCGGGGGCCGAGATGTCGCGCGACTTGTAGACGCCGGTCGCGATCAGCATCGCGTCATGGCGGCCGCGGATCGCGTCGAAGGACAGATCCTCGCCGACCTTGCAGTTCAGAACGAAGGTGACGCCCGCCGCCTCCAGCTGTTCGATGCGCTGCATGACCACCGGCTTTTCCAGCTTGAAGCCGGGGATGCCATAGGTCAGAAGGCCGCCCGCGCGGTCATAGCGGTCATAGACCGTGACCTGCACGCCGGCGCGGCGCAGCACATCGGCAGCCGCAAGGCCGCCCGGACCGGCACCGATGATGCCCACGGTTTCCGGACGCTCGGCACCCGGCTTGATCGGCGCGACCCAGCCGTTTTCCCAGGCGAGGTCGGTGAGGTATTTCTCGACCGAGCCGATGGTCACGGTGCCATGGCCCGATTGTTCGATGACGCAGTTGCCTTCGCACAGCCGGTCCTGCGGGCAGATGCGGCCGCAGATCTCGGGGAAGGTGTTGGTGGCCTGGGACAGCTCGTAGGCCTCTTGCAACCGGCCCTCGGCGGTCAGGCGCAGCCAGTCGGGGATGTTGTTGTGCAAGGGGCAATGCGACTGGCAATAGGGCACGCCGCACTGGCTGCACCGGCTGGCCTGCTCGGCGGCCTTGGAAGCGGCGAACTGGCGGTAGATCTCGTGGAAATCCTCGGCGCGCAAATTGGCGGGGCGCTTCTCGGGTGTCTCCTTGCCCAGGGACACGAATTTCAGCATGCGTTGAACGGCCATCGGCAAAGCTCCCATATTCTCGCCCGGGTCCGGGTTGATACCCCGTGCCGAACAGAAATAAAAGTCAGTAATGCTGACCTATAAAAGCATTTCCCGGAAGATTTTCACCCTAAGCCACAATTTTAGGCGAAAAATGGGTCAGTAAAGGTTACCCAACTGTCATGAGAGTGTCAAAACCCCCAATTTCCGCAGGTGATTCGCAGGCTTAAGCGACGACGCCCACCGCCGAGAGGATCAGAAGCAGGCCGCCGAACAGGATGCGGTAGACCGCGAAAGCGGTGAAGCGGTGGCTGCGGATATAGGTGAGCAGCCATTTCACCGCGACAAAGGCGGTGACGGTGGAGACGACGAAGGCAATGGCCAGCCCGGTCCAATCCTCGGACCCGCCGCTGTGCATCTTCTTGAGAAGCTCATAGCCGCTGGCGGCATACATGGTCGGGATGCCGACCAGAAAGGCGAACTCGGTCGCGGCCGCCCGGTTCGAAGTGCCGATCAGCATGGCGACAAAGATCGTCGCGGCAGAGCGCGATGTGCCGGGGAACACCCCCGCCACCACCTGCGCCAGACCGACGGCGATAGCAACGCGCAGGGTGATCGTGGTGCGGTCGGGCTGTTTGGCCGCGAAATGCTCGGCCACGATCATCCAGACCCCGCCGATGACCAGAGCCCAGGCGATCGGCTGGATCGTGCTGGGCAGCTCCACCCCCAGTTTCTTGACCACGAGGCCCAGGATGGCGGTGATCAGGAAGGCGAGGATCAGCTTGATCAGGTAGCTTTGGTTCTTCGCATCCTGCCAGCCGGTCAGCAGGGCGACGATGCGCCGCCAGTAGATCAGCGTCACGGCGAGGATCGCCCCCGCCTGGATGACGATATTGTACATCTCCGACCGCGCGCCCAGCCAGTGTTCGGCCAGAAGCAGGTGGCCGGTGCTGGAGATGGGCAGGAACTCGGTGATCCCTTCGATCACACCCAGGAGGACATCGCTCAGATAACTCACGTCTATCCCCTTGGTCTGCTGACGAAATGTGCGGCCGGATCAGACCTTGCGCAGATTTTTGGCCGAATCGCGAATGGCGGCGAACTGGCCGGCATTGCGGTAGCGCCACAGATATTCCGGGATCACGGCGGAAAGGTTGGTGGCCTCGATCCCCAGATCGGCCAGGGTTTTGGCCCCGGGGGTGACGACATTGTCATGGTGCAGCTGGCGCACCTGGTCCAGCGTGAGGATGCGGTTCTTGAAGAGGCCCACCGTGATCGCCGAGATCAGGCCAAGCGCCCCGGCCATGACCGAGCCGACCCAGAACGGCAGGTTGATCACCATCCGGCGGCGCTGCACGACGCCAAGCATCCGCTGGATCAGCGCCTTCAGGCTTTCGGCATCCGGGCCGCCCAGCTCGTAGACGCCCGAAGCCTCGCCCAGCACGCCCTTGACGGCGGCCTGCGCCACGTCCTCGACATAGACCGGCTGGAATTTCGTGTTGCCGCCGACCAGCGGCAGGATCGGGCCCTTGGTCGCCATCGCGGCAAAGCGGTTGAAGAAGCCGTCCTCGTTGCCGAAAATCACCGAAGGCCGCAGAATCAAGGCCTTGGGGAAGGAAGCCAGAACCGCAGCCTCGCCCTCGCCCTTGGAGCGGGCATAGGCGGAGGTCGAACCCGCATCGGCCCCGATGGCCGACAGATGGACCAGAGTCGCAAGCCCGGCCTCTGCGGCAAGGCGCGCGATGCGCCCGGCACCGGCGGTCTGCACCGCGTCGAAATTGTTGGCGCCGCTGGCGTCGAAGGTGCCCACGCAATTGACCGCCGCATCGGCCCCCAGAAGCGCATTGGCCACCGAGGCATCGTCGCGGATGTTGCAGAAGACCGGCTCAACCTGACCGACCGCACCGAAGCTGCGCACGAACAGCGCCTCGTTCGGACGCCGCACGGCCACGCGGACCCGCCAGCCCTCACGCGCCATCCGACGGACGATATACCGTCCGACAAAACCGGAACCGCCAAAGATCGTGACCAGTTTGCTCATGAGGCCCTCGCAAGGTAGCGCCCAACCGGAATTCGGGGCGCGGGACGGGTTCTGAATACAGGCGTGACGTTCTGCCAGCAAGACCAAAGGCGGATGCGTTTTTTCCGATTCCCCCCGTTGACACCCCCGACAGGCGCGGCTAAACCCCGCTCCACGATACGCCCAGATGGCGGAATTGGTAGACGCGCTGGTTTCAGGTACCAGTGTTGCAAGACGTGGAGGTTCGAGTCCTCTTCTGGGCACCAATATCCCGAAAAGCCGTGCAATCCTCTGGATTGCACGGCTTTTTCTTTTCCGCCGCTGTTTTTCCCAACGCGGCGTTGGTGCGCCGGAGGTTTGGGCAAGATGATTGGCCGATCAAGCCGGGCTTGGTGCCGCCAGAGGTGTTTCCATAGAAGAGGGCGCGAGGGTGAGGGGCGGCTCAGGTGCTGGCAGGTCGGGCGGACTTGGAACGTGATTGGCCTTATCGCCCGCGCCTCGCCTGTTGTGCTTTGAGACGCGGAGAGGTCAGGCGCAATGAAGCGGCGTGGGTCGCAAAAACCGGGCGTTACACCCCGGGCATTGGTCAGGCCGCAATGTCGGTCAGATGCCGCATGCCCCTTTCGTTGATCGCTGCGATCCGGTCCATCATGGCGTAATCCTCGGCGTAAAACTCCCGCATGCGCGCTTTCAGGTCGTCGCTCAATTCGACCGAATCCCTTTTGATCTTGCTCGTGTTTTCACGGGGAATTGCCTTGTTGACCCCGAGGCTCCGGGCAATCGGCGAAAAATGGGTCGAGAGTTCCGCGTAGGGGATGATATAATCGACCAGAATTTCACCATCGGGTCCGCAGAAGAACTGGCTTTGCAGACGTTTCTTCCCGGTTGCGACAAAGATCTTGTTCCAGTCGTTCAGCTCCCAGAACTCTTCAAAGCTCATGTTGGCAGACAGCCCGGGCTTGATGTTATTGCCCTTGCGATAGCGATACCACGAGACGATCCACTCGATCGGGTCGCGCATGACGCCGAATTTGAAGAAGGTCCCGGCCTCGAACCCCGGTCTTTCGAAGAGGAAGGCGTAGTCCCGAAGCACTTGCGACATCCCGATGTGTTTTCGGGCGGGCGTGCCGCCGCGCGCAATTTCGCAAAACGGAAGCAGGAGGCTTTCAATGGATGTCGACGCGTTCTTTGTATTGGATACAAAAACAAACCTGTTTTTGACAGAAATGAGCATTGCTGCTGTCAACTCCTTGCCTGGTTCGGGGTGCAAATCACATTTTTTTGATGTGGCGGAGTTTGTCAACCCTAAGGTGGCGGCGCCGGGTCGGAAGCTGTCCTTGTAAAATCCTGCAGCGCTGATCCCGCCCGGGAATTGGGCGGCGTCCTGTCCAGCGAGGATTCAGCGCCTTGTTCTGCACGCACCTGTACCGAGTCCAATTCCGCGGGGACACCGGTGGCTTGTCCCCCTGGCGGTCGGATTGAAGCGGGATCTCCCTGAGAAGATGCGCAACCTGCGCTGCACGGCGGACAAGGGCAAAGCGTTGCGCGCTACTCTTCCGTTTGCAACGTGATGCCGTCCCTGCGGGCCGTGCAGTCGACAAACTCGTCCATGGTGCCGGGCGGGTAGATGACAAGCCCTTCGTCAGACCAGACAACGGAGAATGCATCGCTCCGGGTGTCGCTCGCATATTCGGCCTCGATTTCGATATCCTGACCGGGCTGGAGGGTATGAAGCTCCGGCCAGGGTTCAACGAACAGTAAGACCGGCCTGTCGGCTTTGTTTGCCAACATGAGTCTGGATTTTTTCGTCTCCATTGGGTCCCCTGCTTAAGAAGCCTTGGCCTTTTGCGAAACCGTCTGGCGGGCCTGCGCGACAGCATCGCCACTTTGACCGATTTCCCCCAAGGCCGCCCGACAATTCTGCGACCCGCTTCCGCAAAAGGCTTGCTTGGTTGCTTGCCTCTGTCAGTACTGGTCGGATTGCAGGGCTTTGCTGCGGTTTCAGGGGGGAAGCGATGGCGACGTTTACATTCACGGTGAAGCTCTGGCAGGCCACGCGGCCCTCGGAGGCCAAGGATCTGGGCGTCGGCGAGGCCATCAAGGGCGTGCTCGCCGCCTTCACCAAAAGCGAAACGACGATGACGGTGGCCGAATGTGACACCGCGGCGCAGAAGATGGATCTGCTGTCCACCGCCTTCACCAAGGCCGTCTCGAAGATGAAACCGCTGAAGTCGAAGGAGGCCACGGCGACCCAGGACAAGATCAAGCTCTGGGAGAAAGAGCTCGACAAGGCGCGCGAGGGGCTGACCAAGCGCAAGTACACGATCGACGTGGACCTCGTCTCGGCCAAGTACAAGGAAATCTTCGACGCCGCGGTGACCGAGCTGAAGAAGGAATTCATGGCCGCCGCCAAGGCCGCGAAGGAGGTCGAATCCCGTGGCTTCCTGCCGCCCAAGGAAGATGTGGTGAAATGGGTCAAGCTGGCGCAGGACTGCGCGGTGAAATTCTCCAAGACCTATATCCCGACCGCCGCGCGCGAGATCAAGAAGATCGTCAAGGTCGAGGATGTGGCCCTGCCCGCCAACCTCAAGGACAGCAAGGTCATGGTCAAATCGCTGACCGACTGGTGCACGCTGTTCGCCGAGGCGGCCAAGAAGAAGACCCAGACCGATGCCGATGCGCTGGACGACAAGAAAGAGGTCGAAAAGCAGCTGAAGGCCCTGTTCAAGGAGTTCCAGGATCTGGAAACCAAGATGAAGGTGCAGATCGCCTCCAGCCTGAACCTGTCGAACTCGGCCAAGATCACCGCCGAAAAGGCCAAGGCCGAGGTGACCAAGCCGGACAACCAGGCTCTGTCCAAGAAGGTGGCGGATGTGGCGTTGATCCTCAAGGACAACCTCGCGGCCACCCGCAAGGCGGTCAAGACGCTGAGCGACGGCTTCCAGAAGGACTCGGGCGCGCTGGCCAAGGGGCTGAAGGCGGTGAAGGGGCTGCCGGCCTATGATGAGAAGAAGTTCGGCGGGCTGATCAAGGACCGCCTCCATGCCGCCGAGATGAGCGTTGAGCAATGCGAAACCCCGCTGGCCAATGTCGACCGCCAGCTGGACCGGATCCGGCTAATGTTCTCGAAAAGCGATTATCAGGGTTATGCGGCCAAGCTTTAGGCGGGGTCAGTCCGGCGTGCAGAAGGCGTCGCGCAGTGCCGCGACGATCTTGGCGATTTCGGGCTGGGCGATGGTGTAGAAGACGCTCTTGCCCTGCCGGTCGGTCTTGACCAGCCCCTCGGCCCGCAGGCGCATCAGCTGCTGCGACACGGCCGGCTGCGAGGCGCCGATCGCCTGGGTCAGCTCGCTCACATTGCGCGGACCGTCGATCAGCTGGCACAGGATCTCCAGCCGACCCTCGTGGCCGAGGACCTTGAGGAAGGCCACGGCGCGGGGCAGGGCCTCATGGTGGCCGCGCGGGTCAAAGCGGGAGGGGGCGGTGGAAGGCATGGCATCGGTCCCGATGGTTCGGGGTCAAGATAGTATCATATTCCCGAAAGTAAATATGTCTCAGCCCAGCTGCAGCGGACCTTCGGGCACCGGCATGCCGCCCGCCACAGCACCCCAGACCGACTGGTCGAAGTTCACGATGGACCCGGTCATCAGCCCGGCATCGGCGGAGACGAGGAAATTGACCGCGCGGGCCGCCTCTTCGGGGTCCACCAGCCGGCCGAAGGGCAGGTTGGCGGCGGCCTTCGCCTCCCAGTCGGGGTCTTGCTTCGCCTGCAATTCGCGTTCGTGGTCCGAGGCCATCCAGCCGACGTTCAACTGATTGACCCTGATCCGGTTGGCCATGACCGAAAAGGCCGTGTTGGCGGTCAGCGTGGTCAGCGCGCCCTTGGAGGCGCAATAGGCGTTGATGAAGGGCTGCCCGGCCAGCGCCGAGATCGAGCCGATGTTGCAGATCGCCCCTTCGATGCCATCGCGGATCATCAGCCTGATCGCCTCCTGCATCAGGAAATAGGGGCCGCGGACATTGGTGGCGAAGATGCGGTCGAAAAGCTCGGGCGAGGTGTCGAGAATGGTGCCGCGGTCGGTCGCGGCGCCGGCGTTGACCAGAACGTCGATGCGGCCGAAGAGGCGGTCGGTCTCGGCAATGGCATGGCGGCAGTCATCGACCCGGGCGAAATCGGCACGCAGGAAATGGGTCTCAAGCCCGAAAGTGGCCTCGATGTCGCGGGCCGTCGCCTCGCCCCGGCGCAGGTTGCGCCCGGTGATCACCAGGCCCGCCGCCCCCGCCGCCGCCAACCGCCGCGCGATGGCCGCGCCAAGGCCCTGGGTCGCCCCGGTCACCACGCAGATCTTGCCATCCATCCGGTTCATGCCAACACCCCCCTGCTGCACGTCGAGCATAGTGCGGCGCGCCCTCCATCGCCAGCCGCAGGACACTTGGCGCTCGACGCGGCGGGTGGGGTTTTCTACTCTGCCGCAACCCCAAGGACCAAAGGCGCGACGATGAAACCCGATGTCTTGCAACTGAGCAGCTATCCCGCCTGGGATCAGC
Organism: Rhodobacter sp. P1_C2; assembly: GCF_056406375.1. Taxonomy (NCBI): domain Bacteria; kingdom Pseudomonadati; phylum Pseudomonadota; class Alphaproteobacteria; order Rhodobacterales; genus Rhodobacter; species Rhodobacter sp. P1_C2. The sequence continues at coordinate 310,784 of NZ_JBFUAG010000001.1, forward strand.
ACCCGCTGGAAGAAGCCTTCACGCTTCACCCCTATCACGCGGCGCAGGACAAGGCGGCCTTTCTGGCCAAGGTCGGGCCAGAGATCCGGGCGATTGCGACAAGCGGTGGCGTGGCCACGCCCGCCGCGCTGATCGCGGCCTGCCCGAAGCTGGAGATCATCAGCATTTACGGCGTGGGCTATGATGCCGTCGATCTGGACTCCTGCCGGGCCCGCGGCATCCGGGTGACCAACACGCCCGATGTGCTGAACGACGATTGCGCCGATCTGGCGGTGGGAATGATGCTGGCCCTGGCGCGCGGCATGGTGCGGGCCGAGGATTGGGCGCGTTCGGGCGCCTGGGAGAAGGCCGCCTTCCCGCTGCAACGCCGGGTGACGGGGATGAAGGTCGGCATCCTCGGCCTCGGGCGGATCGGGCAGGCGGTGGCCGACAGGCTGCAGGGCTTCGGCACCAGGATCGCCTATTCCGCCCGCAGCGCCAAGGATCTGCCCTACGACTTCATCCCCGACCCGGTGGCCTTGGCCGCAAGGTCGGATGTGCTGATCGTCACCGCCCTCGCCAATGCCGAAACCCGCCACATCGTCAGCGCCAGCGTGATCGAGGCGCTGGGGCCGGAGGGTCTGCTCATCAACATCTCGCGCGCCTCCAACATCGACGAGGAGGCGCTGCTGGATGCGCTGGAATCCGGGCGGCTGGGCGGGGCGGCGCTCGACGTCTTCGAGGGCGAGCCGCGGATCAACCCGCGCTTTCTGCCCCTGACCAATGTGCTGCTGCAGCCGCACCACGCCTCGGCCACGGTCGAGACGCGCAAGGCGATGGGCCAGCTGATGCGCGACAACCTGACGGCGCATTTCGCGGGCCAACCGCTGCTGACCCCGGTGATCTGACGCTCGACACGCCCGTGCGGCTCGCCCATGATCGCGGCAAAACTGGAGGCATGTGATGCGGAACGGCGGGCAAATTCTGGTGGAAAGCCTGGTGGCTTTGGGCGCGGTCAAAGCCTTTGGCGTGCCGGGCGAAAGCTACCTTGCGGTGCTGGACGCGATGCATGACACGGCGGGGCGGTTCGACTATGTGCTGTGCCGCAACGAGGGCGGTGCCAGTTTCATGGCGGCCGCCTGGGGCAAGCTGACCGGCCAGCCCGGCATCTGCATGGTCACGCGCGGGCCCGGCGCCTCCAACGCGATGATCGGTCTTCACACCGCGCGGCAGGATTCGACGCCGATGCTGCTGTTCGTGGGCCAGATCGCCCGTTCCGACCGCGAGCGCGAAAGCTTTCAGGAGGTGAACTACCGCGCCGTCTTTGGCACGATGGCGAAATATGTGGTCGAGATCGACGAGACCGCCCGCATCTCCGAGCTTCTCGCCCGCGCCTGGACCACGGCCATCTCTGGCCGCCCCGGCCCGGTCGTCGTGGCCCTGCCCGAGGATATGCTGGCCGAGCTGAGCGATGTGCCTCCCCTTGCCGCCCCCCTGCCGCAGATCGCCGAACCCGCCCCGGATGCCCAAGCGCTGACCCGCGCCCTTGCGCTTCTGGCCGGGGCCGCGCGCCCGCTGATCCTGGCCGGCGGCACCGGCTGGACAGAGGCGGGGCGTGCAGCCTTGCGGGCCTTTGCCGAGGCTTCGGACATTCCGGTCGCCGCGGCCTTTCGGTGCCAGGACGTGATCGACCACAATGCGCGGGTCTTTGTCGGCGAGGCCGGGGTCGGCATGTGGCCGCATCTGGCCGAGATGATCCGGAACGCCGATGTGATCCTCGCCCTGAACCTGCGGATGGATGAGATGACGACGGGGGCCTATACGCTTCTGTCGGTGCCGCTGCCCAAGCAAAGGCTGATCCATGTTCACCCCGCGTCAGAGGAGTTGGGCAAGATCTATGTGGCGGCAGAGCCGATCCAGGCGGGGCCGAACGCCTTTTCCGCGGCGCTGAGCCCGGTTGCGGGGGATTGGGCCGATTGGCGGGCCAAGGCGCGCGGCCTTTACGAGACGGCTTTCGCCGCGCCCGCCCAGCCCTCGCCGGTCGATATGGCGGCGGTGATGACGGTGCTGGCGCAGGTTCTGCCCGAGGATGTGATCCTGACCAATGGCGCGGGGAATTTCGCGACCTGGCCCAGCCGGCATTTCCGCTTTGGCGCGCAGACGAGGCTTCTGGCGCCGCAATCGGGGGCGATGGGCTACGGTCTGCCCGCGGCCATCGCGGCCAGCATCGCCCATCCGGGGCGCCGCGTGGTCTGCTTTGCCGGCGATGGCGATTTCCAGATGAATTGTCAGGAGCTGGCGACGCTCGCCCAGCATGGCGCGACGCCGATTGTCCTGATCCTCGACAACGGGATCTACGGCACGATCCGCGCCCATCAGGAACGCCAGTTTCCGGCACGGGTCTTTGGCACCACGATGGTCAACCCCGACTTCGCCGAGGTCGCCCGCGCCTATGGGCTTTTCGCCGAAAGGGTCGAACGCACCGAGGATTTTGCCGCCGCCTTCGCCCGTGCCGTTGCGGCGGCAGAGGCGGGCCAGGGCGCTGTCCTCAACCTCGCCATCGCGCCCGAGGCGATTGCGCCGCGCCAAAGGCTGTCGACCCTGCGCGCCGCCGCGCTCAAACCTTCTTAAGCCTATTTGCGCAGCGATTTCATCATCGGCACATGCATCTCGAAGGAATCGAGATAGGCCCAGCCGTAGGAGGGGCCGAAACCCTTCAGCCGCTCTTCCAGCACCGCGACGTGGAAGCCGAAGTCGAGGGGCAGGAAGGCCGAGGTCGGCAGGGCGGCAAAAACCACCTCGCCCAGGGTCTTGCGGGCATAGACCCAAAGCTCTGCCGCGCCCTTGATGAAGGCGGGCCGCAGATCGGGGCGCAGGTTCGGGTAGATCCAGTTCACCGTGTTGATGAAGCTGCGCAGCATCGGGGCAAAATCGCTCCACCCGTCGGAAGCGCCGCGTTTCAGCAGAAGGCGGAACATTTCCAGCGAGTAGAAATTGCGCTCGTCATCGCGGCGGATGTCCTGGCCCGGATGCTGCCGGTAGCCATAAGAGACGCCGTCCAGCACCGGCACGTTATGCACCGCCTGCAGGGTCAGCATTTGGAAGATCTGATCGTCGAAGGCGCGGATATGTTCGGGGAACCAGATCTTGCGATTGTCGAGAAAGTCGCGCCGATAGACCCTTCGCCAGATCGAGGGCTGGCCCTGGCTCAGAAACCGCGATTCCAGCAGGTGGCAGGTGCCCGTGCCAAAATCGTGCCGGCGGGCGTGTTTCACGATGTCATCCGCCGCCTCGTAGGAGGGTTCGCTGCGCAAGCCGCCCGCGTCATCGGCGAACAGAAGTTCGAAGCCGCCCTGCACGATCTCTGCCCCGGTGTGGCGCGCAAGTTCGAGGAGACCGGCAAAAAGCCCCGGCCCCGGAATGTCATCGGCATCGACGAAGGCGATATGCGAGGCGGTCGAATGCATCCGCCCGTAATTGCGCGCCGAGGCGCAGCCGCCGTTGGGCTTTTGCAAGAGGACGACCCGCGGGTCATCGGCGAAATGCGCCCGAACCACCGCGGCGCAATCGTCGGTCGAGCCGTCGTCGACCACCAGCGCCCGCACCTCGCCGCTGTCGCCGTTCAGGATGCCCTCGACGCAGTCGACGATGAAATCACGGGAATTGTACATCGCCACGACCACATCGAGCCGCGGCTCCAGCGTTTCCCGGGTGCGGCGCAGGCCCAGAAGGGCGGTGCCGGCCAGCGGCAGCCAGGTCTGCCGCAGCCCCGCCGCCCCGGCAAAGACCAGCGCCGAAGGCACATGCGACCAGGTTTCGCCGATGATGTGATCCAGCGGGCAGGTCTTGAGGTCTTCGAGGATCTGCGCCTCGGACTTGGGGGCGAGGAGTTTCAGAAGCCGCGGCTTCAGCACCGCCAGCTCCCGCGCCGAAAGCGTTGGAACCGCAACTTCGGTGAAATCCTCCGCCGGTTCGGTGCCACGTTCCATATAGCCGAGGTTCTGGTCATGCCGGTTGAAGCCGCGGATCGGCAGCAGGGCGGCAAGCTCCTCCATCCCGTCCATCTGGCCAGAGGCCATGTCGGCGAGGATCTGGCGGGCGCGTTCGGGGTCTGCGGGCGCATCCTCGGCCGCGGAGCCGATGGCGAAGGGCAGGGCAATCACATTGGTCAGGCCCTGGGTTGCGATGTTCTGGCGCAGCGCCGCGAAAGTCTGCGGGTCGGGTTCAAAGCAGAAGACCTGCCAGCCCGGAAAGGCCGCGGCAAAGGGAATGGCGAAGGCGCCGAAGCCAGCGCCGATATCCAGCGCGAGGCCGGTCTGCGCCAGGGTCTGCGTCGCCAGCGCCGCCTGATAGATCATCTCCAGCCGCCAAAGCGAGTCGACCTGCAGGAAGTTGAACTGGGGCGCGTGCAGGTCGCAGCTTTGACCGAAGGCCTTGACCGTCACCGTCTCGGGGACCAGGGCTTGGCCGTCCAGCAGGGCTTCGATCAGATCGACTTCCGAAAATTCGGACACTGGGGCAGTCACGGAACCCACCTCCATCAACGCTTCATGTGTATTCTTTTCGTCACGCGGCATCGGACAAGGTTCCGATGTAGCGCCGCAGATGTTCAAGATCGCCCGCCTCGCCGGGAATGCCGGCCGGCAGATGCAGATAGAGCGGGTCGATCATCGCCAGCATGATCTGCATGCTTTGCCGATAGCTGGCCCGGTGCTGCAGCGAAATCGTGTCGCCGCACCATTCCACGATCCGCATGCAGGAGGCGAGCACGGCGGCACGATGCGCGGCATTGTGGAATTCGGGCCGCTGGGCGAAGGCTTCCAGCGTCAGCTTGGTCACGGCGATGATGCCAAAGCGCATGTCGCCGGAGGTCGCGGTGATCTGGGGCCGGTTGTAGCGGCGGAAATAGGTGAAGGCGGGCGTGTCGAGGAAGGCGATCTTGTCCGCCGCGGCGATCAGGCCGGTGTGGAAATAGATGTCCTCGAAGAAATGGGTGTTGGGAAAGCCGACGCCGGTCTGCTGCAGAAAGCCGCGCCGGACCACCTTGTTGGCCGATTGCGGCTCGATCCGCTGGGCAAGGCAGGAGATCCGGGTGAAATCCGCCTGACCGCGTTCGGTGAAATTGCCCGGGCTGATCGCGGCGATCGCCTTGAACAGGCGGTCGTCGTAGAAGGCCCCGATGTCGTTGCGCAGATCCTGCAGGATGCCGGGGCAGATCAGAAGGTCAGGCTCATGCGCCGCCAGGACGTTTGCGATCGCCGCGAAAGACCAGTTCGGCCGGGAATCGTCGGCATCGAGGAAGCAGATGTAATCCCCGGTCGCCCGTTCGATCGCGCGGTTGCGGGCGCTGGACAGCCCGTCATTGGCCTGCCGGATCACCAGGATGCGCGGATCGTCAAGGCCGGCCAGAATGTCGGTCGTGGCATGGGTGGAGCCGTCGTCGACCAGGATATACTGAAAATCCGTAAAGCTCTGCGCGAGGATCGAATTGACGCTGGTCAGCAGGGCGCGTCCTTCGTTGTAGGTGGTCGTGATACACGTCAATCTTGGCATGAGGTCCTGTCCATGCTGCCGCTGGGATCGGTCGCGCAGAGAATACTACGCGGGCGGCATTAACGACTGATTGAACCCCAGGTAATGCAATCGCGTGTCGCTCCATATCCGCATCTGTAGGGCACTTTTTGCACTATTTTTATGGCGTTGCATCATTTTTTTGCAGTTTCGCGGAGCGGTGGCGAATTTTGGCCGCCCCTGCTTTTGCCTGCCCCGGCGCTGTCGCCGCTTTCCGAAGGCAGGTCCTGCGTGGTAGGAGAGGGCGATCATGTCCACGCTGTGTCGCGACTGTCTGACCCTTTTTGCTGCCGGTGCCCGCTGCCCGGCCTGCCGCAGCCCGCGCGTCGTCTCCCATGCCGAGCTGGAGAGCCTTTCGATCGCCCATATGGACTGCGACGCCTTCTATGCCTCGGTCGAAAAGCGCGACAATCCGGCCCTGCGCGATGTGCCCCTGATCGTGGGCGGCGGCACAAGGGGGGTGGTTTCGACCTGCTGCTACCTCGCCCGCATCCATGGCGTGCGCTCGGCGATGCCGATGTTCCAGGCGCTGAAGCTCTGCCCGCAGGCCACGGTGGTCAAGCCGCGGATGTCGGTCTATGTCGAGGTCTCGCGCCAGATCCGCGCCTTGATGGAGGTGCTGACCCCCGCGATCCAGCCCCTGTCGCTGGACGAGGCCTTCCTCGACCTGACCGGCACCGCCCGCCTGCATGGCGCGCCGCCCGCCGTGATGCTCGCCCGCCTGACCCGCGAGATGGAGACGCAGATTGGCGTCACCGGCTCGATCGGCCTGTCGCACAACAAGTTCCTGGCCAAGATCGCCTCCGACCTCGACAAGCCGCGCGGGTTTTCGGTGGTGGGCAAGGCCGAGACGGCGGATTTCCTGCGCAGCAAGCCGGTGCGGATCATCTGGGGTGTCGGGGTGGCGACCCAGGCCCAGCTCGAGGCCGCGGGCATCCGCACCATCGCCGACCTTCTGCGCTGGGACCGCGGCGATCTGCAGGCCCGTTTCGGCCAGACCGGCGAGCGGCTTTATCAACTCGCCCGGGGCGAGGATGCGCGGCGCGTCACGAGGGATGAAAAGCTCAAATCCATCTCGAAAGAGACCACGTTCTTCGAGGATACGTCGGATGCCGACCTGCTGGACGGCCATATCTGGCGCCTCTCCGAACAGGTCGCCGACCGCGCCAAGGCCAAGCAGCTTTCGGGCCGCACCGTCACGCTCAAACTCAGGCGCGGTGATTTCCAGATCGTCACCCGTCGCCATGCCCTGTCCGATCCGACCCAGCTGACCGACCGGATCTACCGCGCCGCCAAGGCGCTTTTCGTCAATGCCGGCACCAAGGGCCCGTTCCGGCTGATCGGCGTCGGCATCTCCGACCTCGCGCCCGAGGATCAGGCCGACCTCTCCCCCGACCTCCTCGACCCGGATGCCCCCAAACGCGCCAAGGCCGAACGCGCCGCCGACGCGATACGCGCCCGCTTTGGCCAGGAAGCCATCATCAAGGGCCGCGCACTCCGCTGAGGGCTCAAAACCCCGCGCTGATCCCTTTCATTCTTGCACAAATATCCTCCGGGGGTGCGGGGGTGGAAAACCCCCGCGTCCTCGGCCGGGACCAAGCTCAGTTGTCGATCAGCGCGCGCACCGCCTTTGTATAATCCTGAGGCGCCTGCAGCAGGGCGAAATGGCTGGTATCGGGCAGGATCACCAGCTTGGCCCCCGGAATCAGGCTCGCGATCTTCTCGGTATGGGCGGGCAGGATCGCCTGGTCATGATCGCCTGCCGCCACCACGGTCGGCACCTTGATCGCGGAAACTTCGGCATCGGTCCAGTTCGGCTGGCTGGCCCACATGGCCGAGATCTGGGTGACGAAGGCCTCGTACTGGTCCGGCGTCGGCGAAAGCCGGGCGTAATCCTTGCCCATCCAGTCGATGTACTCCCCGAACTGCTTGTCCTCACCCACCTTCGGGTCCACGCCATCGGTCGTGATATTCGCGGCCTGGGCGAAGAGGTGCTTCAACCGCTCGGGGTGGTGCATCGCGATGTCGAGCCCGATGATCCCTCCATCCGACCATCCGACCAGATCGACGGTATCGACCTTCAGATAATCCATCAGCGCCAGGTAGTCCGAGGCCATCAGGTCATAGCCGAAGGGCTCTTCCGTCCGGGTGGAGCGGCCGTGGCCCCGGCTGTCGGCCACGATGACCAGGTGGTCCTGCATCAGGTCGATCACCTGATTGGCCCAGAGGTCCGAATTGCCCAGCCCGCCATGGATCAGCAGCACCGGCTCGCCGGCACCGAAGGTGGCGTAATACATCTCGATCCCGTTGACGGCGGCCATGCCGCTGGCGACCGGGGTCGGCATCGGTGGCGGCATCGGGATCGTGGCCCAGCGGTCCTCGGCCCCGGCGGGAAGGGCCAGGGTGACAGCCAGTCCGGTCACGGCAAATCCTTTGGCGGCAAACAGGCGCATGGGCCTCTCCTTTCTAGACGTCTCTCATTCGGCCGCGATCGGCAGGGCGCGGCGCCCGATGCTGGCAATATCGGCCACGACGCGCGACATGCGCAGGCAGAAGGCGGAAAAGCAGGGCAGCGGCTCGACCCTGCGCTCGTCGAGGTAGAGCGAGCGGTCGATCTCGACCTGGACCACATGTTTGCGGCTGACCGGGTGGCCATAGGCCTGGGTGATGTAGGCCCCCGCGAAGGGCGAGTTGCGGGCGACGCGGAAGCCTGCGGCGGCAAAGATCCCCTCGATCTGCTCCACCACCTCGCGGGAGGCGGCGGCGCCGAAGCGGTCGCCCAGCACCACCTCGGGCAGGGCATGGCCCGGGCGGGCATGGGCCTCGATCGCCTCATGCGGCATCGAATGGCAATCGATCAGGATCGCCTCGCCGAAGGTCGCATGGGTCTCGGCCACGAGGTCGCGCAGCGTGGCATGCCAGGGCCGCCAGTGGCTGTCGATTCTCGCCTCGGCCTCGGCGCGGCCCATCTTGCCGGAATAGATCGCCCGCCCGCCCGCCACGACGCGGGGGATCACGCCCAGCCCGGAGGAGATTCGCGGATTATGCGCCGGGCGCGTCACCCCCTCGATCACGGCGGGGTCCAGCTCGTCGCAGCCGCGGTTGAGGTCGATGAAGGCCCGGGGCGCGCGGGCGCACAGAAGCGGCGCGCCGTTCAGCGGCGCACGGGCGAAAAGCTTGTCGACATAGGCATCCTCGGAGGAGCGCAGCTGGGTCGGCGACAGCGGGCTGGAGGCAAGAAATTCAGGCGGATATTCGCGCCCGGAATGCGGAGAAGAGAAAATCACGCTGGTCACTTGCCGCTCGGGTCTGGCAAGGCGAAAGGAAAGGCCCTCGGAATACTCGGTCATGCGTTCCTCCATCGCCTAGGTATAGCGGGTAAATTCGGTGTGGAGAAAGCCCTTGAACAGCCCGGCGACTCTCTTTATAGACCCGGCACCGACGCGGTTTTGCCCGACGCCAGTTTGGCTGTGAAGGCGGGATGCGACGGAACGGAGGGCGGTTAGCTCAGCGGTAGAGCACTACGTTGACATCGTAGTGGCCACTGGTTCGATCCCAGTACCGCCCACCATTCACCGCCGGTCGCAAGACCGGCACGGTTTTCAATTGGCGCGAGGACGCGCCGCGAACAGAAGGAGACAGCCATGAAGGTTGCAAACTCGCTCCGCTCGCTGAAGACGCGTCATCGCGATTGCCAGGTCGTGCGCCGTAAGGGCCGCGTCTATGTGATCAACAAGACGCAAAAGCGCTACAAGGCCCGTCAGGGTTGAGTGTGAGCTTTCAGCACGGATGATGGGCCGCCAGGGGAAACTCGGCGGCTTTTTCATTTGTTCCCAGATGTTTCGCTTCTCAGGTTCGCCATGCATCCCAATCCCGCCTTCCGTCAGACCCCGCTTGAACGCAACCTCGATTTCGCGCGGTCGCGCGGCTTTGGCGTGCTCGCGGTCAATGGCGCTTCCGGCCCGGTTCTGGCGCATGTGCCCTTCCTGATGTCCGCGGATGGCAGCCATGCCGACCTGCATCTGGCGCGGTCGAACGGGGTGATCGTGGCCGGGCTGCCGGCCGCCGCCGTGCTGGCGGTCTCGGGGGCGGATGGCTATGTCTCGCCCGATTGGTATGGCGTCGAGGATCAGGTCCCGACCTGGAACTACATCGCCGTCCACCTGCGCGGCACCCTGACCGAACTGCCGCCCGAGGCGCTGGAGCCTCATGTCAACGCGCTGTCCGACATGTTCGAGGCGCGGCTGGCGCCGAAGCCGGTCTGGAAAAGCACCAAGATGACCGAGGGAGTCATGGCGCGGATGATGCGGATGATTCGGCCCTTCCGGCTGCAGATCACCCAGGTCGACGGCACCTGGAAGCTGAACCAGAACAAGACCGAGGAGGCCCGCGCCGGGGTGATCCGCGCGCTGGACAACTTGGGCGGTGCCTCGACCGCACTGGCCCGCGCGATGCAGGACATCTGAGCGGCTTCTGTACAGCGCCCGAAGCACGGGTTAGCAAAGGGCACCCCAGAGAGAGGTCCGCCCATGCAGCTTTACCATTCGCCCGCATCCCCCTTTGTCCGCAAGGTCATGGCTTTGGCGCATGAGCTGGGCATCACCGACCAGATCGAACTCTTGCCCGCCGCCGGTACGGCCGTGGCGCCGGGGACCATGCCGATCGACAAGAACCCGCTGGGCAAGCTGCCGACGCTGATCACCGAGGACGGCAAGGCGATCTATGACAGCCGGGTGATCTGCCGCTATCTCGACAGCCGCTTCTCGGGGGGATTCTATCCTGAAGCGCGGATCTGGGAGGTTCTGACGCTGGAAGCCACGGCCGACGGGCTGCTGGAGGCGGCGTTGCTCATGGTCTACGAAGCGCGCATCCGCCCGGCCGAGATCTGCTTTGCGCCCTGGGTCGAGGGGCAATGGGCCAAGGTCGCCCGCACGCTCGACATGCTGGAAAGCACCGGCATGGCGCAGCTGTCGGGGCCGGTGGATATAGGGCAGATCGCCCTGGCCTGCGGCCTCGGTTACCTCGACTTCCGCCACGCCGCGCGCGACTGGCGGGCCGGGCATCCCGCGCTTGCCGCCTGGGAGGCGGGATTCGCCCAGAGGCCGGCGATGCAGGCGACCGTTCCCCGGGCGTGACCAGACCCCAAAGCGCCGGGCCATGACGCGGGGCGGGCAATATGGGGGCGCGGGTTGCGACTTCAAGGTCGCTCCTCAAGGAAATCGGGTTTCGCAAAGCCCTGCGCGCCTTTGACCGCTGGACGGCCCGGCAATCCTTGGCTAAAACCCGCCGGGCAAGGCTGTGAGCGTATCACGGTCTGTTGAGGTTCAGGGGCTGCTGACAACGGCGGCCAGCGGAAGGGAGAAATATTCGTGTCCCATGCTGACGACAGCGCAGGATCCCACAACGCCGATCGGCGGGATTTCCTGTATTACGCGACCGCCGGGGCTGGCGTCGTGGCAACTGGTGCGGCGGTTTGGCCGCTGGTCAACCAGATGAACCCTTCTGCTGACGTCAAGGCGCTCGCCTCGATCGAAGTTGACATTTCCGGCGTGGCCGAAGGCACCCAGCTGACCGTGCTGTGGCGCGGCAAGCCGGTCTTCGTGCGTCACCGCACCGCCGACGAGATCAAGGCCGGGCAAGAGGTCAAACTCTCCGATCTGGTCGACACGAATGCCGAAAACGACAACCTGCCCGCCGGCACCGATGCAAGCGACGCGAACCGCGCGCTCGACAAGGACGGCAAGTGGCTGGTGATGATGGGCGTCTGCACCCACCTCGGCTGCGTGCCGCTGGGCAATGGCGCGGGCGAGTTCGGCGGTTGGTTCTGCCCCTGCCACGGGTCGCAATACGACACGGCAGGCCGCATCCGCAAAGGGCCGGCCCCGCGCAACCTGCAGGTGCCGGTCGCCGCTTTCATCAACGACACCACGATCAAGCTCGGGTAAGGAACACAATCGATGGCCGGTATCCCGCACGACCACTACGAGCCCAAATCGGGCTTTGAAAAATGGCTCCACAGCCGCCTGCCGATTGTCAGCATCCTTTACGACACGCTGATGCTTCCGACGCCGAAGAACCTCAACTGGATGTGGATCTGGGGCATCGTCCTGACCTTCTGTCTGGCGCTGCAGATCGTGACCGGCATCGTGCTGGCCATGCATTACACGCCGAACGTCGATCTGGCCTTCGGTTCGGTCGAGCATATCATGCGCGACGTGAACGGCGGCGTGATGCTGCGCTATCTGCATGCCAACGGCGCCTCGCTGTTCTTCTTCGCCGTCTATTGCCACATCTTCCGCGGCCTCTACTACGGCAGCTACAAATCCCCGCGCGAGGTGACCTGGGTCATCGGCATGATCATCTACTTCCTGATGATCGCCACCGCCTTCATGGGCTATGTTCTGCCCTGGGGTCAGATGAGCTTCTGGGGCGCCACCGTGATCACCGGCCTGTTCGGCGCGATCCCGGGTGTCGGCACGGCCCTTCAGGAATGGCTGCTCGGCGGCTTTGCCGTCAGCAACGCCACGCTGAACCGCTTCTTCTCGCTCCACTACCTGCTGCCCTTCGTGATTGCCGCCCTGGTGGGCGTCCACATCTGGGCCTTCCACACCACCGGCAACAACAACCCGACCGGGGTTGAAGTGCGCCGTGGATCGAAGGAAGAGGCCGAGCGCGACACCGTTCCCTTCTGGCCCTATTACGTCATCAAGGACCTCTTCGCGCTGGCCGTGATCCTGATGCTGTTCTTCGCCGTGGTCGGCTTCATGCCGAACTACCTAGGCGACCCGGACAACTACATCCAGGCCAACCCGCTCGCCACCCCGGCGCATATCGTGCCGGAATGGTACCTGCTGCCCTTCTACGCCATCCTGCGGACCTTCGATAACACGGTCTGGGTGGTGCAGCTCGTCCACTTCCTGACCTTCGGCATCGTCGATTCCAAGCTCTTCGGGGTCATCGCGATGGCCGGTGCGATCCTGGCCATGGCGCTGGCGCCCTGGCTCGACACCTCCTCGGTGCGTTCGGGCCGCTACCGCCCGATGTTCAAGGCCTGGTTCGCCGTTCTGGTGATCGACTTCGTCGTGCTGATGTGGTGCGGCTCTCAGGTCCCCTCGACCTTCACCGGCTGGGTCGGCCTGATCGCCTCCACCTACTGGTTCGCCTATTTCCTCGTGATCCTGCCGCTGCTTGGCGTGCTTGAAAAGCCGCTGCTGCCGCCGGCGACCATCGAGGAAGACTTCAAGTCGCACTACGCCGACCCCGTTTCTGGCCCGGCCGAGTGAGAGAAAGGAACTGACTGAGATGTTTCGCAAAATCGCAATCAGCGCCGTTTCTGCTCTGACCCTGCTGACCGGAGCCGCCTGGGCCGAAGAGGGGGCCGAGACGACCGATATCGCCTTCTCCTTCGAAGGCCCCTTCGGCACCTTCGACGCACACCAGCTGCAGCGCGGGCTCCAGGTCTATACCGAGGTCTGCTCGACCTGCCACGGTCTGAAGTTCGTCCGCATCGGCGCCCTGTCCGAACCGGGCGGCCCGACCCTGCCGGAAGATCAGGTCAAGGCCTATGCCAAGACCATCACCGTCAAGGACGCCGTCACCGGCGAGGATCGTCCGGCGACCCCGGCCGACCACTTCCCGGAGAACACCGGCGCTGGGGCCCCTGACCTTTCGGTCATGGCCAAGGCGCGCAAGGGCTTCTCGGGCCCCTACGGCCTCGGCACCAACCAGCTCTTCAAGGGCATGGGCGGACCGGAGCATATCTACTCGATCCTCACCGGCTTCACCGGCGAGTCGAAGGACATCGCCGGCGTGACCTTCTACGGCAACAAGGCCTTCCCGGGTGGCTACATGGGCATGCCCGACACCGCCCTGGCGGCCGGTCAGGTCAAATACGCCGACGGCACCGAAGCGAGCCTGAGCCAGGAGGCGCAGGACGTCGCGGCCTTCCTGATGTGGGCCGCCGAGCCGAAGATGATGGTCCGCAAGGAATCCGGCTTCAAGGCCGTGCTGATCCTGGGTCTGTTGTCGGTGCTCCTCTACCTGACCAACAAGCGCCTGTGGTCCAAGGTCAAGGGCAAGAAGATCGCGCACTGATCTTCAACGCATTGAATGAAAAGGGCCCCGTCGCAGGACGGGGCCTTTTTCATGTGCCGAGATAGGCGCGCAAGGCCGGGGGCGGGGCGGCGAAAAGCGCCTCGGTCGCCACCGGGGCATCGGCCACTCCGTCATGGACCAGCACCACCTGATCGGCAAAGCGGCGGGCATCGGCGGGGTCGTGGGTGACCATGATCACCGTGGTCCCGGCCTCGGCGGCAAGATCGGCGACCAGCGCCAGAAGATCAGCCTTCAGCGCCGGGCCAAGGGCGGCAAAGGGTTCGTCCAGCAAGAGGATCGGCCGCGCCTGCAACAGAACGCGGGCAAGGGCCGCGCGGCCCTGTTGCCCGCCCGACAGATCGGCAGGCCGGCGCCCCTCCAGCCCGGCGAGGCCAAGGCGGGCCAGAACCTGCGCGATCCGGCTATGGTCGGCGGCGCTGAGCCTCATCCGCGGGTTCAGCGCGAGGCCGAGGTTTTGCGCCAGTGTCAGATGCGGGAACAGGTTCTGGTCCTGAAACAGGATCGAAACCGGCCGCTCTGCCGGGGGCAGGGGGGCCAGATCCTGACCCCGCCACAGAATGCGCCCAGCGGTTGGCGTGACAAAACCCGCAAGCCCCATCAGCAGCGTCGATTTCCCCGCCCCCGAGGCGCCGAGCAGGGCCAGCCTTTTGCCGGCCTGCAGGCTCCAGTCGGCGGAGAGGTGAAAGCTGCCCTGGGTCAGGGTCAGATGGTCAAGCTGCAGCACGGCGGCCTCCGAGGTCACACAGGGCGAAAAGGCCGAAGCTGAGGGCGACGAGGAGGAGCGCCGCGCCCGAGGCCTCCGCCATCCGGTAGGCCCCGGCGAGGCGCTGAACGACGAGGGGCAGCGTGGCCTGCCCCTCGCCGGCAAAGAGCGCGATCACGCCGAGATCGCCCATCGCCAGCGCCGCCGCCAGCCCGCTGCCAAGGCCAAGGGGGCGGGCCAGACGCGGCAGCACCAGCCAGCGCAGCGCCGCCCAGCCGCGCAGGCCCATCGCCTCCGCCAGGCGGCTGTAATCGGCCTGCAGCACCCGCACCTCGGGCAACAGCAGGCGGTAAAGGAAGGGCAGCGCCATCAGGGCATTGCTCAGGATGGTGACCGGCAGGGCCAGATCCTCGGGGCGGAAGAAGGGGCGGATCACCAGGAAAAGCCCGGTGCCAAGGACAAGGCCAGAGGCCGCCATCGGCAGCATCGCCGCCATCTCGATCCACCGCGCGCCTTGGGCATGGCGCGCCACCGCCAGCGTCAGGGTCAGCGCCGCGGTGGTGCAGAGCGTCGCCGAAGCCAGCGCCATCAGGATCGAGCGCAGCGCCGCCTGCCAGACCAGCGGGCCCAGATGCGCCAGCGCCGGCACCCCCTCCACCACGATCGCGGCGAGGGGGAGGACCAGCAGAAGGGCTGCAAAAGCGATGGCGAAACAATCGCTTGCCCGGCCCTTTGGCGCGCGGATCACAAGGGGGCGGTCCTGCCCGGCCCCGAGCGCCAGGGGCAAGGTGAAGCGCGCGGCCAGAAGTACGGCCCCGGCGCAGAGCGCGAATTGCACCGCCGCGAGCAAGGCTGCCTTGCCGGGGTCGAAGTCAAAGCGGAGGGCCTGGTAGATTGCAAGCTCCAGCGTCGTGGCCTTCGGGCCGCCGCCAAGCGTCAGCGCCACGACGAAAGAGGTGAGGCAGACCAGAAAGATCGCCAAAGCCGCGCCCGGCAGGACGGCGCGCAGCATGGGAAGCTCGATGTGGCGGAAGGGGGAGGGGAGGCCCAGGGTTTCGGCCAGGCGAAACCGCTCGGCCGGGATCGACTGCCAGCCGTTCAGCAGCATCCGTGTGGCGATCGGCAGGTTGAAGAAGACATGGGCCAGAACCACGCCTTTGAGGCCATAGATCGACAGGACCGGCAGGCCCAATGCCTGCAGAAGCTGGTTCAAGACGCCGCTGCGGCCATAGATGCTGAGGAGGCCCAGAACCGCCACCACCACGGGCAGCAGGAAGGGCGCGCCCATCAGCAGGATCAGAAGCTTGCGGCCCGGGAACCTGCGCCGCATCAGGGCGCGGGCGACGGGCACGGCGAGGAGGCAGGAAAACAGTGTGGAAAGAACGGCTTGCAGCAATGTGAAGCGGATCGCGGACCAATCGGCGGGCCGCAGGCTGGCGCCGGTGGACTGGCTTGCCAGCGCCAGTGCCGTTCCCAGCACCAGCGTGGCAATCAGGCCCGACAGCGCCGCTGCGCTTATTTGGACAGGGCGGTCTGCCATTCCTCCACCGCCGCCTGCCGCAGGCCTTCCGCCTCGGCCGGGGAAAAGAGCAGCGATTTCGCGGGCTTGATCAGCGTCTCATAGCCTGCGGGCAGGCCCGCGGCGGGGGTCTTGGCCGGGTACATCCAGTTGGTGGTGGGGATCACGGCCTGCGCCTCGTCGGCGGCGAGATAGGCGAGGAACTTGTCCGCCAGATCCTGCTGCTTGGAGGAGGCGAGTTTGCCGGCCACTTCGACCTGCATGTAATGGCCCTCGTCAAAGGCAGCGGCGGCCTTGCTGGCGTCCTTCTCGGCGATCAGGTGATAGGCGGGGGAGGTGGTGTAGGACAGGACCATGTCGGCCTCGCCCTTCAGGAACAGGCCGTAAGCCTCGTCCCAGCCGGGGGTGACGGTGACGATATTGTCGGCCAGATCCTTCCAGACTTGCGCCGCCTGATCGCCGTAAGCCGCCTTGACCCACATCACCAGACCGAGGCCGGGGGTGGAAGAGCGCGGGTCCTCGATCACGATCTTGAGGTTCGACGCGGCGAGATCCTTCAAGGATTTCGGCGGGTTGGCGACTTTGGTCTTGTCATAGACAAAGGCGAACCAGCCCCAGTCGAAGGGCTCGAAATTGGCGTCGGCATAGGGCACCGGCAGGTCATTCGGGGCCTGAGCGGCCAAGGGCGCGAAGAGGCCGGTGGCGCGGGCGGATTCGGTCAGGGTGGTGTCGAGGCCGAGGACGATGTCGGCCTCGGACTTGGCGCCCTCCATCTTCAGCCGCGACAGGACGGCGGCGCCGTCGCCGGCGGTGGTGTAATGGACGGTGCAGCCGCAGGTCGCCTCGAACCCCTTGGCGATGGCGGGGCCGGGGCCCCAGTCGGCGGCGAAGCTGTCATAGGTCAGGACGTTCAGAACGGGCGTGTCGGCCATGGCCATATGGCCAAGGGACAGGAACGCCAGTGCAAGATGGAAGCTTTTCATGGTCTCTCCATTTGCGACGGGCGGGAATGGAGCGGGCGAGCATCGCCGTTACCTTCCCTCCGCCGGTATGATCCGGGTCAGGTTCAACGGGTCCGCAAACTGCATCTCAGGCCAGAGGCCACCCCGAGGTATGCGTGAAAATAGGGCATCGGCGGGCAAGCGCAAGGACAAATGCCAAGGGCTTGAGAACGCAGAGTTAAGCTGCCAGAACCCCGGGCTGGACCGGGTCTTGCCCGCGTCTTCTTTCCGTCTTCCTTCCGTCTCTACGCGCGGTGGGGTCGGCGGATGTTAACCTTGTTTTGCGAATCGGGTCGGAGGTCGGAGAAAATGAACATGGTCCTGCGTATGGCGGCGTTTTGCCTGATGATCGGAACCGCTGCCGGGGCGGCGCAGGCGGAATGTGTGAACCTCCTGAGCTTCGCCAAGGGTGTCACGGTCAAGCTGACCGATGGCTCGGTCTGGACGGTGCGGCGCCAGGCGCATGAGGTGATAAGGCTGGAGCAGACCAATGCTGGCGGCAATTATGCCCGCTATGTCGAGGCGACCTATGGCATCTATCAGACCGAAAGCACGCGCAACGGCTCTGCGACGGTGTCGGAATATACCTATATCCGCCGGGTGCCCGAGCCGAAGCCGGCGATGGACTGGACCTCAGCCGTAAGGGCCACGACGACGAAGATCGGCGACAACAAGGCCGATGCCTGGCGCGAGAAGGTGCATGTGACGGCGGGCACTGTGGCCACGGTGAAGATCGGGTCCTGCCGCTATGCGGCGATGGGGCTGGATGTCGGGCATATCGGCGGGCCCTATCCGACGGTGCAGCATTTCACCTATTTCCCCGACCTGCGCTTTGGCATCCAGACAAGGATCACCTATCCGACCGATACGGTGAAGAAGGCGGCGATCGTCTCGATGAAGGCCGACTGAGCCCGGGCCCCGAATTTTCGACGAAAATTCTGTTGCAGCCGTCCGGATTGTCTTAAGGGGGTGCGGCAGACAGGAGATCGCCGATGAGCCTCAACACCTTTGGTCATGTGTTTCGTTTCACCACCTGGGGGGAAAGCCACGGCCCGGCCATCGGGGCCACGGTGGATGGCTGCCCGCCCGGCATCAGCTTGAGCGAGGCCGATCTGCAGCCCTGGCTGGATGCCAGGAAGCCCGGCACCTCGAAGTTCACCACCCAGCGCAAGGAGGATGACGCGGTGCGCATCCTGTCGGGCGTCTTCGAGGGGCGCACGACCGGCACGCCGATCCAGCTGATGATCGAGAACACCGACCAGCGGTCGAAGGATTACGGCGATATCGCGCAGAGCTTCCGGCCCGGTCATGCCGACATCACCTATCACCAGAAATATGGCCTCAGGGATTATCGCGGCGGCGGCCGGTCCTCGGCACGCGAGACGGCGAGCCGGGTGGCGGCGGGCGGTGTCGCGCGGGCGGTGCTGAAGGCGCTGGTGCCGGGGCTGAAGATCACCGGCTACATGGTGCAGATGGGGGTCAAGGGGATCGACCGGAGCCGGTTTGACGCGGGTCAGATCGGGCAGAACCCGTTCTGGTGCCCCGATCCGGGTGCCGTGGACGACTGGGCGGAGTATCTCGATGGGCTGCGGCTGTCGCACAACTCGGTCGGGGCGGTGATCGAGGTCGTGGCGGAGGGGGTTCCGGCGGGCCTCGGCGCGCCCTTGTATGGCAAGCTCGACAGCGACCTCGCCTCGGCGATGATGTCGATCAACGCGGTCAAGGCGGTGGAGATCGGCGATGGCATGGCGGCGGCCAGCCTGACCGGGGTGGAGAATGCCGACGAGATCCGGATGGGCAATGACGGGCCGGTGTTCCTGTCGAACCATGCGGGCGGCATCCTCGGCGGGATCAGCTCGGGTCAGCCGGTGGTCTGCCGCTTTGCGGTCAAGCCGACCTCCAGCATCCTGACGCCGCGGCGGACGATCAACCAGCGCGGTGAAGAGGTGGAGCTCATCACCAAGGGGCGGCATGACCCCTGCGTCGGCATCCGCGCCGTGCCGGTGGGCGAGGCGATGATGGCGCTGGTTCTGGCCGACCACCTGCTATTGGACCGCGCCCAGACGGGCGGGCTGCGCGGTCTGATCGGCTAAGGGCGAAGGACCCCGCAGGCTGGCCAGGCGCTCCATCTCTTCCGCAAGGGCGCTGCGGCCCTGAGCCATGGCCCAGCGGTGGCTGGCGCCTGCCACAAGCGACAGGCGGGCGGGATGCCAGGCATATTCGACCTCGACCACGGAGCCGGCCTGACGCAGGCGCCATATGCCGCGGCCGTGCAGGTCGCCGGTCGCCTCAACCTCCCAGCGGTAGGGCAGGCGGGCCTCGGTGATACGGGCGGTCCAGCGCAGGGGTAGGACCCCGCGCGAGCGCATGACGAACTCCCCCGCGCCCAGAACCTCGGCCGATCTGTGCGCCGAACCCCACCAGCGCGGCCAGTCCTGCATCCGGGTCAGCAGTTCGACCGCATCGGACAGGCTGCCCTTCACGCGCCAATCGGTGATGATGCTGGTCATGGACGGTGATCCTTTGCTGCGCCATGGGTGATACGTTTGTGGCGCAGCGAAGTTTCAACCGGGTTAACCGGGGGTGGGCCTGCGGCCGGATTTCAGCTCGGCCAGAAAGTCGCGCAAGAGGGCGACGCGGCGCGGGCGGAAGGAGGTGTCGGTCGGGCGGACCTCGCTCATCGAGGCCAGATGAAAGCGGCGGAAGCCCTGGCGCAGGGTGCACCAGGCCAGAAGCATCAGGGTGCGGTCCATGAAGACCACCGACAGCGGCCAGATCCGGCGCTGGGATTGCTGGCCGTCGCGGTCGGTGTAGGTGAGGTCGAGGGCGCGCTCCTCCCAGCAGGCCTCGCGGATCAGGGCGAGGTGGGGTGGCGCCGGCGGGCGGCTGTCGAAGCGGCGGATCTGCAGGACGGCGTGGCTGGCCTGACGCTGGACGCGTTCGGGCAGGGTGGCGATGATCTTGGCCTGGGCCGCCTCTGCCGCCTTGGCGAGTGCGGGGTCGCCGGCATGGCGCACCTCGGCCAGGCCGAGGACAAGCGCCTCCACCTCCAGCCTTGTGAACATCTGCGGCGGCAGGGCGGGGTCCTCGGTCAGGGTATAGCCAAGGCCCGGCGCGCCGTCGATCAGGGCGCCGCCGGCGCGCAGCGTCTCGATATCGCGGTAAAGCGTGCGGGCGGAGACCTCGGTCTCCTCCGCCAGGCGGGCGGCGGTCACCGGCTGCGGCAGGCTGCGCAGGGCGGTCAGGAGGCGGAACATCCGGTCGGGGCGGGGCATGGCATGCTGACAGGTTCTGGCAGGAGAGCTGGAGCATAAAGGCGGCAGAGAAAAGCGCAAAGGAGATAAAGATGCTGACGCTGTTTCACGCCCCCAATTCCCGCTCCACCCGGATCGTGATGCTGATCGACGAGATGCAGATCTGGGACAAGGTCGAGATCCGCAAGGTGGACATCATCTATCGCGACGGTTCGGGCCGGATCGACCCGGGCAATCCCCATCCCGAGGGCAAGGCCCCCGCGCTGCTGCATGACGGCACGCTGATCACCGAAAGCGGGGCGATCATGCTCTACCTCACCGCGCTTTTCCCCGAGGCGGGGCTGGCGCCCAAGCCCGGCGATGCGCGGCGGGGGGCGTATCTGACCTGGCTTTTCTGGTATCAGGGCGTGCTGGAGCCGGTCCTGATGACCGAGATGATGGGGATTTCCCACCCCGGGCTGGCGCGGAATTTCCGCGGCATGGCCGAGGCCAAGGCGCGGCTGCGCAAGGCGCTGGAGGCGGGCAAATGGCTCTGCGGCGACTTCTCGGCGGCGGACATGCTCTGCGCCTCGGCCTTCACCTTCGCGCCGCAGCTTCTGGGCGACGAGCCGGTGATCGCCGACTGGGTCGCGCGCTATGCCGCGCGCCCCTCGCTGCAGGTGGCCAAGGATTACGACGCGGCCTTGGCCGCCGCCTGACGCGAGATCTGCACGGCGAGAATCCCCGCCATAGCGATGATCACGCCCAGCACATCGCTGGGCGTGATCTTCTCACCCAGCAGCGCCGCCGCCACGGCCACGCCGAAGAAGGGGTTGAGGAAATGGAAGGTCGAGGCGCGGATCGCCCCGATCCGCCCAACCAGCGAGAACCACAATAGCGTGGCGCAAAGGCCGGGCACCAGAATCTGATAGCTGAGCGCCAGGATCAGATGCGGCGTGAGGTTCAGGCGCGGCGTCTCGAAGGCCATGGCGGCCAGGGCGAGGATCGCCGAACCGACCAGCATCTGCAATCCCACCACCATCAGCAGGTTGCCCCCCGCGCTGACCGATTTGACCAGCCGGGTCGCAAAGGCCAAGGCCGTCGCCCCCAGCACGCAAAGCGCCACGCCGGTCGGATCGGCGCCATGGGTGATCCGGCTGCCCATGATCAGGGCCACCCCGGCAAAGCCCGCCGCCAGTCCGGCGAGGCCGAGCTTCGGCAGACGCTCGCCCATGACAAAGCCGATCAGCGCCACCAGGAGCGGCATCGCCGAGGCGATGACCGAGGCGAGCGAGCCTTCGATCCATTGCAACGAAATGAAGTTCAGCCCGAGGTAGAGCGCGTTCTGGCAGAGGCCGAAGATCAGCACCGAGCGCGCCACCGGCCGGCTCAGCCGCCAGCTTTGGCCGCGCAGGCGGGCGATGGTGACGGCGATGGCGCCCGAGATCAGGAATCGCAGGGCGAGCACCAGCAGCGGCGAGGCATCCACAACGATGATCCGCCCGGTGGCAAAGGCCGAGGACCACATCAACGAGAAGCACAGGCCCATCAGAAGGGCGATCAGGTCCATGAGACCTCCTCAATGCAAAAGGGCCGCCCCGACGGGGCGACCCTTTGCCATAGTTTCGGAAAGATCAAGCGTTGACGCTGTCTTTCAGGGCTTTGGCGATGGTGAATTTCACCTGCTTGTCGGCGGCCTTGGTCACGGTCTCGCCGGTGGCGGGGTTGCGGACCTGACGCTCCGGACGGGCGCGGCAGACGATCTTGCCCAGACCCGGCAGGGTCACGGCGCCACCGGCGGCCACTTCGCGCGCCACGACGGCGGCGATCGCGTCAAGTGCGGTGCCTGCGATCTTCTTGTCGGTGCCCATGGCATCGGCCAGAGCGGCGAGCAGTTGGGTCTTGGTCATCGGCTTGTTCATGGACTTGTCCCTTGGTCATTTCCCGGAGTCCGGGGGTATTGCTTGGCCTGCGAAAGGCTGTGGCGCTGGCTACACAGGTTTTTGGCGGGCAAGGCAAGCATTTTTGCGCGCTTTCAGCGAAATCTGGCCTCAGAGGAAGGCCGTTTCGTCAAAACTGCGCAGTTTGCGGCTGTGGATGCGGCCCAAAGGCATCTCGCGCAGACGCTCCATCGCGCGGATGCCGACCTGCAGATGGCGGCTGACTTGAGTCTTGTAGAAATCGGTGGCCATGCCGGGCAGCTTCAATTCGCCATGCAGCGGCTTGTCGGACACGCAAAGCAAGGTGCCATAGGGCACCCGGAAGCGGAATCCGTTGGCGGCGATGGTGGCGCTTTCCATGTCCAGCGCGATGGCACGCGACTGGGAAAGGCGGCGGACCGGGCCGGACTGGTCGCGCAGCTCCCAATTGCGGTTGTCGATCGTGGCGACGGTGCCGGTCCGCATGATGCGTTTCAGGTCGTAACCGTCAAGCTGGGTCACCTCGGCCACGGCGTCCTGCAGGGCGATCTGGATCTCGGCCAGGGCGGGGATCGGCACCCAGATCGGCAGGTCGTCGTCCAGAACGTGATCCTCGCGCAGATAGGCATGGGCCAGGCAGAAATCGCCGAGGTTCTGGCTGTTCCTGAGCCCCGCGCAATGGCCCAGCATCAGCCAGGCATGCGGGCGCAAGACGGCGATATGGTCGGTGGCGGTCTTGGCATTGGAGGGGCCGACGCCGATGTTGACCAGGGTGATCCCGTTCCCGTCGGCGCGTTTGAGGTGATAAGTCGGCATCTGCGGCGTCTTCGAGGAGGGCGCAAGGATGCCGTCCCCGGTGGTGATGCTGGAATTGCCGCCCGCGACGAACTCGGTATAGCCGAGCGCCGGGTTCGACAGGGCGGCGCGGGCCATGAACTCGAACTCATCGACGTAGAACTGGTAGTTGGTGAAGAGGACGTAGTTCTGGAAATGGATCGCATCGGTCGCGGTATAATGGCTCAGCCGCGCCAGCGAGTAGTCCACCCTCTGCGCGGTGAAGGGCGCCAGGGGGTAGGAGCCGTCGGCATTGTAGGTGCGCTGGCCGTTGACGATGTCGTCATTGGTGGTCGACAGATCCGGCACGTCGAAGACATCGCGCAGGGTGAAGTCGAGCACGCCCTGATGCGGCACCGTCATGCCGGGGTTGTTGGCCACGGCAAAGTGCAGGGGGATCGGCGTGTCGCTGAGCCCGATCTGGACCGAGACGCCGTGGTTTTCCATCAGAAGCCCGATCTGCTGGATCAGGTAATTGCGGAACAGGTCGGGCCGGGTGATCGTCGTGGCATAGGTGCCCGGCTGCGAGACATGGCCAAAGGACAGACGGCTGTCGATCTTGTCATGGCTGGAGACGGTGAGCCTGACCTCCGGGTAATAGGCCCGCACCCGCGCCTCCGGCCGGCCATGGGTGACGGCATCGGAAAAGGCCTGGCCCAGAAATTCGGTCGCCCTCGCGTAAAGCTGCTGCAGGGCCTCCACCGCCTCGGCGGCATCGGTGAAGACAGCGGCTTCGGTGGCGGCAGGGGTCAGGAAAATATCGTCATTCATCGCGGGCGTCCCATCACTTTGATCGGGCATCTAAGAGGCTTGGCCGCACCGTGGCAAGTGAAGTTCTGATGAAGCGGAAGGGCGCGCCGCAATCAACCGCTTGCGAAGCCCCCGGCCCAAGGGGATAAAGGTGCCCATGAAAACGCTTCTCTCCCTCGGTCATGGCTATTCGGCCCAGGCGCTGGCCCCGCTGCTTCTGGCGGAGGGCTGGCGCATCATCGGAACCACCCGCAGCGCCGAGAAGGCCGAGGCCCTGCGCACCACCGGGGTCGAGGCGCTGGTCTGGCCCGGCACCGACCTTGGCCCCGCGATTGCGCAGGCCAGCCATATCCTGACCTCGGTCGCCCCCGGCGAGGGAGACCCGGTGCTGGCGGAATATGCCACGGCCTTGGCCGCAGCAAAGCCGGAATGGCTCGGCTATCTCTCCACCACCGCGGTCTATGGCCACCACAACGGCGACTGGGTGGACGAGACGACTCCGCTTGCCCCCTCCACCGCGCGGGGCGAGGCCAGGGCGCGGGCCGAGGCGGCCTGGGCAGCCCTCGGCCATCCCCTGCACATCTTTCGGCTGGCGGGTATCTACGGGCCGGGGCGCGGCCCTTTCCAGAAAGTGCGCGACGGTTCGGCCCGGCGGATCCTGAAACCCGGCCAGGTCTTTTCCCGCATCCATGTGGAGGATATCGCCCGCGTGCTGCACGCCGCCCTGACCCGCCCGCATCCCGGCATCTACAACGTCTGCGACGACGACCCCGCCTCGCCCGAAGACGTGCTGACGCTGGCGGCCGAGATGCTGCACCTGCCGCCGCCGCCGATGGTGCCCTATGACGAGGCCGAGATGACGCCGATGGCGCGCTCTTTCTATGCCGAAAACAAGAGGGTGCGGAACGACCGGATCAAGTCGGTGCTGGGGGTCACGCTGAAATATCCGACCTACCGCGAAGGCCTCGCCGGAATTCTCGCCGCCGAGGGTTGACGCCGCGGAACCGCTCCCCATGTTGGGGGTGCGGACCGGGCCCCTCTGACGCTTGCTGCCTTCTGGCTGTGACCGTGATGTCGGACCGCATCGAGTGCGCTCGATGTGGGGCCGTCCCCGTCGAGCCTCAACAGAGAGGTCGATATGGAATTCCTGATCAACGATTTCATGGGCACACCCTTGTGGATGTGGCTCAGTTTCCTGGGTGTCGTGGGCCTGATGCTGGCCGCCGACCTCGGGCTTTTCCACAAGGGCAGCCACGAGATCGGCGTGGCCGAAAGCCTGCGGATGTCGGCGATGTATATCGCGCTGGGGCTGTGCTTCGCGCTGTTCGTCGGCTGGCAGATGGGGGCGGGGGCGGCGTCCAGCTATCTCACCGCCTTTGTCGTCGAAAAATCGCTGTCGATGGACAATGTCTTCGTGATGGCGCTGATCTTCTCCAGCCTCGCCATCCCGAGGGCCCTGCAGCACCGGGTGCTGTTCTGGGGCGTCCTGGGGGTGATCGTGCTGCGCGGGCTGATGATCGGCGTCGGCGCGACGCTGGTGGCCGAATACCACTGGCTGCTCTACGTCTTCGCCGCTTTCCTGATCCTGACCGGCATCAAGATGCTCTTTGCCAAGGACGACCACGCGCCGATCGACAATGCCGCCCTGCGCTGGGTCAAATCGCGGCTGCGCCTGACCGAGGGGCTGGAGGGGGAAAGCTTCTTCGTCAAGCGCGGCGGTCTCTGGTATGCCACACCGCTCTTCCTCGCCCTGATCATGGTCGAAACCGCCGACCTGATCTTCGCGGTGGATTCGGTGCCTGCGGTCTTCGCGATCACCGCCGACCCCTTCCTCGTCTACACGTCCAACATCTTCGCGATCCTCGGCTTGCGCGCCCTCTACTTCGCGCTCTCGGCGATCCTGCACCGCTTCGCTTACCTCAAATACGCCCTGGCGGCACTTCTGGTCTTCATCGGCTCGAAACTCTTCATCGCCGATGCCTTGGATTGGGAGAAATTCCCCGCCAGCCTGTCCCTCGGCGTCACCGCCCTGATCCTGACCACGGGCATCGCCGTCAGCCTGTGGAAAACCAGGGAGGCCTGACCCTTCATCGGTCCCCAAATATCCTCGGGGGGTCTGGGGGGCGGACAGCCCCCCAGCCGGGTCCGCCGAGCGCCCCCCGGGTCCGGGCTTGAACCGGACTCAGGCCCTTTCGACCAGCCGCCCCAGCGGGCGCCCGCCGAGGATATGCAGGTGGTAGTGCGGCACTTCCTGCATGCCATGGGCGCCGGTGTTGGTGATGGCGCGGTAGCCCTGGCCGGGGGCGATGTCGAGCAGCGCGCAGACCTGGGCGGCGGTGCGGTGGAAATCGGTGATCTCCTCGGGCGAGGCCTCGGCCGCGAAATGGTCAAAGCTCACATAGGCGCCCTTGGGGATCACCAGCACATGGATCGGGGCCTGGGGATGGATGTCGTGGAAGGCGAGGCTATGGGCGCTTTCCAGCACGGTCTTGTTCGGGATTTCGCCGCGCAGGATGCGGGCGAAGATATTGCTCGGGTCATAGTTCTGCATGGGTCAGTCCACGAATAGGTAATGGGTCGCGGCGATCTCGCGCGCCTGCGCCTCGGGGATATCAAGAAACTCGGCCAGGGGCACCGTGTTTTCCGCGACCGAGGCGCTTTGGCGCAGCTGGTAGAAGCCTGGAAAGCCCGCGTCGCGGATCCGGTCGCTTTCAAAGCGCACGTCATAGCGGATCGTCGGCAAAAGCCGGTCGATCACCTCCTGCGGCGTGCGGTCGGCGGCGAGGCCGACGCGCTTGGCATGGCCGACCAGGTAATCGTCGGTGAAGTCGCATTCGATCTCCAGCAGACGGACCTTGGCCTTGTCGTTGTAGAAATCCTGCATCAGGTCGGTGTTGGCCGGATCGATGCACAGCACGAGCACATCGGTCTTCCAGTAGTCGAACAGCATCCGCACCAGGGCGCGGCGGTGGCGCGTGCGTTTTTCCAGCGTGGTCTGGATGCCGCCCAGGTCGGGCAACGGGGTCGAGGCCTCGTTGAAGAGGTAATCCACCGCCGGAATCCGGGTGACCTGGCGGATCCTTTCGACCAGGCGCTTGGCGACATGCCATTTCTTGCAGGTCACCATCAGAAGCGTGCGCTGGCGGCCGAGCGAGCTTTCCGTCTCCCAGAAGCGCGGCGCGAAGCGGCGGCCGATCCTGCCGCGGCCGACGAGAAAGGCAAAGAGGCTGCGCCCCTCGTTCGAGATGCCGAAGCTGATCCCGGTGGCCGAATAGAGGCTACCCAGCCGCTGTTTCAGCTCTTTCGCATCGGGGCTGATCTTGCGGGCGAAGAGATAGTCCTGGCTGATCAGCAGGTCATACTGGTCATTGTAGAAGCTGACCGGCAAGCCGTAGTCGGTGAACATCAGGAAGGTCAGCGTGCGGGTCATGATCTCGTTTTCCGGGACCAGATGGCGCACGATGGTCTGAAAGAAGGTCTCGTCCGGAATCCAGCTGGTCCGGAAGAACCGCATCACGTCGCGACGCTTGGCGCAGAAGGCCAGCACCATCTCGATGGTGCGGCGGCGCAGGCACCACCATTGGCTGCCGATCATCATCTGCAGATCGGAAGGCACCTTGCGGGTCAGGCCGAGGGTCTTCTGCCAGTCCATCGAGGTGTAGAACAGCCATTTCTGGGTGCGTTCGTTGAACCAGTGGCGGTAGATCAGCCGCTCTTCCTTGATGCCGGTCTTGATCCAGTCCGAGGCGAAGAAATCGAAGCTTTCGATATAGTCGCAATCCCTGGCATCGAGGAAATCATGGGCATATTCCGCCGTCTTGGTCGGCATGCAGTCGCCCGACAGCATGTAGAAATGGCTGGCGCGGGGGAAGGCCTCCACCGCGGCCTCGACGGCGGCGAGGGTGGCGTCCACCAGGCTCCATTCGCCCCAGCCGCATTTGAGCCGGCGGGCGGCGAAGGTGACGGCGGCATTGGTGGCGAGGGCGTCGCGGATCTTCTCGAAATCCTCGCGCCGGGCGCGGGCGTCGAAGTGGATGGCGATGAAATCGCCCGCCGAGGTCAGCCTCTCGGCCTGGGCGATGATGCCGTCCGGGTCCTTGTGGCAAAGAAGAATATAAGCGATTTTCGCCATATCAGAGCAATTCCGTGCCGCTGTCCCGGGGGTCTTGCCTTAATTACCTGCATTGGACATTGAAAAGACAGAGTTTCTTTGCTCTTTTCGCCGTAGAATTTCCTCGGTTGCATGGCAAACGTGCCAAAACCGCCGCCAAGATCGCCAAGGAGCAAGCGCATATGGGTTTTCCCGGCACCTGGATGACCGAAAGTGAAAGCGTCGTGTACCGCGTGGTGCCGAAATGCGCCTGTTCGACCATCGGGCAGATCATGTTCTACGCCGACCATGGCGCCTTCTTCGACGGCGATATCCACGATTCGACCCAAGGCCTGCACAAATGGGCGCAGGAGGCGAGCCAGCCGGTGATCGAAAAGGCGGTGAAGGGTCACAAGACCTATGCCTTCACCTGTGTGAGGAACCCCTATACCCGCATCCTGTCGAGCTTTTTCGACAAGGTCTGCGGCATCCAGCGCAATGGCAAACGCTATCGCGGCAACCTGGTGCCGATGCTGGTGCAGAAATACGGGGTCGAGGTCGGTGGCGACGACGGCAAACAGGACTTCGACCAGATCGCCAGCTTCCGCCGCTTTCTTCTGTTCGCCCGCGACACCATCCGCTTCAAGAAACCGATGGAGCCGGACATCCACTGGTCGGCGATGTCGGGCCATATCTCGACCTTCATCGTCAATGGCGGGCGCTACAACAAGATCATCTTCACCGAGAAATTCGACGAGGGCATGGCCGAGGTCGTCAAGAAGATGAAGCCGAAGCACAAGATCGACCTCGCCGCGATTCCGCGTTTCAACGAAAGCGAAGGCCATGGGCCGAAGCGGGCGCATCCGGTGGAGGATTATTTCGACGATCTGTCGAAACACCTGATGTGGGAAATCTACAAGCGCGATTTCCAGCTGTTCAAATACGACTTCGACGATCCGGCCAACAAGATGCCCAAGGGCGAGGTCGATCTGGACGAGGTGCACGCCAAGCTGGGCGAGTAGGGCGCTCTGCGGACCCGGCTGGGGGGACTTCGCGTCCCCCCAGACCCCCCTGCGGGATATTTATGGACCAATGAAGATGGGGCAGGGGGGGCTTGGTCAGATCAGGCCTTCCTTGCGGAACAGGGCCTTGAGGTCGGTCTCTGGCCGGGCGCCGTAGTGGGAGATCACCTCGGCGGCGGCGACGCAGCCCATGCGGCCGCAGGTGGCGAGGCTTTGGCCGGTGGCGATGCCGTAGAGGAAACCCGCGGCGAACTGGTCGCCGGCGCCGGTGGCATCGACCGGCACGATGCGGTGGACCGGGACCACGGCTTGCTCCTCGCCACGGCAGATGATCACCTCATGGCCGGACCGGGTGCAGGCGATCATGCCGGCGTCTTGCGCGGCCTGTTCGAGAGCCGAGGAGAGGTCGGTCTGGTAGAGCGAGGACCATTCGTGTTCGTTGCCGATCACATAGTCCAGATCCTTGACCAGGCGGCGGAAGTCGTCGCGGTGGCGGTCGACGCAGAACGGGTCTGACAGGGCGATGCCGGCCTTGCCGCCGGCGGCCTGGCAAAGCTTGGCAGCGCGTTCGAAAGCCTCTTTGCCCTTGGGCTTGTCGTAGAGATAGCCTTCGAGGAAGAGAAGCCCGGCCTGGCCCGCCACGTCATCGGACACGTCCTGCGGACCAAGTTCGGAGGAAATGCCGAGATAGGTGTTCATGCTGCGCTCGCCATCCGGGGCCACGAAGATCATCGAGCGCGAGGTGGGCAGTTCGCCCCCCGGCACGGGCGGGTTGACGAAATCGGTGCCGTTTTCGGCCATGTGGCTGGCGTAGAAGCGGCCCAGGGCATCATCATGCACGCGGCCGATGAAGGCGGTGGAAAGGCCAAGGTTGCCGAGGCCCGCCAAGGTGTTCGCGACCGAGCCGCCGGGCGCCTGTACCCGGTCTTTCATCGCGCCATACAGCATCTCGCCGCGGTCCTTTTCGACCAGCTGCATGATGCCCTTCTGAATCCCCATCAGCTCCAGAAAGCTGTCATCGGCGGCGGAGAAGACATCGACGATGGCATTCCCGATGCCGACGACCTGGTATTTCTTCATGTTTTATCCTCGTAGAGACAATGGGACCGGATCGGGCAGAGCCCGCATTTCGGGCTACGCGCGGTGCAGATGTAGCGGCCATGCAGGATGAGCCAGTGGTGGGCATGGGTCTGGAACTCCACCGGGATATTGTCCTCGATGGCGCGTTCGACGGCGAGCTCGTCCTTCCCCGGGGCGATGCCGGTGCGGTTGCCGACGCGGAAGAGATGGGTGTCGACGGCCTGGGCGGGGTAGTGGAACCAGATGTTCAAGACCACATTGGCCGTCTTGCGCCCGACGCCGGGCAGCCGTTGCAGGGCGGCGCGGGAGGAGGGGACCTCGCCCTCGTAATCGTCGATCAGCATCTGGCTGAGGCGGATCACGTTCTTCGCCTTGTTGCGGAAAAGGCCGATGGTCTTGATATGCTCGATCAGCGCCGCTTCGCCGAGGGCCAGCATCTTCTGCGGCGTGTCGGCCACTTCGAACAGTGCCCTCGTCGCCTTGTTCACGCCGATATCGGTGGCTTGGGCCGAAAGCGCCACGGCGACCAGCAGGGTGAAGGCATTGGTGTGGTTCAGCTCGCCCTTGGGTTCGGGGTCCAGCGCCTGAAAGGTCTGAAAGATCTGGCGGATCGTGGCATAGGGGAGTTGTGCGCTCATGGCCGGGATATGCCTGTTTGGCGGCTTTGGGGCAAGCATTTGCGCAGGATTCGGGTGTTTTGCGAGGGCTTGGCCCCTTAGGGTGGCGGGATGGAGGCTGACATGAACGATGAGACCTATCATTACGGCGTGATCGCCCGGGCTTTGGAAGAGATCGACGCGGCGGGCCCGGCCCTGACGCTGGAGGCGCTGGCGGCGCGGATGGGGATGAGCCCGGCGCATTTCCAGAGGGTGTTCTCGGCCTGGGTTGGCGTCTCGCCCAAGCGCTATCAGCAATATCTGACGCTGGACCATGCGAAGTCCTTGCTGGAGGATCGCTTCACCGTGCTGGATACGGCGCTAAGCACCGGCCTGTCGGGGCCTTCGCGGCTGCATGATCTGTTCCTGACCTGGGAGGCGATGTCGCCCGGCGATTACGCCAGGGGCGGGGCGGGGCTGACGATCTGGTGGGGCTGGTTCGACAGCCCCTTTGGCCCGGCGGTGGTGATGGCCACGGCGCGCGGCATCTGCGGCATGGGCTTTGCCGCCGACATGGGCGCCACGGCGGCGCTGGAGGATCTGATGCGGCGCTGGCCGCAGGCCCGTTTCGTCGAAGATCCGGAGCGGCTTCGGCCCTGGGTCGAGGCGGCGTTGGGTGGGCAG
Organism: Rhodobacter sp. P1_C2; assembly: GCF_056406375.1. Lineage (NCBI taxonomy): Bacteria > Pseudomonadati > Pseudomonadota > Alphaproteobacteria > Rhodobacterales > Rhodobacter > Rhodobacter sp. P1_C2. Next base: position 341,880 of record NZ_JBFUAG010000001.1, read on the forward strand.
GCGGCGCCGCTGCATCTGATCGGGGCGCCGTTCCAGATCAAGGTCTGGGAGGCCTTGCTGCGCATCCCCTCGGGGCAGGTGACGACCTATTCCGAACTGGCGGGCGCGGTCGGCCATCCCAAGGCCGTGCGCGCCGTCGGCACCGCGGTGGGGCGCAACCCGATCAGCCTGCTGATCCCCTGCCACCGCGCCCTGCGCAAGTCGGGCGGGCTGGGCGGCTATCACTGGGGCCTTCCGGTCAAGCGCGCCATCCTCGCCTGGGAGGCGGCGCGGAAGGATGCCGCGGCCTGAGGCGGCAAAAAATCGACCGGGCGGCGGGAACCCGCCCGCCTCTGGCGCGTTTTCCGGGTGACACTCTTGTGATGGGCAATATGCCGCGCAGGCAGTGGTCCGGATGTAACGCTCGCACGGCGGGTGGTATAGTCGAGTGGGTAGCCGTCGTCACGGCTCAGTCAGCAGAGGCAGTCTATTCATCATGTTGAAACCTTCCATCACACTGGCGATCGTCGCCGCAATGGGCCTTTCGGCCTGTGAGGATCGGGCCACCCGTATTCAAGACCCGAACTATCGGGCCCAGAACGGAGCCCTCCTGGGCGCCCTGGGCGGTGCCGCCATCGGCAGCGCGTTCCACAACGACAAGAACGGCGCCCTGCATGGCGCCATCATCGGCGGCATCGCCGGCACCATGATCGGCGGCTCGCTGGATCAGCAGGCGGCCGACATGCGCAACCGTCTGGGCAACCCGAACGTGACCGTCACCAATATGGGCGGCTACCTTCTGGTCAACCTGCCCGATGACGTGCTGTTCGCCACCGGCAGCGCGGCGCTGCGCCCCGATCTGCACCGCGAGATCCGCTCCATCGCGGCCAACCTGGTCAGCTATCCCAGCAGCAACATCGAAGTTGTGGGCCATACCGACGATGTCGGCTCGGCGGCGTCGAACCAGGACCTGTCGGAACGCCGTGCCTTCTCGGTGGCCGATGTGCTGGTCGGCGCCGGCGTCCCCTCGCGCCGCATCTCGACCTATGGCCGTGGCGAGGATAACCCGGTGGCCTCCAACGCAACCGCCTCGGGTCGCGCGATGAACCGCCGCGTCGAGATCATCATCCGTCCGCGCTGAGCGAAGCCCATAAATGAAAAGGCCCGGAGTTTCCTCCGGGCCTTTTTCATTGGTGTTCTGGCCAGCTCAGTGCAGCTTGGCCGCAACCTGCGCGATCGACGAGTCGATGGCGATCGAGGCTTGCTCGGCGGTCATCTGGCGCTTCAGCACTTCGGCGGCGACGGCGACCGACACGGTGATCGCCTGGTCGCGCACGGCGCGTTCGGCGGCTTTAACCGAGGATTCGATCTGTTCGCCAGCGGCCTGCATCCGGCGCGCGATGGAGCTTTGCAGATCGGCCTTGGCCTGGGCGGCAGCGGCCTGGGCCTCTTCCTTGGCGGTGGCGATGATCCGCTCCGACTGGGCCTGCACTTCACGCTGCTTGGCCTCGTAGGAGGCGAGCAGGGTCTTGGCCTCTTCGCGCAGAAGCTTGGCTTCTTCCAGCTCGAACTTGATGTCGGCGGCGCGCTTGTCCAGCATCGCGCCAACCTTCTTGGGCACGCCCAGATAGATCAGCACGGCGATGAAGACGAGGAAGGCGACGCCGACCACGAATTCCGCATTGCGCAGCGAGAAGAACGGGCCCTCTTCCGAGGCGAAGGCCGGGGCGGCGATCAGGGCAAAGGCGACCGAGGTCAACAGCTTTTTCATCGGATCACCCTTTCAACCGGGCAGAGACAGCGGCCTCGATGGCCCCCGTATCCGCATGACCACCCAGAGCCGTGACCAGGGCGCCAGCGGTGTCGCGGGCCACTTCGGCCACGGCATCGACGGCACCGGCGCGGATCTCGGCAATGCGCTTTTCGCTTTCGGCGGCCTTGGCGCCGATTTCGGCATCGGCCTTGGCCATGGCGGCATCCAGGTCTTTCTGGATCTCGGCCTTGGTGGCGGCGATGATCTTGGTGGCTTCGGCCCGGGCCTGTTCCAGCGCCAGGTTATAGGCCTTCTCGGCCGACTTGGCCTTGGCCTTCAGCTCTTCCGCGGCGGCCAGATCGTTGCCGATCGTGCCCTTGCGCTCGGCCAGAACCGAGGCGATCCGCGGCATCGCGATCTTGGTCACGACGACGTAGAGAATGACCAGAGCGACCAGAAGCCAGAAGATCTGGTTCGGCCAGGTCGCAAAATTCAGTTGCGGCATGCCCTTTTCGGCAGCCTCACCCGCAGCGCCGGCCACGGTTTCCGTTGTAGACATGGCGTCCTCCGATGACGGAACGGGCTTGGAAGGAACCCGGCCGGACAGGGAAACCCCAATCCGGCCGTTGATCGGATCCGGTAAGGGATCAGACTGCGAACATCAGCAGCAGAGCGATGAGGAACGAGAAGATCCCCAGAGCTTCGGCGAAGGCGATGCCGACGAAGAGGTTGGCGGTCTGGCCCGGAGCGGCCGAGGGGTTGCGCAGAGCGCCCGACAGGAAGTTGCCGGCCACGATACCCACGCCGACGCCAGCGCCGCCGAGACCCATGGTGGCCAGACCAGCACCGATATATTTGCCCATCAGTGCGAATTGAACGAGATCGCCAGTCATTGGTATTCTCCTTGGATTGGATTCTTGAGGATTGCGATTAGGGTGAAGGATGCTGACTTAGTGGTGGGCTTCGCCAACGGCGTCGCGCAGGTACACACAGGTCAGGATAGCGAAAACATAGGCTTGGACGACGGCCACCAGCATTTCGAGGCCGTAGATCGCGGCGATGGCGGCGATCGGCACGACCGAAGCCACACCCATGACGCCGGCAAAGCCCGCAAACACTTTCATCACGGCGTGACCGGCCATGATGTTGCCGCCCAGACGAATGGAGTGGCTGACCGGGCGCACGAAGTAGGAGATGACCTCGATCAAGGCCAGAACCGGGCGCAGCACCAGCGGCGCCGAAGAGACCCAGAACATGCCGAGGAAGCCGATGCCCTTCTTGTAGAGGCCGACCAGCGTCACGGTCAGGAAGACCGCCAGCGCCAGCGACGCCGTCACCGCGATATGCGAGGTCGCAGCGAAGGAGCCGGGGATCAGGCCCAGGAGGTTCGAGGTCACGATGAAGGTGAACAGCACCATGATATAGGGGAAGAACTTGGCCCCCTCATGGCCGGTCACGTCTTCGACCATATCATGGATGAAGCTGTAGAACACTTCGCCCATCGACTGCAGCCGGCCCGGGATGATCGCGCGCCGGGCCGAGCCCAGGAGCAGGAACAGCGACACGACCAGCACGGTCAGGCCCAGCCACAGGGTCTGGTTGGTGGGCGTATACCAGGTCAGCGGACCTTCCCCGAACAAGGGAACGATCTGGAACTGGTGCATCGGGTCAATGACAAGACCGCCTTCTTGAGCCACGTTCAATCCCTCTCGTCTGTCGCGGATCTGTCCGCATCTTTCGCCATTTGCTTCGCGGTGCCCATCATCGTCTTGATGCCGGCCGCAAAGCCCAGCAGCGCGAAGATCACCAGAAGGAAGGGCCGGGTTCCGAAGAGAACATCTAACCCGTAGCCGATCGCCAGCCCGAGCATCATGCCCGTCACCAGCTCCAGCACCATCCTCCAGGCCACTTCGCCCTGCGATAAACTCTTGCCCGTGTCAGCCCTCTTGGCCGGACCCTTGCCCTTCAGCTTCGCGAGCTTTTCTTCCAGCGCACGCAGCCGTTCGGGGTCCGGATCTTCTGCCATAAGGCCCTCTTCACGTTCGAGCGGAACCTAGGGAGTGGGGGCGCCTGAGTCAAGCAAGGATAATGGGAGAACGGATTGGTTTAATGTGCGGATATAAAACGAAATTATCCAAGTGCGGATTCCGCCCCCAACCCCGCGCAACCCCGGTTTTGCCCGCATTCCATATTCAACCATCCGGTTGACCTTGCCGGCGCGGCCCCCGATACTGTCGCCATGACAGATCCGCTCGACATGGCTTTCGCCGCCCTCGCCGACCCGACCCGCCGCGCCATCCTCGCCATGCTGCTCGAGGATGACATGGCGGTGACCGATGTCGCCGAACCGTTCCAGATGTCGCTGGCCGCGATCTCCAAGCATCTTTCCATCCTCGCCGACGCCGGCCTGATCAGCCAGGAAAAGCGCGGCCGGGTGAAATGGTGCAAGCTCGAACCCGACGCATTGCGCGAGGCCTCAGTCTGGATGCAGGGTTTCGGCCAGTTCGACCCGGTCGACCTCGACGCTTTCGAACGCTTCCTCGAAGACGAACTCAAGGACGACGCGCCCGCCTCAGACGACTCCGCCTGACCTTTTTCATTGGTCCATAAATATCCCGGGGGTGCGGGGGCTGGCCCCCGCTCCGCGCTCAGGGCTGAAACCACCCGGCGTAAGCCTTGCGCAATTCCGCCTTCTGCACCTTGCCCATCGTGTTCCTCGGCAGTTCCGCCACCACCACCGCGGCCTTGGGCTGCTTGAAGCGCGCCAGCTTGTCCTGCAGGCTGGCCAGAACCGCCTCGGCCTCCAGCGTCACTCCCTTCTGCGGCACCAGAACCGCAAAGACCACCTCGCCGAAATCGGGATGCGGCAGGCCGATCACCGCGCTTTCCAGAACGCCGGGGGCTTCGTCCAGCAGCATCTCGACCTCGATCGGATAGATGTTGAACCCGCCCGAGATGACCAAGTCCTTGGCGCGGCCGACGATCTGGACATAGCCATCCGGGTCGATCTGGCCGAGGTCGCCGGTGATGAACCAGCCATCCGCGCGCAGCTCTTCCCGGGTCTTTTCCGGCATCTGCCAATAGCCCTGAAAGACATTGGGGCCGCGCACCTCGATCACGCCGACCTCGCCTTGCGGCACCTCGCGCCCCTCGGCCATGATGCGCAACTCGACATCGGGCAGGGGGAAGCCCACCGTCCCGGCCCGCCGTTCGCCGTCATAGGGGTTGGAGGTGTTCATGTTGGTCTCGGTCATCCCGTAGCGTTCCAGGATGCGGTGGCCGGTCCGCGCCTCGAAACTGCGGTGGGTCTCGGCCAGAAGCGGGGCCGAGCCAGAGATGAAAAGCCGCATCCCCGCCACCAGATCGCGGGTGAAGCGCGCATCGTCCAGAAGCCGCGTGTAGAAGGTCGGCACCCCCATCAGCGCGGTGGCCTGCGGCAGAAGCCGCAGCATGGTGTCCAGCTCGAACCCCGGCAGGAAGATCATCGCCCCGCCGGTCAGAAGGCTGATGTTTGAGGCGACGAAAAGCCCATGGGTGTGAAAGATCGGCAGGGCATGCAGCAGCACATCCCGATCGGTGAAGCGCCAGAGCTTTGCCAGCGTCGCGGCGTTGGACAGAAGGTTGTCATGGCTCAGCATCGCGCCCTTCGACCGCCCCGTGGTGCCCGAGGTGTAGAGGATCGCCGCCAGATCGCCCGGACCGCGCGGTTCGGGCACAAAACCGGCCTCCGCCCCGGCCATCGCTTGACCGAAACTGCCGCCGCCCTGGCCGTCCAGCGTCATCAGCCGCGTGGCCTGCGCCACCTCGGCCAGACCCTCGGCGCGGGAGGGATCGCAGAGAAAAAGGCTCGGCGTCGCATTGGTCAGGAAATAGCTGACCTCGGGCGCGGTATAGGCGGTGTTCAAGGGCAGGAAGATCGCCCCGATCGAGACGGTCGCCCCATAGACCGCCAAGGCCTCGGGCGACTTGGCGATCTGCACCGCAACCCGGTCGCCCGGCCGCACGCCGGCGACGCGCAAGGCATTGGCCGCCTTGCCGATCATGGCGAGAAAGCCGCGCCCGGTGATCTCGCGGCCATCGGCCAGGGTGATCAGCCGGCTGTCGCGCGCGGCAAGGGGCGCGAAGAGCGCGTCGTAAAGCGGGTTTGGCATGGGGCACCTCCGCCGCCAGAGGTGCCACGCGCTGCGGCGCGGTTCAAGCTTCTCCGCCGCAATGTTGCGCCTGAGGAAACCCTGCGTTTCCACCACCTGCGGTAGAAACGAATTTCGACCAAGCCGCTGCCACTTTCCTGCCGTGGTTGGGCGGGACATTAACCTCAATGCACGACAAGGAGACGGCCATGCGTAACGTGAGATCTCTTCTTGCCAAGTTCGGGCTGTTCGCCCCCAAGACGGAACTGCCCGACCCTTTCGCCCTGCGACTGGACCGGATCAGCATGCGCGAAAGCCGCCGGCAGGTCAGGCAAGCCTTGTTTCGGAGCCTTGTTCAATCGCTGGGAGCCTGAGCTCGCGGATCAGATCGCGGACCTCCTGCCGAGCGGCGATGTTGGAGAGGTTCAGCTGATCGACCCCGGTGTCCTTGAGGTCCATGACCGTCAGGCCGCGCGGGAAAAGCTCGCGGAAGATCACACGTTCGGAAAAACCGGGGGCGACGCGAAAGCCGATCCGCCGTGACAGTTCCTCCAATGCCGCGCCCACCTTCTTCTTGTTGATCATCTGCTGCGCGCCAAGCCGGTTGCGGAGCACGATCCAGTCGATCGGCCTGAGACCAGCCTGAGCGCGCAGCTGGCGCGCGTTCCACACCATTTCGGAATAGATCGAGGGGCCGGTGACCTTGCTGGTCTCCGGGTCGATATGGGCCAGAAGGTCGAAATCGACGAAACTGTCGTTCATCGGCGTGATCAGCGTATCGGCCAGCGAATGGGCGACCTGGCTCAGGCGGGTATGGCTGCCGGGGCAGTCGATGACGATGAAATCGCAGGTCGCCTCCAGTTCGGCCACCGCTTCCGAGAGGCGGCGGTCAAAGGCATTCTCGCCGGGGGCCAGCAGGGCGGCGTCGATCTCGGGCAGGTCGCGGTAATCGGGCGAGGGCAGGTCGAGGCCGGCCCGCTCCAGATAGGCCAGACGGTTCTCGACATAGCGGCCGAAGCTCTTCTGCCGCAGGTCCAGATCCAGCGCGCCGACCTTGAACCCCATCCGGCACAGGGCGGTTGCGACATGCATCGACGTCGTCGACTTGCCCGAACCACCCTTTTCGTTGCCCACCACGATGATATGCGCCATGCCAGCACTCCCAAGCCTTTTTCCATCCTATAAGCGGCGCTTGGCCGATAGGGAAGGCGGCTTAGCAGGCGGCCGTCACCTTGGCCCGCGACTGTGGCAGGGCGGGATTTTTCGCAGAAAAATCGGGGCTCAGGAGGTGGGCTTGTCGCAGCGCAGCTGCTGGTCCTCGCAATGGACCGCGGGCCAGTCGGCGCGGCCCCAGCAATAGCCTTCGGGCGTCATGGTCCGCCGCAGGATCCAGACCGGGCGCCCGCCGTCGGCGGTGCGCGACGTATCGCCCTCGCGCCGCAGGGTCAGGGTGCTGTCCGACTGGTCCAGAATGTCATAGCGCCGGTGGCTGACCGGCAAGCCGTCCTTGTCCGTCCAGGGCTTGGTCCAGTCAAACAGCGCATGCGGCGGCTGGGCCATGAAATCGAGGGTGTGGGGATTGGCGGCGCAGGAGGTCGCAGGATCGGCCGCGCTGCCATAATCGCCGCGCAAAGCGTCATAGATGTCCTGCGCCGCGGCAGGGTGCAGGCTGGCCAGATGAAACAGGATGCAGAGGCGGATCATCGCGCCATGATGCCCGAGGACGCGGGAAACCAGCCCTCACAAGGCCGTGAGGTCTCAGCCATTGGGTTCCGCCTCATCGCAATGCTCAAGCAAGAGGCAGGCATCCGCCGGCAAATCCGCGCGGGTCCAGCACATGCCCACCGGTGTGGCGAGCATGGTCCACAGAACCTTGCTGCCATCGGGTGCAAACCGGCTTTCATCGTCGCGCAGGACGGTGACGCTGTCGGCGTGAACCTCGGTCACGGTCCCGGTGAAAGAACTGATCCTGTCGCCCGTGAAGCTGAGGACCGGGCTGGCCCAGGTCACCACCAGCTTCTTGTGATCAGGGCTGAAGGCGAAGAAGGCCGGGTTGGTCGCGCAGGACTCCCAAGGTGCCTCGGTGTAGCCGAAGCTTCCGGTCAGATGGGGGAAGATATCGGCCCGCGCGGCGGAGGGCAAAAGCAGCAGAATGAAAAGACAGAACCGAACCATCTTGCCCCCCCAAAGACAAAAGGCGCCCCCGAAGGAGCGCCTTTCCAAACCTTGACCTCGTTCAGAGCGTGAGGCCGGCGTATTTGTTCTTGAACTTCGACACGCGGCCGCCGGTGTCCATCAGACGGGCCGACTGGCCGGTCCAGGCCGGGTGCGCCAGCGGGTCGATGTCGAGCGCCATCTGGTCGCCCTCTTTGCCCCAGGTCGACTTGGTGGTGAAGAGCGTGCCATCGGTCATCTTGACGGTGATGGTGTGATAGTCGGGGTGAATGCCCTTTTTCATGCCTTCGCTCCTTATTCCGACTTGGGTTTGTAATTGGTGTCTTCGACGATCCGGGCCGACTTGCCGCGACGATCGCGCAGGTAGTACAGCTTGGCGCGACGGACGCGGCCACGGCGGACCACTTCGATCGAGTCGATGTTGGTCGAATAGAGCGGGAACACGCGTTCCACGCCTTCGCCGAACGAGATCTTGCGAACGGTGAAGGAGGCGGAGATCGTGGCGCCGCCCTTGCGGCCGATCACGACGCCTTCGTAGTTCTGCACGCGCGAACGGGTGCCTTCGGTCACCTTGTAACCGACCTTGACGGTGTCGCCGGCCTTGAAGTCCGGGATCGTCTTGCCGAGAGCAGCGATCTGCTCGGCTTCGAGTTGTGCGATCAGGTTCATACCTGTCTCCGATTGACCTGCGGTGTTCCGCAGAGGTGATGCCGCACCAGAGCTCTTGGTCTTCAACCGGGTCCCCCGTTGCCGGAGCCCGCCAGAGATGGGGCCTGCTTTATCTGTCGGCTCCCTCTGTCCACGCTGATCGAAGAAGGCCAGCGCAAAGGCCAAAAGGAATCGCGTCCGATGGGCGGATAGCCCCGGACAGGGGGCGTATAGGGGGAAGCGGTGGATGGGTCAAGGGAGGGTTGTAACGGCTTAGTGCGTGGCAATCAAAGGCAATTCGGACACCAGCGGCTGCCATCGCCCAAAATCGCTGGCTGCAATCGGATTCCATGGCCACTTTCCGGTAGTGTCAGGATAGATAAGCTGAAAGACCCGGAAGTTGTCGCCTTGATAGAACCATCTGCCCCAGCCAAGATATTCGCGGTAATGCTCTTTCAACATTGGGCTGAACAGGACCGGGAAGCCCTCAAGAAATCCTTCGTAAAGCTTGTTTGGGACGAAGACCGCTCCGTCACGAACCAACCGATTGTATTCGTTGATAATCCAGTGCCCGAGCTTGTTATTCAGTCCGATGATCAGCAAGTCGGGTTGGTGCGAGGTGGCCTCGATACCGATTGAATAGGTGAAGGGTGGTAAGTCCCCTTCGGCCATGATCCCAAGAACGTGGCAGCCGTAGGTGTCAACATTATTCAGAGCTTTGGCGTTTTCTTCTTCTTCAGTCATAGTTGCAAAACTGCCATGCGCGACCGTGAATGGCAATGACAGTACATCGCACGAAACAAACGCTGCTACGCCGCGACCCGTCCTACTTCCCCGGCCCTTTGCGCCGCACATAAGCCTGCCACAAATCCGGCCTGCGGACCTTCGTCAACTCCTCGGCCTGGGCCTTGCGCCATTTGGCGATTTCGCCGTGGTGGCCGGATTGCAGGACCTCGGGGATCGGCATGCCCTGCCATTGGGCGGGTTTGGTGTATTGCGGGTGTTCGAGCAGGCCGTCGGAGAAGCTTTCCTCCTCGGTCGAGGCCTGGTTGCCCAGAACGCGGGGCAGCAGGCGGACCGTGGCGTCGAGCATGGCTTGCGCTGCGATCTCGCCCCCGGTCAGGACGAAATCGCCCAGGGAGACTTCCTCGATCTGGTGGTGGTCGATGATGCGCTGGTCGATGCCTTCGAAGCGGCCGCAGATCATGGTGAGGCCGTCGCAGGCGGCGAAGCGGCGCGCCATCGCCTGGTCGAAGGGTTTGCCACGCGGCGACAGGTAGATCAGCGGCCATTTCAGGCGGTCGGGGTTGGCGCCGGAGGCGGCCTCGGTCAGGGCTTTGTCGAGGACATCGGCGCGCAAGACCATGCCGGCGCCGCCGCCGGCGGGGGTGTCGTCGACATTGCGGTGCTTGCCTTCGCCAAAGGGGCGCAGGGCGATCGGCACGATGCGCCAGAGGCCGAGGTCCAGCGCCTTGCCGGTCAGCGACAGGCCGAGCGTGCCGGGAAAAGCCTCGGGGAAGAGGGTGACGATCTTGACGGTGAAGGCGCCCTTGACCTGGACTTCCTCCATCAGGTCGCGGGGCTTGGCGCTGACCTGCACGCTCAGCCTGCCATGCGAGCGGGATTTCAGGCTTTTCGGTTCGGCGTCTTCGTCTTGCATCTGGCCCCTCGTTTCGGGGCGCAACTTAAGGCCAAAGCCTCAGGACAGGAAGCCGCCATCGGCATCGTCGCCGGTTTCCTCGGCCAGACGGTCGAAGTTCGGCACCAGGATGCGGCGCTTGTCGCCCAGTTCCACCACGCCATCCCGCTTCAGCGCGTTCATCTGGCGCGAGACGGTTTCCAGCGTCAGGCCGAGATAATCCGCCATCTCCTCGCGCGTCAGGGGCAGGTCGAAGGAGATCGGGCCCTTGGACGATTTGGCCTTCAGCCCGGCGTCGCGGCGGGCGATGATCGACAAAAGCGAGGCGATCTTTTCCCGCGCGGTCTTGCGGCCCAGAAGCAGCATCCATTCGCGGGCGGCGTCGAGCTCGTCCAGCGTCATCTCCAGAAGGCGATGCGCGACATGCGGGGTCTGCGACATCATCTCTTCAAAGGGTTTGCGGCGGAAGCAGCACATCACGAGGTCAGTGGTGGCGGTCACGTCATAGGGGGCCACGGCGCGGCCCGGGCGGCCGACGAAATCGGACGGCAGCAGCAGGCCCACCATCTGACGGCGGCCATCCTCCATCGTCTGCGACAGAGAGGCGATGCCAGAGACGACCGAGGCCACGAAATCCATCCGGTCGCCGGACCAGACCACGTTCTGCCCCGCCTCGAAGCTGCGGTAGTACTTCATCTCTTCCAGCTTCGACAGTTCCTCCGCGTCACAACGGGCGCAGACGGCGCGGTGGCGGATCGGGCAATCTCCGCAATCCTCCGGCGCAAGTTTCAGAGCGTGAAGCGACATGCGGGGCCTTTCATTTGATCCTGATCAAGGAAATTGTCGGAACCATGCCGCAGCGTAGCGCCATGAACACTCATTCGCAACTCGCCCGCTTCGGGCTTTTCGACGCACGTGTGCCGCGCTACACGTCCTACCCCACCGCGCCGCAGTTCGCCGGAGGGGTCGGGCCCGAGCTTTTCGCGCAGTGGATCGCGTCAATTGCGCCCGGTTCTTCGATTTCCTTGTACCTCCATGTGCCGTTTTGCCGAAGATTGTGCTGGTTTTGCGCCTGTCGCACCCAGGGCACCACCTCGGACGGGCCGGTGGTGGCCTATGCGAAAATGTTGCGGGCCGAGATCGCGCTTCTGGCGCGGCATCTGCCCGAAGGTGTCACTTTGTCGCGTCTGCACTGGGGGGGCGGGACGCCGACCCTGCTCGCGCCAGAGATGATTCGCGATCTGGCGCATGCAATCCTGGCGGTGGCGCCGCTGGCGCCGGGGGCGGAGTTCTCGGTCGAGATCGACCCGAACGAGGTGGATGAGGCCCGGCTGGACGCGCTGACCGCGGCGGGGATGAACCGCGCCTCTATCGGGGTGCAGGACTTTGACCCCTTGATCCAGAAGACCATCGGGCGCGAGCAAAGCTTCGAGCTGACCCGCGACGTGGTGGCGATGATCCGCGCCCGCGGCATCCAGAGCCTGAACGCCGACATCCTCTTCGGCCTGCCGCATCAGAACGCGGCGCGGATTGCGGATTCGGTGCAGAAGCTCCTCAGCTTCTCGCCCGACCGGGTGGCCTTGTACGGCTATGCCCATGTGCCGTGGATGAGTCGGCGGCAGCAGATGATCCCCTCGGATGCGATGCCGACCCCGGCAGAGCGGCTGGACCTTTACGAGGTCGCGCGCGAATTGTTCGTGGCCGATGGTTATGACGAGATCGGCATCGACCATTTCGCCCGGCCGGCGGACGGCTTGGCGGTCGCGGCGCGCAGCGGGCATCTGCGGCGGAATTTCCAGGGCTATACCGACGACACCGCGCCGACGCTGGTGGGGCTGGGCGCCTCCTCGATCTCGCGGTTTCCGCAGGGCTATGCGCAGAATGCCTCGGGCACCTCGGATCATACGCAAGCGATCCGCGGCGGGCATTTCTCGACCCACCGCGGCCATGTCTTCACCGGCGAGGACCGGTTGCGCGCCCGGATCATCGAGGCCTTGATGTGCGATTTCCGGGTCAGCCGGGCGGAACTGGCGGGCTTTGGCATCGACAGCGTCATCGTGGCCGCGATGCTGGAACGGGTGGCGCAGGATTTCGACGGGGTGGTGACGCTGGATGCCGATCATCTGACCATCCTGCCGCAGGGACGGCCCCTGACGCGGATGATCGCGCGCGGTTTTGACGCCTATGACCCGCAGGGCAAGGCGCAGCATTCGGCGGCGATCTGAGCGGCACGCCCACGCCAGCCCGGGGCCTCCGGCGGGAGTATTTGGGCAGAGGGCAAGGGCGAGGTCAGGCTTTCGGGCCGTGACGCTCCACAAAGTCGATCATCCGCGGCAGGAGGATGCGCTGGTCGTAGCGGTCGAGCGCGGTCTGGCGGGCGGCGGCGCGATGGGGCAGGAACTTTTCAGGCTGGGCCAAGGCCTCGGTCAGCTTGGCGCTCCACCCCGGCACATCGAAGAAATCCACCAGCGAGCCGTTGACGCCGTCCACCAGCACGTCCTGCACCGGGGCGGTGGCAGAGCCGATCACATGGGCGCCGGCGCTCATCGCCTCGATCATCGACCAGGACAGGACGAAAGGGTAGGTCAGGTAGGCATGCGCGCGGGAGACCTGCATCAGCGCCACGAACTGGTCATAGGGCACCTTGCCCATGAAATGCACGCGGGAGAGGTCGAGCTGGTCGCGGACCTCTGACAGGATCTTTTCCTTCCAGCCCTTGGCATCCTTGGGGGCGGCGCCGTAGCTGACCTCATCGCCGCCGACGATGACGACCTGCGCCTCGGGCCGGGCTTTCAGGACCGCGGGCAGGGCGCGCATGAAGATGTGGTAGCCGCGATAGGGTTCGAGGTTGCGGTTGACGAAGGTCAGCACCTCGTCCCCCGGTTTGAGGCTGCGGCCATCGGGCAGGGCAAAGCGGGCCTCGGGGTTGGGGCGCATGACATCGGTGTTCACGCCGTCATGGATGACCTCGATCATCCGGCGCAGCGCGGGCGGATAGGTCGAGGCCTGCCATTCGGTGGGGGAAAGGCCCGCATCGGAATGCAGAAGCGCCTGGCCCAGGTGGCTGGCGCGGCCCTGCGCGATCATCACCTGGTCGAAGTTGGGCTGGGCAAATTCGGTGTCAAAGCCGACATCGGCGCCGCGGCCCTTGTAGTAGAACTCGGCATAGGTCAGCAGTTTCGCCTCGGGCCAGACCTCTTTGAGGAACAGCGTCTCGCCCCAGCCGGAATGGCCGAAGATCACATCCGGGATATAGCCGCGCTGCTGGCGCAGTTGCAGGCAGGCGCGGGCGACGGTGACGCCACGGTCGCTCATCTGGATGTAGTTGCGGCCCAGCCGGGCGGCGGGCGGGTCGATCGGTTGCGCCTCGTGCTTGTATTTCAGCACCGGGATCGTGGTTTCGCGGGTATTGGCGAGATCGGTCAGCGCCAGGCAATCATGGCCGCGCTTGCGCAGCTCGGGGGCGAGGTAAAGGAACTGGCCGGGGAAATTCTGGTGGACGAACAGGATCTTCATCAGGAACTACCAAAAGCGGCTGCGAGCAGCGCCTTGGTATAGTCTTGCTGCGGGTTTGCGAAGAGACTTTCCGAGGGTCCCGCCTCGACCACGTCGCCGGCGCGCATCACCATGACCTTGTGGGACAGGGCGCGCACGACGCGCAGGTCGTGGGAGATGAAGACATAGGCCAGCCCGTGCCGTCGCTGCAGCTCGCGCAACAGATCGACGATCTGCACCTGCACCGTCATGTCCAGGGCCGAGGTCGGCTCGTCCAGCACCACCAGCCTTGGCCGCAGGATCATCGCGCGGGCGATGGCGATGCGCTGTTTCTGCCCGCCGGAGAATTCATGCGGATAGCGGTGCATCGTGGCCGGGTCGAGGCCCACTTCGGCCATGATCTCGCCCACCATGTCGCGGCGGTTGCGGCCCGGTTCCAGCCCGTGGACGCCCAGGCCCTCGGCGATGATCGCCTCGGCGGTCATCCGGGGCGACAGGCTGCCGAAAGGGTCCTGGAACACCACCTGCATGTCACGGCGCAGGGGCCGCATCGCGTGGGTGGAAAGGTGCGAGATCTCCTTGCCGTCGAGCTGGATGCTGCCCTTGGAGGCGATCAGCCGCAGGATCGCCAGCGCCAGCGTGGTCTTGCCGGAGCCGCTTTCGCCGACGATGCCCAGCGTCTCCCCGGCGCGGACCGAGATGCTGGCGGCGTTGACCGCCTGCACATGGCCCACGACGCGGCGCATCAGGCCCTTGGTGATCGGGAACCAGACGCGCAGGTCTTGCGTCCGCAGCACCTCGGCCGCGCCTTGCGGCACCGGGTCGGGCTGGCCCGTGGCATGGGCGGCCAGCAGTTTCTGGGTATAGGGATGCTGCGGATTGGCGAAGATCTCGGCCGTCCGGCCCTGTTCGACAATCGCGCCGCCCTGCATGACGCAGACCCGGTCGGCGATGCGCCGCACGATGTTGAGGTCGTGAGTGATGAAGAGAAGGCTGAGGCCTTCGGTCCGTTTCAGATCGGCCAGAAGGTCGAGGATCTGGGCCTGAATGGTCACATCCAGTGCGGTTGTCGGTTCATCGGCGATCAGCAGGTCGGGGCCATTGGCCAGCGCCATCGCGATCATCACGCGCTGGCGCTGCCCGCCCGAGAGCTGGTGCGGATAAGAGATCATCCTTGTCGCCGCATCGCGGATGCCGACCTTTTCCAGCAGTTCCAGCACCCGGGCGCGGGCCGGGGCGCCGGACAGGCCCTGATGGAGAGAGAGGCTCTCGGTGATTTGATCCTCGATCGTGTGGAGCGGGTTGAGCGAGGTCATCGGCTCCTGAAAGATGAAGCTGATGTCGTTGCCGCGCACCTTGCGCAGGGCGGCATCCGACGCGCCGATCATCTGGCCGTCCTTGTACAGGACCGAACCCGAAACCTCGGCGTTGTCGCCCAAAAGCCCCACCGTCGACAGCGCCGTCACCGACTTGCCCGAGCCGCTTTCGCCCACCAGCGCCAAGGTCTCGCCCTTTTCCAGCGTGAAGGAGACGTTCTTGACGGCATGAAGCAGGCTGCCGTCCTGTCGGAAGCGGATGTTCAGGTCCTTGACCTGCAAAAGGCTCATCGGAAGGTCTTTCGCGGGTCGAAGGCATCGCGGACGCCTTCGAAGATGAAGATCAACAGACACAGCATCAGCGCCGAGGCGAAGAAGGCCGTGAAGGTCAGGTGATAGGAATCGAGGTTCTGCTGCGCCTGCCGGGCCATCTCGCCCAGCGAGGGGTAGGACGGCGGCAGGCCGAAGCCGAGGTAGTCGAGCCCGGTGAGCGAGCCGATGGCGCCGGTGACGACGAAGGGCATCATCGTAGTGGTCGATATGGTGGCATTGGGCAGAAGATGGCGGACCATGATCTTCGCATCCGACACGCCAAGCGCCTTGGCGGCGCGGACATATTCGAAATTGCGCACGCGCAGGAACTCGGCCCGGACCAGACCCACCAGCCCCATCCAGCCGAAGGCCACCATCAGGATCAGAAGCAGGATGAAGTCCATCTTGAACATCGCGCCGATGATGATGATGACGTAAAGCATCGGGATCGCCGACCAGATCTCGATCACGCGCTGGAAGATCAGGTCGATCATGCCGCCGAAATAGCCCTGCACCGCCCCCGCCGCGATGCCGACGATGGAGGAGAGCGCCGAGACGATGAGGCCGAAGCTGACCGAAAGCCGGAAGCCGTAGATCACCCGCGCCAGCACATCGCGCGCCGTGTCATCGGTGCCAAGCCAGTGTTTGGCATCGGGTTTGGAAGGCGCCGTGCCGCCGACATTGTTGATCGTGTTGTAGCTGTAGGGGATCGGCGGCCAGAGGATCCAACCCTTGTCGAACCCCTCCGCCTGGAAGGTGCCGGCGTCGATCTGGGTCAGCACCTCCTCGGGCGTGTCGAAACAGGTATCGACCCCGCCGCTGCGGATCAGGCATTGCACGGTCGGGTCCTGGTAATTCGCCTCGGTGCGGAAGTCGCCGCCGAAATCGGCCTCGGAGTAGAAATGCAGGAAGGGGGCGCGGATCTCGCCCTTGTAGCGGACCAGAAGCGGGTGGTCATTGGCCAGAAGCTCGGCCCCGAGCGACAGGCCATAGAGGATGACGAAGATCACCAGCGACCAATAGGCCCGCTTGTTGGCGCGGAAATTGTTCCAGCGCCGCCGGTTCAGCGACTGCGCGGCGCGCGGCATTTCGGCCGGTTTTTTGACCGGTTTATCGGTGGTTTCCATGCTAGTCGCGCCTCGAGAAGTCGATCCGGGGGTCGATCAGCATATAGGTCAGGTCCGAGATGATGCCGATGACCAGCCCGACCAGGCCAAAGGCGTAAAGCGTCCCGAAGACGATCGGATAATCCCGCGCCACCGCGGCGTTGAACATCAGCTGGCCGAGGCCGTCCAGTGTAAACACCCGCTCGATGAAGAGCGAGGACCCGAAGAAAATCCCGATCAGCAGGGCCGGAAAGCCCGAGATCACGATCAGCATCGCGTTGCGGAAGACATGGCCGTAAAGCACCCGGGTTTCCGACAGGCCCTTGGCGCGGGCGGTGATGACATATTGCTTGCGGATCTCGTCAAGGAAGCTGTTCTTGGTCAGCAGGGTCAGCGTGGTGAAACTGGACAGAAGCTGCGCCGTCACCGGCAGGGTGATGTGCCAGAGGTAATCCACCGTCTTGCCCCAGAGGCTCAAGCTTTCCCAATTGTCGGAATGCAGGCCGCGCAAGGGAAAGATCCTGAGGAAACTGCCGCCCGCGAACAGTTCAAGCAGCAGCAGCGCGAACAGAAGCGTCGGGATCGAATAGGCCCCGATGATGACGGAGGAGGTCCAGACATCGAAGCTCGACCCGTCGCGCACCGCCTTGCGGATGCCGAGCGGGATCGAGATCAGATAGGCCAGAAGCGTGCTCCACAGACCGAGCGTGATCGAGACCGGCAGCTTTTCGGCGATCAGCCCCACGACCGAGGTCGAGCGGAAGTAGCTGTCGCCGAAATCGAAGCGCAGGTATTTGCCCATCATGATGAAGAACCGCTGCCAGCCGGGGATCTTCTCCTTGTGGCAGGCGGGGTCTTTCAGGCTGGGCGTGCCGGTGAAGCCGGGATCGCAGACGATGCGGGAAAAGCCGAACTCGACCTCCAGCTGGGCCACGAACTCGGGCGGCAGGCCGCGGGCGCCGATATAGCTGCCATCGCTCGCCTGGGACTGGCCGATCTTCTTGCCGCCGTTGCTTTGCCCGGCATCGGCGCCGGTGCCGCCCAGCTTGTCGGTGGCGGTCTGGTCGTCCTGCACCTTGGCCGCGATCTGTTCGATCGGGCCGCCGGGGACGAATTGGGTCAGGGTGAAGTTGACGATCATGATCCCCAGAAGGGTCGGGATCACCAGCAACAGTCGTCGTAAGATATAGGCTCCCATCGGGGGCACGCGCCTTTCAGTGCAGGACGCCTGCGGCCTTCAGCTTGGCCGCCTTGTCCGCGTCATACCACCAGAAACTCGTCTCGCCCAAAGCATAGGGCGGCAGTGCGTCCGGGTGGCCGAACATGTCGTAGTAGGCCAGCGTATAGGTGTTCTTGTACCACTGCGGAACCCAGAACCTTTCGGCCAGAAGAACCCGGTCCAAGGCCTTGGCATCGACGATCATCTGCGCCTTGGTCTTGGAGGCGGTGGCGACCTCCAGAAGCTTGTCCACGGCGGGAGATTTCAGGCCCATGATGTTGTAGCTGGAATTGTCAGCCGTCGACGAGGAATAGGTCTGCTTGAGGTCGTCGCCCAGTTCCATATCGGCGGTGGCATGGCCGGTGATGATGTCAAAGTCGAAACTGGGCGGGTTGATCCGCTGGTCATATTGCGCGGAATCCGGCGTGGTCATCGAGGCGTCGATGCCAAGCGCCTTCAGGTTTTCGACATAGGGCGTGATCACCCGGTCAAAAGACTGATCGGAGTTAAGGAATTCGACCTTCAGCACCTCGCCCTTGTCATTGCGGCGCATACCGTCGTCGCCGACCTTCCAGCCGGCGTCGTCCAGAAGCTTCGAGGCCTTGCGCAGGTTCTTGCGGTCCAGCTGCGTGTCACCCGATACCGGGGCCGCGATCGGCGGGTCGGTCAGGATCGAGGCGGGCTCCAACCCGGCATCGACGAGGGGCTGCAGCAGGGCCACCTCTTCGGGCGAGGGCGGGCCAGAGGCTGCGAGGTAAGAGTTTTCCCAGATCGAGTTGATCCGCGTGTAAAGCCCGTAGAACAGCGTCTTGTTCGACCATTCAAAGTTGAACATCAGGCCAATCGCCTCGCGCACGCGGGGGTCTTGGAACTTGTCGCGGCGCAGGTTGAAGATGAAACCTTGCCCCGGGGCCTTGGTGCCATTGGGCAATTCGACCTTCACGATCTGACCGTTTTTGACCAGCGGGAAGTCATAAGAGGTGGCCCAGGATTTCGAGGAATTCTCGGAGCGGAAGGTATAGGCTCCGCCTTTGAAGCCCTCAAAAGCCGCATTGGGATCGGCGAAATACTCGATCCGGATCTTGTCGAAATTGTTCTGGCCAAGGTTGATCGGCAGCTTTTCACCCCAATAATCCGGGTTGCGCTTGTAGACCACGGTCTGGCCCGCCACGAAATGGTCCAGCACATAGGGGGCGGAGCCGACAAAGGGTTTCAGGCTGCTGTCTTCCAGATCGCGCTTGTTGGCCTCGTAATCGGCCTTGGAGAAGATCGGCAAGCCGCCGACCTTGGCGGGCAGGTCGCGGGTGGTGATGCCGGTCTTGAAGGTGAATTTGACGGTATGGGGGGCCAGCGCCTCGACCTTCTCGATCTCGGTGTTGAAGATGGTGCGGAAGTCGGACAGGCCCTTGGTCGAGAAGATGTCATAGCTGAAGACGACATCATCGGCGGTCAGCGGCGTGCCGTCCGAGAATTTGATGTCATCGCGCAGATGGAAGGTCACCCAGGAGCGGTCCTCGGGGTAGTCCATCGTGGTGCACATCAGGCAGTAAGCGGCGCCGATCTCGTCCGCGGTGCCGGTCAGGATGCTTTCATACAGCATCGAGGCCCCGGCGGCAGAGCTGCCCTTGACGGTATAGGGGTTCATCGAATCGAAAGAGCCCGGGGCCCATTCCGAAATCTCGCCGCCCTTGGGCGCATTGACGTTGACATAATCAGGCGTGAAATTCGGCCCGTATTTCAGATCGCCGAAGGTCGAGATGCCGTGGCTGGAGATGACCTTCTGGTCCTCGGCGCGCGCGACATGGGAAAAGGCCGCCAGCGCCAGAATGGCGAGGCCCAGGGCACCCGCGGTCCGCAAGCTGCGGTCTGCCGTGGTGCGGTCCAGCGCCTTTGCTGCGACGGCTGATCTTCTGACCATGCGCGATCCTCCTGCTTTGCGACCCCTCTGGCCACTACCGGCTTTAGCTAAAACGGAAAAGCGCCGCTTCACAAGTTGCGAATGCGTGAGGCTCTGCGTGAGGCGCCAAAAGCTTGCGTGAGGTCGCAAAAAGCCCGGCAAACAAAAAGGCCGCCCGGAAGGGGCGGCCTTTTCGTAAAGCTTGAAGGTCCGATTACTTCATCGTCTCAAGATAGGCGATCACGTTGGCGCGGTCTTGCGGGCTGGGCAGGCCGGCAAAGCCCATCTTGGTGCCGGGCATCGCGTTCTTCGGGTTCTTGATGAATTCGTAGATCAGTTCCGGGGTCCAGACCTCGGCCGATTTGGCGGCCATCGCGTCGGAATACTTGAAATCCGGCACCGAGGCGTGGTTGCGGCCGACCACACCGTTCAGATGCGGGCCGGTCATGTTCTTGCCCTCGACCGAGTGGCAGGATTTGCACTTGCCGAAGATCTTCTCGCCCGCGGCGGCATCGGCGGTCTTGGCGACATCGGCATAGGCCGGATCGGCCGCCGCTTCAGTCGTGGCCGCTTCCGCTGCACCGTCCACCGCGATGGCATAGGCGTAGGTGCGCTCTTCGCCATGCGGCTCTTCGCCGAAGCCATAGAGCGATTCAGCCGCCCAATTCCCGAACAGGAAGAACAGCAGCGTTCCGCAAACGCCGCCAACAATCTTGGTCGTGGTCATCGTGTCGAACATGCAGCACCTTCCGCTGGCCCTTGGCTTTGCGCGTTATCTACCCGCTTCCCCCCGCAGGGTGCAAGGTGTAGTAGCGCCGCGAAGTGCCGCGAGCGGCGCGTTTTTTGCCGGAGTTGCCCAAAATGCCCCAGAATCCGAGCGCGTATGCGAGCACCCCTTCGGGCATGCCCCCGCGGATCGCCTTTCAGGGCGAACTTGGCGCCTATTCGCACCAGGCCTGCGAGCAGGCCCGGCCCGGCTGCATTCCGGTGCCCTGCACCACCTTCGAGGATGTCGTGGAGATGACTCGCAATGGCGAGGTCGACATGGGCATGCTGGCGGTCGAGAACTCGACCTATGGGCGGGTGGCCGATGTGCATTCGCTCCTGCCGCGTTCGGGCCTGCATATCGTGGACGAGGCTTTCGTGCGGGTCCATGTCAACCTGCTGGGCGTGCCGGGCGCAAAGGTGGAAGACGTGACCGAGGCGCATGGCCATGTGGTGATCCTGCCGCAATGCGCGACTTTCCTGCGCAACCACAAGATCAAGGGCAAGGTCAGTTCCGACAATGCCCGCGCCGCGCGTGAGGTGGCCGAGGCCGGTGACAAGACCCGCGCCGCGCTGGCCAGCGAGCTTGCCGCGCAGATCTACGGGCTGGAGGTTCTGGCCCGCCATATCGAGGACAATGCCAACAACACGACCCGCTTCCTTCTGATGGCGCGCGAGCCCGATCAAAGCCGCCGGGCCGATCACATGATCACCTCCTTCATCTTCCGGGTCCGCAACATTCCGGCGGCGCTCTACAAGGCGATGGGCGGCTTTGCCACCAATGGCATCAACATGACCAAGCTGGAAAGCTACATGATCGGCGGCAGCTTCACCGCGACCGAGTTCTACGCCGATATCGAGGGCCACCCCGAGGACGCGCCGGTGAAGCGCGCGCTGGAAGAGTTGGAATATTTCACCACGCATCTGCAGATTCTGGGCGTCTACCCGGCCGACCGCCGCCGCGACTGAGGCCTAGCGCAGGGCCGGGCGGCGGTAGCGGTCTTCCATCTCGACCGCCAGCTGGGCGATGCGCTGGGCATAGGCCGCATCGACCTTCTTGCGGGCCAGCCGCAGGGTCTGCAGATAGATTCGCGCCGCGATGGTCTTGGGCTTGACCTCCGACCGCACGGTGATGCGGGTGCGGGCGACGGCAAGGTCCAGAAGCTCGATCGCCATGTCGACATCGACGAGGCTGGAGCGCAGTTTCAGGCCCAGAAGCGAGTCTTTGGTCAAAGTCTCCAGCCGGATCTTCGCGCTGCGCGGTTTGCCGCGGTAGGTGAAATTGGCCAGCCATTCCATCCCGGCCCCGGGCGTCGCCAGCGTGTCGCTGCGCACCACCTCGGCGCCGCGGCGAATGGCCATGCGTTCCCAGGCGTCGAAATCCATCAGCTCGCGGAAGACAAAATCCACCGGGGCATCGACATCATATTTCGCCGCCAGTTTCATGCCGTCTCCCTCAACCTGCCGCAGGCCGGGACTTTCTCTGCAAAAAATGGCTTTCGCAAGACGGAAGCTGCGGAAAAAGCAGCCGGAATTGCGCGGGCGCCACCCTGTGCCGGAGTGGTGGGCAAACTGGTGAAGTCTGCGGCGGCTTCCGGCATGGGGCGGCGGGCGTCACGCCAGCGTATCGGCCAGCCAGTGCGACATGATGAACTGCGCGATCGAACCCTTGCGCGCCGGTTTGATCAGCGGATGGCTTCCGGCGAAAGCGGTCAAAAGCTCCTCGCGGCTGACCCAGCGGGCATCCTGCAATTCAACGGGGTCGAGCGTGATCTCCTCGCTCAGCGCCACGCCGCGGCAGCCCATCATCAGCGAGGCGGGGAAGGGCCAGGGTTGGCTGGCAAGGTAATCGACCTGCCCGACCCGGATGCCCGATTCTTCAAAGACCTCGCGGCGGACGGCGGCCTCGATCGTCTCGCCCGGCTCGATGAAACCGGCGAGGAGGGAATACATCCCCTCGGGCCAGGCCGGGCTGCGGCCCAGAAGCAGGCGGTTGCCATGGGTGATCAGCATGATCACCACCGGGTCGGTGCGCGGGAAATGCGAGCGGCCGCAGGTCGGACAGCGGCGCTGCCAGCCGGCCTCGCTCATGTCGGACCGCGCGCCGCAGTTGGAACAGAAGCCGTGGCTCAGGTGCCATTCGATCAGCGCGCGGGCGGTGGCGCAAAGCTCGGCATCGCGGGGCGACAGTTGCGCCATGACGGCGCGCAATTCGTGAAAGCCCTGGTCGGGTGGCAGGTCGGGATGGTGCTGGACCTGGGTGTCGAATGAGTTTTTCGCCCCGTCGATCACCGCCTTCGGCTCCCAGGCGGAGACATCCTGCGCAAAGACCGGCTCGCCGTCGGAAAGGCCAAGGAAGATCGCCGTGGCGCGGTGCCCGGCGAGGGGCGTGTCGGGGTCGAGCCAGACGATCCTTTGGCCCGCCGCGATCAGCGGGCGGCCGCGCCACAGCGCCAGGACCTTGGCCCGCTGCCAAAGCTCGGCCTGTGCCGTCACATCGCCACGCAAATGCGCCGCCCGGTCCAGCCCTGAACCGCCGAAAGTCACCGTCTCCGCAAGCTGCATGACGCCCCCGATTTTGGCTCTTGATGCCATGCGCCGGGGCAAAGGGCAAATGGCGCTTGCGCGGGATTTGGCCCCTTGGCGGGCAAGACGGCCGCATCGCCATCAAAATCCGGTGTGCGGGCGGGCGCCGCGCTGCCGGCCGATCCGCCTGCCGTCGCGCCCACGGGATGGCACCGCTTTCGTCTGCATCTGGAATGGGATATGGCTCTGGCGACCCAAGGGGAGCCCCCGATGTACGACGCCTTGCTTTTTGACCTCGACGGCACGCTGATTGACACCGAAAGCCTCGCGCTGGCCTCGGGCCTTGCCGCCTTTGCCGCGGTGGGCTTTCCGGTCGAGGATGATTTCATGCACCGTCTGATCGGGGTGGATCAGCCGACCGCCGCGCAGATCATCCGCCGCCACCTGCCCGACATCGACCTGCCCGCCCTGCACCGTCACTGGGGCGCGGGCTTCAACGCGGGTGTCGAAAACGGCCTGCCCCTGAAGCCCGGCACGCTGGAACTGCTCGCCACCGCGCCCGATCATCTGCACCGCGCCGTCGTCACCTCCTCCGGCCGCAGCGAGGCGCTGCGCAAGATCGAGATTGCGGGTCTCACCCCGTCTTTCGCCACCGTGGTCACCGTGGATGACGTGACCCGCCCCAAGCCCGACCCCGAGCCCTATCTTCTGGCCGCCCGCCTCCTGGGCGTCGACCCCGCCCGCTGCCTCGTCTTCGAAGACAGCGAGACCGGGGCCGAGGCCGCCCACCGCGCCGGCTGCGTCGTGGTCCAGGTGCCGGATGTGATTCCCTCGACCCGGCGCTGGGCGCATCATGTCGCGGGCGATCTTCTGAGCGGCGCCCGCCTCGCCGGGCTGTTCTAGGCGCCGCCGCCTTCCCTTTCCTCCCCCCGCACCCCCCTTCATCGGTCTGCAAATATCCCCGCCGGAGGCCCCGGCCCGCGACAAGAACCCCCCGCAGCCGTCTTGCACCCCGCCCGCATCTGCCCTATATCACCGGATGAGAGGTTGGCGCGGGCAGGTGCCTCGCCAACCCGGTCAGGTCCGGAAGGAAGCAGCCGTAACGAGCCCCACTTGGGTCGTTGTCAGCCTCTCACCCCTCTTCCCCCTGTTCGAGGATCTATCTCATGGCAGATGTGGCATCCCTCGCGGCGGAACGGATCTGAGCGTCAGGCGCTCTCCCCCGACATGTGACAGCGGTGAACCCGCGGTGCCGCGCGCGCTTTGGGCGTTGCAGGGCGGGAAGCAAAGCCGTGAGTTCTGATTTTCTGGCCGAACTTGGCTGGAACGACAGGTTCCAGTCGCAGGTGACGGGTGAAGAGGCCGATGCCACACCGGCCCGTGTCACCGCCGTCCACCGCGCCCGGATCGAGGCTTTGACGACCGCTGGCGCGCTGGACCTGATCCCCGCCACCAGCCTTTCCACCGCCAATGTCGCGGTGGGCGACTGGCTTCTGGCGCGGGAGGGCGTGGCGCTCCGGGTGCTCGACCGTCATTCGCTTGTCGCGCGCAAGGCGGCGGGGAGTGGCGTGGCGCGGCAGGTGATCGCGGCCAATCTCGACACGCTCCTGATCGTCTCCTCCTGCAACAATGATTTCAACGCGGCGCGGATGGAGCGGTTTCTGGTTCTGGCCGCCAGCGCCGGGGTCGATCCGGTCGTGGTGCTGACCAAGGCCGATACCGCACCCGACCCCGAAAGCTATGCCGCCGAGGCGCGCCGCCTCAAGCGCGGGCTGCAGGTCGTGCTGATGGATGCCAAGCGCGATGACGTGCGGGCGGCTTTGGCGGACTGGTGCGGGCCGGGCAAGACGCTGGCGCTGCTCGGCTCCTCCGGTGTCGGCAAGACGACGATCGCCAATGCGCTGACCGGCGGCAATGCCCCGGTGCAGGACATCCGCGACGATGACGCCAAGGGCCGCCACACCACGACGGGCCGCTATCTGGTGGCGATGGCGGGCGGCGGCTGGCTGATCGACACGCCCGGCATGCGCGAGGTGCAGTTGACCGATGCTTTCGACGGGATCGGCCTCTTCTTCGATGACCTGACCGAACTGGCGCTGACCTGCAAGTTCCGCAACTGCAAGCACGAGGGCGAGCCGGGCTGCGCCATCCAGGCCGCGATTGCGGCGGGCGATCTGGACCCCGCCCGCCTGCAGCGCTGGCAGAAGCTACTGGCGGAAGATCAGAGCAACAGCGACACGATGCAGATCTCGGCCGAGCGGGCGGCCGGGGCGCGCAAGGGTCCGGGCAAATGGAAGCGGTGAGTTAAAGGCGCGCCTGCGGCGCACGTCTTTTTTCTCGCCTCTGGCCTGCGGCCAACCGGCTCAGGCCTGCCTCCGGCGGGAGTATTTGGGCAAAGAGCAAATCGTTCAGCGCAGCAGGGTTCTCAGGGCGGCGATCAGGCGGTCGGTGCCGGCGTCGCTGGTCATGATGCCGGGCGAGAGGCGCAGGGTCTGGCTGCGGGCGTCGGTGGTGATGCCCATGGCGCGCAGGGCGCTGACCAATTGCGGGGCGGGGTGGCTGTCGGGCAGGCGCAGCATGATCGAGCCGCCGCGTTTGTCTTCGGCCCTTGGGGTGAGGAGGGGCAGCGCCATCTCGTCGGCGGCTGCGATCAGGCGCGCGGTGATCCGGCGGTTGTGGGCGAGGATCGCGGCCTGGTCCTGGCCCGCGTGCCAGTCGAGCGCGGGGAGCGAGGCCAGCGCCGCCATGGTGCCCGGTGTGCCATTGTCGAAGCGGCGGATGTCGGGGGCATAGGCGAAGGCGGTGATGTCCCAGTTGAAGGGATTGTCCTGAGAGAACCAGCCGCGCAGTTCGGGCTGGCAGTGCGGGATCAGGCCCGGGGCAAGGTAGAGGATTCCGGCGCCCGGCGTGCCGCACATCCATTTGAGCGAGGTCGAGACGGCGAAATCGACCTCGGGCGTCGTCACGTCGAAGGGCAGAAGGCCCGCGCCCTGGGTGATATCCACCCCGATCAGGCTGCCCATCCGGCGACCATGCGCCACCATCGTGGCAAGGTCGATCCGGTGCGAGGTGGTCGAAGAGACCCAGGTCAGCAGGGCGAGGCCGACATCCGGCGTCCAGTCCTTCAGGAAATCCTCATCCTCGACATGGGCGGCGCCCTGGCGCAGCGGAACGGTCTTGAGATCGAATCCGAAGCGGGCGGCCATGCCCTGCAACAGGAAATGGTTGGAGGGGAAGCAATCGGCGCCGACCAGGACCTTGCGGCCCTTGAGGTGTTCGGGCGGCAGGGCGGTCAGGAGAGCGTGAAAGGCTTGCGTCACGCTTTCGAAGGTGGTCAGCGTGCCCTCCGCCGCGCCGATGATCGCGCGCCAGCGGTCGATGAACCTTTGCCGCTTGCCCAGGGCATAGGCCCATTGCCCGTCGTCCGGCGCGCCCCAGCTTTGGGCGAACTCCGCCATCGCCGCCGTCAGATCCGCGGCCTTGCCGGGGTATTGACCGATCGAGTGGTAGAGAAAATAGCTTTCGGCCGACATGGCGCCCCCCTGCGTTTGCCGATCGGTAACGCCGCCAGCCCGCGCCCTCAACCCCTTAATCCCCTTGCGTCTGTCGCTTTCGGGCGTTCTTCTTGGTCCGAAGGAGTTCCGCCATGCTGTACCATCGCCGCTTTCCGATCGAGTTCAACCATTGCGACCCGGCGGGCATCGTCTTTTACCCGCGCTATTTCGAGATGACCAACCACATCTGCGAAAACTTCTTCCGCGAGGTGGTGGGCCGGCCCTATGCCGCGATGATGGCCGAAAAGGCCGGGGTGCCGACGGTGCGGATCGAGACCGACTTCCGCGCGCCCTCACGCCTCGGCGATGTGCTGGAGGTGACGCTGGAGGTGCTGCGGCTGGGCTCCTCCTCGCTGACGGTCGAGATTGTGGCGGCTTGCGCGGGCCAGCACCGGTTGACCGCCACGGCGACGCTGGTCTGGGCGCAGGAGGTGGCGGGCGTCTTCGGCGCGCAACCCTGGCCCGGGGAGATGCGGGCCAAGCTGCAGGACTTCATGGTGGCGCCGTGAAGATCCGTTCGATCAAGGCCACGCCGGTCAATATCCCGTTCCGGGCGCCCTATCGCTTTTCCTATGGATCGACCGCGCAGGTCACCAAGACGGTGATCGAGCTTGAAACCTCGGATGGCGTGGTGGGTCTTGGCGAATGCGCCGATGGCAACCGTGCCGCCGAAGTGATGGCGGCGGGCGAAAGGCTGATCGGGCTGGATATCCGCGCCATCTCCACCGCCGAGGGGCTGCTGGTGCCGGGCATGGCCTATACGCCCTGGGGCAATGTCGCGGGTGCCCGCCGGGTCTTTGGCGGGATCGAGATGGCGATGTGGGATGCCCGCGGCAAGACCGAGGGCGTGCCGCTCAGCCTGCTTCTGGGCGGTGCGGTGCGCGATGACATCGCCCTGACCGAATATTTCAGCTACCGCCTGCCGGGGATCGACCCTGGCGAGGCGACCCCGGTCGAGATCGCCCGCTACTGCGCCGCGATGGTCGAGGCGCATGGCGCCGAGATTTTCGAGGGCAAGGTCGCCACCGTCGGCATGGCCGAAGAGGTCGAGATGCTGCGCGAGATCCGCGCGGCGATCGGCGCGCGCGAGATCCGGATCGATGCCAATGGCGGCTATACCCTGCCCACCGCCCGCCTTGCCCTGCGCGCCTTTTCGCCCTTCGGGATCAGCTGGTTCGAGGAGCCCTGCGAAAGCTATGAGGAAATGGCGGCGCTGCGCCCGCTGACCGATATCAGCTTTTCCAGCCATCGGATCGATTTGCGCAAGGCGGTGGAACTCGGCAGCCCGGATGCGATTGTCACCAACCTCAACGAGTTGGGCGGGATCGCTGCCACCGTGGCGTTCATCAAGGCGGCGGAGGCCTTCGGCGTCGGTTTCCGCTTTCATTCGGGCGAGACGGGGGTGGCCTCGGCCGCCTATCTTCAGGTCTCTGCCGCGGTGGAGGCCTTGCGGGGGGCGAGCCAGACCCTGCTGCGCTGGTACGCCGATGATGTGATCGAAGGCGGGCCAATGGTGCCGAAATCGGGTATGCTGCGGGTGCCGGAAGGGCCGGGCCTAGGGGTGACGCTGGACCCCAGGGCGCTGGCGCGCTGCCATCAGCGCTTTCTGGACGAGGGGGCCTTCCCGTCAGGGGTCAAGGGCCTCGGCTATGGCGGGCGGTTCCGCAAGATGTGAGGGAGGCGGCGATGGATCAGGTGCCGGATCAGGTGACGGGAGGCTGTCTCTGCGGCGGGGTGCGCTTCGTGGCGGAGGGGCGACCCTACCGTGTGGGGATCTGCCATTGTCTGGACTGCCGCAAGAACCACGGCGCCCTGTTCCACGCCTCGGCGATCTTTCCCGAGACGGCGGTGACGGTGACGGGCGAGGTGCGCGAGTACCACGGCCGCTACTTCTGCCCCACCTGCGGCTCGCCGGTCTATGGGCAGTTCGGGGACGAGATCGGGGTGAATCTGGGGGCGCTGGACGAGGTGGACCGGTTCAAGCCGACTTATGAGCTGTGGACCGTAAGGCGCGAGGGCTGGTTGCCGGTGTTTGCGGGGGTGAAGGGGTATGAGCGGGATCGGTTGGGGGAGGGGCGGGAGGAGTAGGGGGCCGTTGGAAGATGCTAAACATATGGACGCGACGCCCGCCTTTTACGTGGATTTCAACGAAATGGTTGAGGCGGACTTGGTCCTGCTATCCCAATCCGACGAACGCAAAAGTTCGGACGGGGAGGTCGTGACGTTCCGTGAGGGCATGAGCGTGCGGATTTTCATGGACGATCCCTCGCCGGGGGGAGAACCGGAGTTTCTGACTGCTGAGGGGAAGGTGGAGCCCAATCTCTACGCGGATTGGAGCGGCCATGTCAGGTGGCTTTGCCGGATTTCCTCGGAGGGCATACGGCGGGTGCGCGGACATGCGCCATTCGCCGCTGCGAGCGACGGCGCGCAATGATCGCGAGATGCACGGCGGTCGCCTGATTTTGCCAGTCGGGAGACGGTTTATGCCTCGCTTCAGGGTATCTGAGTTGCACCGGTGCCCAGTTACCACCAGCCACCCAATCCACTGCCGTGATTTTCCCCTTGCCCGGAATCAAGGCGCGAAGCGCCGCCGGGCCGCGCCCGACCTCCCCCCGGGAGGGCGCGTTTGCAACGGTTGCCAGCAGAACTTCGGGGGAAGTGTTTGAACCATAAAGTGCCTAGAACCAGCCTTGGCGCGCCCACCCGAGGTCGGGTGCGGCCCTCCGCTGTGCTGGTTGGGTAAAGGGCACTTCAGGGTGGCCTTGGCGTGCCCACACGGGGTCGGGTGCGGCCCTCTGGTGTGCCGGTTGGGTATAGGGCAATTCAGGGCGGCCTTGGTGCGCCCTCCGAGGTCGGGCGCGGCCCTCTGGAGCGCGGGGTGACGCGGTCAGACGCCGTAGTATTCGCGGTACCAGGCCACGAAGGCGGCGATTCCGTCTTTCACGTCGGTTTGCGGGGCATAGCCTGTGAGGCTGCGCAAGAGGCTCGCGTCGGCCCAGGTGGCGTGGACGTCGCCTTTCTGCATGTCCATGTAATTGCGCTGGGCCTTGCGGCCGGTGGCCTCCTCGATCGCATCGACGAAATCCAGCAGCTTGACCTTGTCGGAATTGCCGATGTTGACCACGCGCCAGGGGGCGGCGAGCGAAAGGCTGTCGCCTTGGATCGGCTCAGCGGTGCCGGGCATCGGTGGGGCTGCGTCGATCAGCAGGCGGATGCCGCGCACGAGGTCGGTGACATAGGTGAAATCGCGGTACATCTCGCCGTGGTTGTAGATGTCGATCGGGCGGTCGTGCAGGATCGCGTCGACGAACTTGTAGAGCGCCATGTCCGGGCGGCCCCAGGGGCCATAGACGGTGAAGAAACGGAACATCGTGGTCGGGATATGCCAGAGATGCGCATAGGCATGGCCCATCGACTCCGTCGCCTTCTTGGTCGCGGCATAGATGGTCAGCTGGGTATCGGCCTTGTCATTCTCGGAAAACGGCATCGCCTCGTTGGCGCCATAGACCGAGGAGGTCGAGGCCATCATCAGATGTTCGACCTTCAGCCGCCGCGCCACCTCCATCACGTTGAAGGTGCCGATCACATTGGCATCGAGATAGGCGCGCGGGTTGTCGAGCGAGTAGCGCACCCCGGCCTGGGCGGCGAGGTGGACGATGACCTGGGGCTGGAAGGCGTCGGAGACGGCATCGAGCGTGTCGCGGTCCTCGAGCAGCGCCTCGGTGGCGGAGAAGTGGGGGTTCTGCAGCAGGATCTGGTGGCGGCGCTGTTTCAGGCGGACGTCGTAGTAATCCGACATACCGTCATAGCCGTGGACCTGGAAGCCTTCGGCCAGCAGCAGGCGGGCGAGGTGGAAGCCGATGAAACCTGCGGTGCCGGTGACCAGAACCTTGCGCATGAGACCCTCCGATGGATTGCGACCTGATTGGCCGATCGGGGGCGGATTGGCAAGCGCCGGGCGTGGATCAGGCGTCGGGCTCCTGTGGGGCTGGCGCGGTTTCGGGCAAGAGGGCGGCCAGTTGGGTCAGGGCAGCGCCAGCCTCCTGTGCTGTGGCGGCGGCCTCGGTGAGTGCTGCGGCAGGGGGACAGTCGGCGGCGAGCTGTGGCGCCGCCTGCAGCAGGCGGGCGCAGCGGGCGGCGAAAAGGGCGAGAAGCCCGGCATCCTGGCCGAGCCGGGCAAAGACCTGCGCGGGATAGGCGCTGCCCGACAGGGGCTCGGCCACATCGGGGTCGGTGGCATGGAGGATCAGCGCCATCAGCCCGGCGCGCGAGGGATGGGGGATCGCCTCCAGCGCGCGGCGGAGGGTCAGGGGGTCTTGCCCGATGGCGGCGAGCCGGGCCTGAACCTCGGCCTCGCGCGCATCGTCGGGCAGGGCGAGAAGCTGGGCCAGCCGCTTTTGCGCCGGATCCTGCGGGGCGGGGATCTGGGCTTCGGCGGGGCCCAGCGGTTGCGCCTCAAGGCCGGTCACCGTCTCGGTCTGGTCGGGGTTCCAGACCATGCGGGCCAGGGGCACCGAGAGGAAGGACAGGGCGGCGGGCAGGTATTCGGGCAGCAGCCCCTCCAGTCCCAGCAGGCGGCCGATGCCACGGCCGAGCGTGAAGCCCAAGGACACCAGCAGGATCTGCGTGGCGACCAGCGCCAGCAGCGCGACCACGGCCTCGGGGCGGGCGATGTCGCCGGGCCGGGATGGCCAGAGATGCGGGCGCAGGATCACGCTCCACAGCACGAAGATCGCGGTGAAGAGCGGCACCTTGTCCCATCCCTGCAGCGAGAGGCCGGACAGCAGGGGGCCAAGGTAGAGAAGGGCCATCGTGGCCTGGAACAGGCGGAAACGGTCGGTCACGGGGCGCCTCCCACGCGGCTTGTGCCACGCTTGGGAGTCTGCGGCATGAGGCCGGGCTTAGTCCAGCCCTTCCGGCGGGTCGGCGACGATGCGGCCGGCGGCAAGATCCACGGTCGGGATCACGGCGAGGGTGAAGGGCAACAGCAGGTCCGAGCCCGCGCCCGAAATCTCCAGCAGGTCGCCGGCGCCGTGGTTGTGGACGGCGCGGACCTTGCCCAGCAGCTTGCCGCCGGGGTCGCGGACCTCGAGCCCGATCAGGTCGGCATGGTAGAACTCGTCATCGGGCAGGCGCGGCAGGCGCTTGCGGTCGACATAGAGGGTGACGCCCTTTAGCGCATCGGCCTCTTCCTTGGTGGTGATGCCGGACAGGCGCGCGCCCAGACCGCCCGCCACCGGGCGGGTCAGCTTCAGCTTGAACTGGCGGGTGCCATCCTCGGACCAGAGCGGGCCATAGGACGCGATGTCTTCGGGATCGGTGCAGAAGCTTTTCAGCCGCACCTCGCCTTGCACACCGAAAGCACCGGCAATCGCACCGACACAGACGCGGTCAGGGGCAGGTTCGGTCATCTCAACGGCTTTCCATGATCAGATGTGAGGCGCGGGTTTCCCAGCCGAGCTTTTCCAGTTCGGGCGTCGTGTCAATGGTCTCGGGCCAGCCGAGGCAGAGGTAGCCGATCAGCGACCAGCCCCTGGGCACCGCAAGATCGCGCGCCAGCTGATCGGGATCGAGGATCGAGACCCAGCCGAGGCCAAGCCCCTCGGCCCGGGCGGCGAGCCACATCAGCGTGATCGCCCCCACCACCGAATAGGCGCGGGTTTCCGGCATGGTTCCAGCGCCAAGGCCCGAGCCCTTGTCGGAACTGTCATCGCAAAAGACCGCCAGATGCACCGGGGCCTCGCGCATGCCCGACAGTTTCAGCCCGGCGTAAAGCCTGGCCTTTTCGCCGCCATAGCCGGACAGGGCCGCAGCATTGGCTGCAGCGAAATTCATCGTGGCCGCGGCGCGCGCCTCGGGGCTTTCGACCCGCAGGATGCGCCAGGGTTCGGAGAGGCCCACCGAAGGGGCCAGACAAAAGGCGTGAAGGCAGCGATCCAGGACCGCTGCCTCCACCGGATCGGTGCGGAAGCGGCGCACGTCGCGCCGCCACAGCATCAGGTCCTGCAACTCCGCACGAAACTCGGCGGTGTATGTGCCTTGCATCGCAAGGATTACTCGGCAGCCGGAGCTTCGGCAGCAGCGGCCTTCTTCTTGGCGCGCTCGGCCATGGCCTTGCCGGGGACGGCCGACTTGGGGTTATTGCGGACGGTCTTCGGCAGGACGCCGGCAGCTTCGAGGAAGCGGGCGACGCGGTCGGTCGGCTGGGCGCCCTTGGCGAGCCAGGCCTTGATCTTGTCGAGGTCCATCTTGATGCGGTTTTCGTTGTCTTTCGCCAGCATCGGGTCATAGGTGCCGAGCTTTTCGAGGAAGCGACCGTCGCGCGGCATGCGCGAGTCGGAGGCGACGATCGAATAGTGCGGGCGCTTCTTGGAACCGCCACGGGCGAGACGGATTTTCATGGACATCGTGTTTCTCCTTGGGATGTCGTGGGCGAAGATGGGCAGATTGCCCATCCTACGGGTTGGGTTATTTCTGGAACTTCTCGTGATGCCTGATGACTTCGGAAATGATGAAGGTCAGGAATTTCTTGGCAAATTCGGGGTCGAGGTCGGCCTCGGCGGACAGACGCTCCAGCCGTTCGATCTGGCGCGCCTCGCGCTTGGGGTCGGACGGCGGCAGCGCGTGTTCGGCCTTGAGCCGACCCACGGCTTGCGTGTGCTTGAACCTTTCGGCCAGGGTATAGACCAGGATCGCATCGAGCCGGTCGATCGAGGCGCGGTGGTCTT
The DNA here is from genome assembly GCF_056406375.1 of Rhodobacter sp. P1_C2. NCBI lineage: Bacteria > Pseudomonadati > Pseudomonadota > Alphaproteobacteria > Rhodobacterales > Rhodobacter > Rhodobacter sp. P1_C2. The sequence continues at coordinate 375,122 of NZ_JBFUAG010000001.1, forward strand.
TCAGCACCTCGGCGGCGCGGAGTGTGGCGTCGGTCATCGGTTGCTCCTGCACGGCATGGTGGCGGTAGATGCGTTCGGGCGGCGGATAGGGCGAGCGGGCCTCGGGGTCGACGACCGCGCCCAGCCTTTCGCACAGGCGGTGCGAGCGGTGGTTTGCGACATCGGTATAGCTGACCGCCGTTCTGTAGCCCGAATTGGCGAAGAACCAGTCGCGCGCCGCCACTGCGGCCTCGTAAGCGATGCCCTTGCCTTCCAGGCTGGCGTCCCACAGGCTCCAGCCCAGTTCGGGTTCGAAATAATCGTCGGGGAAGAAGGGGCCGACGAGGCCTACCGCCTCATCGCTGCCTTTCAGCGTGACGACGAACAGGCTGAAACCATGTTTGCGCCATTGCGCCAGCAGATCGTCGAATTCGGCTGCGGTTTGTTCCGCCGTCAGGGGCCCGCCCATCATGTGCGAACGATCCGAGGCCCAGAACTGCGCGCAGGCGGCACGGTCGCTGTCCTGTGGCAGGCGCAGGACCAGACGTTCGGTCTCGAGTCTGGGGGAGGCGCCGGTCATGCCAGAACCCTCAGGTCGTGGCGGATCACCACATCGGTCGGGTCCGCGCCCGGCGCGTCAACCTGCACCCCGCCCAGACGCAGGCCAAGGGCGATGGAGCGCGTGTTGCGCGGGTCGATGTAATTGTCGAGGTGGTCCCAGCCGAAAGTCCGTTGCGCCCAGACCATGACGGCGCGCGCGCCTTCTGCAGCGAAGCCCTTGCCCTCGGCCGCCTCGGTGACAAACCAGCCAAGCTCGGGTTCGGGGTAGCCTGCGGGCTGGTAAATGCCGACCTCGCCCAGATAGGCGCCGGTGGCAGTGTCATCCATCGAGAAGGGGCCAAAGCCCATCAACGGCCATTGCCCGACCTCGGAGGCGAAGATGCGCCAGGCGGTGGCTTCGTCAAAGGGGCCATCCTCGAACTCGGACCGCGCGGTGGCGTAGAAGGCAAGACGATAGGCGAAATCCTCGAACCGCGGCATGCGCAGCGTCAGACGCTCTGTCCGAAGGACAGGCGCTGAGGCATAGGCAATATGCTGCGGGCGGGTGATCATTTCTTCTTGAACATCCCCGAAAGCCCAGAGGGCAGGCCGGACATGCCGCCAAGCCCGCGCGGCAGGCCGCCGAGGCCACCCATGCCGGATTTCATCGCCTTGGCGGCGGCTTCCAGCTGGGCGGGGTCCATGTTCTTGAGGTCCGGCATGCCGGCAGCGGCGCCGCCACCCTTGCCCATCATCTGGGCGATGGCCTGCTTCATCATGCCGCCCTTGCCCATCTTCTTCATCATCTCGGCCATCTGCTTGTGCTGCTTCAGAAGCTTGTTCAGCTCTGAAACCTCGAGGCCGGCGCCCGCGGCGATGCGCTTCTTGCGGCTGGCCTGCAGCATGTCGGGATTGGCGCGCTCTTTCTTCGTCATCGACTGGATCAGCGCGATCTGGCGTTTGAGCATCTTGTCGTCGAACCCGGCCTTCTCGGCCGCCTTGGCCATGCCGCCCATGCCAGGCAGCATCCCCATGATTGACTGCATGCCGCCCATCTTCAGCATCTGTTCCAGCTGCATCCTGAGGTCGTTCATGTTGAACAGACCCTTCTGGAAGCGGCGGGCCATGCGTTCGGATTGCTCGGCCTCGAAGGTCTCGCGCGCTTTCTCGACCAGGGCCACGATGTCGCCCATGCCGAGGATGCGGCCCGCGACCCGTTCGGGGTCGAAGGTTTCGAGCGCATCCATCTTCTCGCCCAGACCGACAAAGCGGATCGGCTTGCCGGTGACGGCCCGCATCGACAAGGCCGCACCGCCGCGCCCGTCGCCGTCCATCCGGGTCAGAACGACGCCAGAGATCCCGACCTTGTCGTTGAACTCGGTGGCCACGTTGACCGCGTCCTGCCCGGTCAGACCATCGACGACCAGCAGCGTCTCGCGCGGGTCGGCGATGTCGCGGACGGCCTGGATTTCGTCCATCAGCACTTCGTCGATGTGCAGACGGCCGGCGGTATCGAGGAACAGCACGTCATAGCCGCCCATCGCGGCTTGCGTCTTGGCGCGCTTGGCGATCTGCACCGCGGCCTCGCCCTTCACGATCGGCAGGCTGTCGACGCCGATCTGTCCGGCCAGGATCGCCAGCTGCTCCATCGCCGCCGGTCGGTTGGTGTCGAGCGAGGCGAGCAGGATGCGCTTGTTGTTGCGCTCTTTCAGCCGCTTGGCGAGCTTCGCCGTGGTGGTGGTTTTCCCCGAGCCTTGCAGACCGACCATCAGGATGGTCGAAGGCGGGTTGTCGATCTTCAGGGCATCGGCGGCACCGTCGCCGGCCAGAACCGCGATCAGCTCGTCATGGACGATCTTGACGACCTGCTGGCCCGGGGTGACCGACTTGGTGACGGCCTGGCCCGTGGCACGGACGCGGACGGCCTTGATGAAGTCGCGCGCCACGGCGAGCGAGACGTCGGCCTCCAGGAGGGCGGTGCGCACCTCGCGCAGGGCGGCGTCGACATCCGCCTCGGTCAGGGCGCCCGCCTTGGTCAGACGGTCGAAGACGCCACCAAGGCGTTCTGACAGGCTTTCAAACATGGCGCTCTCCTAAGACAATGCCCTTGACGGGGCGGCGACGGGGTTCCTTTGGCAAAATAGGGTACGGCACCCGTGGGCGCAACGCGCTGACGGATGGCGATCCCGGCAAAAGCCAAGGGACCGGAAGCATGGGCCTCCGGGGAATTAGAGCGGCTGATAGGCGCAGCCGGGCGCGGAGTCAAGAAGGCAAGGGGTCAGCGCGTCAGATCGGCCTTGTTCTGCCACAGGATCAGCCCGGCCAGCCCTGCCACGGCCATCGCAGGCGGGGCGCTGTCCCAGCCCAGCACCGAAAGATGGGCCAGCGTGGCGGCAAGCCCGGCAAGCAGACTCAGCGCCGCGCCGTAGCCGATGCGCCCCGGCACCACCAGCAAGACAGCGGCAGCGATCTGCACAAGTCCCGCCGGATAGCGCATCCAGGGTGAGACGCCCAGCACGACAAAGCGGTGACCCATCCGGTCAAAGCCGGTCAGCACCGCAAGCCCGGCGGCAAGCATCACCAGCGCCATTGCCACCCGGACCACTCTTGAACTTCCGACTTTGCGCATTGAGCCTCCCGATTGCCGCCATCTAGGACAGAGGCCCTGCGTTTCGCAATGCCGGAACCGGGTTGCAAGGCGCGGGTGGCCTGGACAAAGCCCCTTGCTCCCCTGCGCGCTGTTGGGCCAAATGGCAGGGCAGCTGTTCAGGAATGCACAGAAATGATGGTTGATACCTGGGATGAGATTCGCACCGCCTATCAGGTGGCCCGTCTGGGCACGGTGTCGGGGGCGGCAGAGGTGCTGGGCGTGCACCACGCCACGGTGATCCGCCATATCGACGCGCTGGAAAAGCGGCTTGGCACCAAGCTGTTCCAGCGTCACGCGCGCGGCTATGCGGCGACCGAGGCGGGGCGTGATCTGCTGACCACGGCGCAGCGGACCGAGGAACAGTTCGGCCAACTGGTCAGCCGGATCAAGGGCCAGGGCGAGACGGTGACGGGCGAGCTGGTCGTCACCTCGATCTCCGGCATCGCGCATATCCTGACCCCGGTCTTTGCCCGGTTCCAGCAGGATTACCCCGGCGTCTCGATCCGGTTCTATTCCGACATGCGGCTGTTCCGGCTGGATTACGGCGAGGCGCATGTGGCGATCCGCGCCGGGGCGGCGCCGGAGGACCCCGATTATGTCGTCCAGCCGCTGGTGCAGATCCAGACGGCGCTTTACGCCTCGCAGGCCTATGTCGCGGCCCATGGCCGGCCGGAAGGCCCGCAGGATTTCGCCCGCCACCGCTTCATCGGCCCGGTGGACCCCGACAACCGCGCCCCCTTCAACCGCTGGCTGCGTGAGAATGTCCCGGCGGAGGCGATCACCTACCGGATCAGCGAGCCCGAGGCCAATGGCGTTGCGGTGCGGGCGGGTCTCGGGATGGGGTTCCTGTCCTGGCGCGAGGCGCAGGGCGATGCCGATCTGGTCGAGATCCTGCCGCCGTCGCCCGACTGGGGCTCGGCCCTGTGGATCGTCACCCATGTCGATCTGCACCGCACCTTGAAGGTGCAAAGCTTCCTGACCGAGCTGAAACGCGCTGCGGCGGGCTGGAGCTGCACCGAAGGCTGAAGCCTCCCGCCCGGCGCGCCTGCCCCGGCTGTGATCCAAAGGCGCGCCTGCGGCGCAGTGCCTTGATCTCGCCTCTGGCCTGCGGCCAACCGGCTCGGGCAAGCCTCCGGCGGGAGTATTTGGGCAAAGCGCAAAGCGGCTTCATCCAGATCTAAATATCCATGCCGACCGTGTCGCGGGTCCGGGCCTCGGCCGGTTGCGCCGTCTTCTCCGCCGTCCATGGCAATGCCGGACGCGGGGCCTCGATGGCCCCGGGGCCGGCACCTTGTGGGGAGAAGAAGGCGCGCAACAGGTCCATCGGGTGACGCCGCAGGGTCAGGCGCATCGCGAGGTAATCTTCCACCACGGCCTCGCCCTCGCCCATCGTGCGAAAGTGGACCTCCGGTTCGACGATGCCTTCGCCATCCATGTCGCCGGCAAAGAGCGGCAGGGGCCTGTTGCCCGCCAGCGCCCGCGCGGCCCAGAGCGCGTCGCGGCGCGGCAGGCCCAGTTCGGCGAAGACATCCGCCTCGGCCAGCCGGGTGATGGTGGCCGGCGTGACCCCCGCCCGGCGCCAGACATCCTCGACCGCGCGGTAGCCATTGCCGCGGGCGGCGGTGATCCAGAGCGATTCCTCCTCGCCCATCCCGTTGATCTGGCGAAAGCCGAGCCGCAGGGCGAGGCCGCCGGTGCTGGGCTCGTCGGTCTCCTCCATCACATTGTCCCATTGGCTGGCGTTGATCGAGGGCGGCAGCACCCGCACCCCATGTTCGCGGGCATCGCGCACGATCTGCGCCGGGGCGTAAAACCCCATCGGCTGGGCGTTCAGCAGCGCGCAGGCAAAGATGCCCGGGTGGTGATATTTGACCCAGGCGCTGGCATAGACGAGGAGGGCGAAGCTCGCCGCATGGCTTTCGGGAAACCCGTAAGAGCCGAAGCCCTCGATCTGGGCAAAGCAGCGGCTGGCGAAATCGGCGTCATAGCCATTGGCCGCCATGCCGGAGAGGAAGCGGTCGTGGAACTCGCTGACCGATCCATGCTTCTTGAAGGTGGCGAGCGAGCGGCGCAGCCGGTCGGCCTCGGTCGGGGTGAAGCCCGCGCCGATGATCGCGATCTGCATCGCCTGTTCCTGGAACAGCGGCACGCCGAGGGTCTTGCCCAGCACCCGGCCCAGGGCGTCGGAGGGGAAGGTCACCACCTCTTGCCCGTTGCGGCGGCGCAGATAGGGATGGACCATGTCGCCCTGGATCGGCCCGGGGCGTATGATGGCGACCTGGATCACCAGATCGTAGAAGCTGCGCGGCCGCATCCGGGGCAGGAAGTTCATCTGCGCCCGGCTTTCGACCTGGAAGATGCCTAAGCTGTCGGCCTTGCAGAGCATGTCATAGACCGCCGGATCCTCGGGCGGCAGGGTGGCGAGGCTATAGGCGGTGCCGTGGTGTTTTTCCAACAGACCAAAGGCCTTGCGGATGCAGCTGAGCATGCCGAGCGCCAGGATATCCACCTTCAGGATGCCGAGCGTGTCGATATCGTCCTTGTCCCAGCAAATGACAGTGCGGTCCTCCATCGTGGCATTCTCGATCGGGACCAGTTCGTCCAGCCGGCCCTCGGTGATGATGAAGCCGCCGACATGTTGGGAGAGGTGACGGGGGAAGCCCTGGATCTCCTCGATCAGCTGCAGGGTCAGTTGCAGGCGGCGGTCGGTGGGGTCGAGCCCGATCTCGGCCAGGCGCTGGTCGTTCATGGTCTTGGCCGAGCCGAAGCCCCAGATCTGGGAGGACATGGCGGACAGCGTGTCTTCGGTCAGGCCCATGGCGCGGCCGACCTCGCGGATGGCGCGTTTGCCGCGGTAGTGGATGACGGTGGCGCAGAGGCCCGCGCGGTGGCGGCCGTAGCGCTGGTAGATGTGCTGGATCACCTCTTCGCGCCGTTCGTGTTCGAAATCGACGTCGATGTCGGGCGGCTCGTTGCGCGCCTCGGAGACGAAGCGTTCGAAGACCATGGTGCCGATTTCCGGCGAGACCGAGGTGACGCCGAGGGCATAGCAGGTGATCGAATTGGCCGCCGAGCCGCGGCCCTGGCAGAGGATGCCGCGGCTGCGGGCGAAGGCCACGATGTCGTGGACGGTCAGGAAATAGGGCTCGTAGCGCAGCTTGGCGATCAGGGCGAGTTCATGCGACATCTGGGCGCGGGCCCTGTCGGGCACCCCGGCCGGATAGCGCCAGCGCAGCCCCGCCTCGGCCAGGCGGGTCAGGCGGGCGGCGGGGCTTTCGCCATTGGCCACCTCGGACGGGTATTCGTAGCGCAGTTCGTCCAGCGAGAAGGTGAGGCTGGCGGCGAGGGCGCCGGCGCGGTGGACGGCATCCTCGAAGCCGCGGAAGAGGCGGAGCATCTCGGCCTCCGAGCGCAGGCGGTTTTCGCCATGGGGGACGGCGTCGAGGCCGAGCGCGTCGATCCGCCGGCCGAGGCGGATGGCCGAGAGCACATCGGCCAGCTTGCGCCGCGCGCCGTGGTGCATGAGGGGCTGGGCCGAGGCGACGGTGGGTATCTTCAGCCGCCGGGCCAGGGCGGTCAGCCGGGCAAAGCGCGCACCGTCCTGACCATCGTACCCGGGGGCCAGCATCAGGTGACAGGCCGCGGGAAAGCGGCGCGTCAGCCTTTGCGCCTGTGTCACCCAGGCGCCCGCGCCGCCCCGCACCGGGGTCTCGGGTTTCGCCGTCTCGGGTTGCCCCGTTTCAGATTGTGCTGTCTCGGGATGGAGGAGGAGCGCCAGGCCCTCGCCCCAGTCCAGCATATCCTGCAGGGTCAGGTGGCATTCGCCCTTGGGTGCCCGCCTGCGCCCCTCGGTCAAGAGGCGGCAGAGCCGGCCCCAGCCGGTGCGGTCGCGGGGCAGGGCGGTCAGGGTGAAGCCGTCCTGCAGCACGATCCGCGCCGCCGGGATCAGCCGCACCTGCGGCCCGTCGTCCCGCGCCAGTTCGCGCGCCTTGGTATGCGCCCGCACGATCCCCGCGACCGAGTTCAGATCGGCGATCGCCAGGGCGGCAAACCCCAGTTCGGCGGCGCGCAGGATATATTCCTCGGGGTGGGAGGCCCCGGTGAGGAAGGTGAAGTTGGAGGTGGCGCTGAGCTCGATGAAGGGCATGGGGTACCGTGAACAATAAGAGAACATCCTAAAGCATCCGGGCCGGTGCCGCCAATGAGTCGTTTTGGGTGCGCCGCTTCGGGGCGGTGGTGCCCCGGCCCGGCCCCGGAGGGTTTCACACCCTCCGGACCTCCCGTGGGATATTTGTGCCAGTGTGAAAGGGGGCAAAGGGGAAGGGGGCACGGTGGCAGGGGGAGGCGCGGGTCTTGCACTTGCTCCTTGCCAAATACTCCCGCCGGAGGCGCAGGGTGGGGGCGCGCGCCGCCTTCCGGCTTTTCGCGCGGCGCGCATCGTGTTAGGGGCTGGGACATGAACCCCATTCCCACCAAAGACCAGATCCGCCAGTGGATCCTCGACAACCCCACCCTCGTGGCCAAGCGCGACATCGCCAAGGCCTTCGGGATCAAGGGCGATGCCCGCATCGACCTCAAGCGCCTGTTGAAGGAGCTGGAGGCGGAGGGCACCGTCACCCGCACCGCAAGGCGCTATCACGAGGCGGATGCCCTGCCGCCGGTGGCCGTGCTGGAGGTGCTGGCGCCTGACAGCAACGGCGATCTGTTTGCGCGGCCGCTGGAGGCCGGGGTGCCGACCGATGGGCCGCGCATCCTGATCGTGGCGCAGAAGGGCGATCCGGCGCTGGGGGCGGGCAACAAGATCCTGGCGCGGCTGACCAAGGTCGCGGCCGAGGATCACGGCTATGAGGCGCGGCTGATCCGCGCTTTGGGCGGCAATCCGGCCAGGGTGCTGGGCATCTTCCGGCAAGGCGCCGAGGGCGGCCGCATCGTTCCCATCGACAAGGGCGCCGACAAGGAATGGCGGGTGGCGCGCGACGCCACGCTGGAGGCGCGCGACGGCGAGCTGGTCGAGGCGGAGCTGGTCGGCAAGCGCCAGATCGGCCTGCCGCATGCCCGCATCACCGCAAGGCTGGGCGATCCCTCCGGGCCGCGGGCCGTCTCGCTGATCGCCATTCACCAGCACGGCATCCCCGACGCCTTCCCCGATGCCGTGATCGCCGAGGCCGATGCGATGGTGGCAGCTCCCATGGGTGCGCGCGAGGATCTGCGCGATCTGAACCTTCTGACCATCGACCCGCCCGATGCCCGCGACCGGGACGACGCGGTCTGTGCCGAGCCGGACACCGACCCGGCCAATCCGGGTGGCTTTGTCCTTTGGGTCGCGATTGCCGACGTGGCGCATTACGTCACGCCCAATTCGGCGCTTGATCGCGAGGCGCGGAAGCGTGGCAATTCCAGCTACTTCCCCGACCGGGTGGTGCCGATGCTACCCGACGTGCTGTCGGGCGACCTCTGCTCGCTGCACGAACATGTCGACCGTGCCTGCCTTGCCGTCCGCATGGTGATCGACGCCGAGGGCCACAAGCTGCGCCATGCCTTCACCCGCGGGTTGATGCGGTCCAAGGGGGCCCTGTCCTATGCCCAGGTGCAGGCGGCGCAGGATGGCCAGCCTGACGAAGCCACCGCCGCCCTGCTGGATGTGATCCATCCGCTCTACGGCGCCTACGAGGCGCTCAAGCGCGCCCGCGCCGCCCGCCAGCCGCTGGAGCTGGACCTGCCCGAACGCAAGATCGTGCTGGGCGAGGATGGCAAGGTCACCTCCGTCTCCTTCGCCGAACGCTTCGACGCCCACAAGCTGATCGAGGAGTTCATGGTGCTGGCCAATGTCGCCGCCGCCGAAGAGCTGATCCGCCTGAAGCGCCCGCTTCTCTTCCGCGTTCACGAGGAGCCCAGCCCGCAGAAACTGGACGCGCTGCGCGAGGTGGCCGAGGCTTCGGGCTTCACGCTGGCCAAGGGCCAGGTCCTGAAGACAGCACATCTGAACCGGCTGCTGTCGCAGGCCGAGGATACCGAGTTTGACGAGCTGATGAACATCTCGACCCTGCGGTCGATGACCCAGGCCTATTATTCACCTGACAACTTCGGCCACTTCGGCCTGGCCTTGCGCAACTACGCGCATTTCACCTCGCCGATCCGGCGCTATTCCGACCTGATCGTGCATCGGGCGCTGATCTCGGCCCATGGCTGGGGCAAGGACGGGCTTTCGCCCTGGGATATCGAGAACCTGGAAGAGACGGCCAAGCTGATCTCCGACACCGAGCGGCGGTCGATGGCGGCAGAGCGGGATACGACCGACCGCTACCTTGCGGCCTATCTGTCCGACCGGGTGGGGGCCGAGTTTTCGGGGCGGATTTCCGGCGTGCAGAAGTTCGGCCTGTTCGTCAAGCTGGACGAGACCCAGGCCGATGGTCTGGTGCCGATCCGCTCCATCGGGCGCGAGTTCTACCATTACGACGAGACGAGCCAGACCCTGACCGGGTCGGATTCCGGCCAGGTCATCGGCCTGGGCCAGCGCGTGCTGGTGCGGCTGACCGAGGCGACGCCGGTCACTGGTGGCCTGACGCTGGAGCTTCTCTCGATCGAGGGCGGGGCGATCAAGACGGCGAGCGCCAGGCCCGGGCGCTACAGCCCGCGCAAGCCGGTCGGCTTCAAGGCCAAGCGCGACGCGATCAAGCGCAAGGTGACCCGCAAGCCGCGCTGAGACTTGATGAAATCGTGACTTGCCTGATCGGCCGGCGGGGATTATCTCAGCCGGGCGGAACCTGATTCCGTATCACATGGATCTTATCCTCATGCCAACCCTCAGTCGATTGACCGTGCCGTCAGGGCGCTAGACAGGGTTCGCTTGTGATCCTTGCCTGGCCGCTTCTGGTGGCCGGTCGCAAGGAGACGATGAAATGAAAGCTTTCTTCAAAAGCCGCTTCGAACTGCTGTCCGAGTGGATTTCGGTGGCACTCGGCCGGCCCGCCGCCTTTCTGGGCGCGCTGGCGGTCGTGATGCTTTGGGCCATCAGCGGGCCGCTCTTCGGCTATTCCGACACCTGGCAGCTGGTGATCAACACCGGCACCACGATCACCACCTTCCTGATGGTGTTCCTGCTGCAGAACACCGGCAACCGGACGATTTCGGAACTGCAGGACCACCTGCACCGGCTGGAGCGGCAGAATGCCGAAATCCTGTCGCTGCTGCGCGACACCCCGGCAGAGCTGCGCCGGGTGGCGTGACGCGGCCTTGTGCAGGCCCCGGGCCTTTGCCACAAAGGCCCCATGGGGCAAGGGTTTGCGAAAGGTCTGGCGCTGGGATGGCTCATCTTGATGGGCAGCCCGGCGCTGGCCGAACCGCCGACGCGCCCGGCGTTGCACGCAAGGCAGGAGATTTCGGTGGCGACAGGCGATGTGACGGCATGGATCGCGGCCTTCCGGCCCCGCGCGCTGGCGGCGGGGATTTCCGAGGCGACGCTGGATATGGCTTTGACCGGGGTCACCTTGCGCGAAGATGTGGTCGAGAAGGACCGCAACCAGACCGAATTCACCCGCACCATCTGGGATTACCTCGACCGCGCGGTCTCTGATGACCGGATCGCCGCCGGGCAAAAGGCGCTGAAGACGCGCAATGCCCTGCTGGACAGGATCGAGGCGAAATACGGGGTGGACCGGCAGGTTCTGCTGGCGATCTGGGGCTTGGAAAGCAGCTATGGCGTGAACCGTGGCGATATTCCGACCGTGGCGGCGCTGGTGACCCTGGCCTCGTCCACCCGGCGCGGCGCCTATTTCGAACGCGAGCTTCTTGCGGCGCTGCGCATCCTGCAAGAGGGCGATGTGACGCGTGCGGCGATGCTGGGCAGCTGGGCCGGGGCGATGGGGCATACGCAGTTCATGCCCTCAAGCTACCTTGCCCTCGCGGTGGATTTCGACGGCGACGGGCGGCGCGACATCTGGGACGACAGCCCCGGCGATGCGCTGGCCTCCACCGCGGCCTACCTTGCGCGCTATGGCTGGCAGAAGGGCCAGCCTTGGGGGGTGGAGGTCACGCTGCCCAATGGCTTCGACACGCTTCTGGCGGGAGAGAAGATCCACCACACCGCCGCCGAATGGCAGGCCATGGGCGTGGCGCGCGCCGGTGGCGGCGCCTTGCCCGACTGCGGCCCGGCTTCGGTGCTTCTGCCCGGCGGCGCGCGCGGGGCGGCTTTCCTGATCTGCCCGAACTTCCATGTGATCGAACATTACAACCCCGCCGACGCCTATGTCATCGCCGTGGGTCACCTCGGTGACCGGATCATCGGCGGCGGGCCGATCCTTTCCCCCTGGCCCCGCGATCTGCGCGCCCTGACGCTGGAGGAGCGGATCGCCCTGCAACACCGCCTGACCCTCGCCGGCTTTGACGCGGGCGGGGCGGATGGCCGCATCGGCCCCCTGACCCAATCCGCCATCCGCGCCTTCCAAACCTCGGTCGGCATCACGCCCGATGGCTATGCCAGCCTCGACGTGCTGAACCGCCTGCCCTAGGCTTTTGCCCCACGGCCGGGCAGCACGTCCCAGCCGTTTCATCGGTCCCCAAATATCCCCGCCGGAGGCTTCCACGCCGCAACCGGCGCAGGTCTCAGGCGAAAAGCCCCTGGCAGAACCAGCCGCCCGACATCTCCCCGCCATGGGCGTAGAAGAGCCAGAGCCGCTCGCCCCCCTCCACCTCGACCCGCCAGTAGTCGCGCGGACCGCTGCGCCAGTCGGGGTCGTCAAGCCACCATTCCGGGGTGATCCGTTCCGGGCCGGAGGCCATCCGCGTCGCAAGGTCGCGCCGGCGCCAGCGGAAGCGGGCGGGCGGGGTCGGCTCTTGCGGGGCGGTGACGGGTTCGGGGCGGAAGAGCGTCAGCGGCCGCGGCGCGCGCGGCTGCGGCCAGGGCGCGGGATGCGGGGCGGACCAGGCCGCGGCCAGGGTCTGCGCGGCCTTCTCCGGGATATGGCTTTCGCCGGGGTGCAGGCGGGTGACCGCCTCGGAGCCCAGCCGCGCGCCAAGCTTGCCGATCAGATCGGCCAGCGCATGGTCGGCGGTCTGGCGCGCCGCCGCCGCGGCAGAGGCGTCACCGTGGCCGCGGTGCTGGACGGCGTGCAAGGGCTCGGTCTCCACCGCCGCCAGCCGCAGGCAATCGATGCCGAAGCCGGGGTCGATGCTGTCGAGCTTCAGCAGGATCAGCGGCCGGATCGCCTCGGGCCGGTCGGCGGGGCGGGCGAGGCCGATCTCCACCCGCTCCACCCGTCCATCGCTGCGCCAGGCCTCCAGCCTGACCCGGCGGGCGCCCCGGGCATTGGCGCGCAGCTTCTCGCACAGGGGGTCCAGCAGGCGGTCGAGGCCGGCGGTGATATCCTCGGTCAGGCCGATCGGGTCGGGAAAGGTCAGGCGGGTGGCGAAATGCAGGGGCGCGCGGGCCGGGGCCACGGGTTCCGGCTCCATCCCCAGGGCCTGGTCCAGGCGGCGCATCGTGTCGGCGCCAAAGCGGCGGGCAAGGCCGGCGCGCGGCAGGTCCAGCAGGTCGCGCACCCGGTTCAGCCCCAGGCGGTTCAGCCCCGCCACCGCATCCGCCGACAGGCGCAGCGCCGGCAGCGGCAGATCGTCCAGGGCCTGGCGCGTCTGGCCGGGGGCGGCAATCACGCCCTGCGGCAGGCTGGCGCCGCCACCTGAGGCCATATCCCCGCCCCGCGCCCAGCCCGGGCGTTTCACCGCGCGCGAGCGGGTGGCCCGCGCCTCCTGATCGATCGCATCGCCGTTGCGCAGGGGCCGCGCCTGCCGCCCGGCATAGCGGGCGAGCGCCCAGGCCGCCCCCCGCGTATCGGCGATCCCGGCGCGCAGGGTCAGGCCCAGATCGGCGCAATCCTCCTCGACCTGCGCCAGAAGGGCCGCCTCGCCGCCGAAGAGATGCGCGCAACCGGTCAGGTCGATGACCAGCGCCGCCGGCGGCTCCTCGGCCACCCAGGGGCTGAACTTGCCCGCCCAGCGTCGCAGCACGGTCAGAAAGGCCGCCTCGCCCAAAGGGTCCGCCGCCCGGGTCACAAGGCCGGGGCACATGGCGCTGGCATCGCGCAAAGGCTGGCCCTGACGCAGGCCCGCCGCCTCGGCCTCGGCGTTGAGCGAGGTCAGAACCTGCGCGCCCTTCTCGTCGCCGACCATGGCGAAGGGCAGGGGCAAGGCATCGCGCCGCAGGCGCAGCGCGCGTTCGGCGGCGAGGCGGGGAAACCAGAGCGAGAGGATTCGGCGGTTCGGCATGGGTGCCATGTTCGCACATTGTTCCCGCTCCTCCAAGCCCCGCCGGGGCGGGGGTGGCGATGGTTTGCGCGGTGTCCCGCCTGCAAGTGGCTGATTTTCCCAATGACAATCGCGTGAAACGCGCGTTTTCAGACCAAAGTCCGTATCCCTGCGTCACAAAGCCGGGTCATAGTGCCCTGATCATTCCTGACCGGAGCCCGGAAAATGAAATTCACCGCAAAGATCCTTGTACTTGGCCTGCTGATGGCGGGTGGCGTTGCCCTGGCCGAAGGGGCCACCGATCCTGATGTCAAAGCGCGTCAGGACGTGATGGATGCCAATGGCGCCGCGGCCAAGACGCTGGGCGGCATGGCCAGCGGCAAGGTCGCCTTCGACGCCGCCGCCGCACAGGCCGCCAAGGAGGCTCTGATCGCCGATGCCAAGAAGATCCCGGAGGTCTTCAAGAACCAGGCCACCGATCCCGCCTCCAAGGCCAAGCCGGATATCTGGACCAGCTGGGACGATTTCGCCGCCAAGGCCGAAGACCTTGGCAAGGCGGCCGAGGCGATGGACGCGTCGAGCCTCGATGGCGTCAAGGCCGGCATGGGGGCCGTCGGCGCGGCCTGCAAGGCCTGCCACACGGCCTACAAAGCCTCGTAAGGCTTCGGTCAGAATGTCGAAGGCCCCGGAGAAGTCCGGGGCCTTTGCTTTTGCCATGACAGGGCGATCAGCCGCAGGACAGCGACAGGATCCGGCCCGCGCCATCCACCCGCGCGTTCAGCCGCGTGGCGGAATAGTCCATCGTCACCATCATGCCGGGCCGGATGATGCGCAGGGTGCTATAGGCGCCGCGCGCCGGCAGGACAGAGACATGCTCGCCCACCAGGGTCTGCAGCACATCGCCGCCGCAGGTGGCAAGGCTCGCCACCGGGCCGGGCTCGGGTGGCAGGGGGCCGCCTTGCGGCACGCATCCGGCGAGGGCGAGGCAGAGGGCGGGCAAGAGGATCAGGGGGCGCATGGCAATCTCCGTTCACAAGGGATGTCCCGTCCAATCTGGCAGCCGCGCCCCGGTCCGTCCATAAACCCAGGACCCATGGGCGGAAAACCCACATGACCCGCCGCGAACGGCGTTGCAATTTTTGCCGCTCTGCCTCAGCTTGCGCGCCGAACCAGTCAGAAAGGATCTCCCATGCGCACCCGTGCCGCCGTTGCCCTTGCCCCCGGCCAGCCCCTGCAGGTCATGGAGGTGAACCTTGCCGACCCCAAGGAGGGCGAGGTCCTGGTCGAGATCAAGGCCACCGGCATCTGCCATACCGATGAATTCACCCTCTCGGGCGCCGATCCCGAGGGGCTGTTCCCGGCCATCCTCGGCCATGAGGGCGCGGGCGTCGTCATCGCCGTCGGCCCCGGGGTGAAATCGCTCAAGCCCGGCGACCACGTCATCCCGCTTTACACGCCCGAATGCCGCGAGTGCCCCTCGTGCCTGTCGCGCAAGACCAACCTCTGCACCGCGATCCGTGCGACGCAAGGCCAGGGCCTGATGCCCGACGGCACCACCCGCTTCTCGATGCTGGATGGCACGCCGATCTATCACTACATGGGCTGCTCGACCTTCGCCAACCATACGGTGATGCCGGAGATCGCGCTGGCCAAGGTCCGCGAGGACGCGCCCTTCGACAAGATCTGCTACATCGGCTGCGGGGTCACCACCGGGGTCGGCGCGGTCCTGAACACCGCCAATGTCGAGGCGGGGGCGACGGCAGTTGTCTTCGGCCTGGGCGGCATCGGCCTCAACGTCATTCAGGGCCTGCGGATGGCCGGGGCCGACAAGATCATCGGCGTCGATCTGAACGACGACAAGGAGGAATGGGGCCGCCGCTTCGGGATGACCCATTTCGTCAA
This sequence comes from Rhodobacter sp. P1_C2, assembly GCF_056406375.1. Taxonomy (NCBI): domain Bacteria; kingdom Pseudomonadati; phylum Pseudomonadota; class Alphaproteobacteria; order Rhodobacterales; genus Rhodobacter; species Rhodobacter sp. P1_C2. The sequence continues at coordinate 390,432 of NZ_JBFUAG010000001.1, forward strand.
TCCCAGGAAACTGCCCGAGGGGACCTCGGTCGTCCAGGCCATCGTCGATCTGACCAAGACCCCCTTCGACAAGATCGGCGGGGCGGATTACTCCTTCGATTGCACCGGCAATGTGAAGGTGATGCGCGACGCTTTGGAATGCACCCACCGCGGCTGGGGCCAGTCGATCATCATCGGCGTGGCGCCCGCCGGCGCCGTGATCGAGACCCGTCCCTTCCAGCTGGTCACCGGCCGGGTCTGGAAAGGCACGGCCTTCGGCGGCGCCCGCGGCCGGACCGATGTGCCCAAGATCGTCGACTGGTACATGGACGGCAAGATCGAGATCGACCCGATGATCACCCATATCCTGTCGCTCGATGACATCAACAAGGGCTTCGACCTGATGCATGAAGGCAAGAGCATCCGCGCCGTCGTGGTCTACTGAAGCGTGAAAAGCCGGGGTTTGCACGCGTGCAAGCCCCGGCATGCCATTGATTTCGATGTGTTTCGGAAAATCTGTTAGGGGTTCGTTAACCCGCCCCGGCATCCCGGACCCCGGCGCCTCGAAGCGGGCCAAACGCTGAGGGCATTTGCTGACGTGGGGCCTGCCGCGCCGATCTTCAAGCCCCGGATATCCCATAATATTGTGATTTGCAGGGCCGCTCCATCCGGGGTCTTTTATCCCCGGATTTTTCTGGAGAGACCGATGACCGCGCAAAACCCCTATCGCCGCCGCCTCTTGACCGGACTGGGGGCGATCGTCGTCACCGGCCTTGCCACGCCGGGGCTGATGCGGGCGAAGGCGGATGTGCGGGCCAATATCTCCTCCTTCCGGACGCTGGAATGGCAGGACCATTTCCCGAGCCTGCAGCATGGGGTGATCCTGGCCGACATGACCTCGCGCGCGGTGCATTACTGGGGCGAGGATGGGGTGACCTACAAGCTTTACCCCTGCTCGGTGCCCCTGTCCGAGGATCTGACCCGGCGCGGCATGACGGAAGTGGTGGAGAAGGTGGTGGGCCCGACCTGGCGGCCGACCAAGGACATGCTGCGCCGCGACCCGACCCTGCCGGCGGTGGTGGGGCCGGGGCCGGGCAACCCCCTGGGCACCCATGCGCTGTATCTCTCCTGGCCGGCTTACCGGGTGCATGGCACGCATGACACCCGCAAGATCGGGCGCCAGGCCTCTTCGGGCTGCATCGGGCTTTACAACGAACATATCCAGGAGCTCTTCGGCATGGCCAAGGTCGGAACCCAGGTCAAGCTGATCTGACCTTGCGCCGCGCGCCGGGCCGCGCCAGTCTGGCCCCGGTTGAACGGGCGAGGCGGCAATGGCTGCGACACCGGGGCTGAAGGCCCTTGAACAGGCGGGCGTGGCGGTGACGCTGCATCCTTATGACTATGACCCGAACGCCGAGGCGGTCGGGCTGGCCGCGGCCGAGGCGCTGGGCCTCGATCCCGGACTGACGCTGAAAACCCTGATGGTCGAGGTCGATGGCAAGCCCTGCTGCTGCGTCATCCCCTCGGACCGCCAGCTGTCGATGAAGAAGGTGGCCGCGGCCTTCGGCGGCAAGGCGGCGGCGATGATGCCACCGCCCAAGGCCGAGAAGCTGACCGGCTACAAGGTCGGCGGCATCTCGCCCTTTGGCCAGAAAAAGCTGGTGCCCACCGCGATCGAGGCTTCGGTGACCGGGGCCGCGAAGGTCTGGATCAACGCCGGTCAGCGCGGCCTCTTGCTGGGCATCGCGCCCGATCAGGCGCTGAGCGCAGTTCAGGCCCGACTGGCCGCGCTGATCGCCGGTTAGATGGGCAGATTGCCCATCCTACCAACCACCGATTTGCTCCTTGCCCAAATACTCCCGCCGGAGGCGCAGGCCGGCCACAGGCGCGCCCTTGGCCGGTAGGATGGGCAATCTGCCCATCTTCCCTTTCCCCCGGAGCCTCTTTCAGGCATCAAGGACAAAACCGGAGTTCCCCATGAGCGACTTTTCCCCCATCGCGGGCCGTGCGCCGCGTCTGGCCGTGCTGATCGACGCGGACAATGTCACTGCGCGCAATGCCTCCGCCATCCTGGACGAGATCGCGAGCTTCGGCGAACCCTCGGTCCGGCGCGTCTATGGCGACTGGTCGTCACAGGCCCTGACCCAGTGGAAGGAACAGGCCCGCGACCTCGGGCTGGTCATGCACCAGCAATCGGCCAATACCAAGGGCAAGAACGCCTCCGACATCGGCCTTGTCATCGACGCCATGGATATCCTCCATGCCGGCAAGGTCGATGGCTTTGTCCTCGTCTCCTCGGACAGCGATTTCACCCGGCTCGCCTCCCGCATCCGCGAGGACGGCTTGCAGGTCATTGGCATCGGCGAGGCCAAGACGCCCGAATCCCTGCGCAAGGTCTGCAACCGCTTCGTGCTGATCGAGAATATCGTCAGCGGCTCGGACGCCGCCCCGCAGCCGAGCCGCCCCGGCCGGTCGGAACCCGCCGCCGAGCCGAGCCCGACCAAGGAGGCCCCGATCAAGGCGATCCCCTTCATCCTCGATGCGATGAAGAAGATCGACCCCGATCAGGACGATTACTCGCTGGGCCACCTGGGCCAGGCCATCACCCAGCTGCACCCCGATTTCGACCCGCGCACCTATGGCTCCTCGCGCCTGTCCGACCTTCTGCGCAAGATCAGCCGGTTCGAGGTCTTCTCGGTCGGCTCGGCCCTGAAGGTGCGCGACAAGGCCTGAAGAGCGGCCTATTCCGCCATGACCGCGCCGCTGCCGCCCAGCTCGGCGGGGAAGTCGCGCATCTTGGGCAGGCCGTCCTTGATGCGCAGGACCGCCTCGGCATAGTTCACATGCACCCCGGGCACGAAGGTCAGGCTGGGCAGGGTCGCGGCATAGACATCGGTCACCTCCCATTGCGGGTGATCGGTCATCAGGTGCCCGCCGCATCGGGTGCAGAACTGCCGCACCGAATTAGGCGACTTGGCAAAGCTGCCGAGCAGCTCCTGCCCCTTGGTCACGCTGACCGCGCCCTTGGGCCAGAGGGTGAAGGCATTGACCGGCCCCGCCGACCACGACCGGCACGAGGCGCAGTGGCAATAGCCCATGCCGACCGGCGCGCCGGTGACCGTCACCTCGACCGCCCCGCAAAAGCAGGTGCCCTTGTGTGTTTCCATGTCCGAACTCCTCCCCGAGTTTGGGCGGACAGGTCCGGGACGGCCCGAATCGGGATAACGGCGCGCCGCACCTTCCGCCGGAGGCCAGCATAGCACCTTTCATCCCGCCACAGCGTGCGGGCGGGCCTCAGACCATCTTGATGACGTCCTTGCCCACGGCCAGCATATAGCCGCGCCGGGCCACGGTCTTGACCAGAAGCTCTGAGACCAGCTGGTTGCCCAGGGTGTCGCGCAGGCGCTTGATGCGGGTGGCGCCGGCGGCCTCGTCGCAATCGGCCTCGTTGCGGCCGGAGATCACCGCCTCGATCTGGGCGCCGGTCAGCACCTCGTCATCCAGCCGCGCCTCGGCGAGGACGGCCAGGGTTTCCAGCGCCGCCTCGGTCAGGTGAAACTCCAGATCGTTGATATAGACCGCCCGCGCCTCGCGGCTGATCGTCATGGTGGCGACCTGGATGCCGGATTTCTGGATCGCCGAGATGCGGCGGTTGAGGCTGATGATGGTGACCAGAAACACCAGCGTCGCGATCAGCAGCGCGGTGGAAAAGGCCAGAAGCACGAAGATGACGAAACGGTAGCTTTTCAGCACCTCGGCAAAGCTGGTGCCGGACTGGGCCAGGATCTCCAGCAGTTTGATCTCGGCGCCCGAGGTCAGGTCGTTGTTGTCGACGAACAGCTGTTCAACCTGGCGGTTGAAGGCATCGGCATCGGGCAGGCTGACAAACAGGAAGACCGCCGCCGCCAGAAGGATCAGAACAATCGCCGCGATTCCGAAGGCCACGACGCGGTTTCCCGCGCGCAGGCTGTCAGTAACGGAGGAAGAAGTCTCCGGCACTCGCTTTCCTTTCTTGCAGGCCCTCGGGGCCGAAACTCGACAGAATCTTCAGCAAAGTCCAGCCATCGGCGGCCAGGCGCGGCGCCAGTTCGTTATGCGCCTCCCTCGGCTTGCCGCAGGCCCCGTCGCTGACTTGGCTGACCCCATAGGCGAGGCGCAGGGGATTGTCCTGTTTGGCCTTGTAGTCGACATAGCATTCCGCGCTTGCCGGACAGGCAAGGAGAAGGGCCAGGATGGCCCCGATCAGGACGCGACTCGGATAAAATCTGCTCATTGGCGTTCTCCGCTTCTTCGCATCACCTTGCGTGCAAGCGCGCTGCTATTCAATATCAGCCGTGTGACATGGCCTCTCCAACGGGGGTTTCAACGCCCGAAAGGCAGGATGGGGGCCGGTTTGGCCGGGAAACCCTACCGCCGGGCCCGGATCTGGGGTTTGCCGTGCCGGTGTATCTGCCTGATGACGCTTTCGAATCCGCAGCCCGGGCGCGCGGGCTGATCCGCATCTGCGGCATCGACGAGGTGGGCCGCGGCCCGCTTGCCGGCCCGGTCACCGCCGCGGCCGTGGTGCTGGACCCCGACCGCATCCCGCAGGGCCTGCGCGACAGCAAGACGCTCAGCCTGGCCCGGCGCGAGGCCCTCGCCGCGGAACTGGCCGAGGTGGCCGAGGTTTCCATCGCCCATGCCACGGTGGAGGAGATCGACTCCCTCAACATCCTGCAGGCAAGCCTTCTGGCGATGGAGCGCGCGGTGGCCGGACTGGCCCTTGCGCCCGACCATTGCCTGATCGACGGCAACAAGATTCCGCGCGGGCTGAAGGGCCGGGCGGAGGCGATCGTGAAGGGCGATGCGCGGTCGCTGTCGATCGCGGCGGCCTCGATCGTGGCCAAGGTGGCGCGGGATCGGATCATGGTGGATTTGGCGCAACAGCACCCCGGATATGGCTGGGAAACCAACGCCGGATACCCTTCACCGGCCCATAAAAAGGCGCTTCTAGATTTGGGGGTCACCCCTTGGCATAGGCGTTCGTTCAAGCCCGTCCACAACATCTTGTATCAAGATATTTCTCTAAGTGCTTGATTCAAAAAGAGTTTGACGACGAATCGCCGATGACTCACACTGTCATCAACTAGCGGTGATCAACGCCGCAGGAATTGAGGGCAGACATGGCGACCAAGACAAAACCACCGGAAACGGTGGCGCTTCCGCGCAACCAGATTTTGGCTGGCGATTGCATCGAGCTGATGCGGTCGCTTCCGGCCGGGTCGATCGACCTGATTTTTGCCGACCCGCCTTATAACCTGCAGCTGAAGGGCGATCTGCACCGGCCCGACAACAGCCTGGTGGATGCGGTCGATGACCATTGGGACCAGTTCTCCAGCTTTGCGAGCTATGACGCCTTCACCCGCGACTGGCTGGCCGCCGCGCGCCGGCTTTTGAAGCCGAACGGGGCGATCTGGGTGATCGGCTCCTATCACAACATCTTCCGCGTCGGCGCCGAGTTGCAGAACCAGGGTTTCTGGATGCTGAACGACGTGGTCTGGCGCAAGTCGAACCCGATGCCGAACTTCCGCGGCAAGCGCCTGACCAATGCGCATGAGACGCTGATCTGGGCCGGCCGGGATGAGGCCAGCAAATACACCTTCAATTACGAGGCGCTGAAGGCCCTCAACGACGGCGTGCAGATGCGGTCGGACTGGGTGCTGCCGATCTGCACCGGGCACGAAAGGCTGAAGGACGAAAACGGCGACAAGGCGCATCCGACGCAGAAGCCGGAAAGCCTGCTGCACCGGATCATCGTGGCCACGACCAATCCGGGCGATGTGATCCTCGACCCCTTCTTCGGCACCGGCACCACCGGCGCCGTGGCCAAGATGCTCGGCCGCGATTTCATCGGGCTGGAGCGGGAAGAGGCCTACCGCCGCGCAGCACAGGACCGCATCGACCGGGTGCGCCGTCTGGATGCCTCAAGCCTGGAGACCACCGGATCGAAACGCGCCGAGCCGCGGGTGCCCTTCGGCCAGGTCGTCGAACGCGGCATGCTGCGCCCGGGGGAAGAGCTGTTCTCGGTCGGCTCGCGCCACATCGCCAAGGTGCGCCCGGATGGCACGCTGGTCGGCAATGACGTCAAGGGCTCGATCCACCAGGTCGGGGCGCATCTCGAAGGCGCGCCCTCCTGCAACGGCTGGACCTATTGGCACTTCAAGCGCGACGGCAAGATGATCCCGATCGACATCCTGCGCCAGCAGATCCGCGCCGAGATGGAAGCCGACGCCCAGCCGGACGATGCCCGCAAGCACTGACCCTTCCGGTTAGATGGGCAGATTGCCCATCCTACACGCCTCAACAGCATTCGAACGCCTGCTCTGCGGTCCGCCTGCAGAGCCACTTCCCCGCCATGCCCTGCGCGTGGCGGGGCTTTTCCTTGTCCTTCATCCAGATCCAAATATCCCCGCCGGAGGCTCCGGCCTTGCAGCCCGCCCGCCCTTCGGCCTCAGGGGGCGCCCTTGGGCATCGGGGTCTCGCCGGTGACATAGGGCGTCCAGTCCTCGATATCGGGGTAGAACTGCTTCCTCCAGGCGCGCACCCGGCGGTTCATCACCCGGCGCCAGTATTTCGGCGCCAGCGCCAGCCCGGCCATGACCGGATAGCCATAGGGCAGCTGCGGCGCCTCGGCCTCGCCATGGGTCTGCAGCAGGGGAAAGCGGCGGTCGGGTTTGTAATGGTGGTCGGAATGGCGCTGCAGGTTGATTAGCAGCCAGTTCGAGGCCTTGTGGCTTGCGTTCCACGAATGGCAGGGCCGGACATGTTCATAGCGGCCCTCGCCCAGATGGCGCCGGGTCAGGCCATAGTGTTCGACGTAGTTGGTCAGCTCCAGCTGCCAGATGGCGATGAAGGCCTGAAACAGGAACAGCACCAGCCCCTGCCAGCCGCCAAGGCCCAAGGCCAGCGCCAGCATCAGCGCCTGCAGCAGGGCGTAGCGCAGGAAGGGGTTGCCGGCCGAAACCGGCGCCTTGCCGCGGCGTTTCAGCATCGCGGCCTCGGCCTTCCAGGCCGACACCGGGCATTGCCGCAGCACGCGGAAGAAATAGTGGTGAAACCCCTCGCCATAGCGGGCCGTCACCGGGTCGCGCGGGGTGCCGACGTAGAGGTGATGCACCTTCAGATGTTCGGAGCGGAAATGGCCGTAGAGGACCGAGGCCAGCAAAAGATCGGCCAGCCAACGCTCCAGCCGGTCGGATTGGTGCATCAACTCATGGGCATAGACGATGCCGATGGTGCCCGACATCACCCCTTGCCCGAAGAAGATCGCCAGCTTCTCGGCCCAGTTCAGATTGCCCGCCTGCGGCACATACCAGAGCAGGAGCAGCAGCATCACGAATTGCACCGGGAACCAGACCAGGGTGATCAGACGGTACCAGAAGAGGTCATCCTCGGGCGTCTCGGGGTCGGCATTGGCCTCGTTGCGGCCGAGGATCGCGTCGAGCAGGGTGTAGAGGCCCCATGTGTAAAGCGGCATCAGGACCACCGTCCAGCCGCCATGGGCGACGGCGATCAGCGCCAGCGGCACCGTGCCCAGCGACAGGAAGAAGGGCAGGGCGCTTTCCAGCTTGCGGACCTGTTCGGGCGGGATCAGCGGCATGGCAACCTCGGTTTTCCGCAGTGTAGCGGCTTGCGGCGCGGTCTCAAGGATCAGAAGGCCGCAGCATGGGCCTTGCGCATCAGACTGGGCAGGTCTTGCGGCGAAAATGCGTTGGCACCAAGGAATTCGCCGCGCGTGGGGGAGGCGTCCTGCGGCAGGTCGGCGCGCATCACGGTCAGTTCCAGATGGAAATGGGTGAAAGTGTGCTGCACGACGCCCGCCTCGGCCCAGTTGCCGGGCACCGGGGCCCCGGCCTCGGACCCGTCCCAGCCGGTGCCGGGAAAGCCGAGCGTGCCGCCCAGAAGCCCGCGCCCCTCCCGCCGCTCCAAAAGGATCGCGCCATCGGCACGGCGGCCGACCCAGACCTTGCCCTGCCGCGTCGGCTTGGCGGCCTTGGGCGTCTTGCGCGGCAGTTCGGCGGCGATCCCAAGCGCGCGCGCCTGACAGCCCGCCATCCAGGGGCAGATGCCGCAGGCGGGCGAGCGCGGGGTGCAGATCGTCGCTCCGAGGTCCATCACCGCCTGGGCATAGTCCCCGGCGCGCAGCGCGGGCGTCATCCGCGCCGCTGCCGCCACCAGAAGGGGCTTGGCGGCGGGCAGCGGGGTTTCGATCGCAAAGACCCGCGCCATGACACGCTCGACATTGCCATCGACCACGACCTCGGAGAGGCCATGCGCGATCGAAGCCACCGCCGCCGCCGTATAGGGGCCCACGCCGGGCAGGGCGCGCAAGGCGGCGAGGTCGGCGGGAAACGCCCCGCCGTGGCGTTCCACCACGGCCCGGGCACAGGCCAGAAGGTTGCGCGCCCGGGCGTAATAGCCAAGCCCCGCCCATTCGGCCATGACCGCGCCATCCTCGGCCGCGGCCAGGGACGCCACATCGGGCCAGAGCGTGGTGAAGCGGGCGTAATAGGCCTTCACCGCCGCCACGGTGGTCTGCTGCAGCATCACCTCGGAAAGCCAGACGCGGTAGGGATCGGCCCGCTCCCCCCTGGCGGCGGCCTCGGGGCGCACGCGCCAGGGCAGATCGCGGCCATGGGCGTCGTACCAGGCCAGAAGATCCGCCGCGCTCACACCCCCATTCGCCCCGCCATTCACCCTCACGTCACGCAATCTTTATCCCCGCGCTTGCCGCAATATGCTGGCAGCCACCCCGCCCCAAGGCTTAGATGGATGCAAGAGCAAAGCAGGACCAGATGGCCCGAAAGACGACCCAGACGCCGGATGCGACCCCGACCCGCCGGATGCGCGGGTTCGAACCGGCTGCGCAGCTTCTGACCCAGCGCATCCGCGCCGCCGGCGAATCGCGCGGCTTTGCGGTTGCCCGCCTGCTGACCCATTGGGACGAGATCGCCGGGCCCGAGATGGCCAGCGCCACCCGCCCGGTCAAGGTGCAATACGGCCGCGAAGGCTTTGGCGCGACGCTGACGCTGCTCGTCTCCTCCGCCCAGGCGCCGATGGTTCAGATGAGCCTGCCGCGCTTGATCGAGCGGGTGAATGCGGCCTACGGCTATGCCGCCATCTCGCGCATCACCCTGACCCAGACGGCGGCCACCGGCTTTGCCGAGGGGCAGACGCCCTTCAGCGCCGCCCCCGCCGCCAAGGCGCCCGACCCGGTCCTGACCGAAAAGGCCGCCACCCTTGCCAAACCGATTCATGACGAAACCCTGCGCAGCGCCCTTGAAACGCTGGGGCAGAACATTTTAACTCGCCGCACATCCACGGAAGGCCAAAAACGATGACCCTGACCCGCCGCAGCCTGCTGACCCTGACCTCCTGCGTGGCCGCCCTTGCCACGTCCGGCGCCTGGGCAGACACGACCGCGCCCGCAGCCACGACACCGGCTCCCGATGCGACGACCCCCGCCACGCCCGCGCCTGCGGCTGACCCGGCGGCCATCCAGGATTACGGCATCGGTGATGTGAACGCCAAGGTGCAGATCGCCGAATACCTCTCCTTCACCTGCCCGCATTGCGAGCATTTCCATGCCGAGGTCTATCCCAAGCTCAAGGCCGAATACATCGACACCGGCAAGGTGCGGCTGACCTATCACGAGGTCTATTTCGACCAATACGGCCTGCTCGGTGCCATGGTCGCGCGTTGCGGCGGCGAGATGCGCTATATCGGCGTGGTCGACATGCTTTATGACAAGCAGCGCGACTGGGCCGGCACTTCGGACATCAACGAGGCGGTGGCCGCCCTGAAGAAGATCGCCCTGACCGCCGGGATGGATGGCGCTGCGGTGGACGCCTGCCTGCATGACCAGAAGGTGGCCGAGGCGCTGGTGGCGCATTACCAGTCCAGCGTGGCCACGGCCTTCCCCAATGACAGCTTCCAGGGCACGCCCTCCTTCATCATCAACGGCGCGACGCACCCCAACATGTCTTACGAGGATCTGAAGAAGATCATCGACGCCGAGCTTGCCAAGTAAATGATGACGCCGCTGGAGGGGGTGAAGGTCGTCGAACTGGCGCGGATTCTGGCAGGCCCCTGGGCGGGCCAGACCCTCGCCGATCTGGGGGCCGAGGTGGTGAAGGTCGAGGCACCGGAGGGCGACGACACCCGCCGCTGGGGCCCGCCTTTCATCACGCAGGGCGAGGATGTCTCGGCGGCCTATTTCTACGCCACCAACCGGGGCAAATCCTCGGTCACCTGCGATTTTCGCACGGCGGAGGGCCAGGCGATGGTCCGCGAGATGGTGGCCGATGCCGATGTGCTGATCGAGAATTTCAAGGTCGGGGGCCTGGCGAAATACGGGCTCGACTATGAAAGCCTGCGCAAGGTGAACCCGAAGCTCATCTATTGCTCGATCACCGGTTTCGGCCAGACCGGGCCCTATGCCCATCGCGCCGGCTATGACTTCATCATCCAGGGCATGGCGGGCCTCATGTCGGTGACAGGAGAGCCGGAGGGCCAGCCGCAGAAGGTCGGCGTCGCGGTGACGGATGTCTTCACCGGCGTCTATGCCGCCACGGCGATCCTCGCGGCGCTGGTGCAGCGCGGGCGCACCGGCCAGGGCCAGCACATCGACATGGCGCTGATGGACGTGGCGACCTCGATCATGGCCAATCAGGCGATGAACTACCTTGCCACGGGGACGGCGCCGCAGAAGATGGGCAATGCCCATCCCAACCTCGCGCCCTATGCGGTCTTCGATTGCGCCGATGGCTGGATCATCCTCGCCACCGGCAATGACGGCCAGTACCGCAGGCTTTGCGGACTCCTCGGCCTGCCCGAGATGGCCGAGGCGGCGGAGTTCGCCACCAATGCAATGCGCATCGCCAACCGGGCAGAGATGACCCGCCGCCTGACCGAGGCCACCCTGCGCTTCAAGAAGACTGACCTCCTCGCCGCCTGCGAGGCCGAGGGCGTGCCCGCAGGCCCGATCAACAGCCTCGACGAGGTCTTCGCCGATCCGCAGGTCATCTCACGCGGCCTGCAGATCAATCCCGGCGGCATCCCCGGCGTGCGCAGCCCGATGAGTTTCTCGGGCGCCAGCCTCGCGCTGGACCACACCGCGCCGAAACTGGGTCAGCACGACAAGCGCTGAGCCCGCTTTCTGCCCCTTTCATTTTGGCAAAAATATCCCGGGGGTGCGGGGGCTGGCCCCCGCTTCCGCCAACGGGCTGACAAGCCGCAAGGCGCGGTTCAGCCCTTGGCCTGGATCCGCTCGATGTAATTGCGCATCTCGTCGGTTTCGGCCCGGGCCTCGCGCAGGCCCTCCATCGTCGCCTTCAGCTCCGCCTCGGTCTGGGCGATCTGGCCCATCAGCTCGGCCTCGCGCTGTTCCAGGTACATGATCGCTTGGTCGCGGGCCTCTTCGGCCTCGTGCAGGGCCTGGGCGAGGCGGTCCATCTCGGCCACGTCACCGCCGGCGACGCGGGTGAAGCGGTGCAACAGCCAATAGGCGAACCAGCCGAAGGCAAAGGCCAGAAGCAGGATCACGGCGGTGGCGATGGTCAGTTGCATGCGGTTCATGACTTGGGCCTGTCTGAAGGTTTCAACACGTCTGCGCAGAGCAGGTTGCCGCGTCAAGCACCGGATTCATTTGGAGGGTCGGGGCTTGGGGTGAATGGTCGGCTGGTCGGGGGCGAGGGGCTTGCCATCGGCCGAGGTTTCGCCCCCCGCATCCCCCGCCGTGGCGCCGGTCTTGCCTGCGGCATCGGCGGGCTTGATCCCGGGGAATTGCACCACGGGGCCGGCGGGCGGGGTCGATTTCGGGAAGAGCGAGGCCAGGCCCTTGGCCTCTTCCGCGCCTTGCCCCGGTGCGGCGCCACTGGCCTGGTCGATCAGGGTAAATTCGATCCGCCGGTTCGCCTCGCGCCCGGCTTCGGTGCCATTGTCGGCGATCGGCACGCCCTCGCCATAGCCGTCGGCCCGCATCCCCGAGACATCGACCTGGCGGCCCTGAAGGGCCACGAGGACCGCCTCGGCCCGCGCCTGGCTGAGCGCGAGGTTGCCCTGGGCCGAACCCTGCGCATCGGTATGGCCGCCGATCTCGATCCGGATCGGGCCGCAGTTCTTGAAGGCCAGCGCCAGCCCGTCCATCACCGCACCCGAGGCGGCGTCAAGCTCGGCCGAGCCGGGGTCGAAGGCGATCTTCTGCCTGGCCTGCACCGCCTGCACCCGCTCCAGGCATTCCTGCGGCGTCGGCAGGCCCGCCATCGGGTCCAGCACCTTGTCGTAGCTGACATCGACCTTGTAGGTCTGGCCTTGGCCCAGCTTGTCGGCCAAGAGCTGCGAGATCGTGTCCGTCGCGGTCTTCTGCCCCGAGACGCCCGAGACCTCGACCGTGTCGGTGCGCACCAGGACCTTGCCGCTGTCGAGGCTGGACAGCGCCTGCACCCCGGCCAGCACCCTTTCGGTCCAGCCATCGGGCAGGGCAGGGTCCAGCACCGTGGCGACATAGACCTTGTCCACCCCGAAGCGCGCCTTGGCAAAGCTCGCCACGGCGGCCTGCATCCGGTCGTCGCCCAGACGCCCGCGCAGTTCGGCCCTATGGGTCTTGGCATCGAGGCTTGCGGTGAATTCCACCGGCCCCGCCGCGACCTGGGCCTTTTCCGGCATCCGCGCATCCAGCGAGAAGACATCCGGCAGGCCGGCGCGCAATTCGCCCACCGCGCGGTCGAAGGCGGCCTGGGTCACCTCATCCCCGGCGAGCAGGGTGATATCGGCATCCGAAAAGGTCACCGTGCCGGTGCCCATCGCAGCCACCGCCGCAATCGCCCGCGTCGTCGCCTCGGACCAGGAGGGGCTGGGCACGCCCATGCCGATGGTGCAGGACAGGGTGCCCTTGGCACCGGCCGCCTCTGCCGCGGCAATGATCCGGGCCTGCGCCGCCTCGGTATCGGCCGAGCAGGCATCGAACCGCGCGCCGCGCCCGTCGATCACGAAGCGCAGGGTGAAGGGCGTCAGCACCGGGCGCGGCGCGGAGATTTCGGTTGTAACCTTCAACCCCTTCGGCGCGGCCCGCGACAGGGCGGCCTCGAACCGGCGCTTTTCGGTGTCCGAGGCGGCGATGGCGACGATGGTCACCCCCTCGGCCGAGACCGAGATCTTGGACCGCGGCAAAAGCTCCAGCGCGGTGACGCCGAAGGCCAGGGCCTCCTCCCAGCCATCGGGGGCGGGGTAGCTCGCGGTTTCCAGCATGTCCATCGGCGCATGGGCGGATTTGAGCGCCTCTGCCGCATCGGTCAGGGTGCCGCGGTCGGAGCCGTCGGGCAGAAGGCCGATCAGCTGCACGCCATCGTCATTGCGCAGCATCTCGACCGAAAAGCGCGGTGGGGCCACGACCTTGGCGGGCTCGACCTCGAACCCGTCCTGCAGGCGGCCGGAATCGACGACGCTGCCCGCGACATTCATCGCGGCAAAGCGCAGCGCTTCGGTCGGGGCGGTGCCGGAGAGGGAGACGATCAGCCCATCGGTCTGCACCTGCGCCCATTCGTAACCCGCCGTCAGCATCTTGGTCCGGATCACCTCGGCGGTGCGGTCCTCGACCACCTGCGCCAGGGTCCAGCCCGCCAGAAGCGCCAGCGCCGTGGCCCCCGCAAAGGCCAATGCCGCCACAAGCCCGGCCGAAATCGGGGGCTTGGCGGCAGCAGGCTTCAGGTCGGGGGAGGGAAGATCGGCCAATAAACGACTCCAAACTCAGTCCGCGATGCTTAGACGCTTGGCCGGGGTGGTTCAATCAAACAGCCGCCGCCACGGCAAGAAACAGCGCAACCAGAAGGCCGGCGTCGCGGTTGGCGCGGAAGGTTTTCAGGCAAGAGGCCGGATCGTCGATGTCGAGCCGCCGCATCTGCAGCGTCATGTGCCAGCCAAAGGCCCAGAGGCCGAGAAGCGCCAGACCGAGGCTGATCACGCTGCCCCCGGACCGCAGGGCGAGGATCACCGCCAGCGTCATCAGGCCGACGGTGGCCACGACAAAGCCCCAGAGCCAGGCCCGGCTGTTCTCGCCAAAGAGCCGCGCGGTGGATTTGACCCCGATCAGGGCATCATCCTCGCGGTCCTGATGGGCATAGATCGTGTCGTAATAGAGCGTCCAGACGATCCCCGCCGCGTAAAGCGCCACCGAGGCGGCATCGACCCGGCCGGCATGGGCGGCAAAGACCAGGATCGCGCCCCAGTTGAAGGCCAGGCCCAGAAAGACCTGCGGCCACCAGGTGAAGCGCTTGGCAAAGGGATAGATCGCAACGAGCGCAAGCGAGGCGACCCCGAGCCCGATTGCAAGCCCGTTGAAGGTCAAAAGGATCAGCGCCGCCAGCAGCGCCTGCAGCACCATCCAGACCAGCGCGCCCTTCACCGTCACAGCACCCGAGGGCAGGGGCCGGCTGCGGGTCCGCGCCACCGCGCCGTCGATATGGCGGTCGGTGATGTCGTTCCAGGTGCAGCCCGCCCCGCGCATCAGGAACGCCCCGAGCGCGCAGCCGATCACCAGCCAGATGTCCCAGGCGCGAAACCCGGTCTCCAGCGCGGCCAGCGCGATCCCCCAGTAGCAGGGGATCAGCAAAAGCCAGGTGCCGATCGGCCGGTCGGCCCGGCTGAGCCGCAGATAGGGCCTGGTCCAGAGCGGTGCATAAAGATCGACCCAATTGTCCTTGGGCGCATCGGCGACCCTCTGGCCCTCTGGCATTTGCGGCATCGCGGACATAGGTTCGCTTTCATGGAAGAGGCAAAAATCAGGCTCTATGTAGATCAGGCGCTGGCTTCAGGGCAACCCGTGGCCTTGGGCGAGGCTGAGGCCAATTACCTGTTCAACGTGATGCGTCTGGCGGTGGGGTCGCGGGTGCGGCTGTTCAACGGGCGCGATGGCGAATGGCTGGCGGCGGTGGAACATGCGGCCAAGCGGAACGGCATCCTGCGCTGCACCGCGCCCTCGGCGCCCTTGGTGGCACCCCCCGACCTCTGGCTGCTCTTTGCCCCGATCAAGAAGGCGCGCACCGATTTCATCGTGGAAAAGGCGGTGGAGATGGGGGCGGCCCGGGTGATCCCGGTGCAGACCCGCTACACCAACGAAAGGGTGCGCGAGGATAAACTCCGCGCCCATGCCATCGAGGCGGCCGAGCAATGCGAGGCGACCTATGTGCCGCCGGTGGCGGATCTGATCCCGCTCGACAAGCTTCTGGCGGGCTGGGATGCCAGCCGCCGCATCCTCTGGGCGGATGAGGGGCTGGCGGGACGCGCCGCGCTTTTGCAGGCGGCATCCGGCGCGGACCCCGGACCCTGGGCCATCCTGATCGGCCCCGAGGGCGGCTTTTCCCCCGAAGAGCGGGCGAAACTCGCCGCTTTGCCCTTCGTGACGCCGGTCAGCCTCGGCCCGCGCATCCTGCGCGCCGATACGGCGGCGGTGGCGGCCCTGACGATCTGGCAGACCACGCTGGGAGATTGGCTGTGATCCCCGCCACAAGCGCCGACCGTGCCGAGATCGAGGCCTTCCTGGCACCCCGCGCCGCGGTGGCGATGTTCCCGCTCAGCAACCTGCGGCATTACGGCATGGCGGGTGGGCATGACCTGGCGGTGCGCTTCTGGATTTCCCGGCAGGGCGGGCAGATCAGCGATCTGCTCTGCCAGAGCGAGGCCGGCATGGTGATGCCGGTCCTGCCCTCGCAGGACTATGCCGCCGCCGCCGGGGCGCTGGCCGGGCGCAAGGTGATCGGCCTCATCGGCCCGCGGGCCTGGGTGCGCGGCCTGTCGCAGGCGGCCAACCTTGCCGAAGCCCCCGCCACCCTGGACCGCGACGAGCCGCATTACCGGCTCGATCTGGCCGCGTTGCACATGCCCGAGGGGCCGGGGCGGATCGTGCCCCTCGCTCAGGCGCCGGCAGAGGTGATCCGGACCTGGATCCGCGACTACATGGTCGAGGCTTTGGCCACCCCGCCCGCCCGCGCCGAGGTCGAGGTGGAAGAACGCTATCGCCGCTATCTGCAGGCCGACAGCCATATCTGCCTGATCGAGGGCGATGTGCCGCTGGCCATGTCGGGCTTCAACGCCCGTCTGCCGGACATGGTGCAGGTTGGCGGCGTCTATACCCCGCCGGCGCTGCGCGGGCGGGGCCATGCCCGCCGCGCCCTCGCCCTGCACCTGCAGGAGGCCCGCGCCGCAGGGGCCAGTGCCGCCATCCTCTTCGCGGCCAATCCGGCGGCCAGCCGCGCCTATCAGGCGCTGGGCTTTCGCCAGATCGGCGACTGGGCGCTTTTGCTTCTGGAGTCTCCACAGGTGATCCATGTCTGAACCCCGCTGGCTGATCCGCCCCGAAATCACCGATCTTCTGCGCCGCTACCGCGAGGCGCTGGCGGCGGCCGCCGTCGTGGCGCTGGGGCTGTGGATCGCGGCGCTGGGCGGCTATCTTCTGCTGCCGCTGGGCCTGATCGTCGCCGCGCTTGGCGTGGCCCTGACCGTGGGCGCCCTGCGCCGGGCCCGCTTTGCCCAGAAGGTCGGCGCGCCGGGGCTGGTGGAGCTGGACGAGGCGCAGGTCGGCTACCTTGGGCCCGAGCTGGGCGGCTACCTCAGCCTTGACGAACTGGTCGAGATTCGGCTTCTGGCCCTGCGCGGCAAGAGGATGTGGCGGCTGAAGCAGGCCGATGGCCAGGCCCTGCTGATCCCGGTCGATGCGGCAGGCTCGGACCGGCTCTTCGACGCCTTCGCCGGCCTGCCCGGCATGGACACCGCCGCCCTTGTCGAGGCCTTGCAACCGACCGGCCTGCAGGAAACCGCCCTGGCGCTGGCGGCGGAAACCCGTGTCATATGGCGGAAACAATCGGGCTCCAGACTGACGCGCCCGTGAGAGCGGGGGCGGATCGCGTTGCGCGTTGAAATTTGTCCATGAAGTTTCATGATGGATGCGCCCTGCCACTCTGCCCTCCCTTGACTTGCCGCGCCAGTCACGACAGGTCTTGGCGCTCTGAACATGCCGCTGCGAAAGGTGCTGCCTGATGTCGATACCCCAATCCGGTGGCGGGACCATCGAAAGCTTCGATCAACTGGCCGAACTCCTCGCCTCGGGCAACAAGCCCAAGGCGGAATGGCGCATTGGCACCGAGCATGAGAAATTCGGCTACCTCAAGGACAGCCATGCGCCGCTGCCCTATGCAGGTGATCGGTCGATCTCGGCCCTCTTCGCCGGGCTGGAACAGCGCTTCGGCTGGACCCCGGTGCGCGAGGCCGACAACATCATCGGCATGACCCGCAATGGCGCCAATATATCGCTGGAGCCGGGCGGCCAGTTCGAACTGTCGGGCGCGGCCGTGGCCAACCTGAACGAGACGGCGGCCGAGCTGCAGAACCACCTCGACGAGGTGCGCGCCCTGGCCGAGCCGATGGGCGTGGGCTTCATGGGCATCGGCGCCGCACCGGAGTGGAGCGCCACCGAGATGCCGGTGATGCCCAAGGGTCGCTACCGGCTGATGACCGACTACATGGGGCGCGTCGGCACCCATGGCACCCAGATGATGTACCGGACCTGCACGGTTCAGGTGAACCTCGACTACGCCTCCGAGGCCGACATGGTCAAGAAACTGCGCGTGGCGCTGGCCCTGCAGCCGGTGGCGACGGCGCTTTTCGCCTCCTCGCCCTTCTTTGACGGCAAGCTGAACGGCCACAAATCCTGGCGCTCGCGCATCTGGCGCGGTCTGGACAATTCGCGCACCGGCATGCTGCCCTTCGCCTTCGAGGGCGATTTCGGCTTTCAGGCCTATGTCGACTGGGTTCTGGATGTGCCGATGTATTTCGTCTACCGCGACGGCAAATATATCAACGCCTTGGGCCAGAGCTTCCGCGATTTCCTCGCTGGGAAGCTTCCCGCGCTGCCCGGCGAAAAGCCGACCCTGTCGGACTGGGCCGACCATATGACCACCGTCTTCCCCGAGGCCCGCGTCAAGAAATACATCGAGATGCGCGGCGCCGATTGTGGTGATCAGGCCCATATCAACGCGCTGCCCGCCTTCTGGATCGGGTTGATGTATGACGATGCGGCGCTGGATGCCGCCTGGGATCTGGTCAAGGGCTTCGATGCTGAAACCCGCGAGGGCCTGCGCGTCGCGGCCTCGGTCTCGGCCCTGCAGGGCGAGGCGAACGGCGTGAAGATCCTCGACCTCGCCCGCGCCGCCGTGGGGCTGAGCCACGCCGGCCTCGCGGCAAGGAAGCTTGACGAAGAACGCTTCCTCGCCCCGCTGGTGCAGTCGCTTGCCACCGAAAAGACCCAGGCCGACCGCTGGCTTGACCTCTACAACGGCGACTGGAAAGGCTCGCTCGCCCCGATCTACGCCGCCTCCAGCCTCTGACCGTCTCTTTCCATTCACCCGATGGAAATATCCTCGGGGGGCGCGGGGGGCAGACAGTCCCCCGCCGCGGCGACAGGCGACCGGTTTACTTCTTCTGGCCGATCTTCGGCTCTGTCCCGGCCTTGATCCGCTCCAGGTTGGGCCAGTGTTTCCAGTAGATCAGCACGGTCAGCGCCACGGTCAGCAGCAGCATCTGCCCGTCGCGGAACACCATCAGCCACAGGGTCGACAGCGCCGCCGCGACCAAGGCCGACAGCGAGGAGATGCGCGAGATGGCGGCGGTCACCGCCCAGGTCGCGCAGGCGGCAAGCCCCACGCGCCAGTCCAGCACGATCATGGTGCCAAGGAAGGTCGCCACCCCCTTGCCGCCCTTGAAGCCCAGCCAGACCGGGAACAGATGGCCGAGAAAGCTGCAAAGGGCCGCGACCTGTGCGGCATCCTCGCCCGCCACCAGACGGGCCAGCGCCACCGCGATGCCGCCCTTGCCCGCGTCCAGCAGCAGGGTCGCGAGCGCCGCCCCCTTGTTGCCGGTGCGCAGCACATTGGTGGCACCGATATTGCCCGAGCCGATCTTGCGCAGATCGCCAAGCCCCAGCGCTCTTGTGATGACGATGCCGAAGGGCACCGAGCCCAGAAGATAGGCCCCCAAAGCCACCAGAACCAGAACCAGCGGCGGTGTCACGAATAACGGCATCCTCAGCCCCCAAAAACCTGAACGCCCGCCACCCAGGTGGCCAGCACTTTACCTTCCATCCGCATCAGGTCAAAGGGCGTGTTCTTTGACTTGGACAGCAGCTTCGCCCGGTCCAGCACGAAGGGCGCATCGGGGTCGAACAGCACCAGATCCGCCGGCGCCCCCTCGGCCAGCCGGCCCTGCGGCAGGCCCAGCCGGTTGGCCGGGTTCAGCGACAAGGCGCGCCACAGCGTCGGCAGGTCCATGTCGCCCGAATGCACCAGGCGCAGCGCGGCAGGCAGCAGGGTCTGCAGGCCCACGGCGCCGGAAGCCGCCTCCTCGAAGGGCAGGCGTTTGCTTTCTTCGTCGGCGGGGGTGTGGAACGAGGCGATGACGTCGATCGCCCCCTCGGCCACCGCCTGCACCATGGCAAGCCGGTCCTCCTCGCTCCGCAAGGGCGGGGTCAGCTTGAAGAAGGTCCGGTAATCGCCCACGTCATAATCGTTCAGCGTCAGGTGGTGGATCGAGACACCCGCCGTCACATCCAGCCCATTGGCCTTGGCCCGGGCAAGCGAGGGCAGCGCCCGCGCCGTGGTGATCTGATCGGCGTGATACCTGACCCCGGTCATCTCGACGAGGCCGAGGTCACGGTCCAGCCCGATCCGCTCCGCCATCGGATGCACGCCGGGCAGGCCGCGCAGCGAGGCGAATTTCGAATTGGTCGCGGCAGCCCCGGCCGAAAGCCCCGGCTCCTGCGGGTGGCCCACCACGAGGGCGCCGAGCGCGCGCGCATAGGTCAGCGCCCGGCCCAGCGCCTTGGTGTTGGTCGAGACATGGAAGACATCCGTGAAGGCCACCGCCCCGGCATCCAGAAGAAAGCCGATCTCGGTCATCTCATCGCCGCCGCGACCTTTGGTCAGCGCCGCCATATGCCTGATCCGCACGACAGATTCCGCCGCGCGCCGGGTGACGAATTCCAGCGTTTCGGGCGTGTCGATCGCAGGGGCGGTATCGGGCCGGGCGATGATCGTCGTCACCCCGCCCGCCGCCGCCGCCATCCCTGCCGAGCGGAAGCTTTCCTTGTGCCGCTCCCCCGGCTCGCCGATCTTAACGCCCCAATCGACGATGCCGGGCGCCAGACACAGGCCGCCACAATCAAACACCTCCGCCCCCGCAGGCTCAGGTCCATTGCGCGCCACGATCAGCCCGTCCTGCAGGGTCAGGGTGCCAATCGTATCCGTCCCCGCCTCGGGGTCGATCAGGCGGGCATTGGTGAGGTGGAGGGTCATTTGGCATCCCTTTGGATATTTAGGATCAGGCGGTAAACGGCTTCGGCGTCGGGGATCATGTCGAAGCCGATGTTTCTGCCTTGGCTGCGTGACATGATTCCACCTCTCGATCTTTCAAACCAGAGCGAGCGTCGCCAGCCCAAGTTCAGCTCCATCGCGCGGAGGGCGGATATTTTCCAACTCTTCAGGGAGAGAATGCCGAGGCTGCGTTCAAGGATCAGGGCGCGTGTATCTGTCAAGGCATAACGCGTGTTCCAACGTCGCCAAGAGGACCAGATCACGGGAACAATGCCATACATCAGGCCGTATAGTAAGAAGGCCCAGCCAAACCACGACGGCAGCGGCTGATGCTCCCCGCTTGCACCGGTCGTCCTGACGCCCAGAGTTAACAACAAAATCCCGGTGCCGGTCGCAGCAAAAGCGCCCGCAAGCCCAATCACCTCGTTGCCAATCGGAAGCGCAGGCGCAGCACTGGGTCTGCTTGTCCAGCGCAGGCTCTCGCCGGATTCAAGATAGGGCGCCCAGAGGGAATGCGTATCAGAGTTCAGCACCTCGACTGCCACCCTCAATGCCCCCACCAGACCACACGCCCGGTGATCGCGAACGTCACCCGCAAGGCCGCTGTTGCAACCATTCCGCCTGACGACTGCCTCTCCGCCTCGGGGTCGATCAGGCGGGCATTGGTGAGGTGGAGGGTCATCTGGTGTCCTTCTGAACCTGCCGCATCAGGGCGTAGACCGAGGTCGCATCCCCGATGCGCTCGAACCCCGGGGCGGCGGGCGTGGTGATCAGGCCGCTGTACCATTTCGGCGCAGGGGCGAAGAGCAGGCTGGCATGGCGCGGGCCCTGCAGCAGCGTCAGGGGCATGTCGGGCGTCATCGGGTAGGACCGCAGGCTCTGGCCAAAGGGGCCAAGCCGGGTGCGGATCAGCGCGCGCGATGTGGTCAGCGCATAGCTTTGCTGCGACCGCCGGATCATCGACGCCACCAGATCCAGCGGCACCGGCAGGAAGAAGACGAAAAGCACGATCAGCCGGACATCCCAGTAGCTGGCGATGCTGGTCTGCAAGCGCGCCAGCAGATAGAGGAACAGGCGCAGCATGACGAGGGAGCGCAGGATTCGCAGCAGATGACCAAGCCCGAAGGCCAGCCCGGCATCGGGCCGCCCCTGCCAAAGCAGGGTCTCGCCCGGGTCCAGAAGGCCGCTCCAGTCGGTGTTCGGTCGCGCGAGGGTCATGCGGGGTGTCCTTGCCAGCAAAGGTGCAGTCGCCCCGACAGAACCCGGCCCGCCTCAGCGTCGATCAGGCGGATAATGGAGATGTGGAGGGTCAATTTGTTGTCCGCCCCACCTATTTCAAGCCACGCACAACATCGTGGAAAGTACGATGAAAATCTTCGATGTGCTTGGCTAACCATTCGTGCTGATCCGGCCAGCTCTGACGATCGCTTACGTCGGGATATTCCTTGGTAATGAAAATCTGCCGCTCAATATTCGCAGCATCATTCCATTCCAGCGCATAGCCCAGCGAAGCTTCCACTTGCGGTCGCAGTTCTTGCAATTGCAAAAAGAATCCGTGCGCCTTTGCGCCCTGCAAGTATAGTCCCGTTCGCACCCAGTTGTGCTTTCTATTGAGCAGCGTATTGAGATTCACGCCTGATTTGCCGATACTGTGTGTCAGCCAGTTTTGCGTTGCAGCTGAGACCGGTCGAACAGGTGAATGTCGCCTCGCCAGCAAGGATTCAAATCCCTGCCAATATTCGAAAAGCATTTGACGTGCTTCCGTAAGTTCGCCTTCGACGAGTCCAGTTTTTGCTGATTCTGCTTGCCGGGCGGGATCGCTCGGTCGTACGACAGTGTTGAAACTAGGCGCCACCGGGGATTCATCAATGCGCCACAGTTCTATTTCCAAGGCGTAAAAGGATGTTCCATCGGACGCCATACGGTTAAGCCATTCCACAGCGATCTTGTGTTCCGGAGTAACTGATTTCGAAATCCAAATTACTGTCTTGCAATCCAGCCCCGCCGCATAAACCAGGATCTGTCCAAGATGTGAATGATCGGTTTTCTCGAGCTGGTTTTCAATGAGGACCCAGCTGTTCGATGTGGTGTCCCTACAAAGAATGTCAGCTTTATATGGACCGACAAATTTCTCGACGGCTTCCAGCTCCAGACCTTCTGCACCGAGGCCCAGATGATCCGATAGGATTGCGAGATTTTCCCGCCGCGCGAGCCAAGGCGTGAAGTCGCGGGCCTCATCAGTCCAGACACTTCTCAGGTTGGTAATTCGGGTAAGTTTTCCAAGCGCTGTCACTTTGCCGTCCCCACCCTCAGCTCCCCCACCAGACCACCAGCCCGGTGATCGCGAAGATCACCAGCAAGGCCGCCGTGGCGACCATGCCGCTCATCCTTGCGTCGGACATCGGCTTTTTCACACCATCACCCCGACCGCCGCCCGGCCCCGCTCTGCCCGCAAGTTGCGGGCCAGAAGATCCATGCAAGCCATCCGTACCGCGACGCCCATCTCGACCTGCTCCTGGATGACGCTGCGGTTGATGTCGTCGGCGATCTCGCCGTCGATCTCGACCCCGCGGTTCATGGGACCTGGGTGCATCACGATGGCGTCGGGTTTGGCGTAGGAGAGCTTCTCGGCGTCCAGACCGTAGCGGTGGTAGTATTCGCGTTCCGAGGGGATGAAGCCGCCGTCCATCCGCTCCTTCTGCAGGCGCAGCATCATCACCACATCGGCGCCTTCGAGGCCCTTCTTCATGTCGTCGTAAAGCTCGCAGCCGAAGTCCAGCACGCCGGGGGGCATCAGGGTCGGCGGGGCGATCAGGCGCAGGCGGTTTTCCATTTTCCCCAGCAGGATCAGGTTGCTGCGCGCCACGCGGCTATGGGCGATATCGCCGCAGATCGCGACGGTCAGCCGCTGGATGCGGCCCTTGGCGCGGCGGATCGTCAGGGCATCGAGCAGCGCCTGCGTCGGATGCTCATGCCGCCCGTCGCCCGCGTTCAGCACGGCGCAATTGACCTTCGACGCCAAGAGGTTGACCGCTCCCGAGGACGGATGCCGCACCACCAGAAGATCGGGCCGCATCGCGTTCAGCGTCAGGGCGGTGTCGATCAGCGTCTCGCCCTTCTTCACGCTCGACTGCGCCACCGACATGTTCATCACATCGGCGCCGAGCCGCTTGCCCGCCAGTTCGAAACTCGCCTGGGTCCGGGTCGAGTTCTCGAAGAACATGTTGATCTGGGTCAGGCCCGCCAGCACATCCGAAGATTTCACCGTGCGCCGGTTCAGATCGACATAGCGATCGGCCAGATCCAGCACATCCATGATCTCGGAAGGGTCAAGCTGCTCGATGCCAAGCAGATGGCGGGCGCGGAAGGTCATGGGGCTCTCCTTCGGTTTTCCGGCTTATGCCAAACATGGGGGCAGGGGGCAAGCGAACCCGTCGCGTGGCGGGTTGTTCTGGCCGGGGCCGCGGCCTACCCTGCGGGCATGGGAATCAATCACGACATCATGGCGCCGGAGCACTGGCAGGCGGCGCTGGCGGCGCTGGACTGGCAGGCCGAGATGGGGGTGGGCGATTGGGTGCAGGAAGACCCGGTCAACCGCTATGACCTGCCCGAGCGGCTGGAGCGTCCGGTTGCGATGCCGGCCAAGGCCGCGCCGCCGGTCGAGATGCCCAAGCTTGACCCGGTGGCCGAGGCCGAAGCCGCCGCCCGTGGCGCGCACACGCTGGAGGATCTGCGCGCGGCCCTGACCGCCTATCCGCATTGCGAGCTGAAGAAGGGCGCCCGCAACACCGTCTTTGCCGATGGCAACCCGGCGGCGCGGGTGCTGATCCTGGGCGAGGCGCCGGGGCGCGAGGAGGATCAGGAGGGCCTGCCCTTCGTCGGCCGCGCCGGCCAGCTTCTGGACCGGATGTTCGAGGCCATCGGCCTGTCGCGGCAGTCGCCCGACCCGGGGGCGGCGCTTTACATCACCAATGTCATGCCCTGGCGCCCGCCGCAGAACCGCGACCCCGAGCCGGAGGAGATCGCGATGATGCGCCCCTTCGTCGCCCGCCATATCGCGCTGATCGACCCGGATGTGATCGTGACCATGGGCAACACGCCCTGCCTTTGCCTCTTGAACCAGAAGGGCATCCTGCGCCTGCGCGGCACCTGGGCTCAGGCTTTGGGCAAGCCCGTGCTGCCGATGACCCACCCGGCCTATCTGCTGCGCAACCCGGCGGCCAAGCGCGAGGCCTGGGCGGATTTGCTGTCGTTGAAGGCGCGGTTGAGATGATCCCTGTTGAGCCCCTGACGCTTCTCTCCTTCATTCCCGCGGCCCTGGCGCTGAACCTGACGCCGGGGGCGGACATGATGTTCTGCTTGGGCCAAGGTTTGCGCGCGGGGCCGAAGGCCGCGATGGCGGCGAACCTTGGCATCGCGGCGGGCGGGCTGGTGCAGGTGACGCTGGCAGGCCTTGGGCTTGGGGCGCTGGTCCATGCCCATCCGCTGGCCTTTGACGCGATCCGTTGGGCCGGGGTGGCTTACCTTCTGGTGCTGGCGGTGCAGACCCTGCGCGCGGGGCCGGCGCATGTTGCCAAGGCCGCGCCGGCGCGGCCGGCCAAGGTGTTCCGCCAGGCCCTGATGGTGAACCTGCTGAACCCCAAGGTCGTGCTCTTCATCCTCGCCTTCCTGCCGCAGTTCGTGGACCCACTACGCCCGGTTCTGCCGCAGTTCCTGACGCTGGGCGCGGTTTTCACGCTTGGCGGGCTGGGGGTGAATGGGGTGGTTGGGCTGATGGCGGGGTCGATCGGGCGCTGGATGGCGGAAAGCCGCAGGGTCTCGCTCTGGCTCTCGCGGCTGTCTGCTGCCATCTTCGCCGGGTTGGCGCTGAGGTTGGCGCTGCTGCAAAGGGGATGAGAGATGAGCCGGATTGACGAGACGAAGGATTTCATCCCGGTCCGTATCGCGGTGCTGACCGTGTCGGACACGCGGACGGCGGCGGAGGATCGCTCGGGCGATACGCTGGTCGAACGGCTGACGGCGGCGGGGCATCTGCTTGCGGCGCGGGGGATCGTGCCCGATGACCGCGCCACGATTGCGGCGCAGCTTCGCGCCTGGATCGCCGATCCGGAGGTCGATGTGATCCTGTCCACCGGCGGCACTGGCCTGACCGGGCGCGACGTGACGGTCGAGGCGCACCGCGACGTCTACGAAAAAGAGATCGAGGCCTTCGGCACCGTCTTCACCATCGTCTCGATGCAGAAGATCGGCACCTCGGCGGTGCAGTCGCGGGCGACGGGCGGGGTGGCGGGGGGCAAATATCTCTTCGCGCTGCCGGGCTCGCCCGGGGCCTGCCGCGATGCCTGGGACGAGATCCTGAAAGCCCAGCTCGACTATCGCCACCGTCCCTGCAACTTTGTCGAGATCATGCCCCGGCTGGAAGAGCACAAGCGCCGGAAGTAGCGCCTCGGCCCGGCCTCAGAGCCTCCGGCGGGGATATTTGGATCTGGATGAAATTGCGGCGCTCCTTCATTCAGAGGCAAATATCCCACGGGGGTCCGGGGGTGTGAAACCCCCGGCCTTGGTACGGGGCGGCGGGCTTGTCAGCCGAGGAGTGCGGGCAGGGTCAGGCCGCGGAGGAGGTCTGCGGCGGGGCTGGGCTTCTTGCCCTCGCGCTGGGCCAGGGTGATCTCCACCGAGCCACTGCCGCAGGCTATGGTCAGGCCGTGGAGGACCTGACCGGGGGCGCCCTCACCCGCGGCGAGGCGGGAGCGCAGGAGTTTCAGGCGCTCGCCCGCCACCTCGCACCAGGCGCCGGGGAAGGGGGAGAGGCCGCGGATCTGGCGGTCGACCTCCACCGCGGGGCGGGTCCAGTCGATGCGGGCCTCGGCCTTGTCGATCTTGGCGGCGTAGGTGACGCCTTCGGCGGGTTGGACCTCGGCTTGCAGCGGCAGGGTGGCGAGGGTTTGCAGGATCAGCCGCGCGCCCATGGCGGAGAGGCGGTCGTGCAGGTCGGCGGTGGTCTCCTCCGCGCTGATCGGCGTCGCCTCGCGCTTAAGGACCGGGCCTGTATCGAGGCCCGCCTCCATCTGCATGATGCAGACGCCGGTCTCGGTATCGCCGGCCATGATGGCGCGGTGGATGGGGGCCGCGCCGCGCCAGCGCGGCAGCAGGGAGGCGTGGATGTTGAGGCAACCAAGCGCAGGTGCAGCGAGAATGGCGGGCGGCAGGATCAGCCCATAGGCCACGACGACGGCGATTTCGCTGCGCAGCGACGTGAAGTCTTGCTGCGCCTCTTCGCTGCGCAGCGAAGCGGGGTAACGCACCGGAATCCCAAGGCTTTCGGCGCAGAGCTGTACCGGGCTTTTCCGGTCCGCCTTGCCGCGTCCGGCGGGCCGGGGCGGCTGGGTATAGACCGCAGCAATTTCATGCTGCGCAGCGAGGGCCTTCAGCGCGGGCACCGAGAAATCCGGCGTGCCCATGAAGGTGATCCTCATGCCCGCCTCCGCAATTTCTCGGCCTTGGAGATCAGCATGGCGCGTTTCAGGCCCGACAGGCGGTCGAAATACATCTTGCCGGCCAGATGGTCGATCTGGTGCTGGACCGAGGTCGCCCAGAGGTGGACGAAGTCGCGGTCCTCCATCGCGCCATCCGCGTTGAGGAAGCGGACGGTCACCGCACGCGGACGGCTGATCACGGCGGAGACGCCGGGCAGGTTGGGGCTGGCCTCCTCATGCGTCCGCATCTGGCCGGAGGCATGAAGGACTATCGGGTTGGCCATCAGCACCGCCTTGCCGCGTTCCTCGGAACTGTCGACCACGGCGAGGCGCAAGGGCACCCCGATCTGCACGGCGGCGAGGCCATAGCCCGGCATTGCCTCCATCGTGTCGACCATGTCGGCCCAGATCGCCCGGATCTCGGGGGTGATCTCGGTCACATCGGCGGCCGGGGTCCGCAGGATCTGCGCTGGCCAGGGCACGCAGGGCCGGATCATTGCAGCACCGCCTCGGCCCGGGCGCGGGCCTCGGGCGAGAGGTGATCGAGGGTCACGATCCCGTCGAGGTGGTCGATTTCGTGCTGGGCGCAGATGGCGCGGAAGCCGGTCAGTTTCTGCGCGGCGATGGCGCCTTCCGGGGTCAGCCAGCGCAGGATGATCTCTTTGGCGCGGCTGACTTCGGCCAGAATGCCGGGGATCGAGAGGCAGCCCTCGGTGCTCGGCACCTGTTCGTCGGAGCGCCAGAGAATCTCCGGATTGATGAAGGTCTCGGGCGCGGTGTCGCCGGATTTCCAGCTGGCATCCATCACGAAGACCCGCGACAGCACACCCACCTGCGGCGCGGCAAGGCCGCGACCCTCGGCGTCATACATCGTCTCCAGCATGTCGCGGGCCAGCGTCAGGGTCGCGTCATCGACCGAGGCCACGGCCGCCACGGTCGAAAGGCGCGCATCCGGCCAGCGCAGGATGGCACGAATCATCGCGGGCCACGCGCGGGGCCGCCATGGTCGCCGCGATGATCGGCCTTGTGGTCGCCGCGGCCTTCGCCACGCGCAATCTCGCGCTTCAGCTTTTCCATCTTGCGGGTGATCATCTGCCGCTTCATCAGGCCGAGGTAGTCGATGAAGAGCTTGCCGTTCAGATGGTCGATCTCGTGCTGGACGCAGGTCGCCCAGAGGCCGGTGAAGGTCTCTTCCTGGGCGGCGCCCTTTTCGTCCATCCAGGTCACGGTCACCGCATTGGGCCGTTCGACATCGGCATATTGGTCGGGGATCGACAGGCAGCCTTCCTCGTAGGTGGAAAGCTCGGAGGAGGACCAGGTCACCTCGGGGTTGAACAGGATCAGCGGGCGCGGGGTTTCCGGCGGCTTCATGCAATCCATCACGATCAGGCGCTTGTTGACGCCGACCTGCGGTGCCGCAAGGCCAATTCCGGGCGCGTCATACATGGTATCGAGCATGTCGCGGGCCAATTTCGCCAAATCCTCGGTGACTTGCGCCACGGGGTCGCAAAGCTTCTTGAGGCGCGGATCGGGGTGGATCAGGATGGGGCGGATCATGCTGCTGGATTTACGGTTTGGCCGGGCTTGGCGCAAGAGGCTCGACGGGCAGGAAGAAAATTCTGCCCTATACCGTGAATTGGAAACAGGTTCCAAAATGTGATCAAATATCGGGAAGACTTCCCGATTGCGATGATGTACTTGGAATAAAATACCGCAAGAAGGACCATGAAATGAAAGCCGCGCCCGACTTTGACACGATCATCAACCGCCTTGGCACCCATTCTGTCAAATGGGACAGCATGGAGCAGCTTTATGGCGTGCCCGCCGAGGATGGTCTGGCCATGTGGGTGGCCGACATGGACTTCCGCCCGCCGGCCTCGGTGCAGCGCGCGCTGGAGAACATGGTGGCGCATGGCGTCTATGGCTATTTCGGCGACGACGCGGCCTATCTGGAATCGATCCGCTGGTGGATGGAGACGCGGCACGGCTGGAGCCTGGACAAGAGCCACATCTTCACCACGCATGGCCTGGTGAACGGCACAGCACTTTGCATCGACGCCTTCACCAAGCCGGGCGACGGCGTGGTGCTGATGACGCCGGTCTATCACGCCTTCGCCCGCGTGATCAAAGCCGCCGACCGCAAGGTGGTGGAATGCAAGCTGAAGCTGGAAGACGGGCTGCAGGTGCCGGATTTCGCGGCCTGGGATGCGCAGATGACCGGGGCAGAGACGATGATGATCCTCTGCTCGCCCCACAACCCCGGTGGCCGGGTCTGGACGTTGGAGGAGCTGAAGGGCGTTGCCGATTTCTGCAAGCGGCATGACCTGATCCTCGTCTCGGACGAGATCCACCATGACATCGTGATGCCGGGCCACAAGCATCACGTAATGGCCAATATTCCCGGCGTCTCCGACCGCCTGGTGATGATGACGGCGACGACCAAGACCTTCAACATCGCGGGCGCCCATATCGGCAATGTCATCATCGCGGACGAGGCCTTGCGGGCGCGGTTCGCCAATGTGGTGATGAAGATGGGCATCTCGCCCAATTCCTTCGGCATGCACATGGTGCCCGCCGCCTATTCGCCCGAAGGGGCGGCCTGGGTCGATGCGCTGAATGTCTATCTTGACCGCAACCGCCGGACCTTCGATGCGGGGATTGCGGCGATTCCGGGGCTCAAATCCTCGCCGCTGCAGGCGACCTACCTCGCCTGGGTCGATTTCTCGGGCACCGGCATGACGACCGAGGAATATTGCGCCCGGGTTGCCAAGGGCGCGCGAATCGCCACCAACGCCGGGGCGCCCTTCGGTGCGGGCGGCGAGAGCCATCTGCGCTTCAACCTGGCGATGCCGCATGATCACGTGGTCGAGGCGGTGTCCCGCCTGACCGAGGCCTTCAAAGACCTGCAATAGGGCCGGTCAGTTCTTCGGCAAAAGACCGACAGGCAGCGTGGGATCCAGCCAGAAATCCAGCGGTGCCTTGTCGGTCACCGGAGTCAAGCGTTTGAATTCGCAGGTGATTTCATCGCCCTCGCTGATCGAGGCAACGATGAGGCATTGAAAGGCGTGGCGGTCGCCGTCATAGACATCGACCAGCCCGCGCAGATGCGGGGCCAGGGCGCCGTCCAGCACGAAGCCGTCATGCCAGAACCGCAGCACCGGAAAAACCGCTTCCCCCACCTGAATCCGCAGGCGGGATTTGCGCCGCTCCTTCGATTTGCGGGCCAGATCCAGACCGTCACTCAACTCTTTTGACAGATATTCCAACATGATCTTCTCCCTCATCCACAGTCTGGCGCGCAGAGTGTTAAAAACAAGGTGTCAAAAAGGCGTATCATTTTTGCGATGATTGCGTGGCGGGCCTGCAACAGCGCAAGGGCAGCCTTGATGGTTTCCTCTGCCCCGGCAATCCGCTAGCCTTCGGGGGGTAACCGGAGGATATTTCATGCGTCTGCCCGTCTTTGCCTTTTTGAGCCTCGCCGCCCTCGGCCTTTCGCAGGCCGAAGCCGCGCCCTGCGGCGGCAATTTTCAGGAATTTCTGACCACCATGGGCGCCGAGGCCAAGGCCCAGGGCCTGCCCGACAGCGCCATTCACGCCTTTCTGGACGGGGCGCGGCTTGACCCCGCCGTGATCAAGTCGGACCGCGGGCAAAGCTTCTTCCGCAAGACATTTCTGGAGTTCAGCCAGGCCCTGATCAGCAAGAGCCGGATTTCGAATGCCGCGATCTATTCGAAGAAATACGACGCGGCTTTCCGCGCGGCGGAAAAGAAGTTCGGCGTCTCGCGCGGGGTGATCCTGGCCTTCTGGGCTTTCGAGACCGATTTTGGCCAGGTGCAGGGCAATTTCGACACGCGCAACGCCCTGGTGACCCTGGCGCATGACTGCCGCCGCCCCGATATCTTCCAGCCGCAGGTTCTGGCCGCCATCGCCCTGACCGCGAAGGGCGATTTTTCGCCCGGCGTGACCAAGGGCGCCTGGGCGGGCGAGATCGGCATGGTGCAGATGCTGCCGCGCGACATTCTGGAGCGGGGCGAGGATGGCGACGGCGATGGCAAGATCACGCTGAAGACCTCGGCAGCCGATTCGATCCTGTCGGCGGCGCATATGCTGCAGTTCTACGGCTGGGCCGCGGGGCAACCCTGGCTGCAGGAGGTCAAGGTGCCCGCGAACCTCGACTGGGCGCAATCGGGGCTGGATACTTCGCTGCCCACCAGCCAATGGGCCGCGATGGGGGTGCAGGCCAAGGAGGGCCGGCTTGCCAATCTTCAAGCCTCGCTTCTGTTGCCGCAGGGGCGCAAGGGGCCGGCCTTTCTGGTCTATCCAAACTACAAGGTCCTGTTCAACTGGAACAAAAGCTTCGTCTATGTGACGACCGCCGCCTATTTCGCGACAAGGATCGAGGGCGCCTCGGGCTATAGCGCCGGTTCGCCCGATCCGGCGCTGTCGCCCGACCAGATGGCCAGCCTGCAGAAGAAGCTGTCGCAGCGCGGCCATGATGTCGGCAAGATCGACGGTGTGCTGGGCGCCGCCACCCGCGCCGCCGTGCAGAAAGAGCAGGAGCGTCTGGGCATGCCCGCCGATGGCTGGCCGACGGCGGCCCTTCTGGGGGCGCTTTGATGCAGGTGACGATGGCGGAACTGATGGCGGCCCTGCCCGGGATCGCGGCGGCGCCCAAGACCGATGCGCCGATCCATTCGCTGTGCCTGCGCCCCGGCTATGGCGAGCGCAGCTTTCCGGACCGGATCACCATGACCCGCGCCGGGGGCATCCCGGGCGAGCGTTGGGCCACGGCGCCCTGGCTGAAGCTGGCGGATGGCTCGCCCGATCCGCGCATCCAGGTCTCGATCCTGCCGACACGGGTGATGGACCTGGTCTGGCGCGACCGGGAGGCGACGCCGCATCCCGGTGACCCGATCGTCGCCGATCTGGACTGTTCGCTGGCCAACTTGCCGGTGGACTCGCTGATCCGGGCCGGCAGCGCGGTGCTGCGCGTCTCGGACCGGTTCAACGAGGCTTGCGTGAAGTGGAAGGTCCGCTACGGCGCCGATGCCCGCGCCTTCATCGAGGCGCCCGGCCATCCCGAGCTGCGGCTGCGCGGCATCCTTTGCGCGGTCGAGGAGGACGGCGAAGTGATCCTCGCCGACCGTCTGCAGGTGATCCGGCGCGGCCCTAAAGGATGAAGGCCGTCTGATCCAGCACCATCGCGCTGTCCAGCACGATGCGCATTTCCGGCACGTTGTCGCCGGACAGGTTCACGTCGATCCAGGTCTCGCTGCCGTGGATCGTGGCGCGGATCTGGCCGGTGCCGGTGAAGACATGGTTGCCCATGAAGGTGAGCGGGTCATGCGCCCCGCCCGGCACCGCGTCAAAGGCGGAAAGCACGATGCGGTCGCCGAGGCTCGGGTCGAAATCGGTGATATGGTCGCGCGCGGCCAGGGCAAGGCGGGATTCCGCACTGGTGAGAAAGACGAAGCGGTCCGCGCCGATGCCGCCGGTCAGGGTATCGCCGCCATTGCCACCGGTGAGCGTGTCGTTCCCCGCGCCTCCGTCCAGCTCGTCGGCGCCATTGCCGCCCAGAAGCCGGTCCCGGCCGCCGTTGCCTTCGAGGATGTCGTTGCCGGTCAGGCCCTTGATCACATTGCCGATGGCGCCGCCCCAGATGAAATCATGCCCCGCGGTGCCGTTCAGCGCCGCGACAGAGGAGGTCACCTCGATGGCGGCCGAAATCACCGGGCCGTAGCCGGCGCCGATCGGATCGTTGACATGGTCGGCCCAGCCGATCGACCCGTTGTCGTCCCAGTAGATCGCATAGGAATCGTTGATGAAATTGTCGGGCTGCCCGGCGTGCCAGGCGGTGTAGGAATAGGTCTCGCCGGTGGCCCAGCCCCAGCCGCCGCCCGGCTCGGCGCTGCCGGCGGCCTGGGTCAGCCCGATCCAGGGGCCGTTGCGGGCGTTGTCGCGCGGCTCGCCGCCCCAAAGCAGCTGATCCTGCGCCAGAAACCCGAGAATGAGGCTGTTTTCCTCGGCCGAGGTGACGACCGCCAGGGTGCCGCCATGGGCCGAGGCCAAGGTGGCCGCCTGCTCATGGGTCAGACCGCCATCGACGCGCGAGATGATATATTGACCGATAGGCATGAAAGACCCCCCGCCTGAATGCCTGATTGCGATGAATTCCGTTAAAATGCAGGACGAAATTAATCCATCGCGGGGAGTCTGGCAAGCGGACTAGCGGGTCGGCACCGGCACTTCGCCGCGGTAGTCGTAAAAGCCGCGCTGGGTCTTGCGGCCCAGCCAGCCGGCCTCGACATATTTGGTCAAAAGCGGGCAGGGCCGGTACTTGGTGTCGGCCAGCCCGTCGTGCAGCACGTTCATGATGGCAAGGCAGGTGTCGAGACCGATGAAATCGGCCAGCTCCAGCGGGCCCATCGGGTGATTGGCGCCGAGCTTCATGCTCTCGTCGATCGACTTCACGTTGCCGACACCTTCGTAAAGCGTATAGACCGCCTCGTTGATCATCGGCATCAGGATGCGGTTGACGATGAAGGCGGGGAAATCCTCGGCGCTGGCCGCGGTCTTGCCCAGCTTGTCCACCACCTCGTGCAGGGTGTCCCAGGTGGCCTGATCGGTGGCGATGCCGCGGATCAGCTCGACCAGCTGCATCACCGGCACCGGGTTCATGAAGTGGAACCCCATGAACTTTTCCGGACGGTCGGTCCGGCTGGCCAGCCGGGTGATCGAGATGGAGGAGGTGTTCGAGGTCAGGATGGTATGCGGCGCCAGATGCGGTGCGAGGCTGTCGAAGATCGCCTGCTTGACGCTTTCCTTCTCGGTCGCGGCCTCGATGATCAGATCGCAGGGGCCAAGATCGGCAATCGCCATGGTCGTCTTGATGCGGGCCATGGCCGTGGCCTTGGCCTCTGCCGTGACCTTGCCGCGCGCGACCTGGCGTTCGATGTTGCGGTCGATGGTGGCGATGGCCTTGGTCAGACCCTCGGCGCTGATGTCGTTCATCAGGACATCATAGCCCGCCAGGGCAAAGACATGGGCGATCCCGTTGCCCATCTGCCCCGCGCCCACGATTCCCACATGCTGAATGGCCATGTCTTCCCCCGTCACTACCCCTGTCACCTTACGTCTGCCCCGCGACCTCGGCAAGCCCGCTGCAGCGCAGCGAAAGCGAGGACAATTTGCGGCAAACCCGCGCTTTAGCCGTTTGGAAAGAGGAATCGGGCAGTCTTGCCGATGGGTGTGTAAAAAATCGGGTGGGTACAATGGCCTATGCTTTGGCAAGCGAGGGCGCTTTAGACTATTTTCCGTGCCGCTATGGCACGTCCGGCCTGCTGGCGCGCGGGCCACGCCGGTCGCTTGACCGGCCCTATGTCGCCTTTCTGGGCGGCAACGAGACCTATGGCAGGTTCATCCCGGACCCTTTCCCCGATCTGGTCGAGGAAGAGGTCGGCTATGGCGCGGTCAATCTGGGCTGCTGCAATGCGGGGCTGGACCTCTACCTCTCTGACCCCGGCCTGACCGAAGTGGCCGCCGGGGCAGAGGCCGCGGTCCTGCAGGTTCTGGGCGCGGGCAATCTGACCAACCGCTATTACAAGGTGCATCCGCGCCGCAACGACCGCTTTCTCGGGCCGACGCCCTTGCTGAAGACCCTGTTCCGCGATGTGGACTTCACCGAATTCACCTTCACGCGGCATCTGCTCTTCACGCTGCAGGAACGCTCGCCCGACCGGTTCGAGGTGCTGGCGGACGAGCTGCGCAGCACCTGGCTCGCCCGGATGGCCGAGCTGATGGCCCGTCTGCCGCAGCGCTCGGTCCTGCTCTGGGTGGCTGATCAGCCGCCGCCGAAGGTCGGGCGGCGGGCGCGGATGGCGCAGGACCCGCTGCTGATCGACGCCGAGATGCTGGCCGCGGTGCGCCCTCTGGCGCGGGCCTATGTCGAGGTCGTGGTGCGGCATGACGAAACCGCGCCGGGCCGCGATCTGGGGGGCATGGTCTTCGCCCCGGAGGAGCGCAAGGCGGCGCATCGGTTGCCGGGCCCGAAGCTGCACCGCGATGTCGCCAAACTGCTGGCGCAGGCGCTGGAGAATGCGCTGACCTGAAGTGCCGCGCCCTGCGTCTTGGCCCGTGCCATGCCCTCTGTCGCGGGGGCTGGCCCGGGCGGCGAGGGCGAAAAACCACCGAAAGGGCGCGAACTTCGCCGTAAAACCTCAGGAATGCGTGTGGCGCTGGCCGCAAGACGGCGTTAGCCTTGCGCTTTACGGCCGGGTTTCCGGCCCAAGGCCTGAGCAAATACTCCAAGAGGCCCGGGGGGCGGACCCTTCCGGCGGCCTGCAAGAAAGACTGAGATGAAAAACTTCCTCGACCTGCACAAGACCGACGCGGCAGACCTGCGGCACATGATCGACGCGGCCCATGCGATGAAGACCGCCCGCCGCGACCGCCCGAAAGGCGCCCCGGATGACGAGCAGCCGCTGGCCGGGCGCATGGTGGCGCTGATCTTCGAGAAGCCCTCGACCCGGACCCGGGTGTCCTTTGACGTCGGCGTGCGCCAGATGGGCGGGCAGACCATGGTCCTGTCGGGCAAGGAAATGCAGCTGGGCCATGGCGAGACCATCGCCGACACGGCGCGTGTGCTGAGCCGCTATGTCGACCTCATCATGATCCGCACCTTCGAGGAGGCCACCCTCCTGGAGATGGCCGAATATGCGACGGTGCCGGTGATCAACGGCCTGACCAACCGCACCCATCCCTGCCAGATCATGGCGGATATCATGACCTATGAGGAACACCGCGGCCCGATCGCCGGGCGCAAGGTGGTCTGGGCCGGCGACGGCAACAATGTCTGCGCCAGCTTCATCCATGCCGCCGGCCAGTTCGGCTTTGATCTGACCTTCACCGGGCCGGAGACCCTCGACCCCGAGGCGAAGTTCGTCGATTTCGCCCGCGCCCGCGGCTCGGATATCCAGATCGAGCGTGACCCGGCCCGCGCCGTCATGGGGGCCGACCTCGTGGTGACCGATACCTGGGTGTCGATGCACGACCCGGAATCGGCCAAGGAGCGTCGCCACAACCAGCTGCGCGGCTATCAGGTCAACGAGGCGCTGATGGCCCATGCCAAGCCCGACGCCCTGTTCATGCATTGCCTGCCCGCCCATCGCAACGACGAGGTCACCTCCGCCGTGATGGACGGCCCGCATTCCGTGGTCTTCGACGAGGCGGAAAACCGTCTGCACGCGCAAAAGGCCATCATGCGCTGGTGCCTTGGCGCGTAACGGCGCGGGGCGGCGGTGATCCGGGGTCTGGCGCTTGGTCTTGTGGCCGTGCTGGCCATGGCGCTGGTCCTGAAGGACCCCGCCCTTGCCACCAGGCTCGAGGCCATGCTCTGGCCCGTGACGCCCGGCCCGATGGTCGAGGTGGCGCGCCCCGATCTGGCCAGCCCGGCAGAGCAGGTGGGCGCCGTTTACGCGCCCCCGGCCAACCGCTTTGTGCCGCGGAGCTTTACCTTCGCGGGCAAGGCGCGGCGGTTTTACGTTCTGGCCCCTGGGGCCTTGACAGCGGGGCAGGCTTTGCCGCCCCTGGTCCTGCTGCTGCATGGGTCGGGGCGTGACGGCAGGGCGATGCTCGACATGTGGCAGGCCATCGCGGGGCAGGGCGCCGTCCTTCTGGCGCCCGATGCCTTGGACCCGCGAGGCTGGAGCGCGGCAGAGGATGGTCCCGACTTCATGGCCGCCCTTTTGACAGAGGCGGCACGGATCGCGCCCTTCGACCGGCAGCGCGTCTATCTTTACGGCCATTCGGCGGGGGCGAACATGGCGCTCCGCCTCGGCCAGTGCACGGGCTTTGCCGTCCGGGCCGTGGCCGTTCACGCCGGAGCGCTGCCGCCCTGTGCGGGCTTCGGTCGCCCGATCCCGCATCCCTATCTGATCCAGATCGGCGACCGGGATGCGACCTTTCCGCTGGAGGCTGTCCGCGCCTCGGCGCAGAAGATCGCGGCCTCGGGCAGCCCGGTGACGCTGGAGGTGATCCCCGGCCACAGCCACTGGTTCTATGCCGCGGGCCCGGCGCTGGCCGCCGATGCCTGGGCCTTCTTCCGCGGCCACTGAACCCCGCAGCATGGCGCGGATGTGAGGGCGGCCCCCTTTCCCCGCGCCGCATTTGGTGCCATCAGTCAGCGCACCGTTCCGCAAGACCTTCCCAGGAGGAAAACATGCAATCCCCGGTTCCCGCCTTTGTCCATTCGCTGACCGCGCTGTCCAAGATCCTCGACAAGGCCGAGGCCTTCGCCGAAGCCAAGAAGATCAAGCCCGAGGTGATCCCCCAGCTGCGGCTGATCGCGGATATGCTGCCGCTCTGGCGCCAGGTCACCATCGCCACCGACCACGCCAAGGGCGCCAGCGCCCGTCTGGCCGGGATGGAGGTGCCTGCCTTCGCCGATACCGAAACCACCCTGGCCGAGCTGAAAGAGCGGATCGCCAAGACCATCGCCTTCATCACCTCGATCCCCGACAGCGCCTATGAAGGCGCCGAGGCGCGGATGATCACCATCAAGGCAGGCCCGCGCGAGATCACCTTCCCGGCGCCGCAATATTACGCGACCTACGCGCTGCCGAACTTCTTCTTCCATATGACGACGGGCTATAACATCCTGCGCAGCAATGGGGTCGAGATCGGCAAGGGCGATTTTCTGGGCGCCTGAGGCTCTGTCCTGACCTGAACCGGGCCTGGCGGAGGGGAACTTCCGGCGGGCCCCCAGCCTGGGGTGGATGAGGCAATGCAAGACACGTTCCTTCTGGTGATCGACCTGCAGGAGGCGATGCGCGCCGAATGCGCCGTGGCCGGGCCCTGGGCCAACCCGCAGGCGCCCGCGGTCGCAGGCGCGCTTCTTGCGGCCTTTCGGGCGGCAGGGCTGGGCGTGGTCCATGTCCATCACCACGGCGACGATCCGGCGGATGGCTTTCATCCCGAAAACCCACTGTCGCGCCCGATGGCGGAAGTGGCGCCCCTGAATGGCGAGCCGGTGGTGATCAAGCATGGTTCTTCGGGGTTCATCGGCACCGGGCTGGAGGATCTGCTCCGCAAGTCCGGGGCCAGGTCGCTGGTCGTGGTCGGCGGCGAGGCCAACATGTGCGTCGAAAGCACGACGCGGATGGCGGGCAACCTTGGCTTTCGCACCACGGTCGTGGCCGATGCCCTGGTGAATTTCGCCCGCCCCCTGCGCGATGGCAGCCTTGCCGCGCCGCAGATGGTGCTGGAGATGTCGCTGGCCAACCTCACCTCCTTTGCCCGCATCAGCGACAGCGCTACGGTGCTGGCCGAGATCGCTTCCTGACGAGTTTGCCCATGACCCCTGACGAGATCGCCGCCCTTTTCACCCGCGCCGACGGGGCCTACCTCTTTGCCCGCTGGGGGCGGCCCATCGTGCCGGTGGTCTTTGGCGTCGATGACGCGACACTGGCGATCGTGAAAGGTGCTATCGAGGCGGTCGTCACCCTCGCCGGTCACAAGATGGCCGAGACCGATGCCGAGCTGGGCGCCAACCTGATGGTCTTCTTCCTGCGCGACTGGGCGGAACTGCCGCAGGTGCCCGGGCTCGACGGCATCGTGCCGGAACTGGGGCCGCTCTGCGCGCGGCTGGCTGCGGCCGATGCCAACCAGTACCGGCTGTTCCGTTTTGACCCGCAGGGCGCGATCCGGGCGAGCTTCGTCTTTCTGCGGATGGATGCGGCCCTGTCGGACCTGCCGGCCGAGGATCTGGCGCTGGCGCAGATGGCGCAGGTCATCCTTCTGTGGTCCGAAAAGGCCTTTGCCGGAACGTCGCCGCTGGCGAGCCTTGGCGGCCAGGTCGTCCTACGGCCCGAGATCGCCGGCCTTATCCGCGCCGGCTACGACCCGGTCCTGCCCGCCTGCGCCCGCGATCCTTCGCATGCCTTGCGGCTTTATGGCCGGTTGATGACGCAGAATATTCAGATCTGATTAACCCCGCTGCGGTAGGACCTTGCTATCCGGACTCCGAAGCAGGGCTGTGTCATGTTGGATGACCAAAATAGCGAAAGCCTGATCATCCGCAGCATCATCGATCGGATGGATGGCTTTCTCTACCGCTGTCGCAACGACAAGGCCTATTCCATGCTGTTCATGGCGGGCGATGTGCTGGCGCTGACCGGTTGCGAGGCGCGGGCCTTCACCGGGCCGGAGCA
This sequence comes from Rhodobacter sp. P1_C2, assembly GCF_056406375.1. Taxonomy (NCBI): domain Bacteria; kingdom Pseudomonadati; phylum Pseudomonadota; class Alphaproteobacteria; order Rhodobacterales; genus Rhodobacter; species Rhodobacter sp. P1_C2. The sequence continues at coordinate 429,489 of NZ_JBFUAG010000001.1, forward strand.
ACGCTCCTATGCCGCGATGACCCATCCCGACGATCTGGAGCCGGTCTATGCCGCCGTCGATGCGGCCCTGGCGGCGCGGACCAACTGGAATGTCGATTACCGCATCCTGCGCCCCGATGGCAGCGCGCTTTGGGTGCGCGAGGTGGGGGGTGGCGTGTTTGACGGTGACGCGCTTTTGTACCTCGAAGGGGCGGTGATGAACAGCGACGCCACCCGCCGCGACGAATTGCGCAACGTCCAGATGCTGGAGGCGATTTCCGACAAGGCCCGGCTATTGCTCGGCAATACCGTCCCCATCGTCGAGGTTCTGCGCACCCTGCGCATCCTGGCGATCAATGCCCGGCTGGAGGCGGGGCGCGCCGGGCCCTCGGGGGCAAGTTTCGGCTTCGTGGCGCATGAGGTCTCGCGCCTGGCCGAGGAGACCTCGATCCTCGCCGAACGCATCGCCACCGTGACCGGCCAGCTGCAGGACTTGCTGAAGGCGGGTTGAGGGCCTAACCTCGGCCCCATGCAGCCCCACCGCTTTTCCCTGCGCGTCTATTACGAGGATACCGACCTCGCCGGCATCGTCTATTACGCCAATTACCTGAAGTTCATCGAACGCGCCCGCAGCGAATGGGTGCGCGGGCTGGGGCTGGATCAGGGAAGGATGCAGGCCGAACAGGGCCTTGTCTTCGCCGTCCGCCGGGTCGAGGCCGATTACCTGAAGCCGGCGCGCTTTGACGATATGCTGGAGGTGCAGACCACCCTGCAGGCGCGAACCGGGGCGCGGCTGGTGCTGGACCAGAGCGTGCTTTGCGGTGAGTCCCTGCTTTTCAGCGCCCGGGTGACCCTGGTCTGCCTGAACGCCGCAGGCGCCGCCGCCCGTCTGCCGCCTGAATTGATCGCGGCCCTCGGCCCCTGAGGCCGGTCCGGCGGGCAAAACCCGCCCTTTGCCCGACAAAGCAGCGCAAATTTTGTTACTGTGGCGGCAACAATGCGCCGCCTGTCGCTGTTCTATTGGCATTCCCCCTTAAATCCATATAGAATCGCCGCTAACACGGGGCAAAAGACCCCAAGACAACGAGCAGGCGTAATGGACCAGACAGCACTTGCGGCAGCGGCGGCAGCGCCGGCGATTGATTTTTCTTTGCTTGCCCTCTTCCTTCGCGCAACCCTGACGGTGAAGATCGTCATGACGGGGTTGATGCTCATGTCCTTCTGGTCATGGGCGGTGATCATTCAAAAGCACATCCTGTTCCGCGCCGCGCGCAAGGAAGCCTCGATCTTCGACCGCGCCTTCTGGTCGGGCGAGCCGCTGGATGAATTGTTCGAAAAGATCGGCAGCCAGCCCGAGGGCTCGTCGGAGAAGATCTTCTCCGCCGGCATGCTGGAATGGCGGCGCAGCCACCGGCAGGACGGAGGCTTGATCGCCGGCGCCCAGGCCCGCATCGACCGGGCGATGGATGTGGCGATCAGCCGCGAATCCGAACGGCTGAACAAGGGCTTGAGCTTCCTTGCCACCACCGGTTCGACCGCGCCCTTCATCGGGCTTTTCGGCACGATCTGGGGCATCAAGCACGCCTTTGAAGAGATCGCCATCAGCCAGAACACCAACCTCGCCGTCGTGGCGCCCGGCATCGCCGAGGCGCTTCTGGCCACCGGCATCGGCCTGATCGCCGCCATCCCGGCGGTGGTGTTCTACAACAAGCTGAACTCGGACAGCGAACATATCCTCGGCGGCTACGAGGCCTTTGCCGACGAATTCGCCACGATCCTTTCGCGCCAGCTGGACGCCTGAGCCATGGGTGCAGGGGTTATCAAATCCGCAGGCGGGGGTGGGGGCAGGCGCCGCCGCCACCGTGGCCGCGCCGCCGCGATGAGCGAGATCAACGTCACGCCCTTCGTCGACGTGATGCTGGTCCTGATGATCATCTTCATGGTCGCCGCCCCGCTTCTGACGGTGGGCGTTCCGGTCAAGCTGCCGGAAACCGCCGCCAATGCGATGCCGACCGAACAGGAAGAGCCCTTGACCATCACGCTGACGGCGGATGGCCTGATCATGCTGCAGACCACCGAGATCGCCGATGCCGAGCTGATCCCCAAGCTGCGGGCCATCGCGTCCGAGCGCAAGTCCGACAAGGTCTTCGTGCGGGCGGACGGCACGGTCACCTACATGCGGGTGGCGCAGGTGATGGGCGCGCTCAATGCCGGCGGGTTCAACAACATCGGGCTGGTGACCGATCCCGGTGGCCCCAAGTTCGACGGCAGCAACTAGGACCTGTTGATGAAGAAGGGTCTCATCATCTCGGGCATCGGGCATCTGGGCCTGATCCTCTGGGCTTTGCTCGGGGGTTTCCTGCATTGGAACTCCGAGACGCCGGAGATTCAGGTGGCGAATGTCTCGATCCTGACTTCGGAACAGTTCGACGCCCAGTTCGCCTCGGCCCCGAAGGCGAGCGCCGCGGCGGATGCGGCGGCGGCTCAGCCGAAAGCCGCGGCCCCGGCCAAGTCCGATCCGGCCAAGGCGGATGCGGCCAAGCCTGATGCCCCGAAGCCCGATGCGCCAGAGCCGGACGCGCCCAAGCCCGATGCCGTGCCGCCAGCGGCCACGCCGAAACCTGCCGCCCCGAAACCGGCCGCCAAGCCGAAGCCCACGCCCAAGCCCGCGCCGCAACCTGATCCCGCCCCCGCCGTGGACACGCCGCCCGATCCGGTGACGCCGCCTTCCGACACGCCGCAGCCCTTGCCGGTGCCGCCGTCGAATGTGAAGCCCGCGCCGCGCCCGGCGGACCGTGTCGCCTCGACCCCGGTGGAGACGCCCGACCAGCCCAAGGTCGCCGACACGCCGGTGCCGGAAAAGAGCGACACGCCCGCGCCCGATGCGACCCCGGTTCCCGACAAGCCCGCCGCAGCGCCGCCGGACACGGTGACGGCGGTGGTGCCGGATGCCAAGCCCACGACGGACAACGCGCCGCAGCTTGCCCCGACCTCCAGCCCGCGCCCGCCGTCGCGCCCCGCGCCTGACGCGCCGGACCCGACCGCCACCGATACCGCGGCAGCCGATCCGACCGTGCCGGATACGACGGCGGCAGATACCGCGGCAGCCGATGCCAAGTCCGCGGCCGATGCAAAGGCCGCGGCAGACGCCAAGGCTGCCGCCGATGCCAAGGCCAAGGCGGATGCGAAAGCCAAGGCCGATGCCAAGGCTGCTGCCGACGCCAAGGCAAAGGCGGACGCCAAGGCCGCCGCGGATGCCAAGGCCAAGGCCGATGCCAAGGCGAAGGCCGCGGCAGACGCCAAGGCGGCGGCAGATGCCAAGGCCAAGGCGGATCAGGCGGCGATCGATGCGGCGCTGGCGGATGCCAATTCCTCCACCACGGCCGATGCGCCGGCCCCGTCGAAATCCGGCACCGGCGGTTCGGGCGACCAGACCCTGGGCGCCGCGCTCAATTCCGGCGAGGTCGACAACCTTCGCCATGTCATCGGCCCGCTGTGGAACATCGGTTCGCTGTCGACCGAGGCCAGCCAGACCATCGTGACCATGCGGGTCAAGCTGAGCCCGGAACAAAAGGTCCTGTCGGTCGAGATGGTGGATTTCAGCGGCGGCAGCCAGGCCGCAGCCAAACAGGCCTTCGAGGCCGCCAAACGCGCCGTCTACCGCGGGGCGACCCTCGGGCTTGGCCTGCCCGCCGACAAATACGACACTTGGAAGTCCATGCTCTTCACCTTCGACGCGAGCCAGGGGAGGTTGCGCTGATGCCGACCCTTGCCGCGCCCGCCCCCTTCTTGCCCCGCCCTTACGCCACGAGGACCGAATGACACAACGCCATTCCCTATCCCGCCTTCTTGGGCCGATTGCGCTTTGCCTCGGCCTTCTGAGTGCGGCCGCCGTGCAGGCCGAGGAGCCTCACATCACCTTCAACGATCCCGTCATCGAGCCGATGCCCTATGCGGTGCCCGACTTTCAGGCATTGAACGGCGAGGCCACCCAGGCGGCGCATGATCTGGCGCGGGTGGTGGCGGACGATCTGTCCGGCACCGGGCTGTTCCGCGAAATTCCCGCCTCGGCCTATATCAGCGGCTATTCGAGCTTCGATGCGCCGATCGCCTATAACGACTGGCAGGCGATCAATGCCCAGGTGCTGATCACCGGGGCGGTGCAATCCTCGGGCGGCAAGCTGGTGGTGAAGTTCCGCCTGTACGATGTGGCCTCGGGCCAGCCCCTCGGGGACGGGCTGCAATTTGCCGGCTCGGCCAAGAGCTGGCGGCGGATGGCGCACAAGGTGGCCGATGCCGCCTATAGCCGGATCACCGGCGAAGGCCCCTATTTCGACAGCCGGGTGATCTTCGTTTCGGAGAGCGGGCCCAAGGATGCGCGGCAGAAGCGGCTGGCGGTGATGGATTACGATGGCGCCAATGTGCAGTACCTGACCGACAGCAAGTCGATCGTGCTGGCGCCGCGCTTCTCGCCCAGCGGCGACCGCATCCTCTACACCTCCTATGCCTCGGGCTTCCCGCGCATCTATGTGATGAACACCGGCAACCTCGCGACCAAGGTTCTGGATGAACAGCCCGGCTCGATGACCTTCGCGCCGCGCTTTGCGCCCGATGGGCACAACGTGGTCTTCAGTCTGGAAAAGGACGGCAACTCGGACCTTTACATGCTGAACATCGACAGCGGCGCGCTCAGGCAGCTGACCAATGCGCCGTCGATCGAAACCGCGCCCTCCTTCAGCCCGGATGGCAGCCAGATCGTCTTCGAAAGCGACCGTTCGGGCCAGCAGCAGATCTACATCATGCCGGCGGGCGGCGGCGAGGCCACGCGGCTGTCCTCGGGCAAGGGGCGCTATGGCACCCCGGTCTGGAGCCCGCGCGGTGACCTGATCGCCTTCACCAAGATCGCGGATGGCCGCTTCTACATCGGCGTGGTCCGCACCGATGGCAGCGAAGAGCGCCTGCTGACCGCCTCCTTCCTGGACGAGGGTCCGACCTGGGCGCCGAACGGACGGGTGATCATGTTCACGCGCGAAAGTCCGGGGGCGGCGGGGTCGGCGACGCTCTATTCGATCGATGTGACGGGGCGCAACCTGCACCAGGTGCCGACGCCCGGTTCCGCCTCTGACCCCTCGTGGTCGCCGCTCCTGCCCTGATATGCCGCCGCAGCCTGTTAACAGCCAACCTGTTAACAGACTGCGGCAAAGCTGTTATATTCCCGGCCATCGAGCCGCCAAGAACAAGGAAAACCCCCCATGTCGTTTCGCTTTGCTATTCCCGTCAAGGTGTTGCTGATCGTCTCAGCCCTTGCCTTGTCGGCGTGCCGTAACCCCGACCGCTTTGGCGGTGCCGGTGGGGATCTGGGTGCCAACGGGGCCAATGGCGCCAATGGCGTGGGTGGCAACGGGGTGACGACCTCGGGCCTCGGCGATCCGTCGAACCCCAAGTCGGTGGCCTATTTCAACCAGACCGTCGGCGACCGCGTGCTGTTCCTCGTCGACCAGTCCACCCTGTCGGACACCGCCCGCAGCACGCTGAACGGTCAGGCCCAGTGGCTGAAGACCAACCCGGATTACGCGATCATCGTCGAAGGCCATGCCGACGAACAGGGCACGCGCGAATACAACATCGCGCTGGGCGCCCGTCGCGCCGATGCGGTCAAGAACTACCTGATCTCGCAAGGGATCTCCGGCAGCCGGATGCAGACAGTGTCCTATGGCAAGGAACGCCCGATCGCGATCTGCTCGGAAGAAAGCTGCTACGCGCAGAACCGCCGCGCCGTGACCGTGCTGTCGATGGGTTCGGGGTCCTGAGGCCATGATGCGCTGGCTTCTGGCTGCTACATTGCTTCTGCCGCTGCCTGCCATGGCGCAGGATGCGAAGTCGCTTGCGGATGTGAAGGCCGAGCTGGCGCAGCTGGCCGCACAGTTCCTCTCGCTGAAGAAAGAGCTGATCACCACCGGGGCTGCCACCAATGGCAGCGCCGGCGGTGATGCCCTGCAACGGATGGATTCCATCGAGGCCGAGCTGACCAAGCTGACCGCCAAGACCGAAGAGGTCGAGCAGAAGCTGAACGCCGTGGTCGCCGATGGCACCAATCGGATCGGGGATATCGAATTCCGCCTTTGCGAGCAGACCGAGGGCTGCGATCCGGCGAGCCTGCCGGCCACGCCCGATCTGGGCGCCATGGCCAAGGGTGCGCCGGCCGCCGCGGCCGCCGGCACCGCCGCGACGAAACCCAAGCCGAAACCTGCGGCCGGGGCCGGCGATGCGACCACCGCGCCTGCGGCCGGCGCTGACACCACCACGGCCCCCGCCGATACCGGCGTCGAGATGACCGTCAACGAAAAAGCAGACTTCGACCGGGCCAAGGGGGTGCTCGATTCCGGTGACTTTCCTGGCGCCGCGGATCTCTTTAAGACCTATGCCCAGGCCTACCCCGGGGGCCCCCTAGTCCCGCAGGCTGACCTTCTGCGCGGCGACGCGCTGAGCCAGACCGGCGACACCGCCAATGCGGCGCGCGCCTATCTCGACAGTTTCTCGGCCAGCCAGACCGGGCCTTTGGCCGGGCAGGCGCTGACCAAGCTGGGCCTGGCGCTCGGCAAGCTGGGGCAGGCGTCCGAAGCCTGCGTGACGCTGGCCGAAGTCGGCAAGCGCTTCCCGGGTTCGGCCGACGAGGCCAATGCCAGAAACGCCATGGCGGCGCAGGGCTGTCCTTGACGGATCTGCCCGCTCGCCTGCTGGCGGGGTTTGAAAGGGTCGGCCTGACCAAGGCCGGCCCTTTCGCACTTGCCGTCTCGGGCGGCGGGGATTCGATGGCAATGCTGCATCTGGCGGTGGAGGCCGGGCTGAAGCCCGCCGTGGTGACCGTCGATCATGGCTTGCGGCAGGGTGCTGCGGAGGAGGCGGCGATGGTCGCCCGCGTCGCGCAATCGCTGGGGCTGACGCATCAGACGCTGCTTTGGCAGGACTGGGACCGCAGCGGCAACCTGCAGGACCAGGCCCGCAAGGCGCGCCGCCGTCTGATCGCGGACTGGGCGCGCGAAGCGGGGATCGGCGCGGTTGCGCTGGCCCATACTCAAGATGATGTCGCCGAAACCTTCCTGATGCGTCTGGCGCGGGGGGCGGGGGTCGATGGCCTCGCCGCGATGTCGGCACTTTGGGCCGAGGGTGGCGTGACCTGGGCCCGGCCGATGCTGGACATGTCCCGCGCCGAACTGCGTGCCTGGCTGGTCGGGCGGGGCCTGAGCTGGGCGGAGGACCCCTCCAACCAGAACCTGCGCTTTGAGCGCGTCAAGGCGCGCCAGACCCTGCCTGTGCTGGAACCGCTGGGCCTAACGTCCGCACGGCTGGCCGAGGTCGCAGCCCATCTGGCCGAGGCGCGGCTGGCGCTGGATGCCTTGGCCGATGACTGGGCCAGAAGCTGCCTGACGCCCGAGGCCGGCACCGTCCTGATCCAGCCGCAGCTCTGGCAGGCCCCGGCCGAGACGCAGCGCCGGCTTCTGACCCGCATCCTCCTGTGGATCGCGCCGGCCGCCTATGCCCCGCGCGGCGGCCAGATCGGCCAGCTGGCGCAAAGGCTCGCCTCCGGTCAGGCGGCGACGCTGGCCGGGTGCCGGTTCATCGTGACGGCGCAAGGCCTGCGCGCCCTGCGGGAGGCGAAGGCCGCCGCCCCGCGCACCCGGGGTGCAACCTGGGATGGGCGCTGGCGGATCACCGGCCCGCGGCCCGAGGGCGCCGAGATTGGCGCGCTGACCGCCGAGGGCCTGCTGCAATGCCCCGACTGGCGTGCCACCGGCCTGCCGCGGGCGGCGCTTCTGGCCTCCCCCGCGCTTTGGCTGGAGGATCGGCTGATCGCCGCCCCCCTTGCCGGGCTTGGATCGGGGGCCTATAGCGCGATACCGCTACAAACGCTGCTTGGGCGCAACTCTGCCTTTTTATCGCATTGAACCGGCCAAACGAATGTCTATCTTGTAAGCCAAAGCGGTGGGCCTGTGTCAGGCTCGCTGCGTCAGAAGGAGTTCCAGGTGGGAAACGCACGCAATATTGCATTCTGGGTGGTACTGTTGGTGCTGGTGCTGGCACTGTTCAACCTCTTCAACAGCTCCAATAACTTCACGGCCCAGACGGTTTCCTATTCGGAGTTCATCGGACGGGTGAACTCGGGTGACGTGAAGTCGGTGACGCTGGACGGCGAACAGATCCGTGTCACGGCCAAGGACGGCAGCCATTACATCGCGATCCGCCCGACCGGCGAACAGGTGACGGACAAGCTGCTCGACAAGGGCGTGGAAGTCCGCGCCGATCCGCAGGAGCAATCCAGCCTGATGACGGTGATCACCGCCTGGCTGCCCTTCGTGCTGCTGATCGGGGTCTGGATCTATTTCATGAACCGGATGCAGGGCGGCGGCCGTGGCGGTGCGATGGGCTTTGGCAAGTCACGCGCCAAGCTTCTGACCGAAAAGCAGGGCCGGGTGACCTTTGACGACGTGGCCGGCATCGACGAGGCCAAGGAAGAGCTGGAAGAGATCGTCGAATTCCTGCGCAACCCGCAGAAATTCTCGCGCCTCGGCGGCAAGATCCCGAAAGGCGCGCTGCTGGTCGGCCCGCCCGGTACCGGTAAGACCCTCCTCGCGCGGGCCATCGCCGGGGAAGCTGGCGTGCCTTTCTTCACGATCTCGGGTTCCGACTTCGTGGAGATGTTCGTGGGCGTCGGCGCCTCCCGCGTGCGCGACATGTTCGAACAGGCCAAGAAGAACGCGCCCTGCATCGTCTTCATCGACGAAATCGACGCCGTGGGCCGTGCCCGTGGCGTGGGCATCGGCGGTGGCAATGACGAACGCGAACAGACCCTCAACCAGCTTCTGGTCGAGATGGACGGGTTCGAGGCCAATGAAGGCGTGATCATCGTCGCCGCCACCAACCGCAAGGACGTGCTGGACCCCGCCCTGCTGCGTCCGGGCCGCTTCGACCGCCAGATCCATGTGCCCAATCCCGATATCAAGGGCCGCGAAAAGATCCTCACCGTCCACGCCCGCAAGGTGCCGGTCGGCCCGGATGTCGATCTGCGCATCATCGCGCGCGGCTGCCCCGGCTTCTCGGGTGCGGACCTTGCCAACCTGGTGAACGAAGCCGCCCTGATGGCCGCCCGCTTCGGCCGCCGGTTCGTGACGATGGAAGATTTCGAACAGGCCAAGGACAAGGTCATGATGGGCGCCGAGCGCCGGTCGATGGTCCTGAGCGATTCCGACAAGGAAATGACCGCCTATCACGAGGCTGGCCATGCCATCGTCGGCATCACGCTGCCGAAATGTGACCCGGTATACAAGGCCACGATCATCCCGCGCGGCGGTGCCCTGGGCATGGTGATGAGCCTGCCCGAGATGGACCGCAACTCGTGGCACAAGGACCAGATGAAGAGCCGCATGGCGATGGGCATGGCCGGCAAGGCCGCCGAAATCTTCAAATGGGGCGCGGATTCGGTCTCCTCGGGGGCCAGCGGCGACATCCAGAACGTCTCGGCCGTGGCGCGCGCCATGGTGATGCGCTGGGGCATGTCGGATCTGGTCGGCAACATCGACTATTCCGAGGCGCATCAGGGCTATGAGGGGGCCACCGGCGGCTTCTCGGTCTCGCCCGAGACCAAGACCCTGATCGAGGCCGAGGTGAAGCGCCTGATCGACGAGGCCTATGAGCTGGCCTTCAAGATCATCTCGGAAAAGGCGGAAGAGTTCGAACGGCTGGCGCAGGGCCTGCTGGAATATGAAACCCTGACCGGCGACGAGATCCGCAAGGTTCTGGCGGGCGAGCCTCTGGGCAACGACGACGACAAGACCTCTTCGGGCGGTGGCTCGACCTCGGTCCTGTCGATCCCGAAGACCCGGGCGCCGATCACCAAGCCGGGGATCGAACCGGAGCCGCTCGCGTGAGCGTGAAGGCCAAAACCGACTGGAACCCCGAAACCTACGCAAGGTTTCGGGGTTTGCGTTTGCGCCCCCTGGTGGACCTGCTGATGCAGGTGGGGGAACTGCCCGAGGGGGCGGTGATCGACCTCGGCTGTGGCGATGGCGCGGCGGTGGGGCCGGTGCGGCAACGCTATCCCGATCACCCGCTGATCGGGGTGGACAACTCGCCGACCATGCTGGCAAAGGCCGAGGGCTATGACAGGCTGATCGAGGCCGATGCCGCCCTCTGGCAGGCCGATGCGCCGCCCGCGCTGATCTTCTCCAACGCGGCGCTGCACTGGTTGCCCGACCATGAGGGGCTGATGCCGCGCCTGGCCGCCATGCTCGCCCCCGGCGGCACGCTGGCGGTGCAGATGCCGCGCCAGTATTTCGCCCCCTCGCACCGCTTTCTGCGCGACATCGCGGCGGCGCTTTACCCGAGCCTCTTCGATGCCTGCCATTTCGAGGCCCCGGTGATGACCGCGCAGGCCTATTGGCAGCTTCTGTCCCCCTTGGGCACCGTGCAGACCTGGGAGACGGAGTATATGCAGAAGCTGGACCCGACCGAGGGCATCCACCCGGTCCATGCCTTCACCCAGTCCACCGCCATGCGCCCCTTCGTCGAGAAGATGACCGAGGCCGAGGCCCGCGCCTTTACCGCCGCCTATGATCAGGCGGTACATTCCGCCTATCCGCTTCTGCCGGACGGATCGTGTCTCATGCCGTTCCGCCGGGTGTTCTTCACGCTGAAGGTCTGAGCCATGCCGATCCTGAAACCGACGCAATTCACCGGCCGCATCATCTTTCTGGGGCGGATGATCGGCACCTATGACCTTTTGGACGCCGAGCCTTGCGAGAGGCTGACAGCCACCTTCGCCGGCATCGCGGGCGAGGCGCATGAAGGTGTGCTTGCCCCCTCGTGCAGCCGGATGACGGCGCAGTATCCCGAGGGCACGATGGTCGCCAACACGCGCCAGGTCTCGATCCTGTCGGCCGAGGAACTGGGCGAGATCGCCGAGCGGATGGGGCTGGCGGCGCTCGACCCGCGGCTTCTGGGCGCGACCATGGTGATCGAGGGCATCCCCGATTTCAGCCATGTCCCGCCGGGATCGCGGCTGCAGGGTTCGTCCGGGGCGACGCTGGTGGTCAACCTCAACAACCGGCCCTGTACCGTGCCCTCGCGCGCGATCGAGGCGGCGCATCCGGGCTATGGCAAGGCCTTCAAGCCCGCCGCCGCCGGCCGGCGCGGCGTGGTGGCCTGGGTGGAGCGCGAGGGCAGCTTTGCCATTGGCGACAGCTTGCGCCTGCATATCCCCGATCAGCGGGCCTGGAACTTCGCGGAAGAGGCGCGCAAGGGCTGACCTCACGCCCGCAGGCAGGTGGCCATCGGAAAATTGAAGGGCCAGCCGGTTGCCAGCGGCGCCGCTGCGCCGTAAGGCCGGAGGGGACCCCTGCACAGGCCCTTCGATGTTCAGCGCGCCGTTTCAGACCCTGAGCCACCGGTACCAGGCGCTCCGCCAGCGTCTGGCCGACTTCCAGCGTGCCGCGCGCAACCATGAAACCTGGCTGATCTGCTGCGCCATCGTGCTGGGCGCCGTGGTCGGGCTGATCACCTATGGCCTGCGCGAGGCGGTGGCCCTCTTGCACAGCCTCGACTTCGGCCTGGCGGTGGGTGCGCTTCTGAGCGCGCAGGTGACGCTGACCCCCTGGCGGCTGGCGCTGATCCCGGCGGCGGGCGGGCTGGTGCTGGGGCTGGTCACATTGGCCCTCAACCGCCTGCGCCCGGTGGAGATCGTCGACCCGGTCGAGGCCAATGCGCTTTACGGCGGGCAGATGTCCCTGCGCGATTCGGCCCGGCTGACCGGGCTGACCCTGATCTCCAACGCCAGCGGCGCCTCGGTGGGGATGGAGGCGGGGTACAGCCAGCTTGGCGCCGGCCTCTTCTCGCTGGTGGGCGGGCAGTATCAGCTGCGGCGCGAGGATCAGCGGCTGATGGTGACGGCGGGCGCGGCGGCGGCGATTGCGGCGGCCTTCAATGCGCCCTTGGCCGGGGCTTTCTATGGGTTCGAGCTGGTGCATGGCAGCTACTCCACCCGCGGGCTGGCCCCGGTGACCAGTGCCGCGCTGGCCGGGGCCATGGTGATCCGCCTGCTGGGCAATGACGCGCCCCTGTTCAGCGTGAGCGAGTTCTTCGCCATCCCGAACAGCTTTTACATCCTCTTCGCGTTGCTCGGCCTTCTGGCGGCGGGGCTTGGCATCCTGACCATGCAATCGGCGACCTGGGTGGAACGCGCCTTGCGGTCCCTTCGCATCCCGGTCTGGCTGCGGCCGGCGGTGGGGGGCGGGCTTTTGTCGCTGATCGCGCTCTGGTCGCCGCAGGTTCTGGGCGCCGGGCATGGCGCGATCGAATGGCATCTGATGCAGCCCCTTTCGCTGGTGCTGATCCTCGCCCTGCTGGCGGCGAAGGTGGCGGCCTCGGCGGTCTCGCTCGGCGCGGGGTTTCGCGGCGGGTTGTTTTCCTCCTCGCTGTTTCTGGGCGCGCTTCTGGGGGCGGCTTTCGTCGATGCCACCGGCCATCTGTTGCCGGCGATCTTCGTGCAGCGCCATGTCTTCATGCTGGTCGGCATGGGGGCGGTGGGGGCGGCGATCATCGGCGCGCCTTTCACGATGATCTTTCTGGTGCTGGAGGCGACCGGCGACTTTCCGGTGACGATGGGCGTGGCCATCGGGGTGATCGTCGCCTCCACCGTGGTGCGGCTGACCTTCGGCTACAGCTTCTCGACCTGGCGCTTCCATCTGCGCGGGCTGCGGTTGCGCGGCGGGCAGGACATCGGCTGGATCGCCACGCTGCGCGCCGGGCGGCTGATGCGGGCCGATGCCAAGGTGGTGGACCAGCGCCTGTCGCTGGAGGCCCTGCGCCGCCGCGCGCCGATTGGCGCAGCGAAATACCTCTTCGTCGTGGACGAGGCCGGTTCCTATGTCGGGCTGATCGACGTGGTGGCCCTGCATGACCCAGACCTGGGCGAGCTGGCCGATCTGGTCGTCGCCGCCGACCTGGCCCAGGCGCCGGAGGGGCGGCTTTTCCCCGAGGCCGACATTTCCGAGATCCTCAAGACCTTCTCGGACCGCCAGTCCGAGGTGCTTCCCGTGCTGGACAATCCGACCAGCCGCAAGGTGGTGGGCTACCTGACCGAGGCCTATTGCCTGAAACGCTATGCCCAGGAGCTGGAGCGCCGCCGCTCGGACGAATTGGGCATGCCGGGCTAGGGCTTTCCTCGGCCCGCCGCTTCTTTCCGATCGGAAACCGCCACTGGCGAATTTGATGCGGGCTTGGTCGGAAAAGCGACTCGTCACCGTCGCTTTCTTCGCTATCAGGGGTCGAGTTGCCATTTGCCGACCGGGAGAGAGACATGGCCTTCAAGACCGATATCGAGATTGCACGCGAAGCGACGAAGAAACCGATCATGGACATCGGCGCGAAGCTTGGCATTCCTGCCGAACATCTGCTGCCCTATGGCCATGACAAGGCCAAGGTCGGGCAGGCCTTCATCAAGTCGCTGGAAAGCAAGCCCATGGGCAAGCTGATCCTGGTGACGGCGATCAACCCGACCCCCGCGGGCGAGGGCAAGACCACCACCACCGTGGGTCTGGGCGACGGTCTGAACCGGATCGGCAAGAAGGCCATCGTCTGCATCCGCGAAGCCTCGCTTGGCCCGAACTTCGGCATGAAGGGGGGCGCGGCTGGTGGCGGCTATTCCCAGGTCGTGCCGATGGAAGAGATGAACCTGCACTTCACCGGCGACTTCCACGCGATCACCTCGGCCCACAACCTGCTGTCGGCGATGATCGACAACCACATCTACTGGGGCAACAGCCTGGACATCGACCAGCGCCGCATCGTCTGGCGCCGGGTGATGGACATGAACGACCGCGCGCTGCGCGACATCGTGGTGAGCCTTGGCGGCGTCTCCAACGGCTTCCCGCGCCAGACCGGGTTCGATATCACGGTCGCCTCGGAAGTCATGGCGATCCTGTGCCTGTCGAACGATCTGGAAGACCTGCAAAAGCGCCTCGGCGATATCGTCGTGGCCTATACGCGTGAGAAGAAGCCGGTCTATTGCCGCGACATCAAGGCCGATGGCGCGATGACCGTGCTGTTGAAAGACGCGATGCAGCCGAACCTGGTGCAGACGCTGGAAAACAACCCGGCCTTCGTGCATGGCGGCCCGTTTGCCAATATCGCCCACGGCTGCAACTCGGTCATCGCGACCAAGACGGCGCTGCGTCTGGGTGAATATGTCGTCACCGAAGCGGGCTTTGGCGCCGACCTCGGGGCGGAGAAGTTCTTCGACATCAAGTGCCGCAAGGCGGGGCTGAAGCCTTCGGCTGCCGTCATCGTCGCCACCGTGCGCGCGATGAAGATGAACGGTGGTGTCGCCAAGGCCGATCTGGGGGCCGAGAACGTCGAAGCCGTCAAGAAAGGCTGCCCGAACCTCGGCCGCCACATCGGCAACGTGAAGGGCTTTGGCGTGCCGGTCGTGGTCGCGATCAACCACTTCTACTCTGACACCGATGCCGAGATTCAGGCGGTGAAGGATTATGTGGCAGCCCAGGGCGCCGAGGCGATCCTTTGCCAGCACTGGGCCAAGGGCTCTGCCGGGATCGAGGATCTGGCGCACAAGGTCGTCAGCCTTGCCGAAAGCGGTTCGGCCAATTTCGCGCCGATCTACCCCGACGACATGCCGCTGTTCCAGAAGATCGAGACCATCGCCAAGCGGATCTACCATGCCGATGCGGTGCTGGCCGACAAGTCGATCCGCGATCAGCTGAAGGCCTGGGAGGCGGCGGGCTATGGCCATCTGCCGATCTGCATGGCCAAGACGCAATACTCCTTCTCGACCGACCCGAACCTGCGCGGCGCCCCCACCGGCCATTCGGTGCCGGTGCGCGAAGTGCGGCTCTCGGCAGGGGCGGGGTTCATCGTGGTGATCTGCGGTGAGATCATGACCATGCCGGGCCTGCCCAAGGTCCCCTCGGCCGAGGTGATCCGGCTGAACGACCAGGGCTTCGTCGAAGGCCTGTTCTAAGGGTCTGGTCCGGAGTTCTGGTCCGGAACTCTGGCCAAGGTGAAGTTGTTCCCTGCGCCGCCTTTCGCTAGAAGGGCGGCGCAAGGATCGAGGTGACCGAGATGAAAGCTGCCGACTGCAAGACGATGACGGATATCCGGGTCGAGATCGACCGGGTGGACCGCGAACTGGTGGCGCTGTTTGCCGAGCGGACGACCTATATCGACCGCGCGGCCGAGATCAAGACCGGCATCGGCTGGCCGGCCCGCATCGGCTCGCGGGTCGAAGAGGTGGTGGCCAATGTCCGGGCCGAGGCGGTGCTGCACGGCCTGCCGCCCGACAAGCTGGAGAAGTTGTGGCGCAAGCTGATCGACTGGTCGATTGCCCGCGAGGAAGACGTGTTGAACAAGGAGTCCGGGCCGGACACCCCGCCCGCAGACCCGACGAAAGGATGAGATGAGCGCGACCCTGATCGACGGCAAGGCGATTGCCGCCCGCATGACGGCTGAGACCCGGGTCGCAGCGCAGGAGCTGGCCGCGGCGGGCTGGCAGCCGCGCCTGATCTCGATCTCGGTCGGCGATGTGGCGGCGGCGGAGCTTTATGTCCGCAACCAGCAGCGCCAGGCCGAGGCCGCCGGTGTCGCCTTCGAGGCGCGCAACTATCCCGCCGAGATCAGCCTGGAACAGCTGACCGGCGTTCTGGCCGGGCTGAATGCCGATCCCAGGGTCAATGGCATCATCATCCAGCGCCCCCTGCCCGGCCATATCCCGGTGAAGACCCTGCAGAAAGCCGTACATCCCCTGAAGGATGTCGAGGGGATGCATCCCTCCTCGATCGGCAATATCGTCTACAACGATCTGGCGCTGGGCCCCTGCACGGCGGTGGCGGCGGTGGAGATCCTGAAGACCCTGCCCTTGAAGGTCGAGGGTCTGGATGTCTGCGTGATCGGCCATTCCGAGATTGTCGGCAAGCCGATTGCCTTCCTGATGATGGGCCTCGGCGCCACGGTGACGGTGTGCCACCACATGACGCGGCAGGTCGCGGTGCATTCGCGCGCCGCCGATGCGGTCTTCGTGGCGGTGGGCAAGCCGGGCCTGGTGACCGGGGCCATGCTGAAGCCGGGGGCCGCGCTGATCGACATCGGCATCAACCGGGTGGAGGGCAAGACCGTGGGCGACGCCGATTTCGCCAGCTGCGCCGAGGTGGCCGGCTGGATCACCCCGGTGCCGGGCGGTGTGGGCCCGGTGACGGTCGCCATCCTGATGAAGAACGCGGTGCTCGCCACCCGCATGCAAATGGACCATTACCGCGCCGCCTTTGCGGTCGCTTGAGGAGAAGAAGATGACGGCAAAGGTGATCGACGGCAAGGCTTTCGCGGCAGGCGTGCGCGCCCAGGTGGCCGAGGCGGTGGCGCGGCTGAAAGAGCAGAACGGCATCACGCCGGGTCTGGCCGTTGTGCTGGTGGGGGAAGACCCGGCCTCGAAGGTCTATGTGAAGAACAAGCATGCCTCGACGATCGAAGTCGGGATGAACTCCTTCGAGCATCGGCTGGATGCCGCAACGTCTGAGGCGGATCTTCTGGCGCTGATCGCCAAGCTGAATGCCGATCCTGCGGTGCATGGCATCCTCGTGCAACTGCCGCTGCCGGGGCATCTGAACTCCGACCTCGTGATCAATGCGATCGATCCGGCCAAGGACGTCGACGGGTTCCACATCTCCAACGTCGGGCTTCTGGGCACCGGGCAGAAGAGCATGGTGCCCTGCACGCCGCTCGGCTGCCTGATGATGCTGCGCGATCACCTCGGCTCGCTTTCGGGGTTGAATGCGGTGGTGGTCGGGCGGTCGAACATCGTGGGCAAGCCGATGGCGCAGCTGCTGCTCGGCGACAGCTGCACCGTGACGATTGCGCATTCGCGGACCAAGGATCTGGCGGCGGTCTGCCGCGGGGCGGATATCCTGGTGGCGGCGGTGGGAAGGCCCGAGATAATCACCGGCGATTTCGTCAAGCCGGGTGCCACCGTGATCGATGTCGGCATCAACCGGATCGAGCGTGACGGCAAGGGCAAGCTGGTGGGCGATGTGCATTACGAAAGTGCTGCCGCCGTGGCCGGGGCGATCACCCCGGTGCCGGGTGGCGTCGGGCCGATGACGATTGCCTGCCTTCTGGCCAATACCCTGACCGCCTGCTGCCGCGCCAATGGTCTGGCCGAGCCGAAGGGTCTGACCGCCTAGGCTAGCCCTGGAAGATGGGCAGATTGCCCATCCTACCAATCCCTGCTGCGCCTATCGCATCGGCCGGGGCAGGCATCTGGCCCCGGTCAGCACCGCCAGCGCGCGCGGCTGCATCAGCGCTTGCAGGTCGGGGTGGTCGCTGAACAGCCCGCCGGTATAGGCGCCATAGGCGGGCAGGATCACCCGCGCCGCATCGATCAGGAAACAAGGCGCGGTGCGGCCGGGCAGGCGGGCTTTTGGGTGGTAATGGCCTGAAACCTCGAAACGTTCCGCCGTGGCGATGTGGCGGAAGGTCAGGCCTGCCACGCGCAGTTCCGCCCGGTGGGTGCCGCCGAGGTTGACCGGCCCCGCGTCATGGTTGCCCTCGATCCAGGTCCAGTCGCGCCCAGCCATCAGGCGGGTGAGCCAGAGGCGGTCGCTTTCCTCCATCTCCTCGGCGGCCATCAGATCATCGAAACTGTCGCCGAGGCAGATGACGCGCCGGGCCTGGGTCGCCTCCAGATCCGCGTCGAGGCGGGTCAGGGTGGCGCGGGTCTCGTAGGGCGGAAGCAGGCTGCCGCCGCGCCGGGCCAGGCGCTCGGATTTGCCGAAATGCAGGTCGGACACCGTGAGTAGGCCTTGATCCGGCCAGAACAGGGCGCCGGAGGGGAGGGCGTGCAGGGCGGCTGGGCCGAGGGGGAAGGCATAGGGCATGGCGCCTCCGGCGGGAGTATTTGGCAAGGAGCAATTAGGGGGTTCGGGGGCGGTCAGTCCAGACCCGCATTGCGCAGAAGTTCGCGGGCGGCGTCGGAGGCGAGGCGGTCGCGACCGGCGCCATGAATCGGGACCACGCCGGGTTCCAGCATCAGGGGGGCTGCGAGCGGGGTGATGCGCGGCAGGCGGATCAGGTCGATGCGAGGGCCGACCCGGTCGAGCAGGGCTTCGATCCGGCCGAAGTCGACGAGGCCGCGCAGCGCCTCTTCCCGGGTGATGTCGAGGAGGAGGTGGTGCGGGTCGAAGCGCCGCAAGGTGTCGTAGAGGATGTCGGAGGAAAAGGTGGCCTGCCGTCCGGATTTGCGGCGGCCCTGGTTCGACCGTTCGATCAGGCCGGCGATGATGGCGGTGTTGCGGAAGGTGCGTTTCATCACGGCATTGCCGGCGAGCCAGGTTTCCAGCCCGTCGCGCAGGCGGGTCTTGTCGAACAGGTCCGTGTTTTCAAGGGGTTCGAGGCCCCAGATCAGCGTGGCGTAGTCGGTGGCGACAAAGCCAAGGGGGGCGAGGCCAGCCGCCTCCATCTCCTTCGTGACGAGGAGGCCGAGGGTTTGCTGGGCGTTTCTCCCGGCAAAACCATAGATGCAGAGATGTTCGCGCCCGTCATGCGGGAAGGATTCGAGCAGCAGGCGGTCGGGTTCGGGCAGGCGGGAGACCTCGCGCTGGTGGGCGAGCCATTGGGCGGTGTGGGCGGGCAGCTCGGGCCAGCTGTCCTGCTGGAAGATCTGCAGGATGCGGTCGGAAAGCTGGGTTGAGGTGGCGAATTTGGTGCCGGAAAATACCGCGACCTTGGGCGGGCGGCCGGGGTCGCGGGTGACTTCGACCGTCAGTTCGCGGAGGTTGGAGAAGCGGACGACCTCGCCGCCGATCAGGAAAGTGTCGCCGGGGGAGAGGGAGGCTGCGAAGTATTCCTCGATCTCGCCCAGGGGGGCGCCGCGGCCTTTGAGGGCGACTTTCATCGTCTCGATGTCGATGATCGTGCCGAGGTTCTGGCGGATCAGGGCGGCGGCGCGGGGGTCGCGCAGGGTCCATTTGTCGCCGCGGATCATCAGGCGTTGCCAGCGGTCATAGGCCTTCAGCGCATACCCGCCGGTGGCCACGAAATCGAGGCAGGCGTCAAATTCTGCTTTGGTCAGAAGCGCATAGGGGCCGGCGGTGATGACCTCCCGGTAGAGGGCGTCGCCGTCGAAGGGACCGGCGCAGGCAGTGGCGAGGATATGCTGGCAGAGGACATCGCGGGGGCCGGGGCCGCGCGGCTCGCCGTCGAGGGTATGGGCTTTGACGGCCTCGAGGGCTGCCTGGCATTCCACCACCTCAAAGCGGTTGGCAGGCACCAGCAGCGCCTTGGAGGGGGCGTTGTAGCGGTGGTTGGCGCGGCCGATGCGTTGCACCAGGCGCTTGACGTTCTTGGGCGCGCCGACCTGGATGACGAGGTCGACATCGCCCCAGTCGATGCCAAGGTCGAGCGAACCGGTGCAGACCACGGCGCGCAGGCTGCCTGCGACCATCGCGGCCTCCACCCTTTCGCGCTGTTCGCGGGAGAGGGAGCCGTGGTGGATGCCGATGGGGAGGCTGTCCTCGTTGGCCAACCACAGGTTATGAAAGAAGATTTCGGCCTGGGCGCGGGTGTTGTGGAAGATCAGCGTGATGTTGTGTTGCTTGACCTGTTCGAGGATCGCCGGGATGGCATATTTGCCGCCGCCGCCGCTCCACGGCGGGCTCGTGTCGGTGGTCAGCATCCTGATGTCGGGGTCGGGGCCGGGGTCGGCTTGCAGGACCCGGGTCGCGGGCCCGAAGAAGCGGGCGAGGGCGGGCGGGTCCTCGACCGTGGCGGAAAGGCCGACGCGGCGCAGGCCGGGGGAGAGGGTTTCGAGGCGGGCGAGTTGCAGCATCAGCTGGTCACCACGCTTGGATTCGGCCAAGGCGTGGATTTCGTCGACGATCACCCGTTGCAGATTGGCGAAGATCTTCGGGGAATCTTCATAGGTGAGCAGGAGGGCGAGGCTTTCCGGCGTGGTCAGCAGGATATGCGGCGGGTCGGCGCGCTGGCGGCGGCGCTGGGTATAGGTCGTGTCACCGGTGCGGTCCTCGATCCGGATCGGCAGGTTCGCGCCCTCGACCGGGCGGCGCAGGTTGCGGCGGATGTCGGCGGTCAGGGCCTTGAGGGGGGAGATGTAGAGGGTATGGAGGCCCTCGTAACCTTGGGCCAGCTCGGCCAGCGTGGGCAGGAAGCCTGCGAGGGTCTTGCCGCCACCGGTGGGGGCGATGAGGAGGGTGGAGGGGTCTTCGGCCCGGTCCAGCATGGCGAGCTGGTGGGGGTGCAGGGTCCAGCCTTGAGATTGGAACCATGCGATGAGGGGGGCGGGGAGTTGCATGGGGGGGAAGATAGGCGGTGCCACGGCCCGTTGCGAGCCTCGCCGTGCAGGAAGTGCGCCGATAAGAAGCTTGCGTTCCGATGGGCGGTAGGATGGGCAATCTGCCCAACGTCCCGAAGATGGGCAGATTGCCCATCCTACTGCCAAAGGTCTCGCCTTTGGGCCTGCTGCGCCCCAAGGCCGGGCGCAGTCCCGATCGGGTTTCAGGTGTTGCGCTGTTGGCCGGAGCGGGCGAGGATTCCGGGTTTCAGTCTTTCGTTCGGGCCGTAATCCTCGGCGGGGTGGAAGAAGAGGCGGGGGGTGGTCGCGATGCTTTGCAGCCTGTGCCGATAGGCTTCTAGCTGCCGGGCGCGGGTGGCGTCATCCTCGCGGGCGGGCATATAGGCGACATAGGGGGGCAGCACGTCGAAGCCGGTGTATCTGAGCAGCCCGTTATGGATGGGCCAGAAGACGGTGAGGATGTCGCCGTCGATGCCGTCGGGCGCGTAAGTGTCCGCCGAGGTACCCGTGGTCGCCGCCACCATGGCGAGCTTGCCCTTGAACATGCCGGTGTCGTATTTGCGGCCCGGAAGATAGGCGTAACCGCGGGCAAAGACGCGGTCGGCCCAGCCTTTCAGGATCGCGGGCATGCCGAACCACCAGACCGGAAACTGCAGGATCAGCATGTCGGCCCGGGTGAGTTTGGCCTGTTCGGCGGCGATCTCTGCGGCGATCGTGCCGTGCTCCATCGCGAGGGTCTGCTCGCGCGCCAGGCTGAACCGGGAGGGGTCCGAAGGCGGGCCGACGATATCGGCGGGGCCTGCGACCGCGTTCCACCCCATCGCGTAAAGGTCGGAGACTTCGACCGCATGGCCCTGCGCGGTGAGGGTCTGGACCGCAAGGTCTTTCATGGCCGCGTTGAAGGAGGTCGGTTCGGGATGCGCATAGACGATCAGGATCTGCATGGCGCACCTCGGTGGGGACGGCACCAGCCTATCACAGGTGCGGCCGTTTGGGAAACCTGGGCGGCGGGCATCACGCGGCCACCTGTCCGGTAGGATGGGCAATCTGCCCATCTTCGGGACGATGGGCAAATTGCCCATCCTACCGCCAAAGGTGTCGCCTTTGAGGTTGCGGGGCCTTGGTGGCGCGGCTATCCCGCTTGCATGAAAATACTCTTTCTTGGCGATGTGATGGGCAAGACCGGGCGGACCGGGATTGCGGAACGGTTGCCCGGGCTGCGTGCGGCCTGGGGCCTGGATTTCGTTGTCGTCAATGGCGAGAACGCGAGTGCGGGGGCGGGGCTTACCCCGGAACATGCCAGGCTGATCCTGAACGCGGGCGCGGATTGTGTGACGCTGGGCGACCATGCCTTTGACCAGAAGGACATGCTGTCCTTCATCGAGCAGGAGCCGCGGATCATCCGGCCGCTCAACTTCTCCAAGATAGCACCCGGGCGCGGGGCGAAGGTGTTCGAGGCGACCCAAGGGCGCAAGGTTCTGGTGACGCAGGCT
Organism: Rhodobacter sp. P1_C2; assembly: GCF_056406375.1. NCBI lineage: Bacteria > Pseudomonadati > Pseudomonadota > Alphaproteobacteria > Rhodobacterales > Rhodobacter > Rhodobacter sp. P1_C2. The sequence continues at coordinate 451,326 of NZ_JBFUAG010000001.1, forward strand.
TTGGGCCAGGTCTTCATGAAACGGCCGTTCGATGACCCTTTCTCGGCGCTGGATGCGGTGTTGAAGACGCATCCCTTGGGCGGGATGGTGCAGGCGGTGGTGGTGGATATCCATGCCGAGGCCACATCCGAGAAGATGGCCATGGGCCATTGGTGCGACGGGCAGGCGAGCCTGGTCGTGGGCACGCATACCCATGTGCCGACCGGCGATGCGATGATCCTGAACAAGGGCACGGCTTACCTCACCGATGCCGGGATGTGCGGTGACTACGACTCGGTCATCGGGATGGAGAAGCTGGAGCCTTTGCGGCGCTTCATCACCGGCATGTCCTCCAGCCGGTTCGAGCCGGCGAGCGGCGAGGCGACGCTGTCGGGCGTCTATGTCGAGACCGATGACAAGACCGGCAAGGCCACCAAGGTTGCGATGATCCGCCAGGGCGGGCGTTTGCAGCAGGCCGCGCCGTGAAGGACTGGCGGTCGATCGCGGCCTTGCTGGTCCTCGGGATCGGCTGGGGCTCGACCCAGCCCCTGGGCAAGATCGCGGCCTCTTCGGGCCATCCGCCCTTCGGGCTGATCTTCTGGCAGCTGGTGATCTGCGTTCTGGTACTGGGCGCGCTGACGCTGGCGCGGGGCAAGGGACTGGTGCTGACGCGGCGGGCGCTGGTGTTCTATGTCGTGGTGGCGGTGCTGGGCACGCTGGTGCCGAACCTGACCTTCTATATCTCGGTCCACCGCTTGCCGGCGGGGATCATGTCGATCCTGATCTCCACCGTGCCGCTGATGGCCTTTCCCCTGTCGATGCTGCTGCGCACAGACCGGTTCGAGGTCAAGCGGCTGATCGGCCTTCTCCTCGGCCTGGCCGGCGTGGCGATCATCGCGGCACCGGGGGCGAGCCTTGCGCCCGGCATGGTGGCTTACCTGCCGCTGGCCCTGATCGGGCCCCTGTTCTACGCGATGGAGGGCACTTTCGTCGCCCGTTATGGCATGGCGGGGATGGACCCTTTGCAGGCGATGTTCGGCGCCTCGCTGGCCGGGCTGGTGCTTTGCGTGCCGCTGGTTCTGCTGACCGGCGCTTGGGTCAGCCCGATGCCGCCCTGGGGTGCGCCCGAGGCGGCGCTGCTGGGGTCCTCGGCGCTGCATGCGCTGCTTTATGCGGGCTATGTGGCAATTGCGGCACGGTTGGGCGCGGTTTTCGCCAGCCAGACCTCTTACATCGTGACCGCCGCGGGCCTGTGCTGGGCCATGCTTTTGCTGGGCGAGCGGTTTTCCCTGCTGGTTTTCGTCGCCATGGCGGTGATGCTGACGGGAATGGCACTTGTGCGGCCAAGGCCCCGGGTTGTGGCCCCGGACTGAGGCTTTTGCCGGATATTCCTTGCCTCTGACCCGGCTACCCCCCTAACTACGCCAAAAAGCAGAGGGTGATGCATGATCGGACTGGACCTGAGCCAATCCATGCAGGCGGTGGTGGCGCTGGCCATCCTCGCCACGATGCTGGTGATGTTCGTGCGCGAGACCTATCCGGTCGAGGTGGTGGCCGTGGGCGGCGCGGTGGTGATGCTGGTTCTGGGCATACTGCCGATGAAGGCGGTGCCGGACGTTCTGTCCAACAACGCGCCCTGGACGATTGCGGCGATGTTCATGATCGTGGGCGCCCTGGTGCGGACCGGCGCCCTGGAGGCGATCAGCCAGATGGCGGCGCGCAATGCCGCAACCCATCCGGGGCGGACGATGGTCGCCCTTGCGGCCGGGGTCACCGTGGTTTCGGCCTTCGTGAACAACACGCCGCTGGTCGTGGTCATGCTGCCGATCTTCATGCAGCTGGCCAAGCAGCTGAAGATGGCGCCGTCCAAGCTTATGATTCCCCTAAGCTATTTCACCATCTTGGGCGGGACGATGACGCTGGTCGGCACCTCGACCAACCTGGTGGTGGACGGGGTGGCGCGCAAGGCGGGGTTGGCCCCTTTCGGCATTTTCGAGATCACGCCCCTTGGCATCGTGGTCGCGGTGACCGGCCTCATCTACATCGCCATCGTCGGCCCGCGCCTTCTGCCGACGCGGGAGTCGATGTCGACCCTCTTGACCGACCGCAAGGGCATGCGCTTTTTCACCGAGATGGCGGTGCCCGAGGATTCCGCCCTGATCGGCAAGAAGCCGGGGGAGGTCGATCTCTTCACCCGCGGCGGGGTGCGGGTGATCGACGTGCTGCGCGGCGATGCCAGCCTCAGGCGCCAGATGGCGGATGTGGTGCTGGAGCCCGGCGACCGGGTGGTGCTGCGCTCGCCCATGGCCGAGGTGCTGGGGCTGAAGGACCACAAGGATCTGAAGGACGTCGACAAGCTGTCCTCGGTCCAGACCACGACGGTGGAAGTGCTGGTCACCCCGGGCTGCCGGATGATCGGGCGCACCCTGGGCGAGATGCGGTTGCGGCGGCGCTATGGCGTCTATCCCTTGGCCGTGCACCGGCGCGACAAAAACCTCGGGATGAGCCTCGATGGGATTGAGGTGCAGATCGGCGACACGCTGCTGCTGGAAGGCGCGCAGGCCGATATCCAGCGGCTGGCGGTGGATATGGACATGGTCGATGTGACCCATCCGACCGAACGGCCCTACCGGCGCGGCCATGCGCCGCTGGTGGTGGCGATCCTGCTGGCGGTGATCGGCTGTGCCGCCATACCGGGCGCGCCGCCGATCCAGTACCTCGCCTTCATCGGTGTCGGCATCGTGCTCTTGACCCGGGCGATCGACAGCGACGAGGCGCTGGCCTCGGTCGATGGGCGCCTGATGGCGCTGTTGTTCGGGATGCTGGGCGTCGGCGCCGGGCTGGAGCATTCCGGTGCGGTCGAGCTGGTCGTGGGCTGGGTCGCGCCATTCCTGCAGGGGCAGTCGCCTTATCTTCTGGTCTTCATCGTCTATGCGCTGACCTCTTTCCTGACCGAGATCGTCTCGAACAACGCGGTGGCGGTGATCTGCACGCCGATCGTCATTGCGCTGGCCAACACGCTGGGCGTGGACCCGAGGCCCCTGGTCATGGTGGTGATGATCGGCGCCTCGGCCTCCTTTGCCACGCCGATCGGCTATCAGACCAACACGCTGGTCTATGGTCCGGGCGGCTACAAGTTCAGCGACTTCTTCTGGTTCGGCGTGCCGCTGAACATCCTCTCCGCCGTGGTGACGACGATCGCGGTGCCGTTGCTGTATGGCTTGTGAGGCGCGCGCGGGCTGAAAGCGCCGGGGGACTTCGCGTCCCCCGGGCCCCCTGCGGGATATTTGGAGACCAATGAAGGGGAAAAGCGCGGGCCAGCTTCAGACCGTCGGGTCCCATGCGCCTGTGAGGTGGGACGCCTCGTGATCTCCGGGCCAGGGCGGCATGGAGATGCAGATGAATTTCAAGGGCCGGTCGCCGAGGCAGCGGTATTGGAAGGCCGTGCCGACCGGGATGTCGATGGAGACCCCGGGCGCGAGGGATGTGATGCGTTCCTCGCTTGCGTCCTTGCGCCAGATTTCCCCGTTCCCTTCCAGCACATGCCAGAACTCGCTGACCGTCGCGTGAAGGGTGGCGCGGTTGATCTGACCGGGCGGCACCGTGGCATGGATCATGTTGCCGGTCGTGCCCGCCATGATGAAACGGATATCCGCCCCGGCCGGGGATTTGGCATCAGGCTCTGCGGGCAGGACGGTTTCTTTCACGCGCAATCCTCCAGGGTCCTGCGGGCGAGAGTGCCAGCCGCACAGAGAGCCGTCAACTTGCGCCCCTCCCCCCAATCCCCTGCCGGGCTTGCGGTTGGGTCGGGCACTGGTGTAGAGGACGCCAGCACCAAAGGGTCAAGGATTACGGGTCATGTCAGGGCATTCCAAATGGTCGACCATCAAGCACAAGAAGGGCAGGACTGATGCGATCCGCTCCAAGATGTTTTCCAAGCTGAGCAAGGAAATCACCGTTGCGGCCAAGATGGGCATGCCCGACCCGGACATGAACCCGCGTCTGCGTCTGGCGGTCAAGGCGGCCAAGGCGCAGTCGATGCCCAAGGACGTGATCGACCGCGCCATCAAGAAATCGCAGATGGGCGACGCGGCGGATTACACCGAAATCCGCTATGAGGGCTATGGGGTTAACGGCATCGCGATCATCGTCGAGGCCCTGACCGACAACATGAACCGCACCGCCTCGAACGTGCGCAGCTACTTCACCAAATGCGGCGGCAACCTTGGCCAGACCGGCTCGGTCAGCCACAGCTTCGACCGGGTGGGCGAGATCTCCTACCCGGCCAGCGCAGGTTCGGCCGATGACGTGCTGATGGCGGCCCTGGATGCGGGCGCCGATGACGTGGAATCGGATGAAGAGGGTCACTGGGTCTATTGCAAGATGGAAGACCTGTCGGCCGTCTCGGATGCCTTGGAAAAGGCGCTGGGCGAATCGACCGAATCCAAGCTGATCTGGAAGCCGCAGACCCTGACCGAGGTGGATCTGGAGACCGCGCAGAAGCTGATGCGCCTGGTCGACATGCTGGAAGAGGATGACGACGTGCAGTCGGTCACCCATAACTTCGACATCCCCGAGGATGTGGCCGCCCAGCTCTGAGCCGGGTCTTTTGAAATCTGTCACCGCTTTGTCATGCAATTGCGGCATGGATACGCAATTGCGCCGAAGGCCGGGCCCTTGCCCGGCCTTCGGGCCTTCTGAGCGCGGGGCTGCGAGATGCTGACGGATGACCGGGTCGATTTTGCCGAGATGTTCGATGTCGCGGAACCTGCGGCGCAATCCGGACCCCAATCTGGCTCGCAAACCGGACCGATGTTCACCTATTCGACGCCCGGCATGGCCTGGCCGCGCCGGACGCTGATCCGCGCCGTGGAACGCTTGAGCGGGCGGGCCGGGTTCGAGCGGCTCTACCGCGACTGGCAGAAGAAACCGCGCGACCCCGCGGTTTCGGTCTTCACCCAGGCCATCACCGCGCTGGGCCTGAAGGCCGATGTGACGGCGGAGGATCTGGCGAAGATCCCGGCCGAGGGGCCCTTGCTCGTCGTCTCCAACCATCCGTTCGGCATCGTGGACGGGCTGTTCATCGGGCATCTGATCGCCACGGTGCGCCAGGATGTGAAGCTGATCTGCCATTCGCTCCTCTGCCAGCCGAGGGAAGCGCAGGATATCCTCTTGCCGATCGACTTCGGCCCCGGCCCCGAGGCGCGGCGGGTCTCGGCAGAGACGCGGCGGCGCGCGGTGGAGTGGTTGGACCAGGGTCATGTGCTGATCATCTTCCCGGCGGGCGGGGTTGCGACCTCGGTCACGCCCTTTGCGCCGACAGCGGGGGATTTCGAATGGCATCCCTTCGTGGCCCGGCTGGCGCGGCGGTCGGGGGTGAAGACGCTGGCGCTTTATGTGGCCGGGCGCAACTCCCGGCTGTTTCAGGTGGTCAGCCATCTGTCCTATCCGCTGCGCGTCGCGCTGATCTTCTTCGAGACGCGGCGCAGGCTGCACAGGCCCGTGACGGTGCGGGTGGCAGAGCCGGTGGACTGTGCAGACATGGGCAAAGGCGATGTGGTGGCCTGGCTGCGCGCACGGTGTTTTGCCATGGCCGAGCCGGGCGGGCCGCAGGCGTCCGAGGTCTTCATCTTTCCAGATCGTATCACCTTCTGATTGAACGGGGATTGAGCCGGCGCGAATTGCCCTCTACCAGTGCGTTGACTGGGGAGAGTGTGAATGTTGAATGCGGTTATACATGGTTACTTCACGTCGCTGAGCCTGATCCTTGCCATAGGCGCGCAGAACGCCTTCGTGCTGCGGCAGGGCATCCGGCGTGAGCATGTGGCGGCGGTGGTGCTGCTTTGCGGTTTTTCGGATGCGCTGTTGATTGCCGCCGGGGTGGCGGGGTTCGGCGCGGTGACGGCGGTGGTGCCGACGATCGTGCCGGTGATGCGCTGGTTCGGGGCGGCGTTTCTGGTCTGGTACGGTGCTCAGCGGTTCCTGGCGGCCCGCAAGGGGGGCGAGGCGCTGATGCCGGCGCGGGATGCGCCAGCGCCGCTCGGAAAGGTTCTGATGACCTGCGCCCTGCTGACCTGGGCCAATCCGCATGTCTATCTCGACACGATGGTGCTGCTCGGCTCGATCTCGACGCATTACATACCGCATGAGGTGGCCTTCGGGACCGCGGCGGCGCTGGCGTCGTTAAGCTATTTCGCCGCACTCGGCTTTGGCGCCCGGCTGGTGGCGCCGCTTTTCGCCGCGCCGAAAGCCTGGGTCGTGCTGGAGATCCTCGTCGGTCTGACCATGTGGTGCATCGCCCTGACGCTGGTGCTCGGCTGATCCCGCGCCACCCCGGCGCGGATATTTCCCAACGGATGAAAGCCCTTGCCCCGCCCTGTCTTGCGCTTTGCCGCAATACTCTCGGGGGGTGAGGGGGGCAGACGGCCCCCCTGCGCCGCCGGGCGCGGGCGCTTGGGCCTTAGGTGTTGCGCGCGGCCGGGGGGCAGCGCGCGCATGGGTTACCGGGAATTCAGTCCCTTTCCCTAGCTTCGCGGGTCAAAGCGATCCCCGCGGAGGTTTTCATGACGAACAAAACGGCCCTGCAGCTCTTGCCCCTGATCCAGCCCTCGCAGGCGCAAAAACATGTGACGGTGAATGCTGCCATGACGGTGCTGGACGTTCTGGTCCAGACCACCGCGATCAGCCGCACGCTGACCGCGCCGCCGGTGGGTGCGGTGGCGGGGGACAGTTACATCGTGGCCAGCGGCGCCACGGGCGACTGGCTGGGGCAAGAGCAGGCGGTGGCGGTCTTCACCGGCGGTTTCTGGGATTTCTACCTGCCCAAGACCGGCTGGCGGGTTTGGCTCGATGCCGAGCAGACTGAGGCGGTCTATGACGGCGGCGACTGGACCACCTCGGCGGACCGGCCGGAGCGGGTGGCGGCGCTGGGCATTTCGGCCACGGCGGATGATTTCAACCGCCTGACCGTCTCTTCCGCGGCGACGCTGCTGACCAATGCCGGGGCCGGCCATCAGCTGAAGATCAACAAGGCCCATACCGGCGACACCGCGAGCCTGCTGTTCCAGACCAATTTCTCTGGCCGGGCCGAGATGGGCAATGTCGGCAACGACAATTTCGTCCTGAAGGTCAGCCCGGATGGCACGACCTTCCTGACCGGCCTGACGATCGAGGCCGCGACGGGGCGGGTTCTCGCCTCGCATGGGATCAATGTCGTGCCGGGGCTCGCGGACCCGGCCAGCCCGCAGGACGGCGACATCTGGTACAACTCCACCTCGGGCCGGCTGCGCGCGCGGCAGGGTGGCGTGTCGCTCGATCTGTGCAATGTGGCCGCGGCGCAGATCTCGGACAGCACAGCTGTGGGGCGGACCCTGCTGACGGCGGCGGATGCCACGGCGCAGCGTGCGGCGCTGGGGGTGGAGGCCGCCGCCAACAAGGGCGTCGCGAACGGCTATGCCGGGCTGGACGGCACGGGCAAGGTGCCGGCGGGGCAGCTGCCCTCTTACGTCGATGACGTCTTGGAATTCGCCAATCTCGCCGGCCTGCCCGGCACGGGCGAGACCGGCAAGATCTATGTCACGCTCGACACCAACAAGACCTGGCGCTGGTCCGGCTCGGCCTATGTCGAGATCTCGAACACCGCCCCGGCCTGGAGCGATGTGACCGGCCGGCCGACGAGCCTGTCCGGCTTTGGCATCACCGATGCGGTGGACCTGACCGGCAGCCAGACGATCAGCGGAGCCAAGACCTTCACCGGTTCGGTCAGTTTCACCGGGCCGCATGTCATCGTGGATTCCGGCCTGACGCTGCAGGATGACGCGGATGCGACCAAGCGGGCGGGCTTCCAGCTTTCGGGGCTGAGCACGGGGGTGACGCGGAGCTATGGCCTGCCAGACGCCTCGGGCAACGTGGTGGTGGATGCGACCCCGGTCACCACGATCGGCAATGTCACCGGCAGCCCGGTGACGGTCAACCTCGCCACGGCGGCGGCGGCCTCGGGGCAGAGCAAGGCCATCAACATCGGCACCGCGGGTCTGGCGGGGTCGACGACCAATATCGCGCTCGGCTCGGGTGTCAGCGGGGCCCTCGGCACGCTGACCATTGCGAGCCCGACGGTCAGCTTTGCCAGCTCGGTCACCGCGATCACCATGCCCGACGCGGCACTGACCCTGCAGGCGGCGGCGGATGCGACCAAGCAGGTCAAGTTCGACCTGACGGCGCTCAGCACCGGCACCACGCGCAGCCTGGCCCTGCCCAATGCCAGCGGCACGCTGGCGCTCAACACCGCCTTTGGCGCGCTGGCGCCCGGTCTGGTTCCGGCGAGCGGTGGCGGCTCGACCAATTTCCTGCGCGCAGATGGCACCTGGGCTGCGCCTCCGGGGGGCAGCGCCAGTTCGGCCTATTCCCTGCTGACCGGGGTGCCGGCGGCGATCGACGCGCTGGACGCGCTGTCGCCCAGCCCCGACACGATCCCCTATTTCACCGCCTCGGCCGCGGCGGCCTTGTCGACGCTGACGAGCTATGGCCGCAGCCTGATCGACGATGCCGATGCCAATACGGCGCGCACCACGCTGGAGCGGCAGGATTTCGCCACGCGGGCGGCCTTCGTCACCTGGGCCACCGGGCGCACGCCGACGGTGGGGCTGGTGATGCGGGCCGATGGGCGGGCCTATCGCTATCTCGGCAGCGGCACGGCGATTTCCGATCTGCCGGGCTGGGTGCCCTTCGGGATCGCCACGGCGCTGCATTGGGGGGCCGACATCACCGGCGCCACCTCGGCCATCACGCCGGTCGGGGCGATGATCGACTATGTCAACAGCATCGGCGGCGGCGTCGCCCTGATGCCGGCGGGCACCTATCTCTGGCCGGGATCGCTGGTGCGGCAGGGCCTCAACAAGGTCTGCCTCGAGGGCGAGGGCAATGTGACCAAGATCCTGCGCTCGGGCAACCGGACCGCGCCGATCTTCCGCTTCTGGGGCGGGGCCAACAACCGCATCCGCAAGCTGTTCATCGAATGTGCGGGCTATGCCGGGCGCGGCATCCATCTGCAGGACCAGTTCTCGGGCATCGAGGACGTGGAGTGCAACAACTGCCCCGACCGGCCCTTTGGCCTGCAGGGCGGCGGCAACACGACCTATGGTCTGGACAGCGCGGGGCGGACCTCGGACGATTCCGGCTTCACCACCGCCACGATCTTCCCGATCGGCTGCTATATCGAGAACTGCCGCACCAACCGTTCGGGCAACACCGCCTTCAGCCAGAAGCAGATGCCGCATTCGCGGATCCAGCGTTGCACGGCGCAGAACAGCTATTCCGAGGGCATCACCGTCGACCGCTGCGATTATTCGGTGGTGATGAGCAACACGCTCCTCAACATCTCGCTCATCGACACGTCGCAGTTTCCCGACCTCGACGCCGGCACCGGTTTTCTGTCGGCGGGCGGTGGCGGGGTGGGCGGCATCGGGATCGACGGGTCCAATGCGGCGCGGGTGGTCAAGAACACGATCATCGGCGTGCAGTCCAACACGGCCACCCGCAACAACCGCTCGCGTGCCGCGATCAATTTCGTCAACAACATCCAGGCGGCGAGCGGCTGCCAGATCGAGGGCAACTACATCGCCGATGCCAAGGCCGGCGTCTGGCTGAAGGGCACCGGGTCGGGGGCGGCGGGGGGCAACTTCCGGCATGTGATCGACGCCAATGTCTTCGAGAACATGGGCACGGCCGCCGGCACCGGCATTGCCCAGTTCGGCGCGGTCTGGATCGATGCGGGTTGCACCGACAACGTGGTTGCCAACAACACCCAGATCGGCGGCACGCCCCTGATCACCGGCGGCACGGGCAATGCGGTGATGGGGGTCGATCTGACCTCGGATCAAAGCCTGGCCGGGGTCAAGAGCTTTACCGCCCCGGCCCAGCTGGCGCTGCAGGCCTCTGACCCGGCGGTGGCCGCGGCCGGGAACCTGCGGCTTTATTCCAAGAAGGTGGCGGAGGCCGCGGTTCCGGCCTTTCGCGGGCCCAATGGTCTGGCGCGGACGATGCAGGCCGCGCTGTGGGATGCGCAGGTCTACCTCGCCTCGCCGTCCTTCCCCGGCACCTCCATCAACTATGTCGGTCTGAACGGCATGGCGAACTATGGCACGGTCGCGGCGGCGAGCTTTGCCACGACCAACCATTTTTCCCGCCAGAGGCGCGTCAACTCGAATTCGGCGGCGGCGGCGGGGTCGATGGCCGGGTTCCGGGCGAATGGCATCGTCTCGACCTCGGACGGGGCGGGGCTGGGCGGCTTCCTTTACAGCGTCCGTTTCGGCATCGCCGATGCGGCCACGGTCGCGGGCGCGCAGATGTTCGTGGGGCTTGGCAGCACCAATTCCGTCGCGGCGGGGGTCGAGCCTGCGACGCTGACCAACTCGATCGGGGTGGGACATGGCGCGGCGGATACCAACCTCAAGCTTTACTACGGCGGCTCGACGGCGCAGACGCCGATCGACCTGGGCGCGAATTTCCCGGCCAATACCCTGTCGACCGACAGCTATGCCCTGACCCTTCATGCGCCCTCGGATGCCTCCGGGACGGTGCATTACCAGGTGGAGCGCCTGAACACCGGGCATGTGGCGACGGGAACCCTGTCGGGCAGTTCTGCCGTCCTTCCCGCCTCTGGCACGACGATTGCGCCGCAACTCTGGCGCGGCAACAACGCGACGGCCCTGGCCGTGACCTTTGCTTTCCTGCAGCTTTATCTTGAAACGGGCAAATGACATGCAGATCGTGATGATACCCGAAGCCGGAACCGCGCCGACCCTGCTGCAGATCGAGGGGCAGGAGATGGTGCTCAACGGCACATGCTATGACCTGGACCACCTTCCCGGCTATGGCCCGGTGCGGCTGGAGGAGGGGGTTGTCTACCTCTCCTATGCCCGGGATGGCGCGCTGGCGACGCGGCAGATCGGCGAGGCGCATGATCTGCGCATCATCCCGGTGCCCGAGGATCAAAAGTGCAGGCCGGACCCCGTACCCGAGGGCGGCGCGCCCGGCCCTGACACGGAGGCCCTGGCGCTGGCCGAGGCGCGGCAGGCCATGGAATGCGCGCGCTGGCAGATGATCGTGGCGCTTGGGCCGGAGGGCTGGCAGAGCCTGCAGGACTTCTGCGCCGGCAGCCAGGGCACCTGGGCCATGCAGCAGGCGGTGGCCGGTTTCGACCGGGTCACCCGGTGTTCCGAGCTGGCCGATCTTCTGGCCTATGCGGTCGACCTCGATGCTGCGGCGATGGACGATCTCTTCCGCCGGGCGATGGCGCTGAAACTCTGACCGCAGGCGGAGCACGGGCGAGAACCGGCGCGGGGGGCGGCTTTGGGCCGCCCTTTCGCATTTGACAGCCCGGCCCGCGCTTCCTAGACAGGCGGCAAGGCAACCAAGCAGGCTGTGACCTGAAGCGGGCGGTATCATGAAGATTGCAATGATCGGGACGGGCTATGTGGGCCTTGTCTCTGGCGTGTGTTTCTCGGACTTCGGTCACGAGGTCGTGTGCGTCGACAAGAACCCCGAAAAGATCGCCCTCCTGCAGGCGGGCGAAGTGCCGATCTTCGAACCGGGCCTCGAGACCTTGATGGCCAAGAACGTGGCGGCGGGGCGTCTGTCCTTCACGCTGGACCTGGCCGCGGCGGTGGCCGGGGCCGATGCGGTCTTCATCGCGGTGGGCACGCCGACCCGGCGCGGCGACGGCCATGCCGACCTGACCTATGTGATGGCCGCCGCGGAGGAGATCGGCGCGGCCCTGACCGGCTATACCGTGGTGGTGACCAAATCCACGGTGCCGGTCGGCACCAACCGCAAGGTGGCCAGGGCCGTGCGCCAGGCCAATCCGGACGCGCAGTTCGACGTGGCCTCCAACCCGGAATTCCTGCGCGAGGGCGCCGCGATCGACGATTTCATGCGGCCCGACCGCGTGGTCGTTGGCGTGGAATCGGGCAAGGCGCGCAAGGTGATGGCGGATGTCTACCGCCCCTTGTTCCTGCGCGAATTCCCGGTCGTCTTCACCGGCCTCGAAAGCGCCGAGATGATTAAATACGCGGCCAATGCGTTCCTGGCCACCAAGATCACCTTCATCAACGAGATCGCGGGCCTCTGCGAACGCGTCGGCGCCGATATCAAGGATGTTGCCAAGGGCATGGGGCTGGACGGGCGGATCGGCAACAAGTTCCTCCACGCCGGGCCGGGCTATGGCGGCAGCTGCTTCCCCAAGGACACCATGGCGCTGGCCCGGATCGGGCAGGACCATGCGATGCCGATGCAGATCACCGAAACGGTGATCAAGGTCAATGAAGAGATCAAGCGCCGGATGCTCGACAAGATCATCGACCTCTGCGACGGCGTGGTGAATGGCAAGACGGTCGCCGTGCTGGGCGTGACCTTCAAGCCCAACACCGACGACATGCGCGAGGCGCCGAGCCTGACCATCGTGCCCGCGCTGGTGGGGGCGGGGGCCAAGATCCGCGTCTCGGACCCGCAGGGCAAGCGCGAGGGCGAGGCCCTGCTGCCCGGCGTGCGCTGGGTCGAAAACGCCTACCAGGCGACCCAGGGCGCCGATGTCGTGGTGATCCTGACCGAATGGAACGAGTTCCGCGCGCTGGACCTGCAGAAGATCGCCCGCAAGATGGCCTCGCCCCGCATGGCCGACCTGCGCAACATCTACGCCGCGGCCGAGGTGCTGGAAGCGGGCTTCGAGAAATATGTCGGCGTGGGGCGCTGAGCCCCCCTTCGCCCGGCGTCGCTGCGCTTAGCGGTCCAGCGCGTCGAAGACATAGCGCTGCAGGCCGATCAGCCCCAGCATGAAGGACACGGCCGAGATCATGAAGACATAGGCCGGCACCACATAGGAGGCGTCATAGCCGGGATAGAAGGCGTGACGCATCTCGCCCACGACCTGGGCGATCGGGTTCCATTTCAGATATTTGAACATGTATTCCGGCAGGTCGTTGATCAGAAACATGACCCCCGACATCAGGAACAGGGGCCGGTTCAGGATGCTGAACAGGCTTTCATAGGTCGGCGAGGCGAGGAACAGCACCGAATTGAGCGTGCCGATCCCGAGGCCGAGGGCCGCGGCCATGGTCAGGCTCAGCATCACCGCCTCGGGGTCGGGCGTCAGCCGCAACCCGTAGTACAGGATGATCGCGACGACCAGCACGACGAAGACCACCACATTGGTGAAGGCGTTCAGCACGAAGCGCGCGATCAGCGAATCCAGCACGGTGACCGAGGGAAAGCCCAGCAGCGCCCGGGAAAACCGGGGCGAGCTGGAGACCTTGCCGGAGATCTGGGTGTAAAGCTGAAACGGCGCCACGCCGGTGATGTAATAGAGCGGAAAGTTGGTGCCCAGCCGCGGGGTCCGGCTGATGATGCCGAAGGCGAGCGACAAAAGCGCCACCGTGGCGATCGGGTCGATCAGCTGCCAGAGAAAGCCCAGCGAGGTCCGCGTCTCACGCGAGCCGGTCTCGCGCAGGATCAGGGCGGCCACGACACGCAGGGTGCGGAAGCGGCGAGTGCGCGGCTCCTGCGGGGGCCTGTCCAGCGCGGAATCATCGAAATTCGTCGTCATTTGCTGCATTTTGGCTGCTTTTTCTGAATCCGCCCGGCGGGGAACCCCCGAAGTGACAGTCGGCGCTTGTGGCATATCGCCGATTTGCGGTAACATTAGCCGCAACAGGTGGCCGGCGCAAACCCTTGCGCAAATATGGAAGAAAGCCCGTGACCCCCCCTTCAGCAAAGCCTGACAGCGATCTGCCCAAAGATTCGGCCTCCGAAGACGTGGCGCCTTCTTCTGCATCTTCCAGCGATCCTGCGGGTCCTGGCGGGGCGCAGACCCCCGAGTCCGAAGAGGCCTTCGCGCAGGATTCCGCCGAGGCCGGAGCCCCGGACGAGAGCGAGGTCGAAGCCGAAGAGATTGGCGCCGGCGTCACCCGTCTGCGCCCCGGTGGCGGGCGCAAGGGCGCGGGTCTGGGCCTGCGCGGCGGTGTGCGCCGGGGTCTGGCCGAGGCCGGGGCCGAGGGCGAAGAGCCGGTCGGCCTGCGCGGTCGTGGCCGGGGACTTGCGGGCGGTGGCGGCGGTGGTCTGGGCGGCGGGCGTCCCGGCATGGCGTCGCGCAACCGCCGGGCTGCGGCGGAAAACCGCTTTGCACAGGATCATGCGGCCGAACATGACGAGGCCCATGACAGCGACGATCTGACCGAGGTCGAAGAGGATGTGGCCGCCGCGCAAGTCCCCCATGCCGCGCCGGCAGGTCAGCTGACCGCCGCCGCCGCCGCCTCGCAGGTTGCCACGCCGCAGCGGACTGCGGTCGCGCTGGATGACGAGGATGACGAGGACGACCTGCCGGTTCCGGCGCGCCGCCCCGGCGGCAAACCGCTCGGCCGGCCCGGCAGACAGGGCCGCGAGGCCGTCCGCTCCACCTATGTGGTCGCGCCTGCCGTGCAGGGGGCGACGATGCAGCGCCGGCATTGGGGCCTTGTCATCCTCTTCGCCCTGCTGGTGATCCTGCCGACGGCGGGTTACAGCTGGTATCTCTATGCCCGCGCCGCCGACCAATACGAAAGCGACATCGGCTTTGGCAGCCGGACCGAAAGCGCGCCGTCGACCTTCGACTTCCTTGGCGCCCTCGGCGGGGTCGGGGCCTCCTCCTCCTCGGACATGGATATCCTCAACCAATTCATCGTCAGCCAGGAACTGGTTTCGCGGGTCGATGCCAAGCTGGACCTGCGTAAGCTCTTCTCCAAGCCGAAGAACGACCCGCTGTTCTCCTTCCCGGCGGACGGCAAGATCGAGGATCTGGTCGAATACTGGAAAAGCATGGTCGTGCCGAGCTTTGACGGCTCCACCGGCCTGATGAACATCCAGGTCTTCGCCTTCGACCCGCAGGACGCCCAGAACATCGCGCGCGAAGTGCTGAACGAGTCGACCTCGATCATCAACGAGCTGTCCAAGACCGCGCAGGAAGATTCGACCCGCTACAGCAAGGAAGCGCTGGAAAAGGCGCAAAAGCAGATGACGGAGGCGCAAAAGGCCCTCACCGAGTTCCGGATCAAGAACCACATCGTGGACCCCTCGACCCAGCTTGCCGGGGCGACCCAGGTCATCACCACGCTGGTCCAGCAACTGGGCGCGGCCGAGATCGATCTCGACATGCTTCTGGGCACGGTTCCCAATTCCGACCCGCGGATCGGCCAGCTCAACCGCCGCATCGAGGTGATCCAGAACCGGATCACCGAGGAAACCTCCAAAGTCGGCGGCCTGTCGGACCCGAATGCGGCGGGCTATGCCTCGCTGGTCTCGGACTACCAGAACCTGCAGATGGAACAGGATTTCGCGTCCAAAGCCTATCTGCAGGCGCTTGGCGCCTATGACCAGGCGGTCAACGATGCCCAGCACAACACGCGGTATCTGGCGACCTATCTTGCGCCGACGCTGGCCGAATCCTCCACCGCGCCGAACCGTCCCCTGCGGATCTTCCTGATGGCGCTGGCCGGCTTCCTCGCCTGGGCGACCCTGACCATGATCTACTACGCGCTGCGTGATCGTCGCTGAAGGCGCTGGCATCATGATCCAGCTGGAAAACCTGACCAAGGCCTATTGGTACCGCGGCCATCCGAAATATGTGGCGCGCAACATCAACGCCGTCATCCCGAGCGGGGTGAAGGTGGCGCTGATGGGGCGCAATGGCGCGGGCAAGTCGACCCTGCTCAGCATGATCGCGGGCAGCCTCAACCCCGACCGGGGAAGGGTGCGGGTGACCGGCTCGCTGTCCTGGCCGATTGGTCTGGTCGGCTGCATCCAGGGCGAGCTGACCGGGGCGCAGAACGTCAAGTTCATCGCCCGGGTCTATGGCGTGGACACCGACGAGCTGACCGAATTCGTGGCCGAGTTCGCCGAACTGGGGATGAACTTCTACGAGCCGGTGAGGACCTATTCCTCGGGGATGCGCGCCAAGCTGAACTTCGGCATGTCGATGGGAATCCGCTTTGACACCTTCCTGATCGACGAGGTCCATGCCGTCGGCGATTCCAATTTCAAGGCCAAGAGCAAGAAGGTCTTCGACGACCGGCTGGCCGATGCGGGCCTGGTGATGGTCTCGCATTCCAACGGGCTGATGCGGTCGCTGTGCAAATCCGGCGCGGTTCTGGAACATGGCGTCCTGACCTTCTACGAAGACATCGAAGAGGCGCTGGAAGTGCATGCGCGCAACATGCTGAGCGATGGGGTGCACAGCCTGTCGGACGAGCTGCTGGAATAGCACCGCAGCCCGCCGCAGCCCCAAGCGGCGCCGATCCGGCGATCAATCTGTGGGCAAAACTCCACGGCTTTGGCGCAATAGCCCGCTCCGGCCCGCTAGTCCGGCCCGAGGACTCGACAACCCCGAAAGGCTGCGGCACTACCACGCGCAATGACTTTTGACGGGCAGGAATGAGGTGAGAAAATGCATGTAATCGTAACCGGTGGTGCGGGTTATATCGGGGCACATGCCTGCAAGGCGCTGAAGCGGGCGGGCTTCATCCCGGTGACATTTGACAACCTTTCGACCGGCTGGGGCGAGGCGGTCAAGTTCGGCCCGCTCTACAAGGGCGACCTGATGGACCGCGCCGCCCTCGACGCCTGCTTTGCCCAGTACAAGCCGGTGGCCGTGATGCACTTCGCCGCCCTGTCGCTGGTGGGTGAATCCATGACCAACCCCGGCAAATACTGGCGCACCAACGTCAACGGCTCGCTCAACCTGATCGAGGCGACTTTGGCTGCCGGGGTGAAGAATTTCGTCTTCTCCTCGACCTGCGCGACCTATGGCGAGCTCGACGGCGTGGCTTTGGACGAGGAAACGCCCCAGACCCCGATCAACGCCTATGGCGGGTCAAAGCGCGCCATCGAGATGATGCTGCGCGATTTCGAGAAAAGCTCCGGCCTCAATTCGGTGATCTACCGCTATTTCAACGTGGCGGGTGCGGACCCTGAGGGTGAGATCGGCGAACAGCATATCCCGGAAACCCACCTGATCCCGCTGATGCTGGACGCGATCGAGGGCAAGCGCCCGGCGCTGACGGTCTTCGGGTCGGATTACAACACGCCCGACGGCACCTGCATCCGCGATTACGTCCATGTGATGGATCTGGTCGATGCCCATATCCTCGGGCTGCGCTGGCTGATGGATGGCAAGGGCAGCCGGGTCTTCTGCCTCGGCTCCGGCAAGGGCTTCTCGGTGCGCGAGGTGATCGAGGCCTCCCGCGTCGTGACCAACCGCGAAGTGCCGATCATCGAGGGCAGCCGCCGGGCCGGCGATGCGACCTCGCTGGTCTGCGGATCGACCCGGGCGGTCAACGAACTGGGCTGGACGCCGAGCCGGTCGACCCTGACCCAGATGATCGGCGATGCCCTGGTGTGGAGCCGCAAGCCCGCCTTCCAGAGTTGATCAGATCAGCCTGAGGTCACGCGCCTGGGTCGACAGGCGTGTGGCCTCGAAGCTTTTGGGCACATCGGCGACCAGCAGCGCCGGGCCCATGCCGGCTTGCGCCAGAGCCTCGCCATAGGGATCGGCGATCAGCGACAGGCCGACATAGTCCAGATCGCCCTCGCTGCCGCAATAATTGGCATAGGCGATGGTCAGCCCGTGGTTGGCGGCCATCGCCGGCACGGTCGCCTTCGCCACATGGGTGAAGGGCGCCATATTGGCGGTAGGGCAGAGGATCACCTCGACCCCCTTCGCCGCCAGCGCCGCGATATGGGGCGCAAATTCGATGTCATAGCAGATGAGCAGGGCCGCCTTCACGCCGCCAAGGTCGAAGGTCGCATAGGCCTCGCCCGGGGTGAACAGCGCCTGTTCGCGCGGCCCGTAAAGCTGCACCTTGCGGTAATGGGCGAGTTCCTCCCCCCGCGGCCCGAAGGCCACGGCGGAGTTGAAGAGCCGCTCCCCTTCACGCTCGGCATAGCCCACGACAACGCCGCAGCCCGCCGCCCTGGCCATCGCGGCAAGGCGCTGGTGCCAAGCGCCGCCACGTTCCTGCGCAATCGCGGGCAGGGTGTCCTGATTATAGCCCGGCAGGTAAAGCTCGGGCGCCACCAGCACCCGGGCCCCCACCGCGGCGGCGGCACGCAGGGCCTGGTCGAGGCTGGCAAAGGCCGCCTCCATCGCGCCTGCGGGAGATTGGCCCTGCCACAGGGCGATGCGATATGTCTGTTCCATGTCTTACAGAAGCAGAGCGCGCCTCTGCCCGCAAGCCTTCCGCTGCGCCCGAAAATCGCGATACTGGCCAAAACGGAGGTCCGGATGGACAGGCTCGGCCCGGAACGCATGTTTTTGACGGTGGTGGAGACCGGCAGCTTTGCCGCCGCCGCCACACGGCTGGGCACGGGGTCGGGGCAGGCCTCGAAACTGGTGGCCCGGCTGGAGGCGGATCTGGGGGTCAAGCTTCTGAACCGCACCACGCGGGCGCTTTCGCTGACCGAGGCCGGGCAGGCCTATGCCGAACGGCTGCGAATGCTGGTCGAGGGGCTGGATGACCTGCAGACCGAGGTGCAGAACGCCGCGATCAGCCCGCGCGGCCTGATCCGCCTGGCGGTGCCGCTCAGTTTCGGGACGACACGGCTGGCGCCGCTTCTGGCGCGCTTTGCCGTCGAATATCCCGAGATCGCGCTGGAGGTGCATTTCGCCGACCGCATCGTCAACCTGGTGGAAGAGGGCTACGATGCCGCGATCCGCGTCGGCAACCCGACCGATGCGACCCTGACCGGGCGCAAGCTGGGTTCGGCGCAGCTGCTGGTCGTGGCCTCGCCGGCCTATCTGGCCGCCCATCCCTGGCCGAAGGTGCCCGAGGATCTGGTCCAGCACAGCTGCATCATCGACCTCAACCTGCGCGAGCCCTACCGCTGGCCCTTCCGCGGCGGCAAGGTCACGGTCAGCGGACGGCTGGCCTTTTCCAACGCCACCGCCTGCCTTGCCGCGACCGAGGCGGGGCTCGGCATCGCCCGCATCCCCGATTTCATCGCCGAAACCGCCGTGGCCACCGGACGCGTGGTGCCGCTGTTGCAGGACCATGAACTGCCGCCGCTGGGCGTGCATGCGCTTTACCCCTCGGGGCGGCATCTGCCGGCGAAGCTGCGGGTCATGGTGGATTTCATGGCCAAGGCATTGCGCTGAAGGCGGCGCTGTGGCTATCCCTTCCGTTTTGGAAGTAATGACCTTCCGTTGGGTGGGATTGTTAGTAAGGCTGGAAGGGTGCATCTCTGGTCCATCAAGAACCCCACAAGGATCTCCATCATGACCACCGCGTCTGTTCCCTTCGCCTCTGACCGTTCCGCTGATCTTGGCATTGCGCTGCTCCGTGCCACCAGCGGCCTCTATTTCTTCATCCATGGCGCCATCAAGCTGTTCATCTTCACCCCCGCTGGCACCGTGGGCTATTTCAACTCGATCGGGCTGCCGAGCTTCCTCGCCTATCTGACCATCCTCATCGAAATCGGGGGCGGCCTGCTTTTGATCGCCGGCTTCAAGACCCGGATCGTCTCGCTCATCATGATCCCGGTGCTGCTGGGTGCGGCTTACTTCGGCCATGGCGGCAATGGCTTCACCTTCTCCAACCCGAATGGCGGTTGGGAATACCCGGTGTTCTGGGCCGTCGCGATGGCTGCCCAGGCGCTGATCGGTGGCGGTGCCTATTCCGCCGACAAGCGTTGATCCGTGACGGGGTGGCTTCGGCCACCCCTTTTTCTTGTCTGACCTTTTCAGGAGAAGCCCATGTCCACCGCCTCTGCCCCTGTTGAAATCGGCTCGGTCGCGCTGACCGTGAACGACCTGCCCGGGATGGCCGCCTTTTACGAGGGGCTTCTGGGCCTGAACCGTCTGTCGAGCGACGGCGCCACGGTGCGGCTGGGCGCGGGGCAGAAGGTGCTGGTGGAACTGCGCGGCGACAAAGCCGCCCGCCACGGCTCGCCGCGCGAGGCGGGGCTGTTTCACACCGCGTTCCTGATGCCCTCGCGGGCGGCGCTGGGGGCCTGGCTGATCCATTCCGCCGAGACACGGGTGCCCCTGCAGGGCGCCTCCGATCACCTCGTCTCCGAAGCGATCTATCTGGCCGACCCGGAGGGCAACGGGATCGAGGTCTATGCCGACCGGCCGCGCCCGGCCTGGTACAATGCCGATGGCAGCATCAAGATGGCGACCGAGGGGCTGGATCTGAACGACGTGGCCCGTTCGGCCAAGGCTTCCTATGCCGGCGCGCCCGAGGGGCTGGTGGTGGGCCACGTCCACCTGCAGGTCGGCAATGTGCCCGAGGCCGAGAAATTCTACCGTGACATCATCGGGATGCCGGTGACCTCGCATTACCCCGGCGCGGCCTTTTATGGCTCGGGTGGCTATCACCACCACATCGCCACCAATATCTGGAACAGCCGCGGCGCCAAGGCGCGCAGCTTCCCCTCGACCGGGCTGGCCGAAGTGGTCCTGATGGCCGATGCCGCCGAACATGCCGCCATCGTGGCGCGCGGCGGTTCGGATCAGCTGACCGATCCCTGGGGCACGCCCATCACCCTTCAGAAGAAGGCCGCGTAAGATGCTGGTAGACGGCAAATGGCAGGAGGCCTGGCAACCGGTCCAGGCCAAGGATGAAAAGGGCGGCTTCGTCCGCCAGATCTCCAGCTTCCGCAACTGGGTGACGGTGGATGGCTCCGCAGGCCCCACCGGCAGCGGAGGGTTCAAGGCCGAGGCCGGGCGCTATCACCTTTACGTCGCGCTCATCTGCCCCTGGGCCAGCCGCACCCTGATCGCCCGCAAGCTCAAGGGGCTGGAGGAGGTCATCTCCGTTTCGGTCGTCGAACCCGTGCTGACCGACGAGGGCTGGCGTTTTGGAAACTACCCCGGTTCGAACCTCGATACGCTGAACGGGGCGACCTACATGCACCAGATCTACACGAAGGCCGACCCGCATTACACGGGGCGGGCGACGGTGCCGGTCCTGTGGGACAAGGAGCGGGACACGATGGTGTCGAACGAATCCGCCGATATCCTGCGGATGTTCAATGCGGGCTTCGGTGCCCTGGCCTCCGGCCCCGATCTTTACCCCGCCGATCTGGCGGCCGAGATCGACGCGCTGAACGACGTGATCTATCCGGGCCTGAACAACGGCGTCTACCGGACCGGCTTTGCCACCACGCAAGTGGCCTATGACGAGGCCTTTGCCACCGTCTTTGCGACGCTGGATGACCTGGAGGCGCGCCTGGCCGATGGCCGCCCCTTCCTGCACGGGTCCCGCCTGACCGAGACCGATATCCGCGCCTTCGTGACCCTTGTCCGCTTTGACGCGGCCTATCACGGCATCTTCAAATGCAACCTGCGCCGGATCAAGGATTACCCGGGCCTGCAGGCCTATCTGGAGCGCATTCTGGCGCTGCCCGGTGTGGCGGAGACGGTCAGCATCGACCATATCAAGCAGGGCTATTACTCGATCAAGACCTTGAATCCCAACGGGATCGTGCCGCTGGGCCCGGATCTGCCCTGGGCGCGGGCGCTGGCATGAGCACGCTGGTCCTGATGCTACATGGGGTCGGTTCCACCGGGGCCGATCTGGCCCCGCTGGCACCGCATCTCGCGGCGAGCCTGCCGGGGGCCACCTTCCTGTCGCCCGACGGGACCGAGCCCTTCGTTGGCGGCGGTCGCGCGCGGCAGTGGTTTTCTATCGCGGGCGTGACCGAGGCGAACCGTCCGGCACGGGTCGTGGCGGCGCGCCCGGCGCTGGATGCGCTGATTGACAGGGCGGTGGAAGACAGCGGGGCGGACCGGGTGATCCTGCTGGGCTTTTCGCAAGGTGCCATCATGGCGCTGGATGCCGTGGCGCGGGGTAAGGTGGCCAAGGTCGTGGCCTTTGCCGGGCGTCTGGCCTTCGACGGCGTGCCCACCCCGCAAGCCGGGGCGCGCGCGCTTCTGGTGGGCGGTACGGCAGACGCGGTGATGCCACACGCCCTGAGTCTGGAGGCCGCTGACCGACTGCAGGCCGCCGGTGTCGCGGCCGAGGTCGTGGTGCTGCAAGGCGTGCCCCATACGATCACCGCCGAGGGTCTGGCCGCCGCACAGGCATTCCTGTCCCGCGGCCGGGGTTAAGTTCGCGCGGGGGGTTCTTCCCTTTTGACGCAGGGCCAAGCCAGCTTCGTCGGCCATCGCGGACCGTCCCGAGAGGTCACACCTCGCGCAGGCTCTGGCGCGCAATCACCTCGCAGGGGAAGAGCCGGGTTTCAGGTGCCATGTCGGGCGCTTCTATCGTCGCCACAACCAGTTCGATCGCCGCATCGATGATCCGGGCGATCGGCTGGCGGATCGTCGTCAGGCCGATGTTCTGCCAGCGCGACATTTCCATGTCGTTCAACCCGATCAGGCCGATGTCGCCGGGCACCTTCAGCCCGGCCTCCTGAATGGCACTGAGCGCGCCGACCGCCAGAAGGTCGTCGCCGCAGAAATAGGCCTCGGCCGGCGAATCCAGCAGGGCTTGCATCGCCGCGCGGCCCGCGTCGAAGGTGTAATCGCTGGCATAGGACAGGGTCACCGGCCACCCCTGCAAGCCCTGAAGGAAGCCCGCGGCGCGATCCTGGGTCGAGGTGGCGCTTTCCGGCCCGCCGAGGAAGCCGAGGCTGCGGTACCCGCGCGACAACAGCGCCTCTGCCGCCATGCGCCCGCAGGCCACGTTGTCGATCCCCACCACATGGACCTGCGGCACGGCGGAGGCGCGTCCGAAGGCATGGACCACCGGCAGCTGCGCCGCCTTGCAGGCGAGTGCAAAGCTCGGCGGCAGGGTGGAGGAGGCCACGATCACCCCATCCACCGAATATTGCCGCAACATGCGCAGCGCGGCGCCGGTGTCGCTGGCCCCGCCAAGATTGACCAGAAGAGGCCGCAGCCCGCGCTCCTGCAACCCCTTGGTGAACAGGTCGAAAACCTCCAGGATCAGCGGGTTGTGGAAGTTGTTCGCGATCAGCCCGATCAGCTTGGTCCGCCCCGTCGTCAGGCTCGAGGCCAGGGCGTTGGGCGCATAGCCCAGTTCCTGCGCCGCCGCCTCGACCTTGGCGCGGGTCTTGGCCGAGACCGAGGCGCCATCGGTGAAGGCCCGCGACACCGCCGACCGCGATACCCCGGCCTTGATCGCCACCTCTCTCAGGGTTACTGCCATCGCCCTTCCGCTTGCTGCGCTGCGAGGGCAACTCTACACAGGTTCAGCCCCCGGTGAAAACCTTGTCTTCGCGCGCCCTTGGGCGGGATCAGCCTGCGCCGCCCTCCGGCAGGCCGAGGCTGCGCGCATAGTGGCGGCTGGATTTGGCACGGTTGCCGCAGACCTCCATCAGGCACCATTTGCGCCGGGCGTTCTTCGTCTCGTCAAGGAACAGCCAGCCGCAGCCCTGGCCGGGGCAAAGCTTGACCCTGTCCAACTCGCGCGGGTCGGCGAGGATCGCCAACGCCGAGGCCGTGAAGAGATCGCGCAGCGGTTGCCGGCGCAGCCAGGCGACGAAGGGCGCCTCGGGCGGGGGCAGGGGCAGGCCTAGGTCGAGGAGGCCTTGCCCCAGGATCGCCCGGCGCAGCCCGGCGCGAAAGTCGCGCAGGGTTTCGAGCGTTCCGTCCCACGCCGCCCCGGCGAGGCCCATCTGCGCCGTCCAGGCCGACAGATCGGCGAGGTCGGCGATGCGGTCCTTCAGGACCGTGTCGAGGCCAGTCCAATCGGCGGTGTTGACGAAATCCAGCGCCAATCGGCCTGCGACAGCTTTCAATGGGGTGCCGGTGCTGTAGGTCATGCGCCATTCTAACCAGAACAGGGGTTGACAGGCAAGTAGCGAATGGCTCTAACCGGAGATATGGTTAGACAGCCTCCCCCTCCGATCCTCCTGACCCTTGACGGCATCCGTCAGGGGGCCGTGCTGTTGCTGCCGGTCGCGGTGTTCTTCATCCCCTTTGGCATCGCCTTCGGCGTGGTGGCCGCAACCCGGGGCCTGACCGCGTTGCAGTCCATCGGCTTCAGCATGCTGGCCTTTTCCAGTTCCGCCCAGTTCTCGACGCTGGAGTTCTGGCACGCGCGGGTGGCCTGGGGGTCGCTGGCCTTTGCGGTTCTGGCGATCAATGCGCGCAATGTGGTGATGGGGGCGGCGCTGGCGCCCTGGGTCAACCGGATGTCACTGGGCCAGCGGCTGCCGACCATGGCTTTGCTCAACGATGCCAATTTCGCAGTCTGCCAGGCGGCTTTCCGGGGCGGGTCGCGGGATATGGGGCTGCTTCTGGGCAGCGGGCTGGTGCTTTGGCTGGCCTGGGGTCTTGGTGCGGCGATCGGCGCCGTGGCGGGGCCCGCCTTCGGCAGCCCGGCGGCGCTTGGCTTCGATGTGGTGATGCTGTGTTTCCTGACGGCGATGGTCACCGGGATGGTGAAGCGGCCGCTAAAGCTGGTGCCGGTTCTGGTCGGGGCGGCGGTGGCGGTGCTGGGCCTGCACCACCTGCCGCCGGGTTGGAATGTGATCGCGGGCGCCTTCGCCGGGGCCATCGCGGGGAGCTTTTGCGATGCCTGACGCCTTCACCGCCTGGGCGGCCATCCTGCTCGCCGCGGCCCTGACCCTGGCCACGCGCCTGGCCGGGCCCATCGTGATGACCTTCCTACCGATGTCCCCGCGGGTCGAACGGTTCTTGCAGAACCTCTCGCTGGCGGTTCTGGCCGCGCTGGTCGCCTCGATGCTGGTGCGCGGCGGCCTGCGCGAGGCGGCATCGGTCGCGGTGGCCGTCGCGGTCATGGCGCTGGCGCGACGGTCGATCTGGGCGATGGGCGCTGGCATGGCTTGCGCCGCGGCATGGACCTATCTGGCAGGCTAGGTGCAGGGGGCGCCTTTGTCCGGCGGGTGATGCGGCAGGCTATCGCCCGAGAAAGGCTGCGAGTTCGTCCGCCGTGCCTTTCGGGAAGGCGCGTTTCAGCGTGTCGAGAAAGGCCGAGACCCGGGCGCTGAGCAGGCGGCGCGAGGGGTAAAGCGCCCAGAGCGCGATGGCGGGCGCATCGACCTCTCCCCAAAGCGCCAGCGTGCCGTCCGCCAGATCCCGGCTGACCAGCGAGATCGGCAGCCGCCCGGCACCGACACCGGCGCGCACGGCATCCCGCACCATGATCATCGAGGACAGGCTCAGGATCGGGTCGATCTCGACCTTGGCCGGCCCGTCGCTGGTCCGCAGCGTCCAGCCGGACCGCTCGGCGGCCGAGCGCACCACCGCCGGAGCGCGCCCACCCGGCCCGGGGCGGGGCAGGTCGGGGCGGGCCACGACGACCAGATGGTCATGCAGGAAGGCGCGCCCGACCAGGCTTTCATCCGGGGCCGGGTCGACGCGGATCACCAGGTCGAAGCCTTCCTCGATCATGTCGACCGGGCGATCCTCGGTCGTCACCTCCAGCCGCACCTCGGGACAGGACAGCGCGAAATCGGCGGCGATCTTGCCCATGGCGGTCTGCGAAAACAGCAGCGGCGCGCTGAGGCGCAAGGTGCCGCGCGGCGTCTCGCCCCCCGAGGCGATGGCAAGGGTCGCCTCCTCCATCTCTTGCAGCAGGCGGCTGGTGCGGGCGTAAAGCGCGCGCCCCCCCTCCGTCAGTTTCAAGAGCCGGCCGCCCCGTTCGAACAGCCGCAGGTCAAGGGCGGCTTCCAGTTCGGCAACCCGGCGCGACAGCGTGGCCTTGGGCCGCCCCGAGGCTCGCGCCGCGCGGCCAAAGCCTTCATGGCGGGAGACGAGGGTGAAATCGGCAAGGGCGAGCAGGTCCATCTTTCTTCTTCCGTCGGGGTGCGGATCGGGGCGACTGTCTCATCCATGAGACGATCTGTCCAGATCTGGCGGCTGTTCGCATTCTGCTGGATCGATACATTCCCAGTTGCCGCACAAAGCGGCCGTCGCGACGCCTTTGTCGCGCAGATCGCCGGATGACATCCGCCTTCCCCTCAACCCGGGGCAAAGGCCCCCGACCAAAGGACAAGATCATGATCTACTCGACCGCCACCCTGCCCGTGAACCCCGAGGGCGAAACGCCGCTGACCCGTGACCAGCTTTGGGCGGGGCTGGAGCTGAAGGCGCGCGATGCGCGGGCCTTCCTGCCGGCCGGGCTTTGCACCCGCTGCGAGGTGACAGAGAACAGCGCGACCCATTTCCTGCGCGACTCCACCATCGGCGGCAAGGAGCTGCGCGAGATCATCGTGCTGGAACCGCAGCGCAAGGTGACCTTCTTTCAGGCCACGGGCCCGCGTGAAGGCGCCATCGTCAACGAGATCGTCACGGACGCGACTGGCGCGCTGCAACTGCGGTTCTACTGCTATCTCGGTCTGCGCGATGCGGTGCCGGGCGGCCCGGAAGAACAGGCCGAGCAGGCGATCTTCGACAGTGAGCAGGGCTACCGGGCGGCGCTTTTGTCGACGCTGAAACGCACGCGGGCGCTGGTCGGGGAAGGGCGGCTCTGACGGGTCAGGCCATTGATGGCAGGACACCCGTCGGCGACATGCGGGGGCGGGTCAGCCTGTCATCCTGTGCGGCGTCTGAACGGCATGGCCCGCGCGCCGCCAGGGCCGCATGTCCTGCCTGCGGCGCGTTGGCGGCGGGACAGGGGCGGCGGGTCAGGGCGTCTCCTCTGCCAGCATCCGGCGCAGGTCGGTTTTCAGGACCTTGCCGTAGTTGTTCTTCGGCAGCGCGGCGACGATGCGGTACTCCTTGGGCCGTTTGAAGCGCGCGATCCGGTCGAGGCAATGGCGATCGAGCACTTCCGCTTCGATCTGGCCGCCGGGCACCGGGGTCACGAAGGCCACGACGCTTTCGCCCCATTCCGGATCGGGCCGGCCGATGACGGCGGCCTCGTGTACCGTTTCGTGCAGCAGCAGGGCCTCCTCGACCTCGCGCGGGTAGATGTTGGTGCCGCCCGAGATGATCACATCCTTCGACCGGTCCTGCAGGGTGACAAACCCCTCCGCATCCATCGCCCCGAGGTCCCCGGTCCAGAGCCAGCCGTCACGCAGCGTCCTGGCGCTGGCTGCGGGGTTCTTCCAGTAGCCGGCCATCACCGGCGTGCCCGCGACGAGGATCTCGCCCGTCGTCCCCTGCGGCAGGTCGCGCCCCTCGGCATCGGCGATGCGGACCCGCACCGGCGACTGGGCCTGCCCGACCGAGGCGAGCCTGTCGCGCCAGCGCGGATGCGCACGGTCTGCGACCAGATCGCGCGGCAGCGCGGTGATCGCCATCGGGCTTTCGCCCTGGCCGTAGATCTGTACGAAGCGCGGACCCATCACCGCCACCGCCTCGATGATGTCGGCCAGATACATCGGCCCGCCACCATAGACGATGGTGCGCAGCCCATCGCCACTGCGACCGGTGGCCTTGGCGCGGTCGACCAGGCGCCGCACCATGGTCGGCGCGGCAAAGATCGAGACGTTCTGCAGGCGCGGCGCAAGCGTCAGGATCTCTTCCGCGTCGAACCCGCCGGAGGGGGGCACGACATGGCGCGCCCCGCGCATCACATGCATGAAATTGTAAAGCCCGGCGCCATGCGACATCGGGGCCGCGTAAAGGACCGCGTCCGTTGCGGCGACAGGATCGACATCGGTGAAATAACCCAGGCACATCGCCTGGATATTGACCGAGGTCAGCATCACCCCCTTGGGCTGCCCGGTGGTGCCCGAGGTGTAGAAAAGCCAGACCATGTCGCTGGCCCCCAGCGCCGCGGGCGCGGGCATCGGGTCCTCGGCCAGGAGGGCGGCATAGGCGGCGCCGTCCACGTCCAGCACCGGCCCGCCGCAGGCCAAGGGGTCAAGCCCGCTGCCGGGGTCGCCCGAGACGAGGGTCACCCGCGCGCCGGCATCGGCGATGATCCATTCGGCCTCGCGCGGGTGCAGCTTCATGTTGATCGGCACCACCGCGGCCCCGGCAAACCAGGCGCCATAAAGCGCCTCGAGATATTCGGTGCGATTCTTCATGAAGATCGCGACGCGGTCGCCCGGGCCCACCCCGAACCGCCGGGTCAGCCCGGCGCCAAGGCGCGCTGCCCGTTCGGCGAAGCGGGCGTAATCGGCCACCAGCACCTCACCCTGCAGAAGGGCCGGCGCGCCGGGATTGCGCTGCGCGCTGCGGATCAGCCACTCGGCGGGGTTCATGCCGCACGCTCCGCCTGAAGGATCGAGCAGTAGTTGGCGACCCCCGAGCCGCCCATGTTGAAGACGCAGCCAAGCGTGGCCCCCGGCAGCTGCATCTCGCCGGCCTCGCCCGTCACCTGGGCCGCCGCAAGCGCATGCATCGACACGCCGGTCGCGCCGACCGGATGGCCCTTGGCCTTGAGCCCGCCTGACAGGTTCACCGGCAGCATTCCCTCCCGCGTCACCAGGCCCTCGTCGATCGCCCGCGCCCCGGCGCCGCGCGGCACGAGGCCCATCGCCTCGTAGACCAGCAGTTCGGCGATGGTGAAACAGTCATGGACCTCGGCGAAGGACAGATCGGCCACGCCGATCCCCGCCTCGGCATAGGCACGGGCGAAGGCCGTGGCCGGGCCCTCGAAGGCCAGAAGGTCGCGGCGCGACATCGGCAGGACATCGTTCACCTGCACCGCCGCCCGGAAACCCACGGCGCGCGGGAAGTCGGCGGCCATGTCCTCGGCCACCAGGATCAGCGCCGCCGCCCCGTCCGAGATCAGCGAGCAGTCGGTCATCCGCAGGGGCGCGGCGATCAGGGGGTTCTTCTCGCTCACCGTGTTGCAGAAGTCGAAGCCGACGTCCTTGCGGATCTGCGCCAGGGGATTGGCCAGCGCATTGTGGTGGTTCTTGGCCGCGATCCGGGCGAGGGCGGCCGACTGGTCGCCATGGGCCTGGAAATAGGCCTTGGCAAAGTGCGCGAAGATCTGCGGGAAGGACTGGCCGCCCTCTTCCGCCTGATAGGAGGCGCCCGACAGCGCGGCGGTGACGCCGGCGGTGTCCTTCGCGGTCATCTTCTCGGCCCCGATCACCAGCGCGGTGCGCACCCGGCCCGCGCGGATCGCATCGCGCGCGGCATAGACCGCGGCCGAACCGGAGGCGCAGGCATTCTCGACCCTCGTGGCCGGAATGAAGCGCATCGCCGGGTCAAGGCCCAGGACCAGCGACGCGGCAAAGCCATCCGGCACCAGGCCCGCGTTGAAATGACCCAGCCAGACGGCATCGACCGCACCGGCTTCGATGCCGGCATGCGCCAGCGCCCCCGCCGCCGCCTCGAGGATCAGATCCTCGAGCGTGCGGCCCTCGTGGCGCCCGAAACGGGTGTGACCCCAACCGACAATACGTGCATCCATGATCGCCTCCCCCTTGCCGGCCCAGTCTAGCAGTCGCGCCACGGCTCCTCTATTCGTAGAACTACGCTATGGAGGGGGACGGGGATGGACGAGACGGAGGCCTTCGAACATGCGCCGGTGGGGCTGGCCCTGACCCGCCACCGCGTCGTTGTCGGCTGCAATGCCCGGATGCGCGAGACCTTCGATTATCCGCCCGGCGCGCTGGAGGGGCAGTCCCTCGCGCAGCTTTATCCCTCGACCGAAGAATTCCGCCGCATTGGCGAGATCTGGCTGGAACGGATGCGCCAGACCGGGCGCTATGCGGACGAGCGGATCATGCAGCGCCGCGACGGGACGATGTTCTGGTGCCGGGTGCGCGGCCAGTCGCTGACGCCGGACGACCCTTTCGCCCGGGCGGTCTGGAGCTTTGCCGATATCTCGGACACCAGGCCCGTCACCGACCTGACCGCGCGCGAACGCCAGGTGGCCGCCCATCTGGCCGAGGGCCGGACCAACAAGGAAATCGCCCGCCTGCTCGGCCTCTCACCCCGCACCGCCGAGGCCCACCGCGCCCGCCTGCTCGCCAAACTGGGCGCGCGCAACACGGCGGAACTGGTCGCGCGGCTGACCGGCCTGCCCTTGTAGGCGCAGCCGCCCCGCGCGCCACGGGGCGGGATCAGGGTGCGAAAGCCGCAAGCGCCCTAGCGGCGGCCGCGGCGAGAAATCCCTGATCGGTTCCGATCACGAACAACCGCGCCCCGGCAGCGCGCCAATCCGGCGCCAGTGCGGGGTCCGCCAGGAAAAGCCCGCCCGCGGCCCGCGCCTGCCGCGCCGCCTGCAGAACGCGGCGGGTCATCGCCACCACGACCTCTGCCTTCGGATCGGCAAGCCCGGCCGAGACGGCAAGGTCCACCGGCCCGACCAGAAGGGCATCGACCCCGTCGAGTGCCGCGATCTCTGCGCAGGCGTCGACGGCTTCCGGGGTCTCGATCTGGCAGATCAGCACGGTTTCCGCCGGGCGCGCCGCCAGATGCGCCGCGATGCTGCGCTGGCCGTAAAGCGCGCCGGGGGTGGAGGGCGAGAACCCGGCTCCTCCCGGGCCATAGCGCATCTGGCGGAGGATGCCCGCGGCGGTCGCCGCATCGGGAACCTGGGGCGCCACGATGCCCGCAGCCCCGGCATCGAGGCTGCTGCCGATCCAATCGGGCGCATCGGGCGGCACCCGCACGAGGGCGGCAATCCCGCCCGCCCGCGCCGCCCTGCAGAACGCGGCAATCCCGGCGCGGTCGAAGGCGGCGTGTTCGGCATCGATCACCACGAAATCGAAGCCGGCAAGGGCCAGGATCTCGACCACCGCCGGATCCTGCGACTTGACGAAAACCCCCGCCAGTTCTTCCCCGGCGCGCAGCCGGCGGGCAAAGGCGCCGCGCAAGTCGGTCATGGCGCGCCGTAACCGCCACCACCCGGGGTGATCATGAAGACCTCGTCGTCCGGCTGCATCTCGCGCTTGCGGGTATCCTCGACCGAAACCCCGTTGATCTGGAACAGCCCGGCCGCCCCGTCCTGCCCCCCCGCAAGGCCCTCGGGGCCGTGCTTCAGCCGCGAGGGAATGGTGTTGAGAAGCCAGGGCCGCGTGGTGCGCATCCGGTATCCGATGCGCTGGCCATCGCCTCCGGCCTGTCTGCCGGCCCCGCCGGTGCCATGCGCCAGCTCCTTGCAGGTGAAGGCGATGGGATAGGAGGCTTCCAGCACCTCGACCGGCACCGCCGAGACGCCGGTCGGATAACAGACCGCCGAGATGCCGGGTTTGGTGGCCCGCGCCCCCATGCCGCCAGAATAGTTGAACATCGACGAGGTGAAGGGGCGCCCGTCCTTGTCGGTTCCCTGGACCTGGATGGTCCAGACCGCCCCCGAGCCTTCCGCGATCACCTGATCGGGCACCACCTGCGCCAGGGCCTTCAGGATCGGGAAGGGCACATACATGCCCACGACGTGGCGGGCGTTGACCGGAGAGGGGTATTTCGCATTCACCACGCAGCTTTCCGGCAGCTTCAGACGGATCGGCGCCAGCGAACCCGCGTTGTTGGGCAGGTCGGGATTGAGGGTCGATCGGACGGCAAAGGTCGCATAGGCATGGGTATAGGCGGGCACCACGTTGATCCCCATGTTCGACGGGCCGGAAGAGCCCTCGAAATCAACCAGGATCTCGCCCTTTTCGCTGTCGATGATGACGGCGGTCTTCAGCGTGATCTCCTGACCGCCGGGCACGTCGAAGGTCGAAGCGCCATGATAGGTGCCGCCCGGCAGCTTGCGGATCGCTTCCCGTGTCGCACTTTCGGACCTTGTGATAATTTCCTCCGACAGTTCGGAAATATCGTCGAGCCCGTAGCGGTCACAAAGCGCGTTCAGCCTTTCGGTCGCGATGATCCCGGACGAGACCTGCGCGCCCAGATCGCCGAGAAGCGCGTCGGGCGTGCGCACGTTGCGCCGGATGATCTGGAACAGGGTTTCGTTGGGCTTGCCGGCTTCGTACAGCTTCATTACCGGGATCCACAGGCCCTCTTCATGGATGTCGCGCGCGCCCGAGCCGATGCCATAGCCGCCGATGTCGGAATGGTGGATGGTCGAACCGGCATAGCCGATGATGCGCGAACCGCGGAAGATCGGCGACAGCACGGTGATGTCGAAGAAATGCCCCGCCGACATCCAGGGATCATTGGTGATCAGCACGTCGCCGGGTCGCAGGGTGGCGCTGTCGCAATGGTCCAGAAGGTTGCGCGCCGCCGCGGCGAGCGAGTTGATGTGGCCGGGCGTGCCGGTCACGGCCTGGGCCACCATCCGCGCCTTTTCATCGAAAAGGCCGTTGGCCAGGTCGCCCGCCTCGCGCACGATCGGGCTGAAGGCGATGCGTTGCAAGGCGCGGGCCTGTTCGCTGACGATCCCGATCAGGTTGCTCCAAAGGATCTGAAGTTCGACGCCGTCCATCATTGCGCTCCCCTGCGTTCGGCGATGAGGCTGCCGCTCTCATCCCAAGTGACAACCCAGTCCCGCAGGACGAAGATCGTGGTTTCCCGTTCCTCGATGATCACCGGCCCCGCGATGCGGTCCCCCCGGCAGATCGCGTTGCGCTGCCAGACCGGCACTTCGGTCGCTTCGCCGCGGATATGGACGGGCCGGGTCTCTTCGCCGCGCCCGGAGCCGGACTTGGCGACGAAGGCGCCGCGGTCGGGCGTGCGCCCCGAGGCGGTGACCAGCCAGTTGACCACTTCGATCCGCATCCCGTCGAGCTTGAGCCCGTATTGATGCTGGTACTCGGCCGCGAACGCCGCCCGGATCGCTTCGGTGTCGCGGGTCAGGCGGGGGTCTTCCTTGAGGTGGATGCGGATCTCGGATTGCTGGCCGACATAGCGCATCTCGAGCGCGAAGCTGAACCCGTGATCTTCGGGGCGGATGCCCGCCTCGCCCAGGGCGGTGGTGCCTTCGGCGATCATCGCCTCCAGCACGGTTTCGACCCCGGCCCAGTCCAGCGTGTCGAGGCTGGAGACGTGGCTGCGGACCAGGTCGATCTGCGCCGGGGTGACGAGGGTGCCGAAGGCCGAGAGGACCGAGGCCAGGGGTGGGTAGATCACCTTGCTGCTTTCGGTCAGTTCGGCGACCATGCAGGCATGGACCGGTCCGGCCCCGCCGAAGGCCAGCATCGGCAATCCGCGATAGTCGATCCCGCGTTCGGTGGCATGGGTCCGGGTGGCGGCCGCCATCTGTTCGCAGACCACCTCGAACACCCCCCAGGCGGCGCGTTCGCGCGACAGGCCGAGCGTGGTGCCAAGCCTTTCCAGCGCGCCCTGCGCCCCGGCAAGGTCAAGCTTCATGTCGCCGCCCAGAAAACGCTCGGCCGACAGGATGCCAAGCACGAGGTCGGCGTCGGTGACGCAGGGATTGGCCCCGCCACGGCCATAGCAGACCGGGCCGGGCATCGAGCCGGCCGATTCCGGCCCGACCCGCAGCAGCCCCAGATCATCGACCCAGGCGATCGATCCACCGCCGGCGCCGATCTCGATCATGTCGATCGAAGGCACGGTGATCGGCATGCCCGATCCCGGCTTGAACCGATAACGGCGGTCGACCTCGAAATTGCCGGTCACCAGCGGTTCGTGGTTCTGCACCATGCAGGCCTTGGCCGTCGTGCCGCCCATGTCGAAGGAGATCAGGTCGGGAATCCCGAAGATGCGGCTGAAGTAGCAGGCCACAAGAGCCCCCGCCGCCGGCCCGCTTTCGATCATCCGGACCGGCATGGTCGAGGCCCGCTCGGCGCCGATGACGCCGCCGTTCGACAGCATGATGAGTGGCTGCTGGTCAAAGCCGCGTGCCTTGAGCTCCTGGATCAGGGCGGTCAGGTAGGGCCGGGTGATCGGCACCGTATAGGCATTGATCGCCACCGTGGAGGCGCGCAGGTATTCGCGCATCTGCGGCGCGATGACAGAGGACAGCGAGACATAGATCTCCGGCGCCTCTTCGCTGAAGACCCGGCGCACCTCGGCCTCGTTCGCGCCGTTGCGGTAGGAATTCAACAGGCAGACGGCGACCGAGACGACGCCCTTCGCGCGGCATTGCCGGATCACGTCGCGCACCTCCTCGGCATCGACGGGGGTGCCGAGGCTGCCATCGGCGAAGGTGCGTTCGCGCAGGGTGAAGGTCCGCTCGGAGGGGATCAGCGGCTCGGCGAACTCGATCTGCGGGTCGTACATGTCGTAGCGGTGCTCGTCCCGGATATAGAGGATGTCGCGGAAGCCCTCGGTCAGGATCAGCGCGACCGGCGGCCCCTTGCGTTCGATCAGCGCATTGGTGACGACGGTGGTGGCGTGGACGACGACATCGTCGATCTGAGCCGGCGCGATGCCGGCCCGGGCCGTCACCAGGTCGACGCCGCGGAAGAATCCTTCCAGCAGGTCGTTATGGGTGGTCAGCGTCTTGTCGACAAAGGCGCCTCCGGTGGAATCCAGCAGGACGGCATCGGTGAAGGTGCCACCGATGTCGATGGCGAGGGAATATCTTGTCATACGGGGTACTCCTTGCAGCCCAGCTCGGCCGAGATCATGCGGGCCGTGCGGACGACGGCGGTGACGTAAAGCTCCGCCGGTTCGGGTTTGATGTCGTGCACCGAGCCGACCACGTTGATGGTCGCCACGAAGCGGTTTTCGTTGTCGAAGATCGGGGAAGAGACGGCATTGACGCCGGGAAGGATTTCCTCGGGGGCCACGGCCCAGCAGGTCTTGCGGGCATGGGCGATCTGCGCCTCCAGCCGGTCGAAATCCACGCCGGCGAAGGCGGGATCGGCCCCGGCCCGGGCTTTTTCGATTGCCGCGCGGTAGCTGGCCGGGCCGAAGGCCAGGGCAATCTTGCCCTGTGCCGAATTGTGCAGCGACAGCACCGCGCCCGGCTTGGTGACGATCTGCACCGGTGTCTCGACCCGTACGATGTCGATCACCCGCATGCCGGCATCTTCCGGGATCGACAGGGTGACGGTCTGCCGGACCTCGTTGCGCAGTGCCACCATGACCGGGCGGGCCACCGTCATCAACTGGGTGCCATCGGCAATGGCCTGGCCAAGGTGGAACATCTTGAGCGTCAGGCGATACCGCTCGGTGGTGGGGTCCTGCACGACATAGCCGAGGAATTGCAGGGTCTGCAGATAGCGGTAGACCCGCGAACGCGGCATGCCCACCTCGGTCGCGATATCGGTCAGCCGGGCCGGCTCGCTGAGTGTCGCCATGTGTTCGAGGATGGTGAAGGCGGCAATCGTGGACTGATTGCTCAGGTTAGAACGTTCGGATGTGGTCATCTCAGCCTCCAAACAATTTGGGAAGGGTCAGGGTCAGGGCCGGTACCGCGGCGGTCAGCGTCAGCACCACGAGGCACAGGCCGATCATCGGCAGTACGGCCAGCGCCACCCGTTCGAGAGGTTGGCGTGCGATGGTGGAGACGATGAAGAGGCACAGGCCCACCGGGGGGGTGATCATGCCGATCATCAGGTTCAGCACGACCATGATCCCGAATTGCACAGGGTCCATGCCGATGATCGGCGCGATCTCGTTCAGGATCGGCATGACGAGGATCAGCGCCGCCAGCGGCTCGAGGAACAGCCCCAGCACCAGAAGCACGATGTTCAGAAGCACGGTCATGACCCAGGGCACTTCGGTCAGGTCGCGCAGATGCTGCGCCACGCTCTGCGGGATGTTCTCGATGCCGAGGATGAACGCGGTCATCGAAGCCACCGCCACGATCATCATCACCCCGGCGGTCATGGTCGCGGTCTCGTAGAAAGCGGTGAAGATCTTGGCGGGCGACAGGGTGCGGTAAAGGACCCCGCCGATCAGCAGGGCATAAAGCGCTGCGACGGCGGCGGCCTCGGTCGGGGTGAAAATGCCCGCCCTGATGCCGCCCACGATGATCAGCGGCAAAAACAGGGCCGGCGCGGCCTTGATGGTCAGGCCCAGACGCTCTTGCGGCAGCACGCGGTCGGGCAGGGGATGGTCCTCCACCCGCGCCTTCCAGAGCGCATAGCAGACCAGAAGCGCGCAAAGCACGAAGGCGGGCAGGATGCCGGCAAGGAACAGATCGCCGATCGAGGTGCTGGTCAGCACGCCGTAAAGGATCAGCGACAGCGAGGGCGGCACCATCGGCCCGAGGATGGAACCGGTCGCCGTCAGCGCCGCGGCATAGGCCGGATGGTAGCCGTCGCGCTCCATCGACGGGATCATCACCGAGCCGATGGCCGAAGCCTCGGCCGTGGCGGCCCCGGAAACGCCCGAGAACATCATCGAGGCGATGACATTGACCACCGCCAGCCCGCCCCGCACCCGCCCGACCAGCATCTGGGCAAAGCGCACGATTTCCTTGGTCAGCTGGGCCGAATTCATCAGGTTGCCGGCCAGGATGAAGAAGGGGATCGTCAGCAGGACGAAATTGTCCACCCCGGACAGCATCTTCTGCGGAAAGCCGATCATCAGCCGCCAATTGTCGAAGACCAGAAGATAGGCGACCGACGACAGGCCAAGGGCGAAGGCGATCGGGATGCCCAGGATGATGCAGAGCACGAAAACGACGAGATAGAGGGTCATTGGCTCAACTCCACACCGGTCCGGTTGATCACCTCGAAAACACCCTTCCGGGTCGGGATGGCCCGCAGGTAAAGGATGGCATCGGCCAGCAGCCGCAGGGCGAGCAGCGCCATCCCGACGGGCACCGAAAGATAGATCCAGAACATGGCGGGCGCGGCGGGCGCAGCCTCCCCGAACATGTCCTGCAGCAGGAACTGCATGGCCGGGATCGGCTCCTTGCCCGCCATTCCGGCATAGAGATAGCCGTAATAGACCAGCAACAGGCACAGGATCGCCGACAGAAGTGCGGCAGATGCCGCGGCAATCAGCCCCGCCACCCGTGGCAGCAGCTGGCTGAGAAAGGACAGCGAGGCCACCTCTCCCCGCTCGAAGGCGAGCACGACGCCGAGGAAGGTCATCCAGATCAGCAGATAGCTGCAGGTCTCCGCTGCCCAGAGCAGGGACATGTTGAACCCGTAGCGCAGCACGATCTGCACCGTCATCAGCAGCAAGAGCGCGGCGACGCAGGTGACGAGCGTCCAACGCAGGCCGTTGCGTGTCCATCGCGCTAGCGATTCTGGTTTCATGGCACTGGTCTCCTTTCCGGGCGCGAGTGCGGCGCCGGCGACCCTCTTGCACGGCGGCGAAGGGGCGGATGGTGAAGGGGAAATCCGGGCGCGCGGGCCTTTGCCCTCATGCCCTGCGGGACAAGGCGCGGTCGTCAGGCGAAATCGCCCTCCTGATAGGCTGTCAGATGGCTGTAATCGGCGC
Organism: Rhodobacter sp. P1_C2; assembly: GCF_056406375.1. NCBI lineage: Bacteria > Pseudomonadati > Pseudomonadota > Alphaproteobacteria > Rhodobacterales > Rhodobacter > Rhodobacter sp. P1_C2. The sequence goes on from NZ_JBFUAG010000001.1 coordinate 488,476, forward strand.
GGGGCGGGGCGAAGACATCGAGGTTGACGGCGGTCTCCTCCCCCAGCGCCTCGCCACAATGCACGACATCGGGGGGGATGCGCACGACCTCTCCCGCGCCGACCTCGACCACCTCGTCGCCGATCTCGAAGCGGACACGGCCGGACAGGATGTAGGCCAGCTGTTCGAAGGGGTGGGAATGCGGCCTCTTCTCCATCCCCGGTTCAAGCCAGTTCATCACCATCAAAGCGCCCTCGCCCCGGAAGGCGGTGCGCGAAACCCCGTCGCGCACCGTCTCGCGTGGCAGGTCCGTCCAGCGATAGACCCTCGTCGTCATCGTTCAGTTTCCCTCTGAAAAGCGCTTGGCGAAGGCGGCGATCAGCGGGTCCTTCGCGGCCCATTCGGCAACGACGGGCGCGGTCCGGGCCTTCAGCGCGTCGAGGTCCTGCAGGTCATGGAACGTCACGCCATTGGCCTCGAGGAAGGCGCGGTCGCTGTTCTGTTCGGTCGCGGCCAGGGCATAGGCCTCCTTGGTCGTCTCCCTGCCCGCTTCGACGAGCGCGGCCTTTTCGACATCGCTCAGCTTGTTCCAGACCGTGTCGGAAAGCATGATCACCCCGGGCCAGAAATAGTGGCCGGTCATCGTGACGTTCTTGGCCGCGTCATAGAGGCTTTCGCTGCGAATGGAGGACAGATTGATCTCGACCGCGTCGATGGTGCCGGTCTCGAGCGCCGAATAGACCTCGCCGTAAGCCATGCCGACCGGGTTGACGCCGATCGCCTCCCAGATCGCCTTGTGCAAGGGAATCGGCACGATCCGCGTCTTCAGACCGGCAAAGTCGGCGGTCGTGGCGACGACCTTCTTGGCCGACAGGAAGTTCCGTTGCCCGGCCTCGATATAGCCCAGGCCCTTGATCGACTTGGTATCCAGGGTCGCCAGCAGCTGATCGCCCAGATCCGAGGTCAGCACATCGGACAGTTGCTGATAGCTCTGGACCGCGAAGGGCAGCTGCAGCGCGTCAAAACCCTTGAGGCCGATCGCCAGCGGCACGGTCGGCGACGACACCAGCGCGCCATCGACAAGACCGATCTGCAACCCCTCCAGCAGTTGTTTGTCATCGCCAAGCTGGCGGTCGCCGTAGACTTCGATCTTCACCTTGCCGTCGGTCTTTTCGGCGACCTTCCTGGCGAAGATCTCGAGCCCGCGCTGGAAGACGTGCTTGGACGAGGCGGCATGCCCCATCTTGATCACCATCTCCTGCGCTTGCCCGGCAATAGGCAACAACCCAGCTGCCAGCGCAGCGACGAGCGCTGCCATCCTGAACGTCTTCATGGTTTCTCCTCCCATCGTGTTTCACTCTGCAAAACACGTTTTTACAGATTAGAACGACGAGTCGCGATCTGTCAATCGGGCCGATGCGAGGCCCGCATTTCGGCGTTTTGCGGCGGAATCGGGCCGAGATTGAGAGGAAAGCGGTGCAGCCGCCACCGGGGGCAGGGAAAGCGGCGCCTCCCGGCTGGTCTGTTCAGTGGGCGAGGGCGAGGTAGGCGGACAGGGTGCCGACCGACAGGATCGTGGTGATCAGGACGATGCGGGCGGTCAGGAGGGCTTCGCGCTGGTAGAACTCGGCCAGCATGAAGGGGCCGGTCCCTGTGGGAAGTGCTGCCAGAAGCACGGCGGTATGGGCGAGGCTCGGGCTCAGCCCCAGGATCGGCACGGCGACGATCCAGGTCACGGCGGGTTGCGCGATCAGTTTCAGGGCCACGAGGGTGATCTGCACCCCCGCCGTGGCCGAGGGGCTGCGCCCGGCGCTTTCTGCCAGGAACAAACCCAGCGCAATCAGGGCGCAGGGCGAGGCCGCGGCCCCCAGAAGCCTCAGGTACGTATCCGCCACGGCGGGCAGCGGCAGGCCGGACAGCATGAAGGCAAAGCCCAGCTGGGGCGCCACCAGCAAGGGGTTGCGCGACAGCGACAGGGCGGTCTTGCGGGCGATGTCGCGCCGCCGCGCCGCCGTCTGCAGGCTGCTTTCGATCAGCACGATGGCTCCGGCGAAAAGGACGCAGACGGTGAGGATCGTCGCACAGAGCGTGGCGCCCATCGCCGCGGGGCCGACCGCCGCCATCATCAGCGGAAAGCCCATGAAGCCGGTATTGGCATAGCCCGCGTTCAGCCCGTCGATCGCGGCATCGGCGAGAGGCCGCCCCTGCCGCCGCCGCAGCCAGAGCGTCAGCGCGAAGACCGCAGCCGACCCGGCGCTGAAGGCTGCGATGAAGCCGGGTTGCCAGATCTCTGCCGGGTCGGCCTTGGCCATGATCTCGAACAGCAGGGCCGGCAGGGCCAGGTAGACGACGAGGCGGTTGACCTCGCGCGTCGCATGTGGCCCGAGCGCGCCGGAGCGTCTTGCCACCCATCCGGTCAGGACCAGGGCAAAGATCGGCAGGACGACAAGCAGGTTGGACAGCATCGGCGCAGACCTTTCGCGGGCACACCCCTCCCTAACGGCGCGGGTCGCCACAATCCAGTTCAAGATCGCGGACCCGCGCCTGCGGGCAAAGGGCGCCCTCGGCGGGATCGCTCTGCACAGGATCTGCACAACTGATGCGCAAGGGGTGCACGGGGCCGTGGCATTCCATCGCAAACAACAACCAGGAGATGGACGTGGAGCAGGAGTGGATCATTCGGGGCGTGCCGGGGTCTTTGGCAAAGGATGCCTGGTGGATGGACAGCGATGCCGGGCTGCCCGGCGGGGGAGGGGCGGCGGGCCTTGGCGGCGCGCCGCGCGGATGGGATGCGGCGCGGCGCAGGCTGGGCCTGGTCCTTCTGGCCCTTCTGGTCCTTGGGGATTTCCTGTTTTTCGGCCATGCGCCGGGACTGTCGCTCGGCCTTTTTGCGGCGGCGGTCTTTGGCGGCTGCGTGCTGGTGCATGAAAGCCGGCAGGTGGTGCGGCCGGCGCTGCTGTTCGGTCTGGCGGCCCTGCCGGTGGTCGACGATCTGCAACTTCTGTCGGTGGGGTTTCTGCTGGCCGGGCTGGTCGCTTCGGTGGCCTGGTTGCGGGCGCCGGATCTGCGGGCGGACAAGGCGCATCTTTGGCTTGCGTCGAGGGGCATCCTGCGCCGCCTGCCGGTCGCCGGGGTGCAGGCGCTGTTTGCCACCCTGGCGCGGGCGCCCTCCGCGCTGCGGGGCCGGGCCAGCCCGCGCCAGTCCTTGCACAACTGGGGCTTTCCGCTTGGCGGTGCCTTGGTGCTGGCGGCCCTTCTGACCGATGCCAACCCGGTGTTCAGCGGCTGGCTTGACGGTCTGCTGCGCTTCAACCTTGACCTGGCGCTGGTGGTCCGCCGGCTCGCCTTGTGGTGCGGCCTCGGGCTCCTGGTCTGGCCTTTTCTGGAGGCGGCTGGGACAGTGGCGCCCCCTGCTGCGGGTCAGGCCAAAGCGCAGGGCAAAGCGCAGGCGGGCGGCGTGCGGCTTGGCCTCAACCCGGCCTCGGTGGCCAATGCGCTGGTGCTGTTCAACTTGATGCTGGGCCTGCAGACCCTGATGGATGCCGTCTATCTCTGGACCGGGGCTTCCTTGCCGCAGGGCATGAGCTTTGGCACCTATGCGCAGCGCGGCGCCTATCCCCTGCTGATCACCGCGCTGCTGGCGGGGGCCTTTGCCCTGGCCACAAGGCCCTTCGTCGCCGAAAGCCGGTCCCTGCGGGGGCTGGTCCTGCTCTGGCTTGGGCAGAATGTCGCGCTGACCCTGTCGGCGGCGCTGCGGCTGAAGCTTTATGTCGCGGCCTATGGGCTGACCTATCTGCGGGTCCATGCCGGGATCTGGATGGCGCTGGTCGCTTTGGGGCTGGCGCTGACCGGCTGGCAGATCCTGCGGGCCCTGCCCAACCGCTGGCTTTTGCTGCGCAGCGCGGCGCTGGGTCTTGGCATGCTTTACCTCTGCGCCTTCGTCAATTTTGCCAGCCTGATTGCCAGCTACAACCTCTCTCGCCCGCAGGGCACCGACCTGGACTATCTCTGCGCCCTCGGCCCCTCGGCCGCGGTTCCCCTGCAGCGGGCACAAAGGCCCGATCTGCCCTGCACGCCGATCTGGCCGCAAATCGAGGGCTGGCGCGATTGGGGCTTTCGCAACTGGCTGGTGCGCCGTTATCTGGAGGCGGGCCCGGGCGGAGCGTTGGAATGAAGATCCTTGTCGTGGACGACGACCCCGGCCTGCGCGGTCTGGTCACCCTGGCGCTGGAGCGGGCGGGCTTTGCCGTGGTTGCGGCCTCGGACGGCCAGCAGGCGCTGACCCATGCCGCGCGCGAGGCGCCCGACCTCGTCGTGCTGGACGTGGGCCTGCCCGAGCTGGACGGGTTCGAGGTCTGCCGCAGGCTGCGCCGAAGCTCGGAGGTGCCGATCCTGTTTCTGACCGCGCAGGATGACGAGGTGGACCGCATCGTCGGGCTGGAACTCGGGGCGGATGACTATGTGACCAAGCCTTTCAGCCCGCGCGAACTGGTCGCCCGCATCCGCGCTATCCTGAAACGCGCCCAGCCCGCCAAGGGCAGGGCGGGGCTCAGCCATGGCGGGCTTGAGCTGGACCCGGACGGCCATGCCTGCCGCTTTGCCGGGGCCGAGGTGGCGCTGACCGCGACCGAGCTTGCCCTCCTCGACAGGCTGATGCAGGGCGGCGGGCGGATCCTGACCCGGCGCCAGATCGTCGATGCGATCTGGGGGGCGGGGAGTGCGGTGGCCGACCGCACCCTCGACAGCCATCTGCGCAACCTGCGCCAGAAGCTCGGGCAGGCCGGATGCCGCGACGCGGTGGAGACGGTGCATGGCATCGGTCTGCGGTTGGGCGCCTGCACGGCATGATGCGGAAATGGCGCCCCTCGCTCTGGCTGGTTCTGGGCGGCGCGCTGGCCGGGACGCTGGCGCTTTCGGTGGCGGGCCTGATCGTGTTCCGATGGGTCGGGCCGACGCTCGGCTATGCCCGGGCCGCGACGCTGATCGCCGCCGCCATTGGCTTTGTGACTTTGGCGCTGGGGGTCCTGCTTTTGCGGCTTTTGCTGCGCCCGGTCGCGGCCCTGGCCGATTACGCCCACCGCGTGCGCCTCAGCCCGAAGGACCCCGGCCCGCCGCCCGCTCGTTTCGGCACTGTGGAGCTTTTCGACATGGCGGGCAGCGTGGTGGCGATGGCCGCCAGCCTGCAGCGGCGCGAGGCGGCGACCCTGACCTTCATCGACCATGTCACGCATGAGCTGAAGACCCCGGTCTCCACCCTGCGTGCCGCGACCGAGCTTCTGGAGGACAGCCCCGCCCTTGGCGCCGAAGACCGCCACCTGCTGGGGCAGATCGCCTCTGCCGCGGCCCAGATGCAGGTCCAGCTGGAGGCCTTGCAGCGCGTGGCCCGGGCGCGGGAAAGCGACCACCGCGGGGTGACACGGCTGGAGGAGCTCGCGGCCGAACTCGACAGCTTCGGGCTGGCGATCCGGATCGAGGGTGGCGCGCTGCCCCTGCCGCTTTCGGCGGCGGGGCTGCGGGTGGTTCTTGGCCATCTTCTGGGCAATGCCGCCGCCCATGGCGCGACCGAGGTGCTTCTGGCGGCCTCCGATGCGCCGGGGGCCACGCTGCTGCGGGTGGCCGACAATGGCGCCGGCATCACCGAGGGCAACCGCGCCCGCATCTTCGACCCGTTCTTCACCACGCGCAGGACCGAGGGCGGCACCGGCATGGGCCTGACCATCGTGGCCAGCCTTCTGCGGGTCAATGGCGCCGAGATCGCGCTGGAGGAGGGCTGCCGCACCGCCTTTCTGATCCGCTTCCCGCCCCTCTAGCCGCTGGCCTCTTGCACTCCGCAAGGGCGGCCCGCAGTATCGGCGCCATGGCTGCGCCCTATTCCTTTCGCGACGATCCGAGCGTTCCGAGGTTCGATGATGCCGCCCCCGTGGCGGTGATGGACGCGGAATGCGCCATTTGCAGCTGGGGCGCGCGGATGATCCATCGGCTGGACCGCTCTGGCCGGGTGCGGATCTGCCCGATCCAGTCGCCGCTCGGGGCGGCCTTGCTGCGCCACTATGAGCTGAAGGCGGAAGACCCCTCGACCTGGCTCTTCATCGACGAAGGCCATGCCCATGTCGATTTCGACGCGGTGATCCATGCCGGCCAGCGCTTCGGCGGCTGGGGCAGGCTGACCGCCGTGCTGTGGATCTTGCCCAAGCCGCTGCGGGATTGGCTTTATCGGCGGCTGGCGCGCAACCGCTATGCGCTCTTCGGGCGGGCCGACCTTTGCGCCCTGCCGGACCCGGCCTTTCAGCGCCGCCTTCTGCGATGAGGGTGCTGGTGCTGGGCGGCTACGGCGTCTTCGGCGCGCGCCTGGCCCGGCTTCTGGTCCGCGATGGCCACGCCGTCTGCGTGGCCGGCCGCGACGGCGAGGCCGCGCGCCGCCTTGCGGACGAGATCGGCGCCGCTGCCCTGCAGCTCGACCGGACCGGGGACTTGGATGCCCTTGGCGGCTTTGACGCGGTGGTGGATGCGGCGGGCCCGTTTCACGCCTATGGCGCCGACCCCTACCGGCTGGCGCGGCAGGCCATCGCGGCGGGGGTGCATTACCTGGACCTCTCCGACAATGCCGCCTTCTGCCAGGGCATTGCGGCGCTGGATGGGGCGGCGCGGACGGCGGGGGTCTGCGTCATTTCCGGCCTGTCCTCGGTGCCCGCCCTGTCTTCGGCGGCCGTGGTGGCGCTGGCGGCGGGTGACAGGCCACGCCTCATCGACACCGCCATCCTGCCCGGCAACCGCAGCCCGCGCGGCTTTTCGGTGATGCAGTCGATTCTGGCGCAGGCCGGGCAGCAGATGCCGGTCTGGCGCGGCGAAAGGTGGGAGCATTTCACGGGCTGGTCGGACCCCCGGCCCTACGCGCTTCCCGGCGGGCTGACCCGTCAGGGCTGGCGGATCGAGGTGCCCGACAGCCGCCTCTTCCCCGCCCGTTTCGGGGCCGAGACGGTGCGCTTCAGCGCCGGGCTGGAGCTGGGCCTGATGCGCTATGGCCTTGCGGTGTTTGGCCTTTTGCAGCGCGGGCTGCATCTGCCCGTCACCCCGCGGCTGGTGCGGCTGTTCCAAGCGGCGGCCAAGGCGCTGGCGCCCTTCGGCACCGACCGCGGCGGCATGTCGGTCCTCGTCATCGCCGGGGGCGAGCGGCGCTGGTGGCGCCTTCTGGCCGAGGCGGGCGACGGGCCCTTCATCCCGGCCGTCGCCGCCCGCGCCCTGTTGCGCCGCCCGACGCTGCCACCCGGCGCAAGCGCGGCCTTGGGCGTGATCACCCTGGCCGAGGCCGAGGCGGCGATGGCCGACCTCAAGGTGCGCTGCACCCGCCAGACCGAGGCGCATGTCCCGATCTTTGCAAAGGTGCTTGGCCCCGCCTTCCACGATCTGCCGCCCGAGGTTCGCACGACGCATGACACCGCCGATTGCAGCCGCTGGCAGGGTGCGGCACGGGTCACGCGGGGGCGCGGGCTCTGGCCCCGGCTGATCGCGGCGCTGTTCGGCTTCCCCCCGGCCGCCGAGGCGGTCCCCGTCACCGTGACCAAGGTGGCGACGGACCGGGGCGAGACCTGGATGCGCCGCTTTGGGCAGCGCAGCTTTCGCTCGCACCTGGCCGCAACGCCGCAAGGCCTGACCGAACGCTTCGGCCCTTTCACCTTCCTTCTGGACCTGCACCTGGCGGAAGGCGCGCTCTGGTTTCCGGTCCGCAGCGCCCGGATCGGCCCGGTGCCGCTGCCCTCCTGGCTGCTGCCCCGCTCCCTCGCCAGCGAAGGCGTCGTGGAGGGGCGCTTTCACTTCGACGTCGCGCTCTTTGCGCCGCTGACCGGCGCCTTGATCGTGCGATATGAGGGCTGGCTGACCCAGGCCCCGGCGGAGGACCCGCGGTGCCCGCCCTTCCTCCAAAACAGCTGACCCACCCGCCCCTGTGAATTTGCTTCCAAACTGGTGCGACCGCTGCCCGGCTAATCGGCGGCGCGCTTCGGGTCTATCTGGGCGCAGTCGCCACGGCCAGACCGGCCGGCATCAGATCACAGGAGACCATCATGGCAGTTCAAGACGTCATCCCCGGCCGCATCGGCTTTGGCTCGGCCCCGCTCGGCAACATGTTCCGCGACATTCCCGAGGCCGAGGCGCAGGCCACTGTCGCCGCCGCCTGGCAAAGCGGCATCCGCTACTACGACACCGCCCCCTTCTACGGCGCGGGTCTGGCAGAAATCCGTCTGGGCCAGGCCCTGGCCGGCCACAACCGCAAGGACTATGCGATCAGCACCAAGGTCGGCCGGCTGATCCTTGACGAGGTCGAGGATGTCTCGGCGCGCGATCTGGGCGAGAAGGGCGAGGTTTTCAAATACGGCCGCCCGAACCGGATCGTGAACGACTATTCCCACGACGCGACCCTGCGGTCGATCGAGGACAGTCTGAAGCGGTTGAACACCGACCATATCGACATCGCCTTCGTCCATGACGTGGCGCAGGACTTTTACGGTGACGACTGGCTTTCGGTCTTCGAGACGGCCCGCAAAGGTGCGTTCCGGGCGCTGGACCGGCTGAGGGACGAGGGTGTGATCAAGGCCTGGGGACTTGGCGTGAACCGGGTCGAGCCGATCGAACTGCTGCTGGATCTGCAGGAGCCGCGTCCGGATCTGTTCCTTCTGGCAGGGCGCTATACGCTTCTGGACCACGACCGCGCCTTGCAGCGCGTCATGCCGCAGGTCGCCGAGGCGGGCCTCGGGATCGTGGTGGGCGGGCCCTACAGTTCTGGCGCGCTGGTCGGCGGGCCGAACTTCGAATATGCGCCGATCACCCCGGCCATTCGCGGCAAGGTGCAATGGATCAAGTCCATCGCCGACCGGCATGGTGTGTCGATGAAGGCGGCGGGTCAGCAATTCGCGCTGGCGCATCCTGCGGTGGTGGCGGTCATCCCCGGTGCCAGCAAGCCCGAGCGGATCGCCGAGGATCAGGCCGCCTTTGACGAGGCCATCCCGGATGCCTTCTGGCACGACCTGCGGCAGGCCGGGTTGGTCAATGCCGACGCGCCCCTGCCGATCGACCGCTAAGCCCTTGTGCTTAAGCCTTTCCGTCCCAGCAGACCGCTGCGGGGGCGGTTGCGTCAGCTGTGCAGAAACTGCTGCAGACGCGGCACGAAGAAGTCGAGAAAGGCCCGAAGGCGGGCCGGCATATGCGCCGAACCGCGAAACACCGCGTGGATCTCGTCCTCTTCGGAAAGGGCGCTGTCGGCCAGAACCTCGACCAGACTGCCCGATGCAAGCGGGCCGCGCAGGTGATAATCGGCGACGCGGACCAGGCCCAGCCCGGCGAGCGCCGCCCGGCGCAGGGTCTCGGCATTGTTGGCCAGAAGGTTGCCCGACAGCATCCGCTCCACGATCCGCCCGCTTTCCCGCATCGGCCAGACCGGTGCGGAGCGGCGGAAGTTGAAACCCAGACAATTGTGGTGCGCCAGATCCTCCGGGGTTTCCGGCGTGCCCAGCCGCACCAGATAGGCGGGTGAGCCGACGATCCGGCGCCGCGAGGTGCCGATCTTGCGCGCCATCAGGTTCGAATCCTGCAGGCGCCCGACCCGGAACGCCACATCGGTGCGTTCGAGGTACAGGTCCACCACCTCGTCGGACAGCGACAGATCAAGGATGATCTTCGGGTAAAGCTGAAAGAACTCCGGCAGAAGGGGTTCGATCCCGGCGCTGCCGAAGGAGACCGAGGAGTTGATCCGCAACAGGCCCTCCGGCTCGCCGCCGCCCTGGGTCAGCTGCTGTTCGGTATCCTCGATGCGCCCGACCAGATCGAGGCTGCGTTCGTAATAGAACTGCCCCTCGTTGGTCAGCGTCAGGGCCCGGGTCGAACGTTCGACCAGCCGCACGCCCAGACGATCCTCGATCCGCGCCACCATCTTGGAGACAGTGGAGGGCGTCATGTGCAAAAGCCGCGCGGCCTCGCTGAAGCTGCCGGCCTCGACGACGCGCAGAAAGACCGCCATTTCCCCCGCTCGATTGTCCATCAACGCCCCGTGGCTGCTGTCAGGTCCGCATCGGGGAAGATTACACAGGGGCGGGTCGGTTGTGAATGGGCTTCCAAGATGACGGGAACAGCACAGGGCTAATGCCGCGCCGGAGCTTGAGGCAGATTGGGCGCAGGGATCGCCCGAACGATCCGCATCACATCCCTTCCAAGATCAGGACCCGCCATCATGACCATGCAGAATATCGAGCCGAGCCTGCGCAGCGGCAAAGCCATCCCCCCTGTCACCGCCGCAGCCATGCCCTTCCCGCCGGCGAAGGCAGCCCCCGCGGCCCCGACCAAGACCCGCGCCGCCCTGACGCTTTTCGCGCTGGCGCTGGGCAGCTTTGCCATCGGCACCACCGAATTTGCCAGCATGGGCATGTTGCAGCTTTATGCCGCGGATCTGGGGATCAGCGTCACGCGCGGGACCGATGTGATCACGGCCTATGCGCTGGGCGTCATCATCGGGGCGCCGGTCGTCACCCTGGCCGCCGCAAGGCTGAACCGGCGTGGCCTGCTTCTGGGGCTGATGGCGCTGTTCGTCCTCGGCAATATCCTGTCGGCGCTGGCGGGAAGCCTGCACCAGCTGGCCCTCGCCCGCTTTGTCAGCGGCCTGCCGCAGGGCGCCTATTTCGGGGCGGGGGCTTTCGTGGCCTCTTACGTCCTCGGGCCGGGGCAGGCGGGGCGCGCCTTTGCCATGGTGATGACCGGGCTGACCGTCGCCACGATCTTCGGCTCGCCGCTCGCCACCTTCCTGGGCCAGACGATCGGCTGGCGCGAGACCTATGGTGCGATCGCGACGATGGGTCTTCTGGCCTTTCTGGCGATCCTGACCTGGGTTCCGGTCTCGCAAGGCCTGAACGGCGCCCCGGTCCTCCAAGAGCTGAGCGCCCTGCGTGAGGGCCGGGTCTGGGCGGTGCTCGCCGCGGCGGCGATCGGGGTGGGCAGCATCTTTGCGGTCTATACCTTCATCGGCCCCTTCGTGACCGAACTGGCCGGGCTGGACCCGCTGATGATTCCGCTGGCCCTGGCCCTCTTCGGGGTCGGCATGACCGTGGGCAATATCTATGGCGGGCAGATTGCCGACCGCGCCCCGCGCCGCGGCATCGCCCTGGGCTTCGGCAGCGCCCTCGTCACCCTGGCGCTTCTGGGTCTGGCCGGGGGCGCGGCCCTCCTCCTCTTCCCACTGCTCTTCGCGGTTGGCGCCACCACGATGATCGCCATCCCGGCCATCCAGGCCCGCCTGACGCAGATCGCCCCGGCCTCGCCGAGCCTCGTTGGGGCGATGAACCTCGCCGCGCTCAACCTTGCCAATGCGGTCGGGGCCTGGTCGGGTGCCACGGCCATCGACGCGGGCTTCGGTCTGCTTTCCGCGGTCTGGGCGGGCTTTGGCCTGACGGCTGCCGGGCTGGTCGTGGCGCTGGCCAGCCGCGCGAAGTAGGGCCACCAGCCGGCACACGGGGCGCTGGCCAGATCGGCAGAAGGGGGCAGGGGCCGGGGATCAGGCCAGGCTGCCCCCTTTGTAATACCAGTCCACCGCCGTCGCATCGGGGCAGATCTGCCCGGCCAGCGCGCGCAGATGGCGGGAAATCTCCGTCGTCATCCCGTCGGTTTCGGCCTTGCCCGCCTCGCCCTTGCGGATCATCGCCCCCGAGTTGAGGATCGGCACCGCGCTGACCGACCGCGCCTCGAACTTCTCCTCGTGCTGCTTCATCCAGGGGAAGGAGGTATATTCCAGGATCGCCGGCCATTGTTCGGCCGTGGGTTCCACCCCGAGGAACTTCGCGATCTTGCGGATCGAGGCTTCGTGGTCGCGCTTCATGTCGGCGTAATGCAGGAAGAGGACGTTCTTTTCATGGCGCAGCGGCCACCAGGCCGCAAGAAAGCCGAAGAACATCCCCTGCATCCCGTGGCCGTCGATCACCTCGGAATAGAACGAGGGGAAGTCGGGCCGACACATCGCCTCTCTGGGCATCTGCCACAGGTCGAACCAGCCGTCAGAGTGCTGCTGAAGGAAGGGCCGGAACGAGACCAGCGCCTCTTCGGGATTGCGGAAGATCACGAGGTATTTCACCTCTGGCCCGGCCCCGCTGGCCAGGAAGGGCACCTGCGGCGGGGCGGAATGCGACTTGAAGGCGCGGCGCGCGGAGGTCGGCATCGCCTCGACCCGGTCGAGCACCTCTTCATGCGGCTGGCCGGGGCGGCTGAGGAATTCGATCCAGGGCACCACGTCGTAGATATCGTCGAACTCCGCCGTGCCGCCGGTCAGCAGTTGGTGGACGATGTTCATGGTCCAGGTCGTGCCGCTTTTGGCCGGGACAGAGATCACCACATCGCCGTCGCGCCATTTGATCCTTTGCTGGATCTGCGGCTGAATCCACGGCGGTCCCGATGGCGCTTCAGTTGGGGGCGCGGCGTGGTCTGGTGTATCGGTCATCGTCACTCTCTCCTCGCAGGGCAATGGCAAAGACGGCGCGGGCCAGCATCTGTGGAATGCCATTCTACAGAAAAGCGGGAGAGAGCGAAAAGATTCTGCGCAAGGGGCGCAGAAAGCCTGCGCCCCCGGCAGTTTGGTGGCGCGCATTTTAGCGGCGGCGGCCCTTGCCGCTCCATTCCGACAGATACATCCCGGCGGCGATGGCGATGCCCTGCAGGATCATCTGGTTCGAGGTGGGCAGGCCGATCATCTTCAGCGACTGGTCCAGCTGGATCAGGAACAGCGCCGCCCCCGCCACCGCCACCATGCTGCCGATGCCGCCGCTGATCGCGGTGCCGCCCAGAACCGCCGCCGCGATGGGCGCCAGCAGATAGGGGGCGCCGACATCCTGCGTCGGGTTGCGGATGAAACCTGCGAGCAAGAGCGCCATCATCGCGTAAAGCAGGGCGGCCAGCATATAGGCCCCGGCCTGGTAGCGGATGATCTCGACCCCCGTCGCATGGGCAGCGCGGGGATTGGCACCCACCGCCTCGAACCTGCGGCCAAGGACGGTCTTGCGCAAAAGAAGGGTGATCACCGCCAGCACGACCAGCGCCAGCCAGACCGAGGTGGGCACCCCAAGCAGCCGCGCCGCGCCAAGGTCGGCCAGCGCCGGCGGCACCTTGGATTCCGCCGCAAGCCCCTGCCGGTACCACAGGTTCAACCCGGTGATCACGGCGCCGATCGCCATGGTCACGATCAGCGCATTCAGCTTCAGCACCGCGACCAAGAGCCCGTTGACCGCACCCACCGCCAATGCCACCGCAAAGGCCGCCGCGACCGCCAGCATCAGCCGGTCATCGCTGCCCTGCGAGACGCCGACCAGGACCGAGCAGGACATCGACACCACGGCCGGCACCGACAGGTCGATGCCGCGCGCCATGATGACCACCGACTGGCCCATCGCCGCGATGGTCAGGAAGGCCGCAAAGGGGATGATCGACATCAGCGTGCCCGGATCGATGCTGCGCGGCAGGAACAGCGCGCAACCCACCAGCAGCACCGCCAGCGCGATCCAGATCGCGACAAAGCGCATCGGCAGGCCGAACCCCGGGTTCCGCGGCTTGGGCTGAACGGCTTCGGGCATCAGGGAGATATCACTGGGCATCTTCGCCTCCGATTTTTGGGATTTGTCAGTCACAGCCCTTACTCCGCCGGGATGGCGGGGGCGGGGCGGGCGCGGCGGCGCAACAGGCGGCGCAGGCCCCGGTCAAACTCGGCCAGACCCGAGTAGAGGAAGATCGCGAGCAGCGTCATCAGCCCCGAGGCGATCACCCCGACCGACGCCGAAAGCCCGAGGATCGAGATCACATTGACCATGAGGGTGAAGAAGAAGGCCCCGAACAGCGCGCCGCCAAAGGACCCGCGCCCGCCCGACAGGGCCGCACCGCCCAGAACCGCCGCCGCGATGCTGTTGAGCGCGAAGTTCTGCCCGACGGTCGGATGCCCGACGCCGACCTGCGCGCCCAGAAACAGCCCGGCGATGACCGTGGTGACCGAGGCCAGCACATAGGCGCGCACTTGCACCCGGTTCACCCGCACGCCATTGCGCCTTGCGGCCTCTTCGCGAAAGCCCACCGCCTTGACCTCCAGCCCGGAGCGGGTGCGGTGCAGCCACCAGTCGCCGCCCAGCACCAGAAGGATCAGCGCCACGCTCGACAAGGGCAGGAAGCCGATCTTCGCGTTCAGCACCTCGTTCAGCCCGGCATGGATCGCCCCGCCCGGGGTCGGCCGCAGGATCAGCGCCACGCCCTGCAGGACCGACAGCATCGCAATCGTGGTGATCACCGCGTTGATATGGGCAAAGCGCACCAGGGCGCCATTGACCAGCCCGACCAGGGCCCCGACCGCCAGACAGGCCAGCAGCCCGAGGATCACCATCCCCATCGGCGCGCCCGAGGCGAGCAGGACCGATTCCACCACCACCGTCAGGCTCATCAGCGACCCGACCGAGACATCGAGGCCCCGCACCAGAAGCACATGCAGCTGGGCTATGGCCACCAGCCCGACCGGGGCCGCCGCTTGCAGCATGTGCTTGATATTGATGCCTTTCAGGAACACCTTGCTTTCCGCCGCGGCAAAGCCGCCGACCAGCAGGGTCAGCACCGCCAGAAAGACCAGAGGCACCCACCAGATGGCACTGCCATTGACCAGCGTCGCCAGCCCGCGCGAGAAGGCCGAACCCGCCTCCGCCGCCCGCACCGCTTTGGCATCGCGCACGGTCAGGAAGGAGGAGACGATGTTTTCCTCGGTCACCGCATCGCCCACCAGTTCCCGCACGATCCGCCCGCGGGAAAAGACCAGAACCCGGTCGCAGATCCCCGCCAGTTCCTGCGCATCCGAGGAGTTGACGATGCAGGTGCCGTCGCCCCGGATATTCTCGCGCACGGCGCGGTAGATCTCGTGGCGGGCGCTGGCATCGACGCCCTGGGTCGGCTCGTCGATCAGGATGGCCTTGGCGCCGCTGCGGAAACTGCGGGCGAGGACGGCCTTCTGCTGGTTGCCACCCGACAGGCCGATCACCGGCACATCGAGGCTGGCCGCCACCACGCCGAAATCCTGCTTCATTTCCTGCGCCTTGGCGCGCTCTGCCCCGGCCCGCAGGAGGCCCGCGCCGGAAAAGCGGTCGATCAGCGACAGGACCATGTTCTTTTGCACGCCCAGGTCGGGGAAGATCGCCTCGCCCTTGCGATCGGCGCTGAGGAACAGCACCCCGCAGGCGAGGGCCGAACGTGGCGTGGTGAAATCGACCGGGTTGCCGGCGCAGAGGACCGAACCGCCCGCCTCCTCCAGCCCGACGAGGGCGCGCAGGGCCTCGCGCTGGCCATTGCCCTCGGCCCCGGCAAAGCCGAGGATCTCGCCGGCATGGGCGGTGAAGCTGACCTCGTGGAAGGCCTCGCCGCCAAGGCCCTGCACGGTCAGCACCGGCTGATCCATCCGCCCCGATTTGGGGGGATATTCACTGGTGATGTCGCGCCCGACCATCAGGCGGACCAGATCCTGTTCGGAGAGGTCCGGGGTGATCGGAAAGGTGCCGCGATGCACGCCGTCGCGCAGGATGCTGACGCGGTCGGCCAGATCCAGAATCTCCGGCAGGCGGTGGGAGACGTAGAGAATCCCGGTGCCCTGCGCCGTCAGGTTGCGGATGATTGCGGTCAGTTTCCGCACCCCCTCCATGTCGAGGGTCGAGGTCGGCTCGTCCAGCAGAAGGACTTTCGGTTTGGAGATCAGCGCCTTGACGATCTCGACAAACTGGCGGTGCGCCGGGGTCAGGTCGGCCACCAGCGCGCGGGCGGAAATCCCCACGTCATAGGGGCGCAGCTCGGCCTCGGCCCAGGGGACCATCTGGCCGAAGGACACGCTGCCGGGCTTGGCCGCGAAGTAAAGGTTCTGCGCGACGGTCATCTCCAGGATCAGGCTGTCGTCCTGATAGACGGTGGAAAGGCCAAGTTCATGCGCCAGGCGCGGGTCGGGCGCGGTGAGGGGCTTGCCGTCAATCTCGACCCTGCCGCCATCCGGGGTCACGGTGCCGGAGGCCAGTTTCATCAGGGTGCTCTTGCCCGAGCCATTCTCGCCCAGGATGGCGTGAACCTCGCCTGCCAGGCATTCCAGGCTCACCTCATCCAGCGCGCGCACACCGGGATAGGTCTTGGATATCGCTTCAACCTTCAGGACGGTCTTGGTCATGATCATGCTCGCCGGTCAGAGGGAAAGTGAAATCCGGCGGCCCGGGGTAAGGGGCCGCCGGGCCCGGATCACTTGGCGAACATCGCCTTCAGCGTGTCGGTGTCGACGAGGGTGGAGACCGAGGTTTCCATCGGCAGGTCCTTGTTGCACTGGCCCTTGACCACCGGCTTCATCTTGAAGGGCACGTTGACATGCGCATCGACCGGGGTGCCGGCAATCGCCATCATCGCCGCCGTCAGGGCAAAGCGGGACTGGAAGTTCTGGCCCGAGGAATAGTAGATCTTGAACTTGTCATTGGCCGCGGCTTCCCAGTCGCAGAACAGGCCCTGTTCGTCGGTGCGCAGGGCGGCGACGAAGTTCATCGGCTTGTTGGCGGCCTGATAGGCGCGCACGGCACCGCGGAAACCATCCGCATATTCATAGATATAGCCGTCCACCGGGTCGAACTGCGACAGGGCGGCGGTGACAGCCGTCAGCGTGCCTTCCTGGGTCCAGTTTGTGTCGAGTTTCGCCACCACCTTCACGCCGTCATGGGCAGCCGCTTCCTTTTCGGCGCAGGCCTGCCAGGCGGCCGACAGCGGGTTGCCGGGGGTGCCGCCCAAGGCCACGATGTTCTTGGCCTCGGCATTGCCCTCGAGCACGGCTTTCACGAAACCCGCGCCCAGACCGCAGATGTCTTCCGAAATATTGGCGAGGTAATCGGTCCCCGCCGTGCCGGCCTCGGTCCCGTTGTGCAGGACGACCTGGATGCCGGCCTCCTTGGCCTCCTTGATGGCGGGCAGCAGGGCAGCGCCGGCATCGGCAAAGACGACAATCGCGTCAACGCCTTGCGAGGTATAGGCCTGAATGTCCGAGATCGCCTTGGAGGCATCGCCGCCCGCCGAGGTGTACTGGATCTTGCCGATCTCGGGGTAGGTCAGCGCCTGCAGGATGAATTCCATCGCGGTGACGCGGCGCCAGACGTTTTCGCCAAAGCCATCGGCATAGGCTACGGTCAGTTTGCCGCCGGTCCCGGTCTCGCAGCCGTTGTTCTTCCAGCATTCCAAGGCCTTGGCGCGCAGTTCCGGCGTCACCGGCTGTGCCGCGTGCTTGAAGGCCTCGACCAGAACCGGGTTGGCATCGGTGGTGCCAAGCCGCGACATCATCATGTCTTCGGCCGTGTCGGCCAGGGCCATCATCGGCGCAAGGCCCGCCACGGCAGCGGCAAGGGTCAGCTTCCATCCGTAAGTCATCTTGAAATCTCCTCTCCTGTTGATCTTCGCCCGGGTGCGGGCGCCTCGCGCAAAACCGCCTGGAAAGCTGCAGGCACAGCGCGACCGGCACCCCAGGGGGTCTGTTCCGGACGGACGTGCTGCGGTCTTTCTGTGGTCTCTCCCCGATCTGAGCGCGCGCGGCCTCCATACCGTCACACGTTCAGTTGGTAATACCGTAATACAGCATTACGACTTTTGGCAAGAGGATTCGCAAGGCCCCCTGCGCCGGGGCCGAAATGCAAAACGCCCCGGCGTGGCCGAGGCGTTTGCGGCAGAGGGGCGGGGCGTCACTGCGCCAGATAGCCGCCGTCGATGACCAGTTCGGCCCCGGTCATGAAGCTGCTTTCATCGCTGGCGAGGAAGAGGGCGCCATTGGCAATCTCGCGCGGGGTGCCGGCCCGCTTCATCGGCGTCAGCGAGACAACGAATTCGTTGATCCCGGGGTCCTGGCTTTGCGTCAGCGGCGTGTCGATGAAGCCCGGCGCCAGCGCGTTGACCCTTATGCCATCGCCGACATAGGTGATCGCCGCGTTCTTCGACATGATGCCGACCGCGCCCTTGGTCGCGTGGTAGACATGCGCGCCACCGACCGCGGCATTGCCCCAGATCGAGCTGATGTTGATGATGGATCCCGCCTTCTGCGCCTTCATCGGCGCAATCGCCTCGCGCATGCCAAGGAAAACCCCGGTCTGGTTGACCCGCACGATCTTTTCCCAATCGGCGAGCGACAGATCCCCCAGCGCCTCGTAGGCGATGATCCCGGCATTGTTGACCAGGATGTCGAGCCGGCCATGCTTGGCCAGAATCCCCGCGACGACCTCCTTCCAGCAGGCCTCGTCGCCGCAATCGAGCATCACCCCCTCGACCCCGGCCGGATAGACCGGCGGGTTGGAGGTCGAAGCCGCGATGACGATGGCGCCCTCTTCGGCGAATCGCTCGACGATGCCAAGGCCGATGCCGCGCGATGCGCCGGTGACCAGTGCCACTTTGCCTTTCAGTCTCATGTCATTCTCCTCCCATGTTGCCCATGCCCCCGATTCGCCCGGCCCTTTTCCTCCGCCGCCCATCGGGATACTTCCTGAATGACCGTAATACGGTATTATAAGCAGGTAAAGTGCGATTCTTGGCCCAGGCGATGCAAGGCCGCGAAGAAATATGTTGCGGGACGGGGCAAGCGCGTATAACGATTTAGGCAGGCAGTATTACCGTAATACAGTATGCGGGCGCTGCACGGTTTCAGATGGAGGGGGCAAGACCGCCATCCGCGCGCCGCCACATGGCGGGACTGGCCGCGGTGCGGGTGTCTGACCAAATTGGGGAGGAGACAACATGAGTGAAGGGCAATCCACAGATCGGGCCAAGGATCTTGACGGCCTCGAGCTGGACGTCGCGATCATCGGGGCAGGGGTGGGCGGGCTTTACGCGCTTTACTGCATGCGCGAGAAGCTGGGGCTGAATGTCCAGTCGTTCGACATGGCCAGCGGCGTCGGCGGGACCTGGTTCTGGAACCGCTATCCCGGCTGCCGGGTCGATACGGAATCCACGGTTTACACCTATTCCTTCGACCTCGACATGTTCCAGAACTGGCACTGGTCGGAACGCTACGCCCGCCAGTCCGAGGTTCTGTCCTATCTGAACGCCGTGGCCGACAAGCACGACCTGAAGCGTTCGATCAACTTCAACACCAAGATCGCCCGCGCCGTCTGGGATGAAGCGGCCAGCCGCTGGGTGCTGACCACCGCCGAGGGCGCCACCATCCGCGCCCGCTATCTGATCGAGGCGGTGGGGCTCTTGTCCTCCTCCTATGCGCCGGCCTTCCCGGATCAGGACAAGTTCAAGGGCCAGGTGCTGATCTCGTCGAAATGGCCGGAACAGGACCCCGACCTTGCGGGCAAGCGGGTGGCGGTGATCGGCACCGGATCGACCGGCATCCAGATCATCACCGCCATCGCGGGCAAGGTCGGCCATCTGCATGTGATGCAGCGCACGCCGCAATGGGTGGTGCCCTTGGGCATCGGCCCCTTCCCGCAGGATGCGCGCGACCGGATCAAGCTGAACCCGACGGGCTTTCGCGACTGGGCGCTGAACACCGGCACGGTCTTCGGCTTCATCGAAAGCGCCACCTCTGCGCTGGAGGTTTCGGAGGCCGAGCGCGAGGCGCGGTACGAGAAGGCCTGGCAGAAGGGCAACGGCTTCAGCTTCATGCTGGAGACCTTCTCGGACATCACGGTTTCGGCCGAGGCCAACAAGACCGCGACCGATTTCATCAAGGCCAAGCTGGATGCGGCGGTCAAGGACCCCAAGGTTGCGGCCATGCTGACGCCGACGGATTACTACGCCCGCAGGCCCCTCGCGGCGGATGGCTATTACGAGGTCTACAACCAGCCCAACGTCACCCTGCATGACGTGAAGGCCAACAAGATCGAGCGGTACACCGAAAATGGCCTGATCGTCGGCGGCAAGGAGATCGAATTGGACGTGGTCATCATGGCCACGGGCTTCGATGCGGTGACCGGCAATTACCTCAAGATCGACACCGTGGGGCTTGGGGGCGTCAAGCTCTCCGACCAGTGGACCGGCGGGCCGCGCACCTATGGCGGCATGACGATTGCCGGTTTCCCCAATTTCTTCATGGTCTTCGGCCCCTTCAGCCCCTTCACCAGCCAGCCTTTGGTGCATGAATGGCAGGTCAATTACTTCACCGACCTGATCGAGGCGGCTGAGAAGACCGGCAGCATCGTCGATACCGAGGTCGAGGCGCAGGATGCCTGGGTGCAGATCTGCCAGGACGGTCTGGCCGGCACGCTGTTCCAGGTCACCGACAGCTGGATCAACGGGGCCAACATCCCCGGCAAGCCGCGCACCTCGATGTGGTACATGGGCGGCATGGCCAATTACATGGTCGAGATGAACAAGATCCGCGACGACAATTACCGCGGTTTCAAGGTCGCCTGAGCGCAGGGGCGACCGCGGCAAGGCCCGGTCGCCCGCCTTCATCATAAGGAACATATCGTGACGCAACCTCATGCCGTCGTGACCGGGGGCGCCCGCAACATCGGGCAGGCGATTTCGCTGCGGCTTCAACAGGATGGCTACCGTGTCATCGTGGTGGACCGCGAAGTGCCCGAGGTCGAATCCTTGCGCGCCGATGCCATTCTGGCCGATCTGTCGGATGCCACCGCGGCGGCGGAAGCTGCCGCAGGCATCGCCGCCGCCCATCCGGTGACCTGCCTTGTCAACAATGTGGGCATCGTCGCCCCGGCGCTGTTCGACGAGATCAACCTCGACGATTTCGATAGGCTGATGCATCTGAACGTGCGCACCGCGCTGGTCTTTGCCAAGGCCCTCGTGCCCACCATGCGGGCGCAGGGCGGCGGGCGGATCGTGATGAACACCTCGCGCGTAACGCTGGGCAAGGAGGCGCGCTCGATCTATTCGGCGACCAAGGGCGCCTTGCAGTCGATGGCGCGGACCTGGGCGCTGGAGCTTGGGCGCGACAATATCACCGTCAATTGCGTGGCCCCCGGGCCCATCGCCACTTCGGCCTTCTGGGTCAACAACCCGCCGGAATCCGAGCGCTTCCAGAAGCTGCGCGCCGCGATCCCGATGGGGCGGATGGGCACGCCGGAGGATGTCTCCAACGCGGTCTCCTTCTTCTGCGACCCGCGGGCCAGCTTTGTCACCGGGCAGACGCTGTTCGTCTGCGGCGGGGTGACGGTAGGCTAATCTGCCGTGGCGGTATGCGACATTGGTTCTGGTGACTTTTGGTCCTAATGTCGTAATATCGTATTCGTATCAACTGGCCGCCACCGCTCCATCGGGCGACAGGCTGTGACCCATGATGTTGAAAGAAAAGGATTCGTAATGGCAGGCCCGCCCCTGATCGAACGCACCGCGGCCCCTTTGCGCCAGCAGGTCGTCAAGCATATTCGCGAAGAGATTCTGAACGGCCACCTGATCCCGGGCCAGCGCCTGGTGGAAAATGTGCTCTGCGATACGCTGGGCGTGTCGCGCACCGTGATCCGCGAGGCTTTGCGCCAGCTGGAATCCGAAAGCCTGATCCGGGTTCTGCCCAACACCGGCCCGATCGTCACCGTCCTGACCGAGGCCGAGATCCGCGCGATCTATGTCGTGCGTGCCGCCCTCGAAGGCTTGGCCGGCAAGCTTTTCGCACTGAACGCCACGCCCGAGCAGTGCAAGTCGCTCGTCAAGCTGCGCGACCGGCTGGACCGCGAATACCGCAAGGGCGATGTCGACAGCCGCGAGGAGATCAAGGCTGATTTCTACCGCCAGTTGCTGGCCGGGGCGCATAACGAGGTGCTGATGGAAAGCCTGCGCTCCATCCACGCCCGCATCGCGATCTTCCGCCGCTTCGCCTTTGTCGACCCGGCCCGGATCGAACCCTCGATCTCCGAGCTGGAGGCGATCATCAACGCCGCCGCCATCGCCCGCGACCCAGTGGCCGCCCAGGCCGCCAGCGAGCATCACATCCTTCTGGCCGGGGATCTGGCCATCGTCGAATATGCCAAGCTGAACAAGGATGTTCAGGTCGCGAGCTGACCTGAGTGGCTTGGGGAAAGGGGCGCCGAACTGCGGTTCGGCGCCCTTTTGCATTACAGGCGCGGGGTGAAAGCCTCGCCATGGAAGCGGTAGGTGCCATCCGGCTCGGCGGTCAGGTCGCCCAGGCCGGGGAAAGGGAAGTGATAGCCGTGAAAGCGGATCTTCTCGGCCACGACCTTGGCGAAGATCGCGGATTTGGCGGTGGCGCCCTGTTCGGGGCTGGTGTCGTAATCCATGTGGAAGAACCACTCGGGGTGGTAGGGGTCGAAGATCTGATGATGCGCGACATCGCCGGTGAAGACGACCTTTTCGCCCGCACTTTCAAAGATATAGGCGCACATCCCCGCCGCATGGCCCGCAACGGTGAAGGTGGTGACGCCGGGAAAGAGCGTGTCGCCGGCCGCAAAGGTGCGGATCCTGCCCTCGTAGGGTTTGACCGCGTCCAGCACGCCGCCGGTCCAGGGGGCGCGGAAGTTGTTCAGCTTCAGGCTTTCAGGGTTGGTCCATTCGGCCCAGTCGACATCGGTGCAATAGACCTCGGCCTTGGGGAAGGCGGCGCTGCCGTCGGGGTGGATCAATCCATAGGCGTGATCGGGGTGCAGGTGCGTCATCAGCACCGCGTCGATATCCTCGGGCGCTATGCCCGCGGCGGCGAGGTTTTCCAGAAGCCGCCCCATCGCCGGCCCGAACCATTGCACGGTCTGGCCCATGCCGGCGTCGATCAGGAACAGCTTGTCGCCGGTGTTCACCACGACGGGGTTGAGGTCCATCGGGATATGGTCCAGCGGCAGCCGGTATTTCTGCTTCAGCGCCAGCATCTCGGCCGGGTCGGCATTGGGGAAAATCCCCTCGTAGCTGTGGTGGATATAGCCATCCCAGACTGCGGTGCATTCGAAATCGCCGATGCGGAACCGGTACCACCCGGCGTTCTGGGTCTTCTGAAACGTGGCCGACATGATCTTCCTCCCTCGATCCGGCCGCGCGGGGGCGGGTCCGGTGTCTGTCGTTGCAGTTGCGCGGCACCCCGTCTCTCCCGGTGCCGAAGGTCTTCCTGGCGAAAAGGCGGGGGGTATCGGGCGTCAGGCCCCGACACCCCCCAGTCGACAGGGAGACGTCATCTCATTCCCACCAGCCGCGATCCCCGGCATGGGCGCGGGTCAGGACCGCGGTCACCGTTTCGGGCGTCATCGGGGCGGGGTTGTTCAGGACAAGCCTTGTGGCCAGCACCGAGGAGGCCGCGATCTGCGCGAAATGCGACGGCGCGATGCCGATGGCGGCGATATCGGCGGGCACGCCTGCGGCGGCCAGAATGGCGTCGATCCGCTCGATGGCGGCCTTGGCGGCCAGAGCCTGCGGCAGATCCGGCCCCGCCACGCCGAGAATCCGCCCCATCGCGGCAAATTCGGCCTCTGCATGCGGCAGGTTGAAGCGCATGACGTAAGGCAGCAGCGCCCCCACGCCGATGCCATGCGGCGTATGGCCGATCGCAGCCATCGGGCTTTGGATCGCATGGGCCGCCGCCGTCCCGGTCGTGTTGATCGCCATGCCGGCGCAATAGGCGGCAAACATCACATCCGAACGCGCCGCAAGGTCCGAGGGGCTTTGTAGCACCCGGGCCAGCGCGCCGTTCATCAGCCGCAGCCCCTCGGCGCAGAACATGTCGGTGATGCGGTTCTTGCCGACATAGATCTGGCTGGCGATCTGGTCCGGCGAGGGGTTCTTCGGGCGGGCGGTGAAAGCCTCCACCAGATGCGACAGCGCATCGGCTGCCGTGGCCGCGGTCAGGCCGGGCGGGCAGGTCAAGGTCAGTTCCGGGTCGATGATCGCGGCGAAGGGTTCGATATTGGCATCGGCAATCGCCATCTTCATCTGCTTTTCATCGTCAAAGACGATGGCGAGGCTGGTGACCTCGGCCCCGGTGCCGCCGGTGGTGGGCACGGTCAGGATCGGCAAGGCGGGTTTGGGCACCTTGAACTCGCCGAAGAAGTCGCGCACGTCGCCGCCATTGGCCAGAACCGCCGCCACCGCCTTGGCAAGGTCCAGACAGGACCCGCCGCCGATGCCGATCACCGCCTCGATCCCCTTGCCGGCGAAAAGCCCCACCGCCTCGACGATGTTCGATCGGGGCAGGTCGGGCAGAGCGCGGTCATAGAGCGAGACTTTGACACCCGAAGCCTCGACATCGGCCTGCATCGCCTTGAACTCGGGCGTGGTGGCCATCCGCTCGTCGGTGACGATCAGCGCATGTCTGGCCACCCCCGCCGCGATCCGGCCCAACTGCCGCCTTTGCCCCGGCCCGAACAGCACGCTGCGCGGCTGGCGCACCAGGCCAAGGCCGAGGCGGTTTTCCATGCTCATACCAAGGCCTCCTTCGGTTCGGCGACGGTCAGCGCCATGTATTTCTTCTCGAGGAATTCATAGATCCCGTCCTGCCCCGCCTCGCGCCCGAGGCCCGAGGCCTTGGTGCCGCCGAAGGGCGCCGCCGGGTCGGCCATGATGCCGCGGTTGATGCCAACCATGCCAAACTCCAGCCTTTCGCCAAACGCCATCGCGCGGGTGACGTCCCGCGTGAAGACATAGGAGGCCAAACCGAACTTCGTGTCATTGGCAAATTCCAGCGCCGCGGCGGCGCTGTCCACCGGAAAGACCGCCGCCACCGGGGCGAAAAGCTCGCGGTTGCAGATCACCGCATTGGGCCCGTCAAAGCGCACCACGGTCGGTTCGAAGAAATAGCCCGGGCGCTGCAAGGCGCGGCCCCCGGTCAGCACCTGACCCCCGGCCTGTTTCAGGTCGTTGATCGTGTCATAAAGCCGGTCGCGCTGCTTGGCCGAGATCATCGGGCCGACATCCACCGCCTCCATCCCATTGCCGACGGTCAGGCGGGCGACCTTCTCGACGAATTTCGCGGTGAACTCGCCCTCGACCTTGCGATCGACGATGATCCGGTTGGCGGCCACACAGGCCTGGCCCGCGTTGCGGAACTTGCAGATGATCGCCTGATCGACGGCGAGGTCGACATCGGCATCATCCAGCACGATAAAGGGACCGTCGCCGCCCAGCTCCATCGAGCTGTTGATGATGTTCTCCGCCGCAAGCTTCAGAAGGATGCTGCCGACCCCGGTCGACCCGGTGAAGCTGACCTTGCGCAGGCGCGGGTCGGCCAGCAGCCGGTCGGACAGGGCAGAGGAGGTCGTGGTGTGCAACAGGTTCACCACGCCGGGCGGAAATCCTGCATCCTCAAGCACTTGCACGAAGGCGGCGCAGGTCAGCGGGGTTTCCTGCGCGCTCTTGCAGACCACGGTGCAGCCCGCGGCCAGTGCGGCCCCGGCCTTGCGCACGATCATCAGGAGCGGGAAGTTCCACGGCGTGATCAGGAAGCTTGGGCCGACCGGCGCATGTCCGACCACCACGCGGAAGCCGCCATGCGAGCTTGAGGCATAGGTGCCGTGCACATGGGCGACCTGCTCGGCGAACCATTGGAAGAAGTCAGCGGAAAGCTTGAACTCCGCCCGCGACTCGGTCAGCGGCTTGCCGCTTTCCAGCGTCATGGTGCGCACGATCAGCTCTTCGCGCTGCAGCATCAGGGCATGGGCCGCGTGCATCAGACCCGCCCGCGCCCGCGGGGCCATGGCGCGCCAGGCGCCCTGCGCCGCCACCGCCGCATCCAGCGCGCGGGTGGCGTCATCGGCATTGGCGTTGGACACCGCGGCGATGACCGTGCCGTCGGCCGGATTGGTCACGTCAAAGCTGGCCTGCGTCGCCTGCCACTGGCCCGCGATGAAAAGGCCGGTCCTGACGGGCGGCGGTGGGTTTGCCTTGACTGATGCGACTGTGGCGGCGTCCGACATGCTGTTCCTCCCTGGTGGCGTAGAGCGGGAGAATCTCCCCGCGCCGGATTACTGTATTACGGTGTTATACTAATACCATCATTTTGAGCCGCGCAAGCTTGATCTTCTTGCGACTTGCAAGGCGGGACACTGGTTCGGGCAGTTATGGGCCTCCCTTTCGCATCTGCGGCGTGCTTGGGCCGCGCGATCAGCCTCAGGTTTGTAGGGCGCTGGGCAGGGGGCCGTGATCGCATCCCCTGGTAGTTGTCCAGGGCGGATCGGACGCTTGCCGTCCAGGGAACGGCTGCAACGTGACAACGACTAGGTCAGCGAGTGCCAGAAGTGCGCCATCCGGCAGGAGATCACCTGCCGAGCCTGCACGCGCCTCTGAGCGGGCGGATGACGAAAGCAGCATTATTCAAATTGACGGAACTGTCGTTTTCAAAACTCTCGCGACCGTTCAGATGCGGTGCGGAGACCCAGTCAGGGCGGCTGGGGTTGCCCGGGTTTCAGGTGGCAGAACCTCGCCATGTGCTGGCCCAGGACGTCTTCAGTCGAGCCCCTGCAGGATCAATTCGAGTTGCGCACAGTCCAATTTCAGTTGCATCCCATATGGATAGGCACCGTAAGCGTTGTTTGGCACCACCATGGAATAGCGATGCCTGAGCAATCTGCACACACCTATGATGCCGCAATTGATCAGGTTTGGAGTGAAGCATTCTACCACGCGCGACCGCGGCTCCATGAAAAACACATGCAGGAATCCCGCGCCATGCGTGCCTCCGATGACAGAGGCCCCCGAGGCGGCCGCGATCTGGCCGGCGACGGGAAGTTGCGCCATATCGAGGATCTTGAAGCCGTACCGTTCGAGAAGCGGATAAACTTCTTCCTTGTTGATCAGTTCGCGGCCATGATTCACCGTATTCTTGTCGTCGCGGTCAATCCAAAGCCGGTCACCCAAGCTTTTATTGGTCAGTTTTGCTGTGGTGAGGAATTTTTCCCGCAGTTCGAGGAAGAGATCCGGATATTTCAGGATGTCCTCGGCGCAAATGGGCGTTGCGAACCATCCGCAGCGGAACATGGTGGGCGTCGTTGGCGCATGCATGATGCGCTCTCGCGGAATACCCAGCAATTCCATGCATTCCATCACGAACGCGCCCCGCATCACATAGCGCCCTGTGAAGCCGGCCCGTTCCATGAGCAGGATCCTTATCGCCTCTTCAGTGATCCAATGAAAAAAGTTCCCGGAGTAAAGATTGGAGATGATGCAGACTTCTTCGTTCACCTCGGCGTAATCGAAGGGTTCCCGATAGGCGTCAGCGAGGCCCAGAAAATTCCTGTTCCTCTCGAAATCAAGATGCCAGGCGTTCAGAATGGACTCTGACGGCATGACTTTATCAACGATCGGGGCCCTCATATCAAGAATGTAGAGAACGTTATCAACACGAACCACCGAGATCGGCAGTGCATCTTCGGGGCGCGCTATTGTTATGACCCGATCCGGCGATTCAGACTCGGCCAACTTGATCAGGGATTTGCAGACCAGATCTTCAATCTTGATTGAAATCATTACAAATATCCCGTCGGTGCGGCAGGTGTAATAGGTTCATCGTCAGGAAACGCTCACACGGTTGTCTTGAGAAATCAAGTTTGGGTTATGCCGAACCTGCCCGCGACCGGTGCTGCGCATATTTTTCGTGCGCAACTCGACGCCGGGGGTCTGGTATGGGGATAAGGGGGCGGGAAGGGTGGAATGCACGACTTCTGCTACACCCTCGCGGATGACAGGACCCAAAGCGGAAGCCACCGGCCGCTTCTTCCGACACATTGTCGCATCCGTATGCAACTGGGCAACGCTTGCAATTTTCTGTCGCAGCGGATGGAATGGCGCTGACCCTTCAGAGGATTGCTGCGCAGCATGGCACGGACGGACGAGCGGTTTCGCGAGGCTTTCAATGCCTTGCTTGGCATCTGTCAGGCCATGCAGCCGGGGGATCACCTGCCGGCGGAGCTTGCCCTTTCCGAGCGTCTGGACGTCAGCCGCACCGTGATCCGCGCCGCGCTGGAGCGGCTGGACGCCGAGAAGATCATCGCGTGGCAGGGGCGGCAGAAGACGCTGATCCGGCGGCCTGGCCCGGAGGATCACCTTGCCCTGCAGACCGAACAACCCAGCGCGCATGAGTTGGAGCGTCAGTTCCTCGACTGGATCCTGCGTTTTGACGTGGTGCCGGGAACCGCTTTGAACGTGGCAGACCTGGCGCGGCGTTTTCGGGTGACGCCGCATATGCTGCAGGAATTTCTCGCCTCGCTCAGCCGGTTCGGGCTGGTGCAGCGGCGCAGCAAGGGGGGCTGGGATCTTCTGGGCTTTACCCGCGAGTTTGCGGTGGAGCTGTCAGAGTTCCGCCTGATGCTGGAACTGAACGCCGTCAGCCATCTGGTGGCCTTGCCCGCGGATCACCCGATCTGGCCGCGGCTGGAGGATCTGGAGGCCCGCCATCTGCGGCTGGCCGCAGAGATCGACGAAAGGTTCCACGACTTCTCGCTGTTGGACGAGGCCTTTCATGCGACCATCGGCTCGGTGGTGAAGAACCGCTTTGCGGCGGAGTTTCAGAAGATCATCGCCTTGATTTTCCACTATCATTTCCAGTGGGACAAGACGAACGAACGCCTGCGCAACCAGGCGGCCATTGGCGAGCATCTTCGGATCATCGCGGCCTTGAAGGCGCGCGACAAGGCGGCGGCGCTGGCGGCGGCGGAGGATCACCTCAAGACCTCGAAACTGACATTGCTGCAGTCGCTGCGCGATCACGCGATGCCGTGACAGCCGGACGGGTCCGCGACGGCGCCCGTCTGTCGCGCCCTTGCGGGCCTGATCCTGCCGCCTCCGGCAGGGGCCAGCGTCCCCTCCTGCCATCTTGCGCCGTGGCAAGGGCTGACAGAGCCGCTTGACTTACGGTTCATTATGATAAAAAACCTGCCGCAGGAGTTTCCCCATGCCCATCACGCCCATCCTGCAATTCGGCACCAGCCGGTTCCTGCAAGCCCATGCCGATCTGTTCCTCTCCGAAGCGCTGGCGCGGGGCGAGGCCTTGGGGCCGATCACCGTGGTGCAATCCTCGGGCGATGCCGGGCGGGCGCATCGGGTGGCGGCTTTGGCGGCGCCAGGCGGGTTTCCCGTGCAGATCCAGGGGCTTGAGGCCGGCCGGAAGGTGGAGGCGGTGACCCGCGTCACCTCGATCCGCCGGGCGCTCAGCACCGCGACCGATTGGCCCGAGATCTGCCGGATCGCGGCGGAGGAGGCGCGGATCATCCTGTCGAACACCTCGGAAAAGGGCCTCGTGCCGCAGCCCGCCGATGCGTCGCCGGTGTTTGATCAGGCCATGTCCTATCCCGCCAAGCTGGCCCATCTGCTGGCCGCCCGCTTTGCCGCCGGTGGGGCGCCGGTGCAGGTGATGCCCACCGAACTCGTCGCCCGCAATGGCGAGATGCTGCGCGCCCGCGTGCTGGAGCTGGCCCCTTCGCCGGACCTCGCGGACTGGATCGCCACTCAAGTGACCTTCGTCAATTCGCTGGTCGACCGCATCGTCTCGGCCCCGATCGAGCCTGCGGGGGCGGTGGCAGAGCCCTATGCCCTGTGGGCCATCGAGGATTGTCCCGGCCTGATCGCCCCCTGCACCCATCCGGCGGTGCAGATCGTGGCCTCGCTGGCGCCCATCGAGCGGCGCAAGCTGTACATCCTGAACCTTGGCCACACCTGGATGGTCTCGCAATGGCAGGTCCGGGGCGGGGCGGATTATGTGCGCGAGCTTCTGGCCGATGACCACTGGCGCGCCGCCTTGGAAAGCCTCTACCGCGACGAGGTTCTGCCGGTTTTCGCCGCCGCCGGCGATGACTTGGCACCCGCCTATGTCGCGGCCACGCTCGACCGTTTTGCCAATCCCTATCTGGATCACCGCCTCTCCGACATCGCCCAGAACCATGCCGAGAAGCTGGAGCGTCGGATCGGGGCTTTTCTGAACTGGGCCAAGGACTTGGGTCTTGGCGGCCAGCAACCGAGGCTTCGGGCCGCTCTGCTCTGACATTGTTTTTTGATTGGAATAATTAAAAACAATTGCCGACGCCCAAGTCTGTCTTTAATCATAAAAACCATATCCCGGGGAGGGGAGCCAGAATGCAGGACGCAGCCGAAACCATGCTGTGCGGAGTGAGTGTGGAGCCGGGCCGGTTCGAGCTGGTCGTGCGCCCGCTGCCGCAAAGCGCGCCCGAGGGATGGGTGCTGGTCGATCTGGCGGCGGCGGGGCTGTGCGGCACCGATTACCATATCCACGAGGGCAAGCACCCCTATCTGCAATATCCCCGCGTCATCGGCCATGAACTGTCGGGCCATGTGACAGAGGCGGCGCATGGCTTTGCCAAGGGCCAGCTGGTGGTGATCAACCCCTATGTCGCCTGCGGTACCTGCCATGCCTGCCAGCGCGGCAAGCCCAATTGCTGCATGGCCATCGGGGTTCTGGGGGTCCACCGTGACGGCGGCATGTGCGCCCGCATCGCGGTGCCCGCCGGCAATCTTTACGACGCCGAGGGGCTCGACCCGATGCAGGCCGCCATGGTGGAGTTTCTGGCCATCGGCGCCCATGCCGTCCGCCGCGCGGACATGACGGCGCAGGATCGGGTGCTGGTGACGGGGGCCGGACCCATCGGTCTGGGGGCCGCACTTTTCGCCCGGCTGACCGGGGCCGAGGTGCATCTGATGGACCTGTCGCCCGAACGTCTGGCGGCGGCGAAAGGTCTGGGCTTCACCCAGCTTCACCGCCCCGGCGATGACCTGCCGGCGGATGGCTTTGACGTGGTGATGGATGCCACCGGCAATCCGCGCGCGATGGAGGCGGGCTTTGCCCATGTCGCGCATGGCGGGACCTATGTCCTTGTTTCGGTGGTCAAAGACAACCTGACCTTCAACGACGCGGAGTTTCACAAGCGCGAGATGCGCCTGATCGGCAGCCGCAACGCCTTGGGCCCGGATTTCCGCACCGTGATGGAGGCGCTGAAATCCGGTGCCGTGCCGGGCCCGGCGCTGATTTCCGCCGTGCTGCCGCTGGCCGACCTGCCGCGCCGGATCGGCGAGCTGGCGGCCGACCGCGGCGGCATCATCAAGGCCATCGTGGCGCTGGGGGCGGGGCTATGACCGACCTCATTCGCCTCGAAGAGATCGACAAGCGCTTTCCCGGGGTCCATGCCCTCAAACGCGTGGGATTTGACCTGCGGGCCGGTGAGGTCCATGCCCTGATGGGCGAGAATGGCGCCGGCAAATCCACCCTGATGAAGATCATGTCGGGCGTCTATCAGCCCGATGGCGGCGTGATCCGGCTGAACGGGGCGGAGGTGCGCCTGCCCAACCCGGCCGCGGCCCAACGCCTTGGCATCGGGATGATCCATCAGGAACTGGCCCTGATGAACGATCTGACCGTGGCGCAGAACATCTTCATCGGGCGCGAGCCGCGCAAAAGCTTTGGCCGCCTGGACGAGACCGCCCTGAACCGCGCCGCCGCCGAGATCTTTGCCGGCATGAAGGTCGACATCGATCCGCGCGCCGAGGTGCGCGATCTGTCGGTGGCCAAGCAGCAGATGGTGGAGATCGCCAAGGCGCTCTCCTTCCGCTCGCGCATCCTGATCATGGACGAACCCACCGCCGCCCTGAACGACCGCGAGGTGGGCGAGCTTTTCGCCATCATCGCCCGGCTGAAATCCGAAGGCGTGGGGATCGTCTACATCAGCCACAAGATGGACGAGATCAAACGCATCGCCGACCGCGTCACCGTGATGCGCGACGGCACCTATGTCAGCACGGTGGGGGCGGCCGAAACGCCGATCGGCACCATCATCTCGATGATGGTCGGGCGCGAGCTGGATGGCGCCACGGTCGATATCCCCGACCTTTCCGCCGCCCCCGTGGCGCTGGAGGTGCGCGGCCTTTGCCGGGGCCGCGCGGTGCAGGACGTCAGCTTCGATGTGAAAGCCGGGGAAATCCTTGGCTTTGCCGGCCTGATGGGGGCCGGGCGGACCGAAGTCGCCCGCCTGATCTTTGGCGCCGACCGCCGCGATTCCGGCGAGGTTCTGGTGCATGGCCAGCCGGTCAGGATCACCACGCCCTTGGACGCGGTCGAGGCCGGCATCGGCTATCTGTCCGAGGATCGCAAGCATCTGGGCCTGGCTCTGGGTCTGGATGTGCGCGACAATATCGCGCTGCCCAACCTCAAACGCTTTCGCCGGTTCTTCGGCGTGGTCGATGACGGCGCCCTGGGCAAGACGGCGCGGGATTTCGTGGCCTCTCTCTCGATCCGCACGCCTTCGGAACGGCAAGAGGCGCGGCTTTTGTCGGGGGGCAATCAGCAAAAGATCGTGCTGGCCAAATGGCTTTTGCGCGACTGCGACATCCTGATCTTCGACGAGCCCACCCGCGGCATCGACGTGGGCGCCAAGGCCGAGATCTACCGGCTGCTGCAAAGCCTGGCCGAAGAGGGCAAGGCGATCATCGTCATCTCCTCGGAACTGCCCGAGGTGATGCGCCTGTCGCACCGCATCGCCGTGATGTGCGAGGGCCGGTTGACCGGCATCCTGCCCGGCGGTCCGGGGACAAGTCAGGAACAGATCATGCATCTGGCGACCAATCGCCCGGTGAGCAACGGGGGGAAAGCCGCATGACCGCAACAACCGCAACGCCGGGGGCGAAGAAGTCCCGCTCGGGGATGCAGCAAAAGCTTCTGGCCTTTGCCAGCCTGATCATCCTGCTGATCTTCTTCTCGTTGGCCTCGGACAAATTCCTGCAAACCGCCAATGTCATCGGCATCCTGCAGGCGACCTCGGTCAACGGGGTGCTGGCGGTGGCGGCGACGCTGGTGATCATCACTGGCGGCATCGATCTGTCGGTCGGCACGCTGATGACCTTTTCGGCGGTGATCGCGGGGGTCGTGCTGACCTATTGGGGCTTGCCCTTGCCCTTCGGCATCCTGGCGGCACTGGCGACCGGGGCGGCCTGCGGCTGCATCTCGGGCACGCTGATCGCCAAGATGCGGATTCCGCCCTTTATCGCCACCTTGGGGATGATGCTGATCCTGAAGGGCATGTCGCTGGTCATCTCTGGCACCAAGCCGATCTATTTCAACGACACGCCCTCCTTCCCCGAAATCTCCACCGGCTCCTTGATCGGCAGCCTGATCCCGGCCTTGCCGGTGCCGAACGGGGTGCTGATCCTCTTCGTGCTGGCGGTCGTGGCGGCCTATGTGCTGAACCGCACGGTTCTGGGGCGATATACCTTCGCGCTGGGGTCGAACGAGGAAGCGGCGCGGCTGTCGGGGGTGAATACCGATTTCTGGAAGATCACGGTCTACAGCCTGTCGGGCGCGATCTGCGGGCTGGCGGGGCTGATCATCGCCTCGCGCCTCAACTCGGCCCAGCCGGCGCTGGGGCAGGGCTATGAGCTGGACGCGATTGCCGCGGTGGTGATCGGCGGCACCTCGCTGGCCGGGGGGCGGGGCTCGATCCTTGGCACGATCATCGGGGCCTTGATCATGTCGGTTCTGTTGAACGGGCTGCGCATCCTGTCGGTGGCGCAGGAATGGCAGACCGTGGTCACCGGCCTCATCATCATCGCCGCCGTCTATGCCGACATGATGCGCCGGGCACGCAGGGCCTGAGATCACGGAATTCAACGCAAAGAGGGCGGCCCACGCCCCGGAGACTTGCAACCAAAAACCCGGCCTTCCGCCGGTCAAGGAGGAAAGAATGCTGACAAGACGCGCAATGCTCGGCTCGATCGGTGCGGCCAGCCTGATGGGCTCGGTCACCATCGCCTGGGGCGACGAGAAGATGTATATCCCGCTGATTTCCAAGGGGTTTCAGCACCAGTTCTGGCAGGCCGTGAAGGCCGGTGCCGACAAGGCCGCCGCCGAGTTTGGCGTCGAAGTGACCTTCGAAGGCCCGGACAATGAAACCATGGTCGACAAGCAGATCGACATGCTGTCGGCAGCACTCGCCAAGAAGCCGAAAGCCATCGGCTTTGCAGCCCTCGACACCCAAGCCGCGACGCCACTTCTGAAGCAGGCGCAAGAGGCCGGGATTCCGGTCGTGGCCTTCGACTCCGGTGTGGACAATGACATTCCGGTGACGACCGTGACCACCAACAACGTCGCGGCGGCCGGTCTTGCGGCTGACAAGATGGCGGAACTGATCGGCGGCAAGGGCAAGGTCGCCTTGGTCGTCCACGACCAGACCTCGCGCACCGGCATCGACCGTCGGGATGGTTTCGTCAATCAGGTCAAGGCCAAATACCCCGATATCGAGATCGTCGATATCCAGTATGGCGGCGGAGACCAACTGGCCTCGACCGAGATCGCCAAGGCGATCCTGACCGCCAATCCCGACCTGAAGGGCTTCTTCGGGGCCAATGAGGGTTCGGCCATCGGCGTCGTCAATGCGATCAAGGAAACCAAGACCCAGGGCGTCGTGGTCATCGGTTACGACTCCGGCAAGGCGCAGAAGCAGGCGGTGATGGACGGCATCATGGCCGGCGCCATCACCCAAAGCCCGGTCGGCATGGGATACGAGACCGTCAAGGCCGCCATTGCCGCGGTCAAGGGCGAGACCCTGCCCAAGGTCATCGACTCGGGCTTTGCCTGGTGGGACAAGTCGAACATGGACGCGCCGGAAATCGCCGCCGTGCTTTACGACTGATCCCGGGCGGTGCAGCAAAAGGTCGGCTCCTGCGAGGGGGCCGACATTCTCATGAAAGGGACGGAAGATGGATCTTGGGCTGACGGGCAAGCTTGTGGTGGTCACCGGCGGCGGGGCCGGCATCGGCGGCGCCATCACGCGCGATCTGGTGAAAGAGGGGGCCCGCGTCGTGGTTCTGGCACGCCGCTTGCCGGAGGAAGCCTGGTTCGCAGCCTCTGGCGCCGATTTCGTGCAGGCGGAATTGTCCCAGGATGATCAGGTTCGCGCCGGTGTCGCCCAGATCCAGGCCCGGCATGGCCGGGTTTACGGCCTGGTCAACAATGCCGGCGTCAATGACGGCATCGACCTTGCCGCGGGGCCCGAGGCCTTTCGCGCCTCGCTCAACGTCAACCTCATCCATTATTACACGATGGTGCATCTTCTGGCCGACGATCTGCGCGCCGAAAAGGGCGCTGTCGTCAACATCTCGTCCAAGACGGCGGTGACGGGGCAGGGCAATACCTCGGCCTATGTCGCGGCCAAGGCGGCGCAGCTGGGCCTGACGCGGGAATGGGCGGCGGCTTTCCTGAAAGACGGTGTGCGCGTCAATGCCATCCTGCCGGCCGAGGTGATGACCCCGCTTTACGCCCGCTGGATCAACACCTTCGAGGATCCCGATGCCAAGCTGGCCGAGATCACCCAGCGCATCCCCCTGGGCCAGCGCATGACCGAAGATCACGAGATCGCCGCCATGGCCGTCTTTGCCCTGTCGCAGCGCGCCCTGCATCTGACGGGCCAGTGGCTGTTCGTCGATGGCGGCTATGTCCATCTGGACCGCGCCCTGGCGGGGGTCTGAGATGCGGCCCGATCACATCATCCTGACCGAGGGCGACGATGTGGCCATTGCCCTCGCCGATCTGCCGGCGGGCCATGCGCTTGGCCCTGTCACTTTGAGCACGCCGGTGCCGCGCGGCCACAAGGTGGCGCTGCATGATCTGGCGCCGGGCGCCCAGGTCCGCCGCTATGGCCAGATCATCGGCCAGGCCACCCGCGCCATCGCGGCGGGCGAGCATATCCATGTGCAGAACCTTGGGATGTCCGACCACAGCGCCGATTACGCCATCGGCCAAAGCCTGCGCGAGGTCGCGGCCCCTGACGCGCCCCGCACCTTCATGGGTTATCGCCGGGCCGATGGCAAAGCCGGGACGCGGAATTTTCTCGGCGTGCTGACCTCGGTCAACTGTTCGGGCTCGGTCGCCCGCTTCATCGCCGAGGCGGCCGAGCAGACCGACTGGTTCAAGGCCCTGAAGAATGTCGATGGCATCGTGCCGATCGCCCATGGCTCGGGCTGCGGCATGTCGGGGGACAACGAGGGCTACCTCACGCTGTTCCGCACCCTGCAAGGCTATGCCAGGAACCCGAATTTCGCCGGCATCCTTCTGGTGGGGCTGGGCTGCGAGGTGATGCAGATTCCGGCCCTGGTCGGCAAGGCGCGCCTGCGGGCCGATGGGCAATTCCTGCATATGACGATCCAGGAAAGCGGCGGCACCAAGCGCACCGTTGAACGCGGGGTCGAGGCCTTGCGGGAATTGGCGCAGGTGGCCGACACCTGCACCCGCGAACCGATCCCCGCCAGCGAGCTGGTGGTGGGCATGCAATGTGGCGGGTCGGATGGCTATTCGGGCATCACGGCGAACCCCGCGCTTGGGGTGGCCTCTGACCTTCTGGTGGCGCAGGGCGGCACGACGATCCTGTCGGAAACCTCCGAGATCTACGGCGCCGAGCATCTTCTGACCCGCCGCGCCCGCTCGGCCGAGGTGGGGGAAAAGCTGATCGACCGCATCCGCTGGTGGGAGGATTACTGCGCCCGCAACAAGGGCGAGCTGAACAACAACCCCTCGCCCGGCAACAAGAAGGGGGGGCTGACCACGATCCTGGAAAAGTCGCTGGGGGCGGTGGCCAAGGGCGGCACGGCGCCTTTGGAGGGCGTCTATCTTTACGCCGAACCGATTGACCGCAAAGGCTTTGTCTTCATGGACAGCCCGGGCTACGACCCCTGTTCTGTCACGGGGCAGGTCGCCTCTGGCGCCAATCTGATCGTGTTCACCACCGGGCGCGGCTCGGTCTCGGGCTACAAGCCCGTGCCCTGCATCAAGATCGCCACCAACACCGAGATGTACCAGCGCCTTCAGGATGATATGGATATCAACACCGGCGACATCCTCGATGGCGTGACGCTGGAGAAGAAGGGCCGCGAGATCTTCGAGATGTTCCTGGCGGTCGCCTCGGGCGCGAAAAGCCGGTCCGAGGATCTGGGCTTTGGCGGGGCAGAGTTTGTTCCATGGCAGATCGGGGCGGTGATGTGATGCAACGCATGGCAATGATGATCGGGCTGCGGCCCGAGAATATGGCGGAATACAGGGCGCTGCATGCCGAAGTCTGGCCGCAGGTTCTGGCGCGGATCTCGGCGTCAAACATCCGCAACTACTCGATCTTTCTGCGCCAGCCCGAGAATGTGATGTTCGGCTATTGGGAATACCACGGCAGCGATTTCGCCGCCGACAGCGCCGCCATCGCCGCCGATCCCGTGACGCAGGAGAGGTGGAAGCTCTGCGGCCCGATGCAGGTGCCGCTGGACACCCGGGCCGAGGGCGAATGGTGGGCCGCGATGGAAGAGGTCTTCCACCTCGACTGAGCCGGTCGGGCCGGGCGCGAAACTTCGGATCAGGACAGATCAGGCCGCGACCCCCGCGCGGTGCCAATTCCTGTTGACAGGAATTGGTCCTCCGTCGCATGAGTATATAACCAACTAGTTACATACTTGCGCGAAGGGTGCGGCGACGATTCCCTGCCGCAGGCCCATCGGGAGGAAGACAGCATGAAGGTCTACGGAATGCAGCATGTCGGGTTCACCGTGCCGGACATGGATCAGGCCGTCCGGTTCTTCGAGGAGGTGTTCGGCGGCGTGACGGTGCTGTCCACCGGGCTGGTCGATGTCGACGATGCCTATATGCAGCACCGGCTTGGCGTGCCGGGCAACTGCCGGATCGAGGATATCAAGGTGCTCCGCCTCGGCAATGGCAGCAATCTTGAGATCTTCAGCTACTCGGGCGACCCCGACCCGACCGCGGACCTGAAGCGCAACAGCCAGCCGGGCGGCTTTCACCTGGCCTTTCAGGTCGACGATGCGCATGAGGCCGCGACGCGGCTGCGGGCTGCCGGGGTCGATGTGCTCGACGGGCCGAATTATGTCGATGCGGGGCCGATGGCGGGCCTGACCTGGTGCTATCTGCGCAGCCCCTGGGGCCAGTATCTGGAGATTGTCAGCATGGATGGCCCGCTTGGCCATGAAAGGGACGGCGGGCTTGCGCAATGGTCCCCGGCGCTGAACGGTTAGGTGTGCGATGCCCGTTGAAATCATCATCCCGGCGCGGCAGACCTTCCGGCTCGACCCCTGTCAGGACGCACCGCTGCAGGCCGGGGAAATCCGTGGCCGGACCGAGTTCACGCTGATCAGCCAGGGCACCGAACTGGGCTGGGCCAATGGCGACACCTTCCCGGTGCGCCCCGGCTATGCCGCTGTTTTCACGGTGGAGGAGGTGGGCGAGGGCGTCGCGGGCATCACACCGGGCGACCGGCGCTTTGCGATGGGCCTGCACCGGTCGACCCAGACCCACCGGGCCGCCTTCACCCTGCCGGTGCCCGAGGGGCTTGCCCCGGATGTCGCGGTGATCGCCCGGCTGATGGGCGTGTCGATGACGACGCTGATGACGACCACGGCGCGCGCCGGCGATGCCGTTCTGGTCTGCGGCGCGGGCCCGGTCGGCTTCCTTGCGGCGCATCAGTTCCGGCTGGCGGGCTTCCGCGTCACCGTGGTCGACCCCGACCCTTTGCGCCGCAGCCAGATCATGGCCAGCGGCATCGCCGACTGCCGCGCCGAGATGCCGCTGGAAGACGGTGCCCTCAAGGGCAGGGTTGCGCTGCTGGTCGATTGTTCGGGCCACGAGGGCGCCGTTCTCGCCGGCTGCCAGATGCTGCGTCGGGGCGGCGAGGCGGTGCTGGTCGGCGTGCCCTGGCGCAAGCTGACCGACCATTCCGCGCATGAGGTGATGCGGGCGGTCTTCTTCAACCTGATCACCCTGCGGTCGGGCTGGGAGTGGGAGCTGCCGATCCTCGGCCGCGATTTCCTCTGGGAGGAGCTTCTGGAGGGTTACAACAATGCCCCCCACAGCATCCTCGGCGGCTTTGCCCGCGCGCTGGACTGGCTGGCAGAGGGACGGATTCCGCTGGAAGGGCTAATGCACCGCGCAAGCCCCGGCGATCCGGCGCAACTTTATGCCGATATCGCGGCCCGCAAGATCGCCGCGCCCTTCATCGTGCTGGACTGGACGCTTCTCTGAAAGGAATGACGATGATCGTGATGACCCCGGTTCTGGCCTCGGCTACGGCGATGCAACTGGTGCAGGCCGCCGTCGGCCAAGCGGCTGCCAACGGCTGGAAGGTGGCGGTCTGCGTGGTGGACCCCGCGGGTGCCACCCTCGCCGCCTGGCGGATGGACGAGGTCACCCCGCCGATCGCGGAATTTGCCGCCGACAAGGCCTTTACCGCCGCCACGATGCGCCGCAGCACCGCGGGGTTTTTCGAGCGGATGGACGGCTCGCCCAGCCTGCGCCTGGGCCTGGCCAACCGGGCGCGGCTGCTGGTCTGGGGCGGCGGCCTGCCGATCTTTCATGCCGGCAAGGTGATCGGCGGGATCGGCGTGTCGGGCGCGCAGGATGTCGAGGATATCGCCTGCGCCCAGACCGCGCTGGAGGCCTGCGGGCTGACCTCGCAGGCCTGACCTCAGGCCGCAACCAGCCGCATGATCGTGTCGATGTTGAACTGCAGGCGCTCTTCCAGCGCCTCTTTCGTCATCAGGTCGCGTTCGAAGACGATCGAGCCGGTGTAGCGGTTGGTCAGGTAATAATAACCGATCGCGGCCACGGTGATGTTCATCTGCACCGGGTCGATGCCGTCGCGGAACACGCCCGCCACCGCGCCGCGCTGCAGGATATTTTCCATCATCGACACGAACTTGCGGCTGTAGACCTTCACCACCTCGGACCGTTTCAGGTGCTTGGCGCGGTGCAGGTTCTCGCTGTTCACCAGGGTGATGAATTCGGGGTTCTTGAGGTAGTAACTCCAGGTGAAGCGCACCAGCCGTTCCAGCGCCTCCTTCGGTTCCAGATGGTCGAGGTTCAGTTTCTGTTCGGCCGAGCGGATGTCGACATAGGCGTTTTCCAGCACGGTCTGGAACAGGCCCTCCTTGCTGCCGAAGTAGTGGTAGATCATCCGCTTGTTGGCCTTGGCCTTCTCGGCGATCACATCGACCCGCGCACCGCCCATCCCGCTTTTGGCGAATTCCTTCTTGGCGGCATCGAGGATGCGCGCCTTGGTCGCCTCGGCGTCGCGGACGCGGGGCTTGGCGGCGGACCCGCCGGGGGAGCTGGTAGGGTCGGCCTCTGTCGTCACAGTCATGTCCTCCGGCGCCAAGGGAGTGGCGGTTGCACCAGTCTTACACAGAGCGGGCGGCCCTCGTCAAAGTGCTTCCTGCGAAAACCGCGCCGGAAATGACGCTGAAAAGACTTGACTCATGGCAATCCAAGAAAGTAACCAGTTAGTGCGTTAGGTGATCAGGAACACGACCTGCTCAAGCTGCGACTCAAGGTGGGCTTGAGCGCGTCAACCGCCGCGTAACCCGCCACCCAAGGTGGCATGATGTGGAAAAGGGGAGGAACCTATGTCTACTTTCATCAAGGATTTCATCGAAAAAGAGACGATCAACCGCCGCAACTTCCTGCTGGCTTCGGCGTCGGGCCTGGGCGCCATGGCACTGCCTTCGGCGTTTGGCGGCGGCGCGGCCTTTGCGGCCACCGACCCGGCCCTGGCCTGGAGCTATCGTGATCGCGCCTCGGCCTACTGGAACGCCATCGTGTCGGGCGGCGAGACCTTTGTCGAAAGCCTCGGCAAGAAGAAAGAGGACATGACCAGCCTGATCAACGAGGGCTCGTCCGAGAAATCCCTGGCCGATATCAAGTCCTTCCTGGCCAAGAACAGCGGCAATTGCGCCATCGCCTGCGACCCGAACGACAGCCCGAACGCCCGCCCGGTGGCCGAGGCCGTGAAGGCGGCTGGCGGCTATGTCACCACGATCTGGAACAAGACCGACGATCTGCACCCCTGGGATATCGGCGACAATTATGTGGCCCACCTCAGCTGGTCGGGCGAAAAGCCTTCGGAAGAAGCGGCGCGCGTGCTGTTCAAGGCGATGGGCGGCAAGGGCGGCGTCGTCCACCTCGGCGGCATCCCGGCCAATATCCCGGCGATCGAGCGTCTGCAGGGGCTGAAGAACGCGCTGAAGGACTTCCCCGATATCGAGCTGCTGGACGTGCAGGCCGCCGACTGGGATACGCAGAAGGCCACCGAGCTGATGGCCTCCTTCATCACCCGTTATGGCGACAAGATCACCGGCGTGCACTGCGCCAATGACAACATGGCCTACGGTGTGGTCGAGGCCTTCAAGGCCGAGGGCATCACCGGCGTGCCGATCGTGGCCTTCGACGGCAACCCGGAAGCCGTTCAGATGGTCATCGACGGCTCCCTTCTGGCCACGGTCTTCACCAACCCCTACTGGGGTGGCGGCATTGCGCTCGCCCTGGCGCATCACGCGGCCATCGGCACCTTCAAGCCTTCCGAGGAGCCCAACGAACACCGCGAGTTCTACGGCCCCTCGATCGTGGTGACCCATGACGATGCGGTGGCCTTCAAGGCCAAGTACATGGATGCGACCCCGGTCTATGACTGGAACGACCTCTGGGGCCTGTCGGCCGGCGGCATCGTCTACAAGTAAGATCATCCAGACGGGGGCGGGCCTGCTTTGGCTCGCCCTCCCATTTTTGCGGCGCAAGAGGCCGCAAGTCAGGCAGGGGGGCGACGGCGTGACGCAGCACAACTCACGAAAGACACTACTGAAATGGGCGCCGCTTCTGGTGCTGCTGGTTCTCGTCGTCTTCTTCACGGCGATCAATCCGGCCTTCTTCTCGCTGCGCAACTTCGCCCGCATCGCGATCACCTCCTCGCCCGCGCTGATGGTGGCGATCGGGGTCACCTTCATCATCATCATGGGCTCGATCGACCTGTCGATGGAGGGGGCGATCTCCCTCAGCGCGGTGATCTTCGCCTTCCTCTTCCGCTATCTCGGCGGCACGCTGGACAGCTGGGGCTGGATGGCCCTGCCCTTGATCGTGCTTTTCGGCGCGGCTTTCGGCTGGATCAACGGGATGATCCATGTCCGGCTGCGCATCCCCTCCTTCATGGCCAGCCTTGCGATGGGTTTCGTCGGCACCGGGGCTGCGA
Organism: Rhodobacter sp. P1_C2; assembly: GCF_056406375.1. Lineage (NCBI taxonomy): Bacteria > Pseudomonadati > Pseudomonadota > Alphaproteobacteria > Rhodobacterales > Rhodobacter > Rhodobacter sp. P1_C2. The sequence goes on from NZ_JBFUAG010000001.1 coordinate 530,394, forward strand.
TCCTTCTGACCGGCGGCAATATCGTTAAAGTCAATGACGAGATGTTCCGCGGCCTGCTGACGGTGCGCTATTTCGGCTTTCCGATCATGGTCTATGTCGCGGTCTTCTTCCTGCTGGTCGGCGCTTTCATCCAGTCCTACACCACGCTGGGCCGCAACTTCTATGCCGTCGGCGGCGGCGAGGAGCTGGCCCATGCCTCGGGCGTGAACGTCCGCCGGGTGCGGGTCATGGCCTATGCCCTGGCGGGCGCCTATTACGCCATCGCGGCCATTCTGGCGGTCGGCAAGATCGGCCAGGCGGAATCGGTCAGCGGTGCCAATTTCATGTTCATCTCGATCACCTCGGTGGTGGTCGGCGGCGTGGCGCTCTGGGGCGGCACCGGCGGCGTCTGGAACGCGCTGGTCGGCGTGCTGATCGTCAGCGTCATCAACAACGGCATGGTGGTGATCGGCCTGCCGGATTTCATCCAGGACGGGATGCTGGGCATTCTGGTCATCGTGGCGGTCGTCCTGTCCACCGACCGGCGCTCCATCCAGGTCGTGAAATAGGGGGCTTGCGATGTACGAGCTGAAGAAAGTCGACAAGAAATTCCCCGGCGTCCATGCCCTCAAGGCGGTGGATTTCCAGGTGAACCGGGGCGAGATCGTCGGTCTGGTCGGCGAGAACGGCGCCGGGAAATCGACCCTGATGAAGGTGATCTACGGCGCCTATCAGCCCGATGGCGGCCAGGTGACGATCGACGGCAAGGCGGTGCGCTTTGCCAACCCGCGCGCCGCGATGGAGCAGGGCATCGGCATGGTGTTTCAGGAGCAATCCCTGATCGCCAACCTGACCATCATGGAAAACATCTTCCTCGGCTACGAGGCGCAGTTCGTCCGCTTCGGCGTGATCAACTGGAAGGCCATGGCCGAGGCCGCCAAGGCGCAGCTGGCCAAGGTCAAGCTGGACATCGACCCCGCCATGGTCACCGCCGATCTGTCCTTTGCGCAGCGTCAGCTGGTGGAACTGGCCAAGGTGCTGACGCTGGAAGAGCGGGTGAAGGGCAACCTCGTGATCCTTCTGGACGAGCCGACCTCGGTTCTCGCCAAGGAGGAGGTGCAGCTTCTGTTCAAACTGGTGCGCGAGCTGACCACGCGGGCCTCGTTCATCTTCGTCAGCCACCGGATGGACGAGGTGATGGAACTCTCCGACCGGATCTATGTGATGAAGGATGGCGCCGTGGTCGATGTGGTGGCGCGCGGCGAGAAGACGGTCGAGCAGATCCAGCACAAGATGGTCGGCCGCAACGTCGACAAGGAATATTACCGCGAGCAGCGCCAGAAGCCCTATGATGCGGGCAAGGAACTGGTGACGCTCGACAAGGTCGATCTGCCCGGCCGGGTCCGCAACATCAACCTGACGCTCCATGCCGGCGAGGTCCTGTGCCTTGTGGGCACCGAAGGTTCCGGCCGCGAGGCGATCCTGCGCACCATCTACGGCATGCTGACCCCGGTGCGCGGCAAGGTGATCATCAAGGGCCAGCCCACCGCCCCCCTCACGCCGAAGGGCGCTGTCGAACGCGGCGTGGGCTATGTCCCGCGCGAACGCAAGATCGAGGGCATCGTCGCGGGCATGAATGTCTACGAGAACATGACACTGTCGCAGATGGGCAAACATTCCAGCGCCGGCGTCCTGCGCATCGCGGGCGAGCGGGCCCTGGCCAAGGAATGGATCGCCAAGCTGTCGATCAAGGCAAGCTCCGAACTGGCCGATTGCGGCAACCTGTCGGGCGGCAACCAGCAGAAGGTGGTTCTGGCCAAATGGCGCTCGGGCGGGTCCGACATCATGCTTCTGGACCATCCGACCCGCGGCCTCGACATCGGCGCCAAGGAAGACGTCTACGACATGATCCGCGACATGTCGGATGCCGGGGTGGGTATCGTGCTGGTGGCCGACACGCTGGAAGAGGCGATCGGCCTGTCGCACACCATCATCGTCGTCAAGGACGGGGCGATTCAGAAGCAGTTCAACAGCAGCGATGGAGCGAAACCCTCGCTCTTCGACCTTATCCATTACATGATCTGAGGCACGAGAATGGACTTCCAGCGTTTCAAACCGCATCTGCCCTGGATTACGCTTCTGGTGCTGGTGGCCGCCGTCGGGCTTGTCGACGACACGTTCCTGCGCCCCTCCAATCTTCTGGCGCTCGCGGGGGATATCGTGCCCCTCTTCATCATGGCGCTGGGTCTGACCTTCGCCATCTACATCGGCGGCATCGACCTTTCGGCACAGTCGATGGCGAACCTGATCACCGTGGTGGCCTCGCTTTACCTGGCCCCGCTGGGGGGATGGGTGGCGCTGCTTTGCCTCGTGGTCGGCTTCGGGATGGGGACGATTTCGGGCTATGTGACGACCAAGCTTCTGGTGCCCTCGTTCATCTCGACCCTCGCGGTCGGCGGGGTGGCCTTTTCGCTGGCGCAGTACCTGTCGGGCCAAAGGGCCCTGAACATGGATGCGGTGCAGCGCGATGCCGTCTTCGGCTGGATGATCGGCAAATCCGGCCCGGTGCCGCATGAGCTGTTCATCGCGGCGGGGCTTCTGGCCATCACCCTCTTCATCGAGCGGCGCACGACGCTGGGCCGCGCCCTCAAGGCAGTCGGCGCGGGCGAGCCTGCGGCGGCGGCCTCGGGGATCAACGTGGCGCGCTACAAGATCCTGGCCTTTGCCATCTCTGGCACACTGGCCGCGGCAGCGGGCCTCTTGTTCGCGGTCAAGCTTTCGGGCGGGGCGCCGACGATTGCCAATGGCTTTCTTCTGCCGGCCATCGTGGCGGTGCTGGTCGGCGGCACGCCCCTGACGGGCGGCGTGGGCGGGGTGCTCAACACCGCCATCGGCACGCTGATCGTGGCGGTGATCCGCGCCTCGATGCTCTATTTCGATATCCAGGCCACCCAGCAGCAGATGGTCTTCGGTCTGGTCCTGATCGCCGCCATCGCCCTGACCATCGACCGCGCCAAGCTGCGCACCGTGAAATAGGGGGCGCCGATGAAAGCCGCTGTCCTGGTCGCACCCGGCAGATTCGAGGTGCGCGATGTCGAGGTGCCCGCCGTCTGCCCCGAGGATGCCCTGATCCGCGTCAGCCGCACCGGGATCTGCGGCACCGATCTGCACATCTTCCACGGCCATTACGCCGCCGACCGTCTGCCGCTGATCCCCGGTCACGAGTTCTGCGGGACGATCGAGAAGGTCGGGGCCAATGTCCGCCACCTGACCCCGGGCCAGCGCGTGGTGGCCGATATCAACATCGGCTGTGGCACCTGCTATTGGTGCCGCCGGAACGAGGTGCTGAACTGCCCGACGATGACCCAGGTCGGCATCGGGCGCGACGGGGCCTTTGCCGAATATGTAGCCCTTCCGGCCCGCCTCGTCATTCCCGCGCCCGATGCGGTGCCCGATGCCGTCCTGGCCCTGACCGAGCCGGTGTCCTGCGTCGTGCGCGCTGCCCGCAAGGCCAAGGCCAGCTTCGGCCAGTCGGTCGTCATCCTTGGCGCCGGGCCGATGGGCAACCTGCATGTCCAGATGATGCGGCTGGTAGGCCTCGCCCCGATCATCGTGGCCGACCTGTCCGAGGCGCGCTGCCGCATGGCGCTGGACGCCGGAGCCGATGCCGCGATCAGCGAACCTGCGCAGCTGCGCGATCAGGTACTGGCGATGACGCAGGGCAGGGGGGCCGATCTGGTGATCGAAAGCGTGGGTTCGCCCCGGCTTTACGCCACGGCCCAGACCCTGATCCGCAAGGGCGGCCATATCGCCCTTTTCGGCCTGACCGGGCCGGAGGAGGCGATGGAGGTCAACATCCTGCGCACCATCCTGGAAGAGAACAGCCTCAAAGGATCGGTCGCCGGCATGGGCGAGGATATGCACGACGCGCTGACCCTGCTGGCGCATGGCCGCTTCAAGACCGCGGCCTTCACGACGGCAAGCTATTCGCTGGCCGAGATCCAGACCGCCTTCGACACTTTCGCGGCCCGCCCGGCCGACCTCAAAACCCAGATCACCTTCTGACGCATTGGAGCCCCTGATGGACCACGCAAGCCACATCCTTTTGCCGCCCACCACCGCGCGTGAATTCGGCTTCTATGTGGATGGCGCCTGGCAGGGCGGCCGCCCCCTGTTCGAGCGCGCCTCGCCCGGGCATGGCGTGCCGGTCACCCTGATCCCGACATGCACGGTGGAGGATCTGAACGCCGCCGTCGCCGCCGCCCGCCGCGCCTTTGAAGACCGGCGCTGGGCGGGGCTTTCGGGCGCCGCGCGCGCCGCTGTCCTTTTGCGCGCGGCCGAGATCCTGCGCCGCCGCCGTGACGAGATCGCCTATTGGGAGGTGCTGGAGAACGGCAAGCCGATCGCCCAGGCCAAGGGCGAGATCGACCATTGCATCGCCTGTTTCGAGGTCGGTGCCGGGGCCGCGCGCCTGCTTCACGGCGACAGCTACAACAGCCTCGGCGACAGCCTGTTCGGCATGGTGCTGCGCGAACCGATCGGGGTGGTGGGCCTCATCACGCCGTGGAACTTCCCCTTCCTGATCCTGTGCGAAAGGGTGCCCTTCATCCTCGCCTCGGGCTGCACGATGGTGGTCAAACCTTCCGAGGTCACCTCGGCCACCACGCTGATCCTCGCCGAAGTGCTGGAGGAGGCCGGTCTGCCTGCCGGGGTCTACAACGTCATCACCGGATCGGGCCGCAGCATCGGCCAGGCGCTGACCGAGCATCCCGATGTCGACATGCTGTCCTTCACCGGATCGACGGCGGTGGGGCGGTCCTGCGTCCATGCCGCCGCCGACAGCAATTTCAAGAAACTCGGGCTGGAGCTGGGCGGCAAGAACCCGATCATCGTCTTTGCCGACAGCGACCTGGACGATGCCGCCGATGCCGCGGCCTTCGGGATCAGCTTCAACACCGGGCAATGCTGCGTCTCTTCCAGCCGGCTGATCGTCGAACGCAGCGTGGCCAAGGCCTTCGAGGCGAAACTCGCCGCCAAGATGGCCAGGATCCGCGTCGGCGACCCCTTGGACGAAAACACCCAGGTCGGCGCCATCACCACCGGCGCGCAGAATGACGTGATCCTGTCCTATATCGCCAAGGGCCAGGCCGAGGGGGCGCGGGTCGTTACCGGCGGCACCGTGCTCGACTTCGGGCGCGGGCAATATATCGCGCCGACGCTCTTCACCGATGTCACGCCGCAGATGGCGATTGCCTCGGACGAGATTTTCGGGCCAGTTCTGTGCTCGATGCCCTTCGACACGCTGGAAGAGGCGATCGCTTTGGCCAATGACACGGTCTACGGCCTTGCCGCCTCGGTCTGGACAAAGGACATCACCAAGGCCCTGACCGTGACGCGAAGGGTCCGGGCCGGGCGGTTCTGGGTCAACTGCATCATGGCGGGAGGGCCGGAGATGCCGCTGGGAGGGTTCAAGCAGTCCGGCTGGGGCCGCGAGGCGGGCAGCTACGGGGTCGAGGAATATACACAGGTCAAATCCGTCCATGTGGAGCTGACCAAGCGGACACATTGGATCGGATGATGGCAGAGCAGGGCTTTGACTATGTGATCGTGGGGGGCGGCTCGGCGGGCTGCGTGCTGGCGGCGCGCCTGTCGGAAAACGCCGCCGTGCGGGTCTGCCTGATCGAGGCGGGGGGGCGTGACACCCATCCCTTGATCCACATGCCGGTGGGCTTTGCCAAGATGACCACCGGCCCCCTGACCTGGGGCCTGACCACCACGCCGCAGCGCCATGCCAACAACCGCGAGATCGCCTATGCCCAGGCCAAGGTTCTGGGCGGCGGGTCTTCGATCAATGCCGAGATCTTCACCCGCGGCCATGCCTCGGACTACGACCGCTGGGCCGCCGAGGGCGCCGAGGGCTGGAGCGCCAAGGACGTGCAGAAATACTTCCTGCGGTCGGAAGGCAACACGACCCTGTCGGGAGAGTTGCACGGCACCGAAGGGCCGCTTGGCGTCTCGAACTTGCCCGACCCCAATCCGATGTCGCGCGCCTTCGTGCAAAGCTGTCAGGAGCGCGGCATCCCCTATAACCCCGATTTCAATGGCGCCCTGCAGGCCGGGTCGGGCTTTTACCAGACCACGACCAAGAACAAGCGGCGCTGTTCGGCGGCGGTGGGCTATCTGCGCCCGGCGATGAGCCGTCCGAACCTGACGCTGGTCACCGGCGCACTGGTGCTTCGGGTGGTGTTTCAGGGCCGCCGCGCCGTGGGGGTCGAATATGCGGTGGGCGGCGCGGTGCAGGTCGCACGCGCCGACAGCGAGGTCATCATCACCTCGGGCGCCATCGGGTCGCCCAAGCTGATGCTCTTGTCGGGCGTGGGCCCGGCGGCCGATCTGGCGCGGCATGGCATCAAGGTGGTGCATGACCTGCCCGGCGTCGGCCAGAACCTGACCGACCATTTCGGCATCGACATCGTGGCAGAGCTGAAGGGCCATGACAGCCTCGACAAATACAACAAGCCGCTTTGGGCGGTGTGGGCGGGGATCGAATATGCCCTGTTCAAGTCTGGGCCGGTGACCTCGAACGTCGTGGAGGCCGGGGCCTTCTGGTATGCCGACCAGACCGCCGCCTGCCCCGATCTGCAATTCCACTTCCTCGCCGGGGCGGGGGCAGAGGCCGGGGTGCCCTCGGTGCCCAAGGGGTCGTCGGGGGTCACGCTGAACAGCTACACCCTGCGCCCGAAATCGCGCGGCTCGGTCACGCTGCGGTCGGGCGATCCGGCGGACCGGCCGCTGGTTGACCCGAATTTCCTGGCCGAGCCGGAGGATCTGCGCATCTCCACCGAAGGGGTCAAGCTCAGCCGCGAGATCTTCAGCCAGCCCTCGCTGCAAAAACATATCCGGATGCTGCGCTTTCCCGATGAGAACGTCCGCACCCAGGCCGATTTCGAGGCCTATGCCCGGCAATATGGCCGCACCTCCTATCACCCGGTGTCGACCTGCCGGATGGGGCAGGACGAGATGGCCGTGGTGGACCCGCAACTTCGCGTCCGGGGGATGGAGGGGCTGCGGATATGCGACAGTTCGGTCATGCCCTCGATGATCGGGTCCAACACCAATGCGCCGACCATCATGATCGGCGAGAAGGCCGCAGACCTGATCCGCGGCAACCACTGAAGCGGGTTAGGGGCGGCCCGCGGTCGGCCGCCCCTTTGTTTCAATCCCAGTCCGGGGCGATTGCGACCTTTTCCCTGGTCACCACGCGGTAACCCGTCGCCGTCATCGCCTCGATCCGCGCCATGTCGATCGAGGAGAGGGTGAAATCCATCACTTCGAAATTCGCTTTGATATTGGCCGGTTTGGTCGACATCGTGTTGATCGACACGCCCTTCTGCAGGATCCAGCGCAGGATGACCTGCGCCGCCGATTTGCCATAGCCGGCGCCGATCTCGGCAAAGAGCGGGTATTTGAACACCTCACCGCGTGCCACCGAGCAATAGGAGGACAGGGGTATCCCCGTCTCTGTTGCGGCGGCGAGCAGGATGTTCTGGTTCAGAAGCGGGTGGAACTCGACCTGGTTGCTGACGATCGGCGCCGCGACGATGTTTTTGGCCTCGCGCATCATCTTCGCGGTGAAGTTCGAGATGCCGATGTTGCGCGTCAGCCCCTCGGCCCGCGCCTGCTCCAGCAGACGCAGGGGCGGGGCGATGTTGCCATCGGCGGGCGGCCAGTGCAGGTAAAGCACATCGACCTGATCGACCTGCAGATCCTTCAGGCTCTGTTCGACCGAGGGCAGGAAATCGTCCGCGCCAAAGGCATCGGGCTTCACCTTGGTGACGATGCACAGATCCTCCCGCGGCACGCCGCTGGCCTTCAGGGCGGCGCCGGTCTCGGCCTCGTTCTCGTACCACTGCGCGGTGTCGAAAGCGCGGTAGCCCGCGGCGATGGCGGCATGGATGGCCTGGCTCAGTTCCTCGCCCCGCAAGGGGAAAGTGCCAAAGCTGCGTTGGTAGGTCTTCTGAAAGCAGATGTTCATATGCCTCTCCCCCAAGGTGGACGCGGATCAGGAGCCTGACAAAAGCGCTGCGAAAAACCGCTTGCTGCCCTTGGCAGGCCGTGCTTATTCTTATAACCAGTTAGTTACTTGCTGCGCAACTGGGCTTGAGGAGAATCGTGATGTCCAAGATCAAAACTGCTGCCGAGGCCGTGCGGCTGATCCGGGACGGGGCGATGGTGGCGGTCAATTCCTCGTCCGGTCTTTGCTGCCCGGATGCGGTTCTGAAGGCGCTGGGCGAAAGGTTCGTGGCAGAGGGGCATCCGCGCGGGCTGACCTCGATCCATCCGATCGCGGCAGGCGACATGTTCGGCAGCCTCGGCGTCGATCACATCGCCAAACCCGGCATGCTGGTGCGGATCATCGGCGGCTCCTACCCCTCGGGCCCTTCGAATGCCGCGCCGCCGCTGATCTGGCAGATGATCCTCGCCGAGGAGGTGGAGGCCTATAACGTCCCGTCTGGCATCGTCTTCGACATGCTGCGCGAGGGGGCCTCCAAGCGGCCGGGGGTGCTGACCAAGGTCGGGATGGAGACTTTCGTCGACCCCGATCAGGAGGGCTGTGCGATGAACGCCACGGCCCGGGCCAAACCCCTGGTGCGGCGGGTGGAGTTCGCCGGCGAGGACTGGCTGCATTTCCCGGCGCTGCAGCCCGATGTGGCGATCATCCGCGCCTCGACCTCGGACGAGAACGGCAACCTGACCTTCGAACAGGAGGGTGCCACCCTGGGTGCGATGGAGATGGCGCTGGCCGCGCGAAACTCCGGCGGGCTGGTGATCGCGCAGGTGCGGCGGATTGCGCAGAACGGCTCCCTCCGTCCGCATGACGTGCGGGTGCCGGGGATTCTGGTCGATGTGATTGTCGAGGCGCCGGACCAGTTGCAGACCACCGCCACGCCCTATGACCCCGCGATCTCGGGTGAGCTGTTCCGCCCGCTCAACACCTTCCGCACGCCGGAGTTCAACCCGTCCAAGGTCATCGCCCGCCGCGTGGCGCAGGAACTTCAGGCCGGCTGGGCGGTGAACATCGGCTTTGGCATCTCGGCCAATGTGCCGCGCATCCTGCTGGAGGAGGGGCTGCATGGCAAGGTCACCTGGGTGATCGAACAGGGCGCGGTGGGGGGCATCCCGCTCCTCGATTTCAAGTTCGGCTGTGCCAGCAATGCCGAGGCTTTCGTCGCCTCGCCCCACCAGTTCAGCTATTTCCAGGCCGGTGGCTTTGACTGTTCGCTGCTGTCGTTCCTCGAGATTGATGCCGAGGGTTCAGTCAACGTCTCGCGCCTGTCGGCCACGCCGCACCGGACGGCGGGGGCCGGGGGATTTGTCGACATCACCTCGCGCGCGCGCAAGATCGTCTTTTCGGGCAATTTCAACGCCGGGGCGAAGATGCATCTGGAGGGCGGGCGGCTGGTGATCGACAAGGAGGGCAAGGTGGCGAAACTGGTGCCCAAGGTCGATCAGGTCAGCTTCTCGGGGCGCCGGGCGCGGGCGCAGGGGCAGGATGTGACCTATGTCACCGAACGCTGCGTGATCCGGCTGGCGGCCGAGGGGCTGGTGGTGACCGAAATCGCCCCCGGCATGGATCTGCAGCGTGACATTCTGGACCAGTCGGCGACGCCCCTCGCCGTGGCGGGTGATCTGAAGATGATGGACGCCGGGCTGTTCCTGGAACCGGCCTTCGGACTGGCGCTATGACCGATCCCCGGCTTGATCTGACGATTTCCGGCAAGGTCGCCCGTCTGGTGATCCGCAGGGTCGAGAAGCTGAACGCGCTGGATGCCGCGATGGTGGAGGCTTTCGTGCCGCTTTGCCGGCAGATCGAACGCTCCGACGCGCAGGTGGTGGTCTTGACGGGCGAGGGCAAGGCCTTCTGCGCCGGGGGCGATATCGCGGCCTGGAGTGCCTTGTCGCCGCAGGATTTCGCCCTGCGCTGGCTGCGCGACGGGCATCAGGCCTTCGACGCCCTGGCCCGCCTGCGCCAGCCCCTGATCGCCGTGCTGAACGGCCATTGCCTCGGCGGCGGGCTGGAGCTTGCCGCCTGCGCCGACCTCAGGATTGCCGAGGCGCATGTGAAGATCGGACTGCCCGAGACCGGACTTGGCATCATCCCCGGCTGGTCGGGCACCCAGCGCCTCAGCCGCAGGTTCGGCACACAGCTGGTGCGGCGGATGGCCCTGATGGGCGAGGTCTTCACCGCCGATCAGGCGCTGGCGCTTGGCATCGTCGATCAGGTCGCGCCCAGCGGAGAGGGGCTTGCCGCCGCCGAACTTGTGGTGGAACGTGTGCTGGCCCGTGCGCCCCTGGCCACGGCTTTGACCAAGATGCTGATCAACGGTGCCGAAGGCGAAGAACAAGGCCGCATCCCCGAGATCCTTGCCGGCGGTTTTGCGGCAGGCTCGGACGAGCTGGCCGAAGGGCTCGCCGCCTTCCGCGAAAAACGAAAACCCCGGTTCGGGGGAAAGGACTGAGATGATCCGACATATCGTCGCCCTGCGGTTTCGCCACGGCACGACCGCCGAGACCAAGGCCGGGCTTTGCGCCGACCTTGCGGGACTGTACGGCCATATCGAGGGGATCCTCGATTTCAAGAGCTTCACCAATGTCTCGGTCGAACTGGCGCTGGTGCGGGGGTTCAACGACCTCTTCTGGTTCGATTTCCGCGATGAAGCGGTGCGGGATGCCTATCTTGTGGACCCCGCGCATCAGGCGATCGGCGCGCGGATCGTGGCGGAAACCGCGGGCGGGCCGGATGGCGTTTTCGTGTTCGACGTGGCCCTGTGATGACACCGGACGACCGCAGCCTTCTGACCGCCCTCTTTGACGCCGCGGTGCAGGCCGCCGACCCGGTCGAAGCCTTGCGCGCCAACTTGCCCGCGCGGCCCAAGGGCCGGGTCGTGGTGATCGGCGCGGGCAAGGGCGCGGCCCAACTCGCCGCCGCTTTCGAGGCGCTGTGGGAAGGCCCCTACGAAGGTCTTGTCGTCACCCGCTATGGCTATGGCTGCCCGACCAAACGCATCAAGGTGATGGAGGCGGCGCATCCGGTGCCCGATGCGGCGGGGCTTGCGGCGAGTGCTGCGCTGTTCGAGGCGGTCAAGGGGCTGGGGCCGGAGGATCTGGTCATTGCCCTCATCTGCGGCGGCGGTTCTGCCTTGCTGCCCTGCCCGCCGGGCGATCTGACCCTGGAGGATGAGGCGGCGCTGAACCGGGCGCTGCTCGCCTCGGGCGCGCCGATTTCGGTGATGAACGCGCTGCGCAAGCAGGTGTCCGGCATCAAGGGCGGGCGTCTGGCGGCGGCCTGCCATCCGGCGCGGGTGGTCAGCCTCGTCGTTTCGGACGTGCCGGGGGATGACCCGGCGCAGGTCGCCTCCGGCCCGACCGTGCCCGATGCGGTGACGCGGGCCGAGGCGCGGGCCATGGCCGCGACCTGGCGGATAGAACTACCGCAGAAAGTGGCGGACTGGCTGGCGGGCGAGGCGGGGCTGGCCCCCAACCCGCAGGATGCGGTCTTTGCCGGGCATGAGGTCCGGGTCATCGCCTCGGCCCGCCTGTCGCTGGAGGCTGCGGCGGCCCGGGCCGAGGCGCTGGGCGTGCCGGCGGTGATCCTGTCGGATGCCATCGAGGGCGAGGCCCGCGACATCGGAAGGATGCACGCCGCCATCGCGCGCGAGGTTGCCACCCGCGGTCGCCCCTTCCGCCGTCCCGTCGTGATCCTTTCGGGCGGTGAAACCACCGTGACCCTGCGCTGCAAGGGAAGGGGCGGCCGCAATTCGGAATTTCTGCTGGCGCTGGCGCTGGCCGCCGAGGGCCTGCCCTTTGCCGCCCTGGCCGCCGACACCGATGGCATCGACGGGTCCGAGGACAACGCCGGCGCCTTCGCCGATGGCACCTCGATGGCGCGGCTGCGCGCTCATGGCTTGGACCCCGCCGCGCAGCTTGCCGCCAACGACGCCTATTCCGCGTTCGGGGCCCTGTCCGACCTGTTCGTTCCCGGGCCGACCGGGACCAATGTCAACGATTTCCGGGCCATCCTGATCCGCTGAACCTCAGCGGTAGACCATCAGCAGATTGTGCCCGCGCTGCACGACCTCGGCCCGCTGGTTGACGGCTGTCACCTCCAGCCGCAGGATGCCGCGGTCCTGCCGCGTGGTCGGCCGCTTTTCCGCGATGGTCAGGCGCGCCTGGATGGAGTCGTCGCAAAGGACCGGCGCCTGAAACCGCCACTCCCAGCCGAGCGAGGCCAGGGCCTTGAACTGGGCCGGGCACTGGTTCTTCAATCCGTCGATCAGCGACAGGACCAGAAGGCCATGCGCGACGCGGGCGGCAAAGCCGTGGCGCTGTGCCGCCGCATCGCTGAGGTGGATCTCGAACCGGTCTCCGGTCAGGTCGGCGAAGGCGTCGATCATCGCGGGCGTGACGGTCAGCCTAGCCGTCTCGATCCGGTCGTCAAGCGCCACATCGTCGAAGCCGTAGCGTCCCGGCGCAAGCTCTCTCATGCCGGAACCGGCGCATCCTCGCGCAAGAGGCCCTTCGTCTTCAGCTCGGCCCAGAAGGCGGCAGGGATCGGGTGGCTGAACCAGGCGAGGTTCTGCTGCAACTGCGTGACATTGCGGGTGCCCGCGATGAAGGAGGGGATCGCCGGATGCGCCGCCACGAACTGCAGGGCGGCGGCGGCAAGCGGCACATCATGGGCGGCACAGACCGCCTCGATCTTGGCGACCTTCTCCATCACCGCGGCAGGGGCCGGGGCGTAGTTGTACTTCGCCCCCGGCCTGGCCCCGGTCGCCAGAATGCCCGAGTTGAAGCCGCCGCCGACCAGAACCGCCGCCCCACGCGCCTCGCACAGCGGCAGGAAGTCGTTCAACGCCTCCTGCTCCAGCAGGGTATAGCGCCCGGCGAGCAGGAAGCAGTCGAAGTCGCGCTGCTTCAGCGCCTCATGGCAGACCTCCCATTCGTTCACGCCGACCCCGATCGCCTTCAGCACCCCCTGGTCGCGCAGAGAGGCGAGGGCGCGGTAGCAGCCGTCCATCGCCTGCCTGAACACCTCGGGCTGTTCGGCGCCCCGGGTGAAGACGTCGATGTCATGGATGAACATGATGTCGATATGTTCCAAGGCCAGCCTTTGCAGGCTGTCTTCGACCGAGCGCATCGTGCCGTCGTAGGAATAGTCGAAATACATGGTGAAGGGGGCGGCATTGACCCAGGGGGCAAAGTCGATGCTGGCGCGGCGCGCCGGTTTCAGCAGGCGCCCGACCTTGGAGGCCAGAACGAAATCGTCGCGGTTCTTCCAGCGCAGCGCCTGTCCGGTGCGCGCCTCGGACAGGCCGTGTCCATACATGGGGGCGGTGTCATACAGGCGAATCCCGGCGTTCCAGGCGGTGTCGAACATGGCGGTCGACATGCCCTCGTCGATCTCGGCCAGGAAATTGCCGACCGGTGCGGTGCCGAATCCAAAGGCCGTCACCTCCAGATCCGTCCGTCCGAATTTGCGCTTCTGGGTCGGTTGCATGGGAAACTCCCCGAGGTTAAGTAACTATTTGGTTATTTGTAGCCGAGATTCCGGACGCTGCAAGCCTGTTTGCGACCTTGACCCAACTTTTCGGTCTTGACCTCGAGGCGCGGCCGCCAATAATGTAACCAGATAGTTACTAAAGGCGGAGCGACATGTATCTGACCGAGACTCATATCCAGGTGCGCGACATGGCGCGGACCTTCGCGGACGAGGTGATCCGCCCGGTGGCCGAGGAGCTGGACCGCGAGGAAAAGTTCCCCGCCGGGCTTTATGACGAGATGGCCAAGCTGGGGCTTTTCGGCATCGGCGTGCCCGAAGCGCTGGGCGGGCCGGGGTTCGACACGCTGACCTATGCGCTGGTGATGGAGGAGGTGTCGCGCGGCTATGCCTCGGTCGCCGATCAATGCGGGCTGCTGGAGCTGATCTCGACCCTCCTGGTGCGCCATGGCAGTCCCGCCCAGCAGGGCCTGCTGCCCGCGATCCTCGCGATGAAGACCAGGGTGGCCTATTGCATCACCGAACCCGAGGCCGGGACCGATGTGTCCGGCATTCGCACCACCGCCGTGCCGGATGGCGACGGCTGGGTGCTGAACGGCGGCAAGATCTGGATCCACAATGCCCCGGTGGCCGATCTGGGCTTTGTCCTCGCCCGGACGGACAAGGAGGCGGGCAATCGCGGCATGTCGATCTTCATCGTCGATCTGCATGCCGCAGGCGTCACGCGCGGCCCGAAGGAACACAAGATGGGCCAGCGCGCCAGCCAGGTCGGCGCCTTGACCTTCCAGGACGTGCGCCTTGGCCCGGAGGCCCTGCTGGGCACGCCGGGGCGCGGCTTTCACATGATGATGTCGGTGCTGGACAAGGGCCGCGTCGGCATCGCCTCGCTCGCCGTGGGGATCACCCAGGCCGGACTTGAGGCCGCGGTGGATTATGCCGGCCAGCGCAAGCAGTTCGGCAAGGCGATTGCCGAGTTCCAGGGCGTCCAGTGGCTTCTGGCCGACATGGCCAAGGACATCGAGGCCGCCCGCCTGCTGGTCCATTCCGCCGCCGTCAAGATCGACCGGGGCGAGGATGCCACCCGGTCCTGTTCGATCGCCAAGTGCTTTGCCGGCGACATGGCGGTGGCGCGGACGGCGGATGCGGTGCAGGTCTTCGGCGGTTCGGGCTATATCCGCGGGTTCGAGGTGGAGCGGCTATATCGCGATGCCAAGATCACCCAGATCTACGAGGGCACCAACCAGATCCAGCGCATGATCATCGCACGCGAGCTTCTGAAGAAGGGGGCGCGGGCATGAGTGGTCCGGTCGCCCTCGTCACCGGATCGTCGCGCGGCATCGGTCTTGCCGCCGCCAAGGCGCTGGCCCGCGAGGGTTTTGCCGTGGCGCTGAACGGCCCGTCGGAGGATGACGAACTGCGCGCTGCGGTGGCAGCGGTTTCCGCCCTCGGCCCCTGTGTGGCGGCGGCTTTCGATGTGTCGAACCTCGCCGCCCACGACGCGGCGCTGGCTAAGGTCGAGGCCGCCCTCGGCCCCCTCACCACGCTGGTCAACAATGCCGGCGTCGGCGTTCTGAGCCGTGGCGATCTCCTGGACGTGACCGAGGCCAGCTGGGATCGCTGCCAGACGGTAAATGCCAAGGCGATGTTCTTCCTGTCGCAGGCCTTCGCGAGGCGGCTTCTGGCACGTCAGCGCGCGGCCCTGTTCCATGCGATCATCAATGTCACCTCCTCCAACGCCATGGCGGTGGCCGTCCAGCGCGCCGAATACTGCGCCTCCAAGGCCGCCGCGGCGATGGTGTCCAAGACGCTGGCCGTGCGGCTCGGGCCGGAAAACATCGCCGTCTACGATGTGCAGCCCGGCCTGATCGCCACCGAGATGACCGCCCCCGTGATCGACACCTATGCCAAGCGCGCCGAACAGGGCCTGACCCTGTTCCCCCGCATCGGCCAGCCCGAGGATATGGGCGCCATCATCGCCTCGCTTGCCTCAGGCAAGCTTCCCTACACCACCGGACAGGTGATCTCGGCCGATGCCGGGATGCTTGTCCCGCGCTTTTGAGGTTCGCCCATGAAGATTGCCCTCCCCGATCAGACGGGCCGGATGGTGGATTACACGCTGACCGGAACCCCCATCGCCGTGGCGAAGCTGGGGGCCAACCCGGCCCGCGTGGTCTATTCCGCCGCCCATGTCGTGGCCGACCCCTTCACCGCCAATGACCCCTCGGGCCGCGCCACGGTCGACTGGGCCAGGACGATGGAGTTTCGCCGCTATCTGGCCGACCTTGGCCTTGGCATTGCCGAGGCGATGGACACCGCCCAACGCGGCATGGGCCTCGACTGGCCCGGCGCGCTGGAGCTGATCCGCCAGACCCGGACCGAGCTGCCCGAGGCTCTTGTCGCCAACGGCTGCGGCACCGACCATCTGCCGCCCGGGGCCTATACGCTCGATCAGGTCACGGCGGCCTACCTCATGCAGGTCGAGGCGATCCAGTCCCTCGGCGGGCGCATCATCCTGATGGCCAGCCGGGCGCTGGTGCAGGCCGCCAAAGGGCCGGAGGATTACCTCAAGGTCTATTCCGAGGTGCTTTCCGCCTGCGATCACCCCGTCATCCTGCACTGGCTGGGCGAGATGTTCGACCCGGCGCTGGCCGGCTACTGGGGCGCCGCGACCTTCGAACAGGCGCTGGACACGGCGCTGGCGGTGATCAGCGCCAATCAGGCCAAGGTGGATGGCATCAAGATCTCCCTCCTCGACAAGGACAAGGAGATCCGGATGCGCCGCCTTCTGCCCAAGGGCGTCAAGATGTACACCGGCGACGATTTCAACTACCCCGAGCTGATCGAGGGCGATGCCGAGGGCCATTCCCACGCGCTTCTGGGCATCTTCGACCCCTTGGCCCCTGCCGCCGCCCATGCCGTCAGCCGGCTTGGCGCGGGCGATGCTGCCGCCTTCCGCGCCACGCTTGACCCCACGGTGCCGCTGGCCCGGCTGATCTTCCGCGCGCCGACCCAGTTCTACAAGACCGGGGTGGTCTTCCTCGCCTGGCTCAACGGCTTTCAGGACCATTTCATCATGCTGAACGGCGCGCAGGCGATGCGGCCCTTGCCCTATTTCACCGAGACCTTCCGCCTGGCCGACAGCTGCGGTCTGCTGCGCAACCCGGAGCTTGCGGTGCAGCGGATGAAGACGCTTCTTGGCGTTTACGGCGCATGATGCGGGACTTTTCGCATGACCATTCGGCACTTGCGCTCAACACGGCAAGCCTCGGCCACAACCTCGAGGGCAAGGGGGCCGGATGGTCGCCCGAGCGTGTGATCGACGCCTGCGCCGAACGCGGCTTTGGCGGCATCGTCTTCTGGCGGCGCGAGATCGGGACACGCGCGGTCGAGATCGGCACCCGGGCGAGGGCCGCCGGGCTGAAGGTCGCGGGCCTGTGCCGCGCGCCCTTTCTGGTCGGACCCATGGCGCCCAAGGGCCGCGTGGCGGTGATGGACGACTTCTTCGCCGCGATCGACATGGCGGCGGCGCTTGAGGCGCGGGTCCTGACCATCGTCGTGGGCGGTGTCGAACCCGGCACCAAAGGCATCGCCGAAAGCCTGAAAATGGTGACCGACCGCGTTGCCGAAGTGGCGCCCTATGCTGCCGCCCGCGATGTCCGTCTGGCGCTGGAGCCTTTGAACCCGGTCTATGGCGGCAACCGCTCCTGCCTGACCACGACCCGCGATGCGCTCGACATCTGCGATGCGATCGGGGCGCCCAACCTTGGCGTCGCGGTCGATGTCTATCACGTCTGGTGGGACACCGACCTGCCCCGCCAATTGCACCGCGCCGGCGGGCGGATCTTCGGCTACCATCTCTGCGACTGGCTGGCCGACACGCAGGACGTGCTTCTGGACCGTGGCATGATGGGCGACGGCGTGGCCGACCTGCGCGCCCTGCGGGCCGCGGTGGAGGGGGCGGGCTATCAGGGCCTCTGCGAGGTTGAAATCTTCAGTGCCGCGAACTGGTGGCTGCGCGATCCGGCCGAGGTGCTGGATGTGATGGTCGAGCGGTTCCGCGCCGTCTGCTGAAAGGGAAGTGCGATGAAGGTACTGGTGCCTGTCAAACGTGTGATCGACTACAACGTGAAGGTTCGCGTGCGTGCGGACGGGTCCGGTGTCGATCTGGCGAATGTGAAGATGTCGATGAACCCTTTCGACGAGATCGCGGTGGAAGAGGCGATCCGCTTGAAGGAGAAGGGGATTGCGACCGAGGTCATCGTGGTGTCCATCGGCGTGAAACAGGCGCAGGAGACCTTGCGGACCGCTCTGGCCATGGGCGCCGACCGTGCAATCCTGATCGAGGCCACCGCTGACGTGCAGACCGATATCGAACCCCTCGCCGTGGCCAAGCTTCTGGCGGCGGTTGTGGCGGCAGAGGCGCCGGGTCTGGTGCTTTGCGGCAAGCAAGCCATTGATAACGATATGAATGCGACGGGGCAGATGCTCTCGGCGCTCCTCGGTTGGGCGCAGGGCACCTTCATCTCCGAACTCAGCATTGCCGATGGCAAGGCCACCGTGACCCGCGAAGTGGATGGCGGGTTGCAGACCATCGCCGTCACCCTGCCTGCCGTGCTGACGGTCGATCTGCGCCTCAACGAGCCGCGCTATGCCAGCCTGCCCAACATCATGAAGGCCAAGGCCAAGCCGCTGGCGATCAAGACCCCGGCGGATTTCGGCGTCGACATCGCGCCGCGCCTGACCGTGCTGAAGACGGTCGAACCGGCAGGCCGCAAGGCCGGCGTCAAGGTCGGCTCGGTGGACGAGCTGATCGCCAAACTCAAAGACGAAGCGGGGGTGCTCTGATGGCCGTTCTTCTGATTGCCGATGTGAATGACGGCCATTTGGCGACCGATGCCGTGGCCAAGACCCTGGCGGCCGTGAGCGCCCTGGGCGAGGTTCATGTGCTGGTCGCAGGCACGGGCGGCGATGCGGCGGCGGCCGAGGCGGCCACGCTGCAGGGCGTCGCCAAGGTCCTCTTCGCCGATGACCACGCCTATTGCCACGCCATGGCCGAGGCGACCGCGGCGCTGGTGGTGGGGCTTGCGGGGTCCTACAGCCATATCTGTGGGGCCTCGACGGCGGCCAACAAGAACATCCTGCCGCGCGTGGCGGCTTTGCTCGACGTGATGGTGCTCTCGGATGTGACCGCGATCCTCGACGCCGAGACCTTCGAGCGCCCGATCTATGCCGGCAACGCGATGCAGACGGTGAAATCCTCCGATGCGACCAAGGTCTTCACGGTGCGCACCGCGGGCTTCACCGCCGTCGGCGCCGGCAATGCCGCCCCGGTCGAGAAGATCGGCGGCCCCGGCGCCTCGGCACTTTCGGCCTGGGTCGAGGACCGTGTGGCGACCTCCGACCGGCCTGAGCTGACCTCGGCCGGTATCGTCGTCTCGGGCGGCCGTGGCGTGGGCTCGAAGGAAAGCTTCGATCTGATCGAGAAGCTGGCCGACAAGCTGAACGGCGCTGTCGGCGCCAGCCGGGCCGCCGTGGACTCGGGCTATGCCCCGAACGACTGGCAGGTCGGCCAGACCGGCAAGGTCGTGGCGCCGAACCTCTATGTCGCGGTCGGCATCTCGGGCGCGATCCAGCACCTCGCCGGCATGAAGGATTCGAAGGTCATCGTCGCGATCAACAAGGACGACGAGGCCCCGATCTTCCAGGTCGCCGACTACGGCCTCGTCGCCGACCTCTTCACCGCGGTCCCCGAGCTGATCGAAAAGCTCTGACCTCTCCGGTAGGATGGGCAATCTGCCCATCTTCCGGTAGGCGGGCGACGGGGGCCGGGGGCGCAGATCCGGCGCTTCGCCACAAACCGCCCAATTGCGGGGCAATGTCCCGCCGAGGCCGCGTCTTGACCCGTTCCGCGACCCGGTCAAGCGGCTATTTCGCCTTGCCTTTCAATGCGGCCTGTCGAAAGTAAGGGCGACATTGAAGAAGGAGCGGGCCCCGTGCCGGAAGCATTCCATTTGCACCAGGATTACAGTCAACCGATCGCGGCGGGGCTGGCGCAGGCGCTCTCGGAGCGGGGGGAACTGGCGGTCGAGGTCGCCGTCGATACCGCGGTGCAGGACCCGGAAACCTTCCTCTATGTCGACCTGATCACCAATGCCGGCGGTCAGCGCCTGCATCTTTCGGTGCGCATCAAGGACAAGCTGGTCTTGCTCAACACCCAGCGCACCGGCGTCTGGGGCGAGGCCGTCGCGGTCGATGTCGACTTCGACCAGCTGCGCCACTGGCGGCTCTGGCTGGTTCTGGAGCGGAACGGCGTCTTCTCGGTCAAGCTGGGGCCGGTCACCCTCTGCCATCTGGAAACGCGGGTGCGGCCCGTCGATATCGTCACCGTGGCCGGCAATGCCAGCCACCGCTGTGCCTTGCGCCTTGCGGGGCAGGAAGGCGGCCTGAGCGGGGTCTTCGACACGGACACGCAGACCGCGCTGGTCCATCTGCCCCGACCGGAAGAGGTCGACCCGGCGCTTCTGAGCTTTTCGCGGGGCGGGGTGCGGCTGGATGTCGTCCGGACGGGCCCGGTCCGGGTCGGACGCGAAAGCTGGCTCGCCTGCCACCTCTCGCCCACCGACCTTGCCGCCGCAGAGGCGGCGGGCTTTCCGGTCGCAACCCCGATCCGCGTCAGCGGGCCCGCGGGCGAGGCGCTGATCCGCGATGTGCTGAGCCTGCCGATCGTCGAGATTTCGCAAGCCGATATCGTGCTGCGCAGCACGACCCTTGCCCCGCCGGATGCCGTCTTCTGGCGCTGTCAGGCGACCGGGCAACAGACCGCCACGCGGCTTGTCACCACCGGCCCCGCGCTGTCCGATCCCAAGGGCCCGGGCTTTACCCGCTTCATCACCCCGCTGTCAGAGTTCCTGCGCCTGATCCCGCAAGGCGAGGATCTGGCCCCTGTCGTGCCGATCGTTCTGGACCTGCATGGCGCGGGCCTGACCGAGATGCCCTATGATCTTTTGATCGGGCCGGCGATCTACCGGCAGCTTGAATTCCTCGCCCAGGCCGCGGTCGAGAGCGGTCGCGCAGAGACGGCGGAATGGCGGATGGTCGCGATGGATTGGTGGAGCGTGCTGCGCGCGCCCGAACACCTGGCCACCATCACGAAAGTCGCGCCGGTTCTGGAGGATTTTCTGCTCAGCCAGCGCCAGTTCGCCGGCGCCGTGCTGAGCCTTGAAGGTGCCCCCGAAACCGTCCGCCCCGAGGCGCCTGCCGCCGAACTCGTCGCCTTCTGGCGCGCCATCAAGTCGGTGAGCGACCTCCTCGCCGGGCCGGATGCGACGCCGGAGGCGCTGCGCCGCCATGTCCTTTATCTGTCCAGCCTGATGCGGGCCGATGAGCGCCATTACTTCATCCTCGAAATCTCGGATACGCTGCTGGGTCTTGGCCTGACCGATGTGATCAATTCCGAAATCGCGGAGGGCTTCATCGCCGAGCTTCTGGGTCAGGACAGAACGGCCTGGCAGTTGAGCGCCGCCCTGGCGCCCCTCGTGGCCCGCAACCGGTTCGACGAATGCGTGAGCCTCCTGAACAGGATGTCGAAGCTGCCCGATACCGACTTCAGCTATCGGGCGATTGCGGCCTCTGTCCTGGCCATCACCCGGACAAGGCTTCAGCGCGATCTGCGGTTCAGGCTGGCCTATGCCTTCCTCGAGTTCCTGAAATCGCTGGGCTCGCGGCAATATGCCTCGTTCCGCCATGAAGGGCTGATGCGGGGGCTGATCCTGATCATCCTGGGGGCCAGTGACGATCCGGACTGGTTCCAGACCGACCTGATCACCTATGTCGAAAAGCATTATGCGACCGTGCCCGAGTTCTGGGCGATCTTCGAGACCGAGAAGCGCGCCGTCACCCGGCCGGACGGTCTTTTCATGGAGCGGTTTGGCGAGATGGCCCGGGCGGCTGTGCAGCTCAACGCCACGCTGGCGGGCTTTCGCGCGGTTTCGGCGGAGCAGGCGGCGCCTGCCAGCCTGCGGATCATGGCAGAGGGCGAGCGTCGCGAGCATCTGGACACCTTCCTGAACGTGCATGGTCTGAAGGACCCGACCCGCGCAGGCTCGGTCGGCGGCACGGCCCTGACCGAGGATCTGTATCTGCGGACGGCGGCGCATCCCTTCCCGGCGCGCGATCTGCCCCTGCCGTCCCGCGGCCTGCGGGATGCCGTTCTGCGCCTGCAAAGCTTTCCGACCGCGGAATACCGCAGCCTGCTGGAGAGTGTCGGCCAGGCCGCGTTCGACGGCGATGTGGACCGGCTGGGCGATTTCCTGCCGCTGTGCAGCGACGGCGGGCCGACCTCGGACCCTGCGAGCAATGCGGTCGTGCTGGATGCGATCACCTGGGGGCTGCTGGCGTCGCGGCGCGATGACGCGCTGCTGGGCGCGCTCATCGTGCAGATCCTCGACCGGCTGCGCACCGCCCCCGAGGCGGCGGGGGTTCCGCCCGGTCTGCATGCGGCGATCCGCCGGCTGACCCAGGCGGCCCGGGCCGGCGATCTGGATACGATGACGCTGCGCCAGATCGAGGCGCTTGACGAAGCCTATTGCGAGAGGTTCCCGCTGCAGGCCGAGGCTGCGCCCGAGGGGGATCTGCCCACCGCCAGCTTCTTCGGCGATACGCTGATCGCCCTGATCACCTGCCGCAAATACCTCGACACCCGGGCGCAGGAATGCCGCGACACCTGGGTCAAGGATGTGGAGGCTGCCGGGGCCAAGGTTCTGTTCTTCTGCGGCACCGAGGACGGCCAGGGTGTGGCCGAGGTGGATGAAGCCAATGGCGTCGTCACCCTGCCGGTCGGCGATTCTTACGAGGATCTGCCGGCCAAGGTTCTGGCGATCTTCCGCTGGATCCGGGCGAACCGGCCGGAATCCTATGTCCTCAAGATCGACGATGACTGCTATCTGGATGCGCGGACCTTCCTCACCTCGCTGAGTTACCGGCGCAGCCATTACTTCGGCCGCCCGCTGACCGCTTTCCCGGCCACCTTCGACCGGGCCTGGCATCAGACCAAATCGGCGCGGCCCGGCAACCAGCGCGCCATCGACACCTCGCCGCTTGGCACCCGCTATGCGGATGGCGGCGGCAGCTATGTGCTGTCGCGCCATGCGCTGGACCGGCTGGACCATGTGGCCGACAGCGGCCTTGGCGTGCAGTTGCGCCTCGCCTCCTATTTCGAGGACAAGATGATCGGCGACCTGCTGAAGGCCGGCGGGATCGAAGTCTCCGACATCGGCTATACCTCGATGCAGGCCCGGCGCACCCATTCCGGGGCCGTGCCGGTGCTGCAGATCGACCGGACCTTCATGCCGAGCGCGCTGAGCGGGATTGCCGTGGCGCATCTGGATACGATGGGGCTGATGGCGCAGATCCGCGATGCCCGCACCGCGGCGGCGCCGGGGATGCCCCGCCTCTGGCCGCCGCGCCTGTGGCCGATGACCGCCAAACCCTCGCTCGCCTATGACAGCAACATGCTGGAACTGCTGAACCCGGTGGGCGCCAGGGAAAAGATCGCGAATGCCGAGTTCGTCTGCGTCAGCGCCCTGAGGAACGAGAAGACAATCCTGCCGCATTTCCTGGCGCATTACCGGGCGCTTGGCGTTCAGGTCTTTCTGATCGCCGACAACCTTTCGGACGATGGCACGCGGGAATATCTGCATGGTCAGCCCGATGTGGTGCTGTTCTCGGCCGCCAACGATTACAAGGCGTCGCATTACGGGGTGGATTGGCAGCGCGTGCTTCTGGACCATTTCTGCGCGGGGCGCTGGGTCGTCGTGGCCGATGCGGACGAGTTCCTGCTGACGCCCGACCCCGCGCCCGGCGCCTTGCCCGCCCTGTGCCGCAGCCTCGAGGCCGAGGGCCATGACGCCGTCCTAGCCATGATGGCCGACATGTACCCCGAAGGCCCGCTGGAGGAGGCGGACTTCGCCCATGTCGCCCCCTCCGAGGTGGCATGCAGCTATGACCGGGCGCCGGTGCGGCGCTGGTCCTTCAACCGCGGGCCTTTCGGCAATCTGGGCAGCTATGTCAGCGGTCTGCGCCACCGTCTGATGCCGCTGTCGCCGCCCGAACGCTTCACGGCGCAGAAAGTGGCGCTGTTCCGCTTCAACCCGCTGATGAGCTTCTCGGAGGGCTTCCACTTCGGCACCGGATTGCGGTTCTCCCCGCGGCCGATGGCCTTCCTGCACTACAAATACTCGGCCGAATTCGCCGCCAAGGCCCGGCTGGAGGCGCAGCGCGGCCAGCATTTCGGCGGCGGGGTGGAATATCGCGCCTATCTGGCGCTGGTCGAACAGGGTCTGACATCGCTCTGGCGCGAGGGGATTTCCGAGACGCTGGATTTGACGCAACCCGGCGCGCTGGACCGCATCCTTGCTGGGGTGGAACAGCCCTTCCGGAGTTGACAGGGCGCCCGTTCCCGAGAGGGGCGGGCCTGATTGGGCGGGGCCGCGTTACGCCGGGACGGCGCGGCCCAGCCCCTCGATCACGGCGGCGGCCACGCGGGCGATGTCCGCCTCGGCCAGATCGGGCGCCATCGGCAAGCCGATCAGACGCGGCGCGAGGTCGTCGGTGACGGCCAGCGTGTCGCGGGCGGCACCGGTGTACAGGGTCTGCCGGTGCAGGCCTTCGCCATACCAGTGCCGGCTGCCGATCTCTGCGGTTTCGAAGGATTTGAGGACAGAGGTGACCTCTGCCACGGTCCGGCACAACAAGAGGCCATAGCTCAGCCCGATGTCGGGTGCGCCGTGAAAGCGGTCGCCCAGCAGGCGGCGGTAGCTGTCGACGACGCGCTGCAGATCGCGCGATTTCGCGGGCCAGCCATCATCCTCGGCGAGGCCGACCGCGGCGTGATATTCGCTCAACTTCCCATTGATGCTGGGAATCCGGCAGTCGCGGGCCCCATGGAAGCCGAAGTTGAGCGCCTGGACCGTGCGCAGGATCAGCCCCACGTCATGCGAGGCGACGGCACCACCCTCGCCGACGCCGAAAGCCTTGGTCGCATGCAGGCTGAAGGCCACCGGAATCGTCCCGATGAACCCTTCCGGCGCGCCGATGATCCGATCGAAGCTTGCGGCGCCATCCACCACCACGGGCACCCCGGTCGCATCCTGAAAGGCCTGCCAGGGCGGCAACGGCACCGGCCGCCCATAGGCCGACACCGGCAGGACCACGCCGGCCCTGGCCAGAACCTCGTGCCCGGCGAGGCGTTCCGGCGCCAGCATCCAGGTCTGCGGATCGACGTCGAGGATATAGGGCCGATAGCCGCATTGTTCGGCCGCGACCGCGGTGGCCACGAAAGTATAGCTTGGCATCAGGGCATAGGGGCGCTCTGCCGTGGCGCGGCCCGCGCTGGCGAGGATGGCACCGACAATGCCCGATGTGCCGGAACTTGCGGTCGCGATCCCGCCGACCGGCAGACCGAGATGCGATTCCAGCCGTCCCTCCAGCTCCTGCACCAGGGGGCCGCGGTTGGTGTAGATGCGCGCGCTGTCGATCCGCTGCATATAGGCCAGAATGCGATCCGCGGTCGGAAGCCGCGGGCGGAGGACCGGGACATAGGGCAGAGAATCATCCGCCGTTCCAACCGTGGGGTCTTGCGGATTCTGCGATGAAAATACGTGCACGCTTGCCAAATTTCCTGCCAATGCGGTCGCCCGCCCAATCTGCGGCGGGGAGTTTCAAGCTCGAGGCTGGGCTTATTTTTGCCTGAAAATAAATTGATCGGCAAGCAGGCTTGACGCCCGTGCCGTCCTCATGCACGTTGATTTTCGATTAATTACCTTACGTTAGAACACATTCTAGCCAGAAATACCACGGTACGAGGTTGCGGTTCATGCGCAGAGACGTTGAAAGATTGTCAGAGTTCTTCCCAAATCCGAACGCGCGATCTGACGGTGATTTCGATGTCCTGAACTGGCCGAACGCGCAGGACATCGCAAAGCGCTACGAAACCCTCCTCTCGGCCATCGACTTCGACGCCTATTCCAAGGAACGCCCGCTGCGCCTGCTGGATGTGGGCTGCGGTCTGGGGCTTTTGCTGGAGTATCTCGAGGCGAACGATCTGCTGGAGAAGGTCAGCTATACCGGGGTTGACCTGGTGGACGCGATCCTCGCCGAAGTGCGCAAAAGATGGCCGGATCAGAGGTTCGACCAGCGCGATGTGCGCGACGAACCCTATGCGGAAGGCGCTTTCGATTTCTGCATCATCTGCGGCATCTTCACCGTCAAGCATGGCAATACCTTTGCAGAGGCGCTGGACCTGGCGCAGAGCACGCTGAAGGCGATCTGGCCCTCGGTCACGCTGGGCCTATCCTTTAACGCGATGTCCAAACATGTCGACTGGGAGCGGGAGGATCTGTTCCACTGGCCGCTGGATGACATCATGGCCTTCTGCAAGCAAAGCCTGAGCCGGCATGTCGCCTTATGCCTTGACTATGGGCTTTGGGAATCGTCAACGATTGTGCGGAAATTCCCCCGCGTCTCCCTGACGAAGACGCCCGCAAGATGGTAGAGACGTGTCACTTTTCGACCTGAAGTCACTGATGACGGCGGCGCCCCTCCGGTTCGGGGCGCAGTCCGCGACAGGGTTCGACAGATTTGATTATGCGCCCGGCAAGCCAAATCTGTACATGTTGATGCGCTTCAAGCAGCTTCTTGTGCAGGAACATGGGCTTGAATGGGGCTGGGAGCTTTACCGCCAGACGATCGCTGCGCACCGCAACGCCCGGCTGGTTCGGCAGCGGCTGACGGGGCAGCATCCCTATGTCAAGGCGCAGGCCGGCACCTTCGTCGAAACCGTCCCGGCGGGTGAGCCCTTCACCATCCTGCCGCCGCCGGTGCTGGGCGCGGGCAACCATCGTCCGCTGCAGAACGTCACGCGCTCTTTCTACGTCGCATCCGTCGAAAATATCGGCTTGAGCGGGCGCTCCTCTGTGCTGCATGTGGAAGGTCTGGCGCTGGCCGATTTCCAGAACGACGAACTCGCGCGCATCGACGACGAGGTGGAGTTCGACGCGGCGGTATTCTACCGCGAGGGGGACGAGGTCTGGTCCATCATTTCGGATCAAGAGCCGAGGGTGTTCGACGCGGCCTTCTCGCTCCTCGGCTGCCGGACGGATTTCTTCGGCGATTGGCTGTGCGACTCGATCCCGAAATATGTGGCCGCGACCCTTTCAGGGCATCTGCCGCCGGTTCCGGTCCTGATCGACGCCCATATGAACACCTCGCACCGCCAGGCGCTGGAGATGCTGCTGCTGCCCGGCACCGAAATCGTCGAAATCGCCGCTTTCGAGTCCGTCACGGTGCGGCAGCTGTGGACCGCGCCAAGCATCGGCTACATGGCCTTCCACCAGATCCTTAACGACAAGTTCAAGTGGGACTATGTGATGTGCTCGCCCGAGCGGTTCGCCCCGGTCGAGGATGAAATGGTGCGGCGGGCGGATCTTGTGCTTGGCGACAAGCCCAGCCCCGAACGGGTCTATCTGGCGCGCAAGGATTTTCGCCACCGCCGCCTGGTCAACACGGCAGAGCTGGAGGCGATGGCCCGGGCCGAAGGCTTCGTGATCGTCTATACCGAAGAATACGACTTCATCGAACAGGTCCGCCTGCTGCGCGGCGCGCGCCATGTCATCGCGCCCGAAGGCTCTTCTTTGTTTCTTCGCTACTTTTTGAGCGAAGGCACCAAAATCTGCATTCTCAACCACCAGATCACCGAAGGCGTGGTCGGCTATAACGGCGGGGCCGAGGCGAAGGACATTGCCCTGACGATCATCACCGGACCCGAGGCGGGCGAGCGGCGCGGGCGCTCGCAGGATATGGATTACTGGATCGATCCGCAGGTGTTCCGCGAATTTCTCGACTCATGGTTCAAGGCGGCGGAGCGATAATGGTGCAAGGCGAAGGAGGCAGGCCCGTGATCGTCTCCATCATGCAACCCTATTTCTTTCCCTACATCGGCTACCTGCAACTGATCGCGCACAGCGACATTTTCGTCTTTCTGGACGATGTGCAGTATATCAAGGACGCCTGGGTCAATCGCAACCGGATCCTCGGCCCGACGGGCCAGGCGGTCTGGCTGACCTTTCCCGTCGCGGCGGCGGGGCATACCGACGCCATCAACGCCCGCACCTACCTGCGCGAGGAACATGCCGCCCGCATCCTGCGGCGGATCGAAGGCGCCTATCGCAAGGCGCCCTGTTTTGACAGGGTTTTTCCAGTGATCCGCGAAATCATGGAGTTTCCGGATGCGAATGTGGCCGCCTTCAACATCAACCTGCTGCAGCGGGTTGCGGCACTCCTACAGATCGGGCCGCGCTTCCGGCGGTCCTCCGACATGAGCGGGCTCGATGGACTGACCGGGCAGGCGCGTGTCATCGCCATCTGCGACAAGGTGGGCGCCACGGAATATGTGAACTCGATCGGCGGCACCCGGCTTTACGCGGCCGAGGCGTTCCGGGCCCATGGCATGGGCCTCGGGTTTCTGGAAACCACCGTTCCGCCACGCTGCCCGCCGCTGTCGCATCTGTCGATCCTCGACCTTCTGATGAACCAGAGCCCCGAGGACATCGCGGCAGACCTGAGGCTTTACCGGGTGAACCGGGCGGACGCGGCAGATCCCCGTACAGGCGGGCAGGAGGATGGGGCGCCGGCCACTTGACTCGCCGCGAAATATGCCCAAATGGGCGTCAGATCGGTCTTGACGTCGCTGGATTGGGGGTCTTGACACGGGCCGCCGCGCTGCATATCGGGCTTGATTGTCCCTTGAAAATCAGCGATTCAGGGCAGAGGGCGTGACGGTCCAACTGGGCTTTCATGGGAAGTTCGGAAATTAGCGGGTGGTGAGTGGCCTATGCGCTAATCCACTAAAGCGTCAAAGGATGGAGTTCTTCGTAATGTCTGTGTTTAATGGGCAATATAAATTCAGCTACTATCCGGTTCCGAAATGCGCCTGCACCTCCTTGAAGCTTCTGGCGTTCAAGATTGAAAATGGCTTCGATTTCCGCGCGTTTCGTGTGAACGGTGTCGAGAAACATGTCCACAGCTTTTACGTCAGCCTGCCCTTCGAACGCTCCAAAAAGATGGAACGGCCCGACAACTTTCGCCTGACGGTTGTGCGCGACCCGATCGACCGGATGATTTCTGCCTATAGCAACCGTGTGTTGCATCATAACGAGCTCTCCGCAGCGCGGATCAAGTTTGGCGGCGGCGGTGCCGATCTGATGCCCCGGCCCGACCTGTCGACCTTTATCGACAATTTGGAAAGATACCGGGCCGCCGATGAATCCATCCGGCATCACACCGACCCGCTGACCATGTTCATCGGACATGACGCCGATTATTTCGACAAGATCTACGCGCAACGCGAACTGGCCGAGCTGGTCAAATGGCTGGGCGAGCGGACGGGGACGGCTTACGAGCTTGAACATGCGCAGCGCGGGTCCAAGGACATCAAGCGTTCGGATCTGTCGGAGCAACAAATCCATCGGCTGCAGGATTTCTACGCCGATGATTACCGGATTTACGGAAAATACTTCTGACCGCCCGCGATTTGCGCGCGTTAATTGAGCGGGCGGCAAATCTTCGCTTTTAAGTTGAGCGGCGCCGTCAAAAACCAAATCGCCCTGATCTTGTCTTCCGCCCCTCCGTGAGCGGAAGTTTTCCGCAGCCACCCCGATCGGCCGCGCCGCCGATGCCGGAGGGTCAACGACGCGGGACCGCCTTGGTGACGGCGGCTGCCGCCGGTTTCCTGCGCGGCCGCTTCGCCGTTGCAGGCTCGATTGCGGCCTTCGGCGCCTCGACGACCTGCGCGGCGCTGGCACGCCTTTGGTTCAGCCCGGCGATCATCTGGCCGGGCAGCGGATGCCCCGGATGCGTGCTGGCAAACCGCTCGAGCCAGGCCTCCGCCTCATCCCATTGGGCGAGACTTTCTTCGATGCGCGACAGGGCAACGAAGACGGCTGGATTGATCATGCCTTCTTTGATCGTGCCAGCAACGTTGTCACGCAGGGCGACGAGGAAAGGCGGGTGGATCGCGCACAACAGGGGCACGTCAAGACCCCAGGCCAGCTGGTTCAAGGGCGCCAGACCCTGAACCACCTGCTCGCGCTGCCGGCTGGCCTGCATGGTGTGGACCATCATGTTGACGGCGGGCAGTGTGCGCAGCATCCCGGTCAGGCGGCGGGCGGAGGCGGCGGTCTGCGCCTCGTCCTTGGTGAGAAGCCTTGGCGTGCCGCCTTTCAGCAGCGCGGTGTAAAGGGCAGCGGCCTCGCGCGCCCAGCCGCCGGTCGGGCGGCCCCGGACCTGGGCGCGGTAAAGCTCGGGCCGGAAATGCTGCCTGGCGAAGGCTTTCAGCTTGGCGGTGCGCGCCGGGCGCTTCAGCCGCGCCAGAACCCAGGCGAGCGCGCCTGCGGGATCAGCCCGCAGATCGGCATGGGTCAGCAGGGGCAGGGCGTCGATCGCCAGGGTCTGCAGGAAACCCTGCATGGTGACGGTCCACAGCGCCGCCATCGGTTCAGCCTGCGACAGCAGGGGGAAGGCCTCGGGCTGGCGCATCGCCCGCTGTCTTTGGCTTTCGGCCACCTCGAGAGGGTCGCGCAGGATCAGGACCGCGCTGAGGGCGAAGCCGGCCTCGGGCACGACAGCCTGCCAAAACGGCCAGAGCGTCATGATCCGCGGGTCTTTCAGGACAAAGGGGCCCGGGCCATCGAACAGGCGATGCAGCAGGGCCACGGCCTCGGCCCGCCAGGGTGCGAAATCGGCCCCGTCAAGATTGGCGGACGGCGCGTGAAAGCCCCAATTGTCCCAGGACGCCCCAAGATGGGCCAGCAAGCGATCGTTGAAATCCCGGACCTCGGGGTGTTCGAAATAGCCTTCGGGGTTATGCGTGTCGCGCGTGTCGGAAAAGTCGCCCGGGTTCAGGCCGGCAGCAACCAGACCCGCGGTCAGCAAGGAAGTGCCAGAGCGGTGGACGCCGAGGACCAGAGTAAGCTGTCTCATGTACATCAATTCTATCGCAAAAGACCCAAAGTTCGCCTCCCGTCTACAGGACGAAGGGCGTGCTGGGCAAATGTCGCGGCAGATTGGGTGATGCGACAGGGGGGTGCAAGCGACTTTTCGCGGCGCATCGCTGAATCGGCGCGCATCGGGCATGGCCGGTTTGGACGGACCTGCCCGGCGGAACCGTGTTGTGCGGGGGGCCTTGCATGGCATCCGAGTCGGCCGAACCCGGCGGCCGGTCTTTGCGAGCCGCCTAAAAATTAAGCTAAGCGCGTTGGCGGCGGCGGAGAATGACATTTCCCTTCGCCTCCCGAAAGCAACCTCTCATTCGGCGTCCTTGTGCCGCCCAAAGCCTCGGTCAGGGGGCAAATGGCGGCCCGTCTTGCACCGCGTGAGGACGCCTCATCGAGGATGCCGGCCATCTGCCGATGGCGCGGGCTGCGCCGCTGTTCACGAAACATTCGAGTGGTGCGATCCAGGAAACAATCGGGGAGTGGCCGCGGAAAACCTCCTCGCGGTGCGGGCGGATTGCGGCCCGAATCCGGCGTCGCCTCCGTCGGACCTGAGTTTCAGCGGGGTGCAGGGATGGAATTTATCGTAGGTGAACGAATGATTTCAGGGTTTTGGCGACGGCGCAAAGGGCGCGGCGCCCGTCCTTCCGGCCGCCGCTCGCCTCATTTTGAACGCAGGTCTTAACGCGGCACTGCCTTCCGCCGCGGGGCAGAGGTCGGAGCAGCCGGTCGCCCCTGTGGCGGAAAACCGCGCGCCGAACCGGGGTGTTCTGCGGGGTCAGGGTGGGGCCAGAAAAGCCGGTTCCGCCCGGAAAACCATGCGGTTGCGCTCGCCAAAATGGCCGATTTCGGGTCTTGTCGAGGGGCAGGGCAGCGGGGGGCGCGCCCTTGACATGATGCGCCCGTCCATGCAGCTACAGATTGCAAGTTGAGGGGAAATGCGTTCCTTTTGACCAAATGATGAAAACAATAGCTTCCGAGTTCAGATGAAAATCACAGAAACATCCCTCCCTGGTGTCCTGCTTCTCTCGCCGCGCCGATTTGGGGATGCACGGGGGTTCTTCGCCGAAACCTGGAACCTGCGGACGCTCACGCAAGCCGGGGTGGAACTGCCGGAATTCGTGCAGGACAACCACTCCTTCAGCGCGACCAAGGGCACGGTGCGCGGCCTGCATTACCAGGCGCCGCCCCATGCGCAGGGCAAGCTCGTCCGCTGCGGGCGCGGCAGCCTGCTGGATGTCGCCGTCGATGCGCGCGTCTCCTCGCCCCACTACGGGAAATGGGTGGCCAAGGTGTTGAGCTATGAAAATGGTGACCAACTCTGGGTTCCGCCGGGTTTTCTTCATGGATTTGTTACTTTGGAAGACGACACGGAGATCGTGTACAAATGCACGGATTATTATTTCCCGGAGTGCGACGGCGCTGTCCATTTCGCCTCGGTAGGGATTGAGTGGGGGATCGACACCACGGCTGCCGTGCTTTCGGCGAAGGACGCCGCGGCACCGCAGTTTGGTGAATGGTCTTCACCCTACATCTAGGAGAAATCATGAAAATTCTCGTAACCGGAGGGGCTGGCTTCATTGGTTCCGCCGTGGTCCGCCGAGCGATGGCCGCGGGTCATGAGATCGTCAACGTCGATTGCCTGACCTATGCCGCCTGTCTGGACAACGTGGCCAGCGTCTCCGACAGCCCGCGCTATGCCTTCGAGCAGGTCAACATCCGCGACCTGCCGGAACTGATCCGTGTCTTCGACCAGCACAAGCCCGATGCCGTGATGCATCTGGCCGCCGAAAGCCACGTCGACCGTTCGATCGACGGTCCGGGCGCTTTCATCGAGACCAATGTCAACGGCACCTTCAACATGCTGCAGGCGGCGCGTGGCTATTGGCAGGCGCAGGGTCGGCCGGAGGCTTTCCGCTTCCACCATATCTCCACCGACGAGGTTTTCGGCAGCCTGGGCACCACCGGCAAATTCACCGAGGACACGCCCTACGACCCGCGCAGCCCCTATTCTGCCAGCAAGGCCGCCAGCGATTTTCTGGTGCGCGCCTGGCACGAGACCTATGGCCTGCCCGTCGTGCTGACCAATTGCTCGAACAACTACGGCCCCTACCACTTCCCCGAAAAGCTGATCCCGGTTGCGATCCTGAACGCTTTGGCCGGCAAGCCGATCCCGGTTTACGGCAGGGGCGAGAATGTGCGCGACTGGCTATTCGTCGAGGACCATGCCGAGGCCCTGCTTCTGGTGCTGGAGAAGGGCGCGCTCGGTCGGTCCTACAACATCGGCGGCGAGAACGAGGCCACGAATATCGAACTGGTCAAGATGCTCTGCGCCATCCTGGACGAGCTGAAACCCGCCGCGCGGCCCTATGCCGAACAGATCACCTTCGTCACGGACCGTCCGGGCCATGACCTGCGCTATGCCATCGACCCGACGCGGATCCGCACCGAACTGGGCTGGCGGCCCTCGGTCACGGTCGAAGAGGGGCTGCGGCGCACGGTCCAATGGTATCTGGACAACGAGGCTTGGTGGCGCCCGCTTCAGGCCCGCCAGGGTGTGGGGCAACGCCTGGGCGTGGCGGGTTGAAGGGAAAGGGCGGCAAGACGTGACCCACAATGCCGTTCTTTCAATCGGTTGAGTGCATTTGCAAGTGGCCTGACTTTCCCCGCCGTGACGCTCTGACGGAGCTTCGACACGATCCTGACTGTTCCGCGCGGCGCCTGTTGGAAAGCCCTGCGTGGGCCTGTCGAAGGTATGTTACGGTGTAGCGTTTTGACGAGTTCCGGCAGTTCCGCCGCAGACCAGACACAGACTTTTCGACCTATCGGGAGATCCAATGACATCCTCTGGCATGAGCACCGCTGTGCTGGTCTTCGGAAAGACCGGTCAGGTCGCAACGGAATTGGCCCGCCTTGCCCCCGATGCGGTCTTTCTCGGGCGGGATGCGGCCGATCTGATGGACCCGGCCGCCTGCGCCGCGGTGATCCGCAGTCATGCGCCGCGGGCTGTCATCAATGCGGCCGCCTATACGGCGGTGGACAAGGCCGAATCCGACGAGGCGGCTGCGACCGTGGTGAATGGCGACACGCCGACCGCGATGGCCGAGGCTTGCGCCGCCCTGGGCATTCCCTTCGTGCATATCTCCACCGATTATGTCTTTGACGGCGAGGGCACGACGCCTTTCGCGCCCGGCGGCCCGACCGCGCCGCTGGGCGCCTATGGCCGCAGCAAGTTGAAAGGCGAAGAGGGGGTGCGCGCGGCGGGCGGGCCCCATGCGATCCTGCGCACCAGCTGGGTCTTTTCGGCGCATGGCAACAATTTCCTGAAGACCATGCTGCGACTGGGGTCCAGCCGCCCGAAACTGACCGTGGTGGCCGACCAGATCGGCGGCCCGACCCCGGCGCGCGCCATCGCGGCGGCCTGCCTGCAGATTGCCGAGACCCTGACCAAGGCGCCCGAAAAGACCGGAACCTACCATTTCTCGGGCGCGCCGGATGTCAGCTGGGCGGACTTCGCGCGCGAGATCATGACGAAGGCCGGACTGGCTTGCGAGATCGAGGATATCCCGACCTCCGCCTATCCGACCCCGGCGCGGCGCCCGGCCAACAGCCGCATGAATTGTGACAGCCTGTCCAGCTTTGATCTGGCGCGACCGGATTGGAAGGCCGCAGTTGCCGAAGCTTTAATTGATTTGGGAGCAGTCAAGTGACTCAACGTAAGGGAATTATTCTGGCCGGTGGGTCGGGGACCCGGCTTTACCCGGTGACGCTCGGCGTGTCCAAGCAGCTGATGCCGATCTACGACAAGCCGATGATCTACTATCCGCTGAGCGTGCTGATGCTTTCGGGCATCCGCGAGATCGCGATCATCACGACGCCGCATGATCAGGACCAGTTCAAGCGCGTGCTGGGCGACGGCAAGCAGTGGGGCCTGTCCTTCACCTATATCGCGCAGCCCTCTCCGGACGGGCTGGCCCAGGCTTTCATCCTCGCGGAGGAGTTTCTGGATGGCGCGCCCTCGGTTCTGGTTTTGGGCGACAACATCTTCTTCGGCCACGGCCTGCCGGAGTTCCTGATCGAGGCGGGCAGCGCCACCACGGGCGCCACGATCTTCGGCTACCGTGTCGCCGACCCGGAACGCTATGGCGTCGTGGCCTATGACGCCGAAGGCCATGTGACCGAAATCATCGAAAAGCCGGCAAAGCCGCCGTCGAATTACGCGGTGACCGGGCTCTATTTCGTGGATGGCACCGCGCCGACACGGGCCCGCGCCATCAAACCCTCGGCGCGGGGCGAGGTCGAGATCGTGGATCTTCTGGAAAGCTACCTCAGGGAGAACACGCTCAAGGTCACGACCATGGGCCGCGGCTATGCCTGGTTCGACACTGGAACGCACAGCAGCCTGCTCGACGCCAGCAACTTCGTGCGCACGCTGCAGATCCGCCAGGGCATGCTGGTGGGAAGCCCGGATGAAGTGGCCTTCCAGAACGGCTGGATCACGCCCGAAGAGCTGCTGCAACTCGCCAAGCCTCTGGCCAAGAACGAATATGGCAAGCACCTTCTGACTTTGGCGCAAGACAAGGGCAGTGCGAACTGATCATGGAAGAAATTACCGGTCTCACGGTGGGTATCGTCTCTTGGGATGGCATGCATGACGCAGCCGCCGCAATTGCCGAGGCAATCCCCGCCGGGGCCGAAAACCTTGTCGTCATCTACTCCAACGCCGCGGGGGTTGCGGAAACCGGCGCCGGGACCTGGGTGGAAACGCCCCAGGCCCATTATTTCGGCCGCAAATTCCGCGCGCTGCTGCGGGCGGTGCCGCCGGGTCATGCCCTGCTGCTGATCCAGGCCGATGCCACCTCGGCCGATTGGGGCCGTCTGGTCACCCGCTACAAGGAGGTCTGCGCCAGCCGTCCGGATGTCGGGGTCTGGTCCCCGGTCATCGACAATTCAGCCTTTCCCAATGGCCTGGTGACCAGCGGCCCGCAGCTGGGCGGGCTGATCGAGGTCAACCAGACCGATGCCATCGTGCTGGGTCTGCATCCGAAGGTGCTGGACCGGCTTGGCCGCCTCGAATTCGAGCAGAACAACCTCGGTTGGGGCATCGATTGGGCAGCCATCGGCTTTTGCAAGGCGCAGGGCCTGCCGGTGGTGCGCGATCTGACGGAATCGATCCATCATCCGCGCTCACGCGGCTACGATTCCACGCAAGCCACAGAACAGATGAACGAATTCCTCAAACAGCTCTCTGCGGACGAGGCGCGCGCCGTCGCGCAGGCGGAAAAGGCCATCGCTGCCAAGGTGATGGAAAGAGACCGTTTGAGCCACACCAATATAAGTTCTTTGAAGGATACCCGCCCCATGGAAGATTCAGCGTTCAACCCCAAGACCCATCTTCTTGAAAAGGTGAGCTTCCTGATGGTCCAGTCGGGCCGTGTGCTGATTACGCCGCGCGACAAGAGACAAGACTTTGCGATCCTCCTCGACGACATGATTCACAACGCCGCGGCCCGGTCCGACAAGGCCGTGCTGCCGATGACCCTGGGCTTCAGGATGGCGCTGGATGGCGAAATCAGCCGCAAGCTGGTGAGCGGGGATCAATGGTCCTGTCCGGGCCAGTCGACGCTGCAACTGCTCGTCGCGCCCAACAGCGATGCGATCCGGATGGAGCTGACCGATCCGATCGAACTCGATTCCGCCATCGGCGATGTGCAGCTCTGCATGGGGGCGGCGGTGCACCGCGCCAATGTGGATCTGATGATCAAATGGCAGGATTCGCTCGACCCCGATCTGGGCAAGGAGACCTGGATCAAGCTCGACACCAAATTCTCCGGCAATGCCGAACTGGGCGACTACCAGAAGATCCGGGTCCGCATCCCCGAGACAGGTGGCACTCGCATCGTTCAGGTCTTCATGTGCTTCTGGCGCCGGCGTTTCGACACCGAACAGCCCTGCGTCATGCTGTGCACGCGCCCCTATCTGGTCAACACCAGCGAGGCCGACGCCTCCTCCATCGTGATGACCTCGGACCATCTGGAACCCCAGACCGTCCCCAACCTGGAAATCCCGATCACCCCCTCGACCGGCGATGTGCGGCTGGTGGTGGATGGCCAGGAGTTCCTGCTGATCGCGCAAGAGAACCACGGCGCGCGGATCGTCAAGGCCGGGGCCGTGCTCGAGGCGAGGGCGGATGAATATTCGCAGCATTCCCTGCATGTGAACGGGCGTGCCACGCGGCTTTTGTGGGTCGGCCCCGAGCCGCAACCGATCAACCTGACGCCCGAGATCATGCGGGACCCCGGCACCAGCATCGAATTGCGCGATCCGACCGGCAATGTGATCCACGCCCGGTGGAAGCCCGCGCCCGAGGATATTCCTGGGCCGAAAGTCGCG
Source organism: Rhodobacter sp. P1_C2 (assembly GCF_056406375.1). Lineage (NCBI taxonomy): Bacteria > Pseudomonadati > Pseudomonadota > Alphaproteobacteria > Rhodobacterales > Rhodobacter > Rhodobacter sp. P1_C2. The sequence continues at coordinate 567,369 of NZ_JBFUAG010000001.1, forward strand.
CGCCATCCCGATGCCTGGCTGATCGATTCCCTTTTCGAGAAGGATTTCTACCTCGCAGGTTTCACCCCCGAGGACCGGCCCGCAGACCCCGCCTCGCATTACCTGCAGGAGGGCTGGCAGCAGGGGCGCGATCCGGCGCCGTGGTTCTCGACCTGGCACTACCTGTCCATGCACCGCGATGTCGCCGCCGCCGGGATGAACCCTTTCACCCATTACTGCGCCGCAGGCCATGCCGAGGGCCGCGCTCTGCCGAAACTCGGCAAGCAGACCGGCAATGTCTACGACGCCCATACGCTCGCCGTGGCCCCGGGCCCCGACTTCGAAGAGTTCGACCCGACCATCGGCGTCGGCCGCCGCAAGCGGGCCAAGGTGTTGGCCTATTACCTGCCGCAGTTCCACGCGGTGGATGTGAACAACAAGAACTGGGGCGATGGCTTCACCGAATGGCGCAATCTGCCGCGCGCCCTGCCGCGCTTCATGGGCCATATCCAGCCGCGCATCCCGCGGGATCTTGGCTGCTATGACCTGTCCGAAGGCGACGCGATGCGCCGTCAGATCGAGATGGCCAAGGCCGCCGGGCTGTTCGGCTTCTGCTTCTATCACTACTGGTTCGACGGCAAGCGCGTGCTGGAAACCCCGATGGAGCGGTTGCTGGCCGATCCGAGCCTTGATTTCCCCTTCTGCCTGATGTGGGCGAACGAAAACTGGACGCGGACCTGGGACGGCTCGGCACAACAGATCATCCTCGGGCAGAATTACCGGGAAGAGGACGATGTTCCCTTCATCGACGACCTGGCGCGCCACATGAAGGACCGTCGCTATATCCGGATCGGGTCACGCCCGCTGTTCTTCATCTATCGCCCCGGTGAGATTCCGGAGGCGAGGGAGAAGATCAAGGCCTGGCGCGCCCTGATGCGGACCCGGCATGGCCTTGATCCGCTGATCCTGATGGCGCAGGGCTTTGGCGACCTCGATCCGCGCAAATATGATCTCGACGGGGCCATCGAATTCCCGCCGCACAAGATCTGCCAGGACCTGCCGCCGCTGAACGGCAAGATCGACCTGCTCGATCCCGATTACGCCGGCCATATCATCAGCTACGACGACATGACCGAGCGTTCGACCGGCGAGACGCGCACGGAATTCCCCCTGATCCGCACCGTCACGCCGACATGGGACAACGAGGCACGCCGCCCGGGCCGCGGCATGATCATCCACGGTTCGACCCCGGACAAATTCGCCGACTGGTGCGAATCCATGCTGTCCTATGCCCAGGCCAATCCGGTGCATGGCGAGCCCATCATGTGCGTGAACGCCTGGAACGAATGGGCGGAAGGTGCGGTTCTTGAACCCGATGTCCACTATGGCGCGGCCTATCTGAACGCGCTTTCCCGCGCGGTCCACAACGCTTCTGAGACCTCGGCCAATCACAAGGTCAATGTCGTGATCGTTGGCCATGATGCGCATATCAACGGCGCGCAGACGCTGGCGCTGAACCTCGGCAAGACCCTGGTGTCGCGCTTCGGCGTTTCGGTCTGCTATGTTCTGGGCGACGATGGTCCCTTGCTGCCGCGCTACCGTGAAATCGGCCATGTCGAGGTCTGCAAGCCGGGCGCACGCGACAGCGCCGCGATCTTCGAGGATCTGGCCGCGGACGGCTATACGCTTGCCATCACCAACACCACGCCGTCGGGGCGTTTCCTGCCCGATCTGAAAGCGGCCGGCTTCACCGTCGTCTCGCTGATCCACGAGCTTCCCAACCTGCTGAAAAGCTACAATCTTCAGGAGCCCGCGAAGAAGATCGCCGCCATGTCGGACCATGTCGTCTTCCCGGCCGAGGTCGTGAGGGATGGCTTCATCTCCTTCACCGGCGGGGTGGAACATGTGGCAGAGGTCTTCCCTCAAGGCCTTTACAACACCAGCGTTCTGGAGATTGCCCAAGGCGACAATGGCCTGCGCGCCGAACTGGGCCTCGCCCCGGAAACCAAGATCGTGCTGGGCGTCGGCTATGCCGATCTGCGCAAGGGGATCGACCGTTTCGTCTCGGCCGGCCTGAGCCTCTGCGCGAATTACGACGACATCGCCTTCCTCTGGGTCGGCGCGCCGGCGGGCGAGACGATCAACTGGTTCCAGCCGGAAATCGATGCCTCGGGCTTTGGCGACCGGGTCCGCATCCTTGGCCACCGGGATGACATCGCCCGCTTCTTTGCGGCGTCGAACGCCTTCTACCTGGCTTCGCGCGAGGACCCTTTCCCCTCGGTCGTGCTGGAGGCGCTGGCCTCCGGCCTTCCCGTCATCGGGCACGAAGGCTGCGGCGGCTGTGACACGCTGATCCGCAAACATGGCGTCCTGTTGCAAAGCAGCGATCCCGGCGCCGTGACCGATTCCATTCTGACCATGCTCAACCAGCGCAGCCGCCGCGCCGCCAAGGCCCGTCAGGCCGAGATCGCCGAGAAGTACAACTTCGCCGCCTATGCTTACGGTCTTGTCCAGCGCCTGTTGCCGAACACGCCGACCGTTTCGGCCGTGGTGCCGAACTACAAATACGAGGCCTATATCGGCGCCCGCCTGCGCACGGTCTTCGAGCAGAACTATCCGCTGCGCGAGGTCGTGGTCCTGGACGATGCCTCGCCCGACAACAGCCTGGCAGAGATCAAGCGCACGGCCAGCGCGGCAGGGCGGGTGATCGACCTGCATGTCAACCTGAAGAACAGCGGCTCTCCCTTCCCGCAATGGCGCAAGGGGGTGGAACTGGCCCAAGGCGAATATGTCTGGATCGGCGAGGCGGATGATCTGGCCGACCCGACCTTCGTCTCGCGGCTGATCGAGCAGATGCAACTGGCCGGCAGCGTGCTGGGCTTCACCGACAGCAACCAGATCGACGAGAACAGCGAACGTCTGGGCGACAGCTACAAGCCCTATATCAACCAGATCGAACCGGGCGCCTTCGACAAGCCCTTCGACATGGACGGGCCGGAGTTCCTCGCCCGCTTCCTGGCGATCAAGAACGTCATCCTGAACGTCTCCGGGGTGATCTTCCACCGCGAGACCCTGCTGGACGCTTTCGACGCGGTGGGTGACGAGCTTTACACCTACAGCGTGGCGGGCGACTGGCGGCTCTACGCCGAAATCTGCGCCCGCGCCGGCAGCCGTGTCAGCTATCTCCCCGATGCGCTGAACACGCACCGCAGGCACCGGATCAGCGTCACCCATGCGTTGAAGGTCGACAAGCACCTGTCGGAAATCGACACCATGCACAATCTCATCGCATCGCGCGTTTCGTTGTCCCCCAGCACAATCGAAATGCAAAAGATCAACTATGAAGAATGCCGCAAGCATCTGGAAGGAAACTAAACGATGGTCCGGAAAAGACCCGCAGTTAAGGAAAATCGCCCGAACCTGTTCATTGTCGGTTCGATGAAGTGCGGAACAACCATTCTTTATGATTTTCTGAGCGCGCACCCAGAGGTCTCGGTCGGGACTGAAAAGGAAGTCCACTATTTTTCCGTGTTCTATAACAATAATTCAGAGGCGTGGTACACGAAGAAGTTTGAAAACGCCGGCAGGAGCAAGTTCTACCTGGATGCCAGTCCGTCCTATTTTGACATGTGCATGGATGTTCCCACTGCGGAGCGCATCAAGAAATTCTCGCCGAACGCCAAGATCATTATCATGATCAGGAACCCGATCGATCGAGCGATTTCCCAATTCGGACACATGCAGAAGATCAATCGCCTGCCCTTGCTTCAGGGTATGACATTCGACGATCTGGTCTCGCGAAACTGGCCCCTTGATGAGAATGCAAAGGGGCGTGAGCGGCTGCGGGGCATGGCCATCGGCTTTTCACTGTATGAAAAGAAGATTCAGAAATTCGTCGATCTTTTCGGCCGCGAGAATGTTCTGCTCATCAACAACGATGACCTTCGGAAACACGGACCTGTTGTCGTGAAACAGGTTTTCGAATTTCTCGATCTCACCGCGCCGGAAGGTGTGGATTTTACCGAAGAGCGGTATGTTCACCGGCGCGGCGGCGAAGAGATTTCTCAGAAGAACTACTTTGCCCTGCTTGAAGAGTTGGGAGACGACTATTACCGCTGTTGTCGGGTCGCGAATGTACGTCGTCCGGTTGCGCCCGATGCGACGATTTCATTCAATCAGCCTGTGGGTTCGCTCGTGGCCGAGGTCGGGGTCGGTGAGGATGGCTGGCTCTTTCTCGCGTCCGGATCGAATAATGTGCTGGAAATGTATCTGGAGGATGACGCGACACAGCAGGCTGTCTGCACCGATTGGCACAATATCATTGCCCGCCGCGCGCAACGGCTGAAGGACATGGGGTCTCGATACTACCATGTCATGATTCCGGAAAAGATGACGGTTCTTGGATCCAAGCTTCATTGGCCAATTGATCTGACCAGAAGCCGGGGGATCAAATTCAACGCGACGGCACCATCCAGCATCCGCGGAAATATCGTGGACTTGATCACATATGTGAAATCACTCGATGGACCGGAAAAACTGTATCTGCAGACCGACAGCCACTGGAACTATGTGGGCGCCTTCGTCGCCTATCAGTTGATCAATTCATTTCTCGGCTTTGAACTTCGGAACGAGCTCATTTCAAGGCCGAAGCACGAGGGGAATCTTGTCTTTGATCTGGGGTCGAAACTCCCCGATCAGCCGCGAGAAAAGACCCATTTCGCCAATTTCCGTCAGGACTCCGAGCTGGTCAGCGATGACGGTCTGGTTCGCTACAAGAGAGCGCACAAGGCCGAAGGGGAAGGGTCGCTTCATGTCGGCTCCTATGTCGAGTTCAAAAACGACTCGGCCCCGAACAAGGAAACGATCATCATCTTCGGGGACTCGTTCAGCGAGTATCGCGATCATCTGTTGACAGCATTGATGGCCGAGACTTTTGCCCGCACGATCTTTGTCTGGTCAGCGAATATTGACTATTCCCTGTGCGAGGCCGTGAAGCCGGATGTCGTCTTCTCGTTTATGACCGAGCGCTTCATGGCGCGTCGGCCGGACGATAATTTCGATCTGAAGGACTATACCCAGAAAAAGCTCGCGGCTCTTGAACTGCTGAATGACAGCGAGGGTTCGTTCTGAGTAACCCTGAACGGGTGTGTTGGCACGGTCGAGGCGGCTTGGCAAAGGCCGCTTCGACCGCGGATCGACGCTCTTGCAACCTGGGACGGTCTGATCTGGAAGCCAGAAACGGCGTAGAGTCCGTTTGCGGTCTGCAAGGACCGGTGCATCTTCTGCCACAGATCAGGCGGCGAAGGGATAGCGGCCCGCGGTCAGCTTGCGGACGGCCTCTTGAAAGACGGCATTGCTGCCCGCCAGCGGCAGGGCCAGGAAATCGTCGAAGGCCTTGGCGCTGGCAAAGATCTCGTGCCGGTCAAAGGCATCGCGGCGCAGGTAGTGGATCATGATGATCTGCGCCATCTCCTCGGGGTAAAGTTCCTCGGCATCCCTGTCGTTGGGAAAGTTGAAGCGCAGCGGCAATAGCCTGTGCGGCAGCCCGGCTTTCACCACGGCCAGCGCCACGGCGATCTGATCGTCATATTGGTTGCTCAGCACGGTTCCCTGCGCCTCGCGCACCGCGCTCTGCTCTTCGCCAAGCCTGCGCAGAAGATCGGGCGGTGCGGCGACGAAGGCGGCGTTTACATAGAAGGATGGCCCCAGTTCCTTGTCGCGCGCCAGCGCATAGGGGGCGCTCAGGGGGATCGGGGTGCCAATCGCCTCGCCCATCCGCTCCCACATTTCCCGCGCCGTGGCGGGCCCGGGAAATGTGTCAAAGTTATGGGTCGGCGTCGGGTAATGCGCAATCACGCCGCAGATGGCCGGCGCTTCCAACATGCCGGTCAGGAAATCCTCGGGCAGGGGGCGCAGGAACATCGTGTCGGCGTCACAGATGATCGAGACATCCGCCGTCAGATCGGTCAGACCGAAGAGCGCATTGCCGTGATCGAGGCGGAAGGCATATTTCGGGTCGGCCCAGTGGATCTCGATCCGGTCGAACCACGGTGCCCAGCGGTCGGGCAGGGGCGTGGGACCTTCTTCCGCGACGAGACACAAGACGACCCGGGCGCGGCGGTAACGGTCGCCCAGGGCATCGAGGGCCAGTCTGAACATCCCGACCTGCGAATAAAATGCGTCATTCGGGCTGCCTGCAATCAGAAACTCGATCTTCATTCCACGCCTTCACCTGTCACAATCGGGGCGCAGTATGAATGCCTATCCCCAGCCCTTGCAACGCAAATGTCGCGGATGGGCGGCGCGTGCACGGCATGGACATCCGGGGCCGGGTTGCACAGAGTGCGGGGTGGGCCCTGGAAGGTTTGCACCGGGGGCGGAGGGCGACGGATGACCGATTACATCGTGGTGGGCGGCGGATCAGCGGGTTGCGTGCTGGCGAACCGGTTGTCGGCGGACCCTGCGGTGCAGGTCACCTTGCTGGAGGCCGGTGGCTGGGACAAGAGCCCCTTCATCCACATGCCCGCCGGCTATTTCCAGCTGATGAAAAGCGGCCAGGTCGACTGGGGCTATCACACCGCCCCGCAAGAGCATCTGGCCGGCCGCAGCCTGTTCTGGCCGCGCGCCAAGGTGCTGGGGGGCTGCAGTTGCGTCAATGCGATGGTCTATATCCGCGGCAGCGCCACCGATTACGACCATTGGGCGCAGCTTGGCAACCGGGGCTGGAGCTTCGAGGACTGTCTGCCGCAGTTTTTGCGGGCAGAGAACTGGAATGGCGAGAGCGATCCCTGCCACGGCACGGGCGGGCCGCTGTACACCAGCCGCTATGGCATCCGCCATCCGCTGTCGAAGGCCTTCATCGCGGCGGGCCAGGCGCTCGGTTACCCCTACCGCGACGATTTCAACCGCGGCAATCTGGAGGGTTTCGGCCCCTGTGACAGCACGTTGAAGACCAATGGCGCCGATGGCACGCGGTCCAGCACCGCCTTCGCCTATCTGCACCCGGTCAAGGATCGGCCCAACCTGACGATCCTGACCCGGGCGCTGGCGACCAAGATCGTCATCGAGAACGGCAGGGCGATCGGCGTCGACTATCTCAAGGACGGGCGCGTCACCCGGCTTCTTGCCGACCGCGAGGTCATCCTGTCGGGCGGCGCGATCAACTCGCCGCAGCTGTTGCAGCTGTCGGGCATCGGCGCGCCCGATCATCTGCAATCGCTGGGCATCAAGGTCGAGGCGGCCCTGCCCGGTGTCGGGCAGAACCTGCAGGACCATCTGGCGGTTGGCGTGCAGACCCGCTGCACCCAGCCGATCACGCTTCTGCCCTATGTCAGACCGCTTCGCGCGGCGCTCGCCCTTGGCCGCTACATGTGGGACAGGGGCGGGCCGGGCGCCTATCACGGGATCGAGGCGCTGGCCTTCGTGAAATCCCGCCCCGATGTGGTGGCCCCCGACATCCAGTTCCATTTCGAGATGATCATGTACCGCGATCATGGCCGCGAGATCATCCCCGAGCATGGCTTCACCCCCTATCTCAACCTCTCGCGCCCCAGAAGCCGGGGCTGGCTGAAGATCCGCTCGACCGACCCGGGCCAGCATCCCGAGATCCAGCCCAACTACTTCTCGGACCCGGATGACATCAGGGTCTGCCGCGAGGGCATCAGGATCGGGCGCGAGATCGTGGCGCAGAAGGCCTTCGATCCCTATCGCGGCAGCGAATTTGCGCCCGGCGCCGGGCTGCGCAGCGATGCCGAGATCGACGAATATCTGCGCGCCAATGTCGAGACGATCTATCACCCCTCGGGCACCTGCAAGATGGGGTCGGATGCGATGGCGGTGGTCGATGACCGGCTGCGGGTGCATGGAGTGCAGGGGCTGCGGGTGGCGGATGCCTCGATCATGCCGACGCTGATCAGCGGCAATACCAATGCGGCCACCATCATGATCGGCGAGAAGGCCTCGGATTTCATCCTGCGGCCCGAACCGGTCAGCCCGCGCCCCGCCGTGGTGCATTAGGCCTTTTGCCGTTTCACGCGCCGCGGGCGGCGGCGTTCTGGTCGATCAGGTAGCGCTGGCTGAGGGGGATCGCCGCCGCGCCCAGCGAGCGGGCCTGCGCGCCCACCGTGCCCTCGCGGATCTGGGGCATCGCCACGCCGGACATGTCCAGCCGCAGCAGGGCTTGCTGGGTGCGCCGCGTCACGAGGGCGCGCACCGAGGTGGGCATCCAGCCGTCGATCAGCACGGCCTCCAGCTCCAGCAGGGCCGCGGCCGACAGGATCGCCCCGGCCAGCCCCTCTGCCGCGACATCGACCCAGCGGCGCAACAGCCGCTCGGACACATTCCAGCGGTCCGGGCTTTCCCACAGATGGTCCGAGCTTTCGCCCGCTTCCTCCATCATCGTGGCCAGAACCGCCATCGAGGCGGCATCGAAGAGCCTGCGCATCTTGCCATCCGGCCCGGGCACCGGCATCGGCCCCACGCCTGCGGCATTGCCGGTCCGGCCCAGGAACAGCTGGCCGTTCAGGACCAGCCCGCCGCCGATGAAGGTGCCGAAGTAGAAATAGAGGAAATCCTTGGGCCGGTCGCCGGTGCCGAAGACCAGCTCTGCCCCGCAGGCCGAGGTGCCGTCGTTCTGCACATAGACCGGCAGGCCGGTGATCGCGGCGAGCTCGGCCTGGATGTCGCGGTCGCGCCAGTTGTCCATCTCTTCCTGCGGGGCATGCAGGGCCTGAACCCAGCTCCACAGCTGGAAGGGCATCGCGACGCCAAGGCCGCTGATCCTTTCGCGCTGCTGGTCGGTCAGCTGGTTCAGAAGGCCGGGCAGGGCCTCGGTCACAAAGCCCACCACGGCGTCGGGGGTGGGATAGCGGTAGACCCTGCGATGCGTGCTGCGGACCTGGCCCAGGAAATCGACCAGCACCAGATCGGTCGAGCGTCGCCCGATCTTCAGCCCCAGAAAGAAGGCCCCTTCCGCCATCAGCGACATCGGTACCGAGGGCTGGCCGATCTTGCCGCGGATCGGCTCGCCGCGCAGCAAAAGCCCGTCCTGTTCCAGCGCCCGCATGATCACCGAGACGGTCTGCGCCGATAGTCCGGTCATCCGGGCGATGTCGGACTTGGCCAGCGCGCCGTGCTGGCGCACCAGCGACAGGACCAGCCTTTCGTTATAGGCGCGCATGCCGGACTGGTTGGTGCCGCGGGGGGCAGCAACCTCGGCTGTGGTCTTCTCGCTGAAGGTCTCCTGTGGAACTAGCATCGCCCCGTCACCGCTTGAGTCCACCCGGATCAGACCGGGCGGCCGTCTGCCCCGATCACGCCCTTGCGCAGAATCACATTGGCAAAGAACGCGGTTTCAGAGGTCGCCACGATGGTATGCGCCGCCCGAATGCGTGGATAGAGGTCCGATCCGTGCAGCGGCGTCACCGAATAGCCCGGGGCCAACCGTGCACAGGCCGCGTCAAAGCCGAGGTGAAATTCCCCGGCCTGCGCCGGGTCGTTGTTCAGCGAGGCCCGCAGAATCGCCTGCGGCACGGCACGGTCGAGCGGCATCACCGCCAGAATCGCCTCCAGCAGCGCCATCATGCCATGGCCATCCGCCCGCACCAGACGCCGGGCATGTTCCTGCGCCGGGTAGTTGGCGTCGACCAGGGCGATCTCGTCGCCATGCCCCATAGAGCGCAGCGTGAACAACAGCTCCGGGCCAAGAATTGCAGGAATACCGATCAGCATCGTCGCACCGCAGGAATATGAGAGAACCCGCCGACCCGCGGGATTGCGTGACACTGGACCGGAAGAAAGCGCGCTGTCAATAATAAATCACAGTGATTTATTTATCTTGACGCAGGGCCGGGAATCATGTTTTCTCCGCCCCATCGCCAGACTTTGGGAGGGTCCGAGCTGGCGGGTGAGATTGCAAATGGGGGAAACATCCCCCGATCCTTGGGAGGACTACCAATGAAGTTCAAAGCAGCCGCCTTCATGGGCGCCGCCGCCTTGGCCCTGATCGCAGGTTCGGCATCTGCCGCCGATCTGGCCTGCCTGATCACCAAGAACAACACCAACCCCTTCTTCGTGAAGATGAAGGAAGGCGCTGAAAAGGCCGCCAAGGACGCTGGTCTGGACTTCCAGGCTTACGCCGGCGAAAAGGACGGCGATGCCGGCCCGCAGATCACCGCGATCGAAAACTGCGTCGCCGGTGGCGCCAAGGGTATCCTGATCACGCCCTCGAACGACTCGGTCGGCCCGGCCCTGAAGGACGCCCGCGCTGCCGGCATCCTCGTCATCGCGCTTGACACGCCCCTGGCGGACAAGGATGCGCAGGACATGACCTTTGCGACCGACAACTTCCAGGCCGGCATCCTGATCGGCGAATGGGCCAAGGCCACGCTCGGCGACGCTGCCGCCTCGGCCAAGATCGCGATGCTCGACATCAACAAGGACAACATCTCGGTGGACGTGGCGCGCGACACCGGGTTCCTCAAGGGCTTCGGCATCGAAGTTCCGGACCTGACCGTGATGGGGTCCGAGAAGGACGCCCGCGTCATCGGCCACGAATCCTCGGAAGCGTCGCCGGCTGGCGGCCAGAAGGCGATGGAAACCCTGCTCGCCAAGGACCCGGACATCAACGTCGTCTACACGATCAACGAGCCGGCTGCTGAAGGTGCCTTCCAGGCGCTGAAAGCTGCAGGCAAGACCGCTCTGATCGTCTCGGTCGACGGCGGCTGCCCGGGTGTGGCCAACGTCAAGGCCGGCGTCATCGGCGCCACCTCGCAGCAATACCCGCTGCTGATGGCGTCCAAGGGCATCGAGGCCATCGTGGCCTATGCCAAGGACGGCACCAAGCCGCAGGCTTCCGAAGGTCTGACCTTCTTCAACACCGGTGTGAACCTTGTCACCGACAAGCCCGCAGCCGGCGTGGAGTCGATCGACTCGGCCAAGGGCACCGAACTCTGCTGGGGCTGAGTTAGGACAGCAGGTCTGATTTAATTCACTGAAGGGCGGGGCTAGTCTCGCCCTTCTTCATACCGGGCGCTGAAGTCCCGGATGATCCGAACCGAGGGAAGGGCTTCATAGCAATGAGCAGTCCAGACACACCAACCAAAACGATTTCCGACTTCGAGGCCAAGCTGGACGCGGCCGACAAGACGGTTGCGCAGTTCGACAAGGACGACAAGACGCCGATCGCCAAGCTGCGCGGTTACCTGCGCGACAATCCGACGATGATCCCGGCGCTGGTCCTGGTGATTTCCGTTCTGGCCTTCGGTGTCGTGGCCCCGCGTTTCCTGGGCATGGGCGCCTTGACCACCGTGCTGCAGCAGGTGACGGTCACCGGCTTTGTGGCCCTGGCGCAGACCGTGGTCATCCTGACCGCGGGCATCGACCTTTCGGTCGGTGAGATGCTGGTGCTGTCCTCGCTCATCATGGGCAACCTCTCGGTCAACTGGGGTCTTCCCGCCCCGATCGCCATCCTGATCGGCATCGCGGCCGGCACGGCGATGGGCCTGTTCAACGGCTTTCTCGTCGCCAAGGTCAAGCTGCCGCCCTTCATCGTGACGCTCGGCACGCTGTCGATCTTCCGCGCGCTGAAGCTGGCCTATTCCCATTCGGAATCGATCCGCAACGTCGACATCGAGGCCAAGGCGAACCTGCTTCTGTTCTTTGGCGAAAGGATGAAGGTGGGGGCCGCCACCATCACCTTCGGGATGATCATGCTGGTCGTTCTGGCTTTCGTGATGTGGTACGTCCTGAACCGCACCGCCTGGGGCCGCCATGTCCATGCGCTTGGCGATGATCCCGATGCGGCGATGCTGTCGGGGATCGCGGTCGACAAGACCCTGATCTCGGTCTACGGCGTGGCCGGTCTGATCTGTGGCTTTGCCTCCTGGGTGGCGGTGGGCCGGGTTGGCTCGATCTCTCCGATCGGCTTTGAGACGATCAACCTCGACTCCATCACCGCCGTGGTGATCGGCGGCACCTCGCTGTTCGGCGGGCGCGGCTCGATCGTCGGCTCGGTCCTCGGGGCGATCATCGTGGGCGTTTTCGTGACCGGCCTCTCGCTGGCGGGTGTGGACAGCTACTGGCAGACCTTTGCGACCGGCTGCCTTGTCATCATCGCCGTGGCCTTGGATCAATATCTGCGGAGGGCTTCCAAGTGACTCATCCTGACGTGACCCCCGTCATCAAGGCACGCGGCCTGATGAAACGCTACGGCACCGTGGTGGCGATGAACGGCGCGGACTTCGATCTTTACCCGGGTGAGATCCTCGGCGTGATCGGCGACAATGGCGCGGGCAAATCCACCCTGATCAAGGCGCTTTCGGGCGCCGTGACCCCCGACCACGGCACGATCGAGCTGGAAGGCAAGGCCGTCCATTTCCGCAGCCCGGACGATGCCCGTTCGGAAGGGATCGAGACGGTGTACCAGAACCTCGCCATGTCGCCGGCGCTGTCGATCGCCGACAACATGTTCCTTGGCCGCGAATGGCGCAAGCCGGGCTTCCTCGGCAATGTGCTGCGGATGACCGACCGGACCCGGATGCGTGCCTTTGCCCGGGAAAAGCTGTCGGAACTGGGGCTGATGACGATCCAGAACATCGACCAGGCGGTGGAGACGCTTTCGGGCGGCCAGCGTCAGGGCGTGGCGGTGGCGCGGGCCGCGGCCTTCGGCTCGCGCGTCGTGATCCTGGACGAGCCGACCGCGGCGCTTGGCGTCAAGGAAAGCCGCCGGGTGCTGGACCTGATCAAGGATGTCCGTTCGCGCGGCATTCCGATCATCCTGATCAGCCACAACATGCCGCATGTCTTCGAAGTCTGCGACCGCGTCCATGTCCACCGTCTGGGCCGCCGGCTTTGCGTGATCGACCCCAAGCGGCATTCGATGTCGGATGCGGTGGCCTATATGACCGGCGCGAAACTGCCCGACGATCTTGACGAGGCGGCATGACTCCGGTCGAACTGGCTGAAGAGATCCGCCGCCGGGCGGAAAACGTGCAGGGGCGGTTCATCGCCGCCCTTGCCGGACCGCCCGGCGCCGGCAAATCCACCCTGGCCGAAGCGGTGGTCGAGGCTTTGGGCGCCGATGCCCGCGTCGTGCCGATGGACGGGTTTCACTACGACGACGCCATCCTGAACGCCCGCGGCATGCGCGCGCGCAAAGGCGCGCCCGAGACCTTCGACGTCGCCGGCTACCGCCACCTTCTGTCGCGTCTGGTGGATGAGGATGAGGTGGCGATCCCGGTCTTCGACCGCGCTCTCGAATTGTCGCGCGGCTCGGCCGATCTTGTGACCAAGGATCACCGGATCCTGGTGACCGAGGGCAACTACCTTCTGCTTGACGAAGCGCCCTGGACCGAACTGTCCGATTTCTTCGACCTCACCGTGATGATCGACGTGCCCGAGGCCGAGCTTGACCGTCGCCTGCTGGAACGCTGGGATTTTTACGGCAAGACGCCGGAAGCGGCCCGCGCCTGGATCGACGGCAATGACATGCCCAACATCCGCCGCGTGACGCGGGGCTCGCGTCCGGCCGATGTGACGGTGCGCTGGTCCTGATCAGCCCTGGGGCGTCGTGGCCGACCGGCCGCGCGCCCGCTCCAGCCCCAATTGCCTTTCGCGCCAGATGATCAGGATGCCGGCCGCCACCACCAGCGCCCCGCCGCCCAGCATGGTCAGGGTCGGCACCTCGCTGAAGATGAAGAAGCCGATCGCCAGCGAGAAGATCATCGAGGCATAGTCGAAAGGCGCCACCAGCGAGGCATCCGCCTCGCGGTAGCTGGCGGTCAGCAGGATCTGTCCGACACCCCCCAGGATGCCACAGGCGACCAGCAGGGCAAATTCCAGCGGCGTCGGCCAGACCCAGCCGAAGGGGATCGTCGCGAGCGAAAGCAGCGTGGCCGTCATCGAGAAGTAGAAGACGATGGCCGTGGTGGATTCGATCAGCACCAGCTTGCGGACGAAGACCTGCGCCAGGGCGGCAAAGACCGCCGAGAAAAGCACGACCATCGCCCCGAATGCCTCGCGCGAGCCGGCGCTGACCCCGATCGACAGGCGCGGGCTCAGCACGATCAGCACACCGATCAGGCCGATGGCGACGGCGGTCATCCGGAAGAGGCGGACCTCCTCGCCGAGGAACATCGCCGCCAGGATCACCACCATCAGCGGCGAGGCATAGCTGATCGCCGTCACCTCGGGCAGCGGCAGATAGGCCAGCCCGGCGAAGCCAAGCCCCATCGCGAGCGTCCCCATCAGCCCGCGCCAGATATGACCCAGCGGCTGCTTGGCGCGAAAGCCGGTGGTCAGCTGCCCCTGCATCGCCAGCCAGACCACGATCACCGGGATCGCCCAGGCCGAGCGGAAGAACACCACCTCGCCGGGCGGGACATGATCGGCCGTGGCCTTGATCAGCGATTGCATGATGATGAAGACCAGCACCGAGCCGACTTTCAACATGATGCCCAGAAGCGGGCGCGAAAACGGTCTGTCGACGGTATCTGGCATGCCTCATTTGACCATCGCGCCGGGGCAGCTTCAAGCCCATTCCGCCTTGCCATGACCTTGCTTCTGCGCTTCCATACGGGAAAGGAGACCGCCATGACCCAAGCCCGTCTGGAAGCCCGCATCGCTCAGGGGCGCGGAGAGGTGCCTGCCGATCTGGTCCTGAAAGGCGGCCGCGTGCTGGATCTGATCACCGGCGATCTGGTCGAGACCGATGTGGCGATCTGTGGCGATACCATCGTCGGCGTCTTTGGCAGCTATGAGGGGCGCGAGGTGCTGGATGTCAGCGGCAAGATCCTCGTCCCCGGCTTCATCGACACCCATCTGCACATCGAATCCAGCCTGGTGACGCCGTTCGAGTTCGACCGCTGCGTCACCCCGCATGGCGTGACCACCGCGATCTGCGACCCGCATGAGATCGCCAATGTCTGCGGCATTCCCGGCATCACCTATTTCCTCGATGCGGCGCCGCGGCTCTTGATGGACCTGCGGGTGAACCTCTCCTCCTGCGTGCCCTCCTCCCATATGGAGACGACCGGCGCCATTCTGGAGGCCGCCGATATCGTGCCCTTGATGCACCATCCCAAGGTGATCGGCCTGGCCGAGTTCATGAACTACCCCGGTGTCCTGAACCGCGACCCCGGCTGCATGGCCAAGCTCGCCGCCTTCGAGGGCCGCCATATCGACGGTCACGCCCCCCTGCTGCGCGGCAAGGATCTCAACGGCTATATCGCGGCGGGGATCAGGACCGAACACGAGGCGACGAGCTATGACGAGGGTCTGGAAAAGCTGCGCAAGGGGATGCGGGTGCTGATCCGCGAAGGCTCGGTGTCGAAGGACCTGCATGCGCTGGTGGGCCTTCTGACCGAACGGCAGGCGCCTTACCTCTGTTTCTGCACCGATGACCGCAATCCCCTGGATATCGGCGAACATGGCCATCTCGACTATATCATCCGCACCGCGATTGCGCTGGGTGCGCCGCCGCTCGCCGTCTACCGCGCCGCCAGCCTTTCCGCGGCCGAGGCCTTCGGCCTGAAGGACCGCGGCCTGATCGCCCCGGGCAAACGCGCCGATATCGCCGTGGTCGACAGTCTGGAGGCGTGCCATGTGCATTCCGTGCTGGCCGGCGGGCGTCTGGTCAACGAAGCCGCCTTTGCCACGCGAGAGGAGATTGCCCCGGTGGCGCGCCATTCGGTCAAGGCGCGGAGGGTGGAGGGTCACCACTTCCGCACCGGCGGCAACCGGGTCGAAACCTCGGTCATCGGTGTCATTCCCGGCAAGATCATCACCGAACACCTGACCTATCAGATCCCGCCCGTCGATGGCGACAAGCGCCCCGACATCGCCCGCGACCTGGTCAAGATCGCCGTGCTGGAGCGGCACGGCGTCAACGGCAACCTCGCCACCGGCTTCGTGAAGGGCTTCGGGCTGGAACGCGGTGCCATCGCCTCCACTGTCTGCCACGATCACCACAACATCGCGGTGGTGGGTGCGGATTATGACGACATGGCCCAGGCCGCCAACCGGCTGGGCGAGATCGAGGGCGGCTTCGTCGTGGTCGAAAACGGCGTGGTGCTGGCCGAGATCCCGCTGCCGGTCGCAGGCCTGATGAGCCTCGGCAGTTTCGAGGAGGTGCGGGCCTCGCTGGTCAAGCTGCGGGCGGCGGCGGCCTCCTTGGGGGTCACGCTGGAAGAACCCTTCCTGCAACTGGCCTTCCTCTGCCTGCCGGTCATCCCGCATCTGAAGATCACCGATCATGGCATGGTCGACGTCGACCGGTTCGAGGTCATGCCCTGAGCGGGGCAGGGGGATTGGCCCGCCTTGGGAATCGCTCTGACCATCTGCGGCGGTCGAATCACGCATGAAGTTGCTGGATTCGTTTGAGTTATCCCCAGATTTTGGGTTGCGTGGGGTGTTGTGGGGTTTGGGGTGGATTCGCCGGGTGAGTCGGTTGGCGGCGAAGCGCTCAAAAAGTTCAAGTTTTGTTGGGGCTGACAAGAAATCGTCATGAAGGGTGTTTTTTTCGCTTGCGGGTTTTGTGGTGTTTCCCTAAATACCGCCTCACCGAGACGCAGACGACGCCAGACGG